>NZ_BAFR01000001.1 GCF_000308435.1 Nocardia araoensis NBRC 100135 | reverse complement strand
ATTCCTTTCCCGCGGCGGCTCGGCCGCGGCGTCGGACGTGTGGCTCAGGGTCAGTTGTGATCGGGCATGGGCTCTCGTCACCGCGAGGTCGGTCCTAGGTGGCGAATCCCGGCGGCGGGGCAGCAGCAGCGGGCTGGCCAGGATCAGCAGTCCCGCGATCGTGATAGCGGTGCGCGGGCTGGTGGCGGCGGCGAGCAGTCCGCCGAGCGCGCTCAGAATGGCGATGGCCGCGCTGCTGCTGATCGACCAAGCCGTCAGCATGCGGGCGACTCGGTCTCCGGGTGTGTGTTCGAGTCGATAGGTGGCCAGTACCGGGTTGTACAGGCTCATGCTGATGATGATCGCGAGCTCGACAGCGATCACCGTCGCAAGGCCCGCGGCACCGGGCTGGACTAACGCGAGGCCGATCAGCCAGACCGCGCGCAGCGTGCCGACGGCACGGAGGACCCCGGGTTGGCCATACCGCGCAACGACCCGGCCTGCGAGGCGTGAGCCGATGAGTCCGCCGACGCACGGAGCGGCGAAGGCGAGACCGTACTGCCAGGGTGCGAATCCCAACTGGCGGAGCATCAGCACGGCCAACAGCGGCTCGGTGGCCATGATCAGTCCGGCGACGAGCAGCTGGTTGAGGTAAAGCGCCCGTAAGCCGGGGTGAGTCAGGAGGTGCCGCCAGCCGTCGAGCAACTCACCGGCCCGGACCTGACGCTCGCCGGTTCGCCGAGGTTGTTCTTCTCGGCCCCGGATCGCGCTGATCCCCAGCGCGGAGAGCAGGTAACTCAGCGCGTCGGCCACCACGGTGGCGACCGGCCCGAACAGGCCGATCGCCGCCCCGCCCAGTGGGGGCCCGATGGCGGTGGAACTCCACGTCGTCGACTCGAACCGGGCGTTGGCCACGAGCAGGTCGTCCGGCCGGACGAGGGCCTTCAGATAGGCTCCGCTCGCCGCGTTGAAGGCGATTTTGGCCGCGGCGACCACGGCCGAGACCACCAGCAACTGGGCGAACCCGAGTCGGCCGAAGGCGTAGGCGACCGGGATCGTCGTCATGACCGCGAACCGTGCCAGGTCCATCGCGATCATCACCGGTCGCTTGCGGCGAAATTCCACCCACGGCCCGAGCGGCAAGGCGATCAGCGCGCCCACCGCAGGCCCCACAGCGGACAGCGCGGACACCTGAATGGGACCGGCGTCCAGCACCAGCACAGCGATCAGCGGTAACGCACCGAACCCCAGCCCGGAGCCATAGGCGCTGACCGCGTAGGCCGTCCACAACCATCCGAACTGCCGACCAAGAGACCGTCCAGCCACCGGACTCCGCACCTCCCGCTTCGAACAACTCGCTGTTGAGCGCTGTGATCAAAGCAAGGTTGCGGAGGCGGGATCAAACAACTGACAGGCCGCATTGACACAACCGATGGTTGTGTCACCTGCTACCTCCAGCCGAGCGGACGCACCCGGCCCCCGAGCCCGGTATCAGAGGGGCGCAGGTGCGTCCGCGCTATACGGCAGTCCAGCTGACCCGTAGCCTGTCCACGCTGCGCGGGCGTCGAGCTGCCCGGCGGTCGCGGCGATCGGCGAGTCGGCTGCCAGGCCGGACGAAATCACCGGCGCACATGGCGCAGCCGGAACGCCACCACCGCCGCGATCAACAGGATCGACGTGGTGCCGACGGCCGCGAAGTGAATTCCCGAGACGAAGGACTCGTGCACCGATGCGAGGAACGCGTGCCCGGCGGCTTCCGGCAGTTCACGCGCGAAAGCCGTAGCCGCGCCAAGGGATTCCGAGGCGGCATCCATCCGGTCGCCCGGCACGTGGGTGAGGTCGAGACCGTTCCGGAAGATCGCCATGACCACGCTGCCGAGGATCGCTACGCCCAGCGCGACGCCGGTCTCGTACGCGGTCTCCGACACGGCGGCGGCGGCGCCCGCGCGCTCCGGCGGCGCCGAGCCGACCACCAGATCCGAAGACACGGTCAGCGCGACGCCGACGCCCGCCCCGACGAACAGGAAACCGACCACGAACGGCGTCGTACTGGTGGCCGCGTCGGGGCCGAGCAGGCCGAACAGCGCCGCGCCCAGCGCCGCCGTGATCAGCGCGCCGCCGAGCACCGTGCCAGGCCGCAGCCGCCGCACCAACCATGCCGCGGCGAGCGAGGCGATCATCCCGGCCGACAGTCCGGGCAGCAGCAGCAATCCCGCCTGCAGCGGGGAGCGGCCCAGCACCAGCTGGAGGTACTGGGAGCCGAAGAACAGCACACCGGCCAGTGCGAACACCGCGAGCAGATTGGTCAGCACCGCGGTGCGGAACTTCGGCAGCGCGAACAGCGCCAGGTCCAGCATCGGTTTCGCCAGTCGTCGCTGCCTGCGCACGAACCACACGCCGGCCAGCAGGCCGAGCACGCCGATCACCGCGCCACGGACGCTCGCACCGTGCGCCGCGAACTCCTTCACCGCGTACACCACCGGCACCAGCGCGCACATCGACAGCACGGCGCTGAGCAGGTCGAAGCGACCGGGCCGCGGATCACGCGACTCCGGGATCAGCACCGGGCCGAGCCCGATCAGCACCAGCATGACCGGCAGGTTCACCAGGAAGACCGAACCCCACCAGTAGTGCTCCAGCAGCCAGCCGCCCAGCAGCGGTCCCGCCGCGGCGCCACCGCCCGCCATCGCGCTCCACACCGCGATCGCGACGGTTCGCTGCCGCGGATCCAGGAACATCGACCTGATCAACGCCAGTGTCGCTGGCATCAGCGTCGCACCGGCGACACCTTGCAGCACGCGTGCCGCGATGAGCATCTCCGGTGTGAAGGACCACGCCGCGAGCACGGAGGCGACGCCGAATCCGGCCGCGCCGAGCAGCAGCAGCCTGCGCCGTCCGATCCGGTCGCCCAGGTTGCCCATGACGACGAGCAGTCCGGCGAGCACGAACGAGTAGACGTCGATGATCCACAGCAGTTGCGGCGTGGTGGGCGCGAGATCGGCGGTGATCGCGGGCACGGCCAGATCGAGCACCGTCGCGTCGACGGCCAGCAACAGCAGGGCGAGCGCCAGCACGGACAGCCCCACCCACTCGCGCGCCCCCGCACGGGGTGGGGCGTTGGTTGATCGTTCGGTGGGCTGTGCGGTCTGGGGAGTCATGACTTTCTCGACTTCTGTCGTCGGTTTCTTACCGTCCAGACGGTATAGTACCCAACCAAACCGTCCAGACGGTATAGTTGGCCGGTGACGGCTGACACCCGCGACCGCATCTTGGACGCGCTCGAGACCTTGATCCTGGAAAAAGGCATGTCGCAGGTGACCTTGGAGAACGTCGCGGCCACCGCGGGCGTCTCCAAAGGCGGCTTGCTCTATCACTTCAAAAGCAAGGACGCGCTGCTCGCGGGCTTGGTCCGCAGACTGACCGACCGGGCGAGCAAGCAGTTGGACAGCGCGGTCGCGAAAGGCAGCTCGGTAGCCGAGTGGTATCTGCAGACGCCGAACCCGGCCGACGCGGCGGAGGCGGTCGAGCTCGCGCTCTACCGGTCCATGCTCGCGACCATGCGCACCATCGACGCCACCCCGGAGCCCGACGAGGTGCAGCACGCGCTGGTCGAGTTGATGAACTTCTGGTCGAAAGGTCTGGACGAAGAGGTCGCCGACCCGGTCCAGGCCGACCTCATCCGGCTGGTCGGCGACGGCGTGTACCTGCGCGCACTGCTCGGTCTGCCGCCCATCGATCCAGCTCGCTACCGGCACGTGGTGGACCGCTTACTGCGGCCCTGACGGTTAGACTCGGCCCGTGCTGCCAGCCGCCGAACCGGCCGGCGCCGTCGGGGTGGGAACAGATCCGGTACCGGGGTCTCCCGGAACGACGGTGCCGATCCGACCGCTGAGTTTCCGTGAACTGCTCGATGTGCCGTTCGCGCTGATCCAGGCGAACATCCGCGCCCTGGCCGGGTTGAGCGTTACGGGTTTGCTGCTCGCCGAAGCCGTGGTCGTCGCGGTGACCGGCAGCGTCGCCGAGTTCGGCGACGGCTCCGACTCCGGTGTCGCTTGGGCGGCGATCCTGTCCACCGCGGCCTGCGCTTGGGTGCTGCGGTTCGTCCTACGCGGCACGACCGTGGTCCTCGGTCTCGCGACCGTCGGCGGCGCGCCGATCGACCGCCGGACCGCGCTGCGCCGATTCGGCGGGTCGCTCGGCCCGCTGCTGGTGTTCCAGCTGCTGTTCACCCTGGTGGGCGTCGGCGTGCTCGCGCTGGGCGGCCCGCTGATCGTGACGCTACCGCTCGCGGCGATCTGGCTGGGCCGGCTGCGCGCCGGCCGCTGGGTCGCGGTACCGGTGCTGCTCGTCGAACGTACGTCGCACCGCGACGGCGTCGCGCGCGCGAAACTCCTCGCCGAGGGCGCGGAGTGGCCGACCACGGGGCTCTGGATCGCCCAGCGGGCTCTGTTCACGCTGTTGGCGGTTCCGCTGCTGGCCATTCCGCTGTTCGTCTCCGACTTCTCCGGCACGCACCGGTGGCCGGTGATCGTGCTGACCACGTCGGCGGTCCTGCTGGTGACGGCCTTCGGCGAAGTGGTCGAGGCTTCGTCGCGGGTGGTGTGCTACGTCGATCGCCGCTGCCGTAGAGAAGGATTGGACATTCGCATCCCCCGGCGGGAGGCGCGATGAGCGGGGCCACGAACGACCAGGCGCCCGGCACACCGCGGCTGGGCGCAGCCGCCGAACATCGCGCCGCCGCCGAATCGGCCGCGGGGCAGCGGGATTTCGACCGTGCCCTGCGGGAACGTTTCCGCGCCGTGCTGCGCGGCCTGGAACAGGGAGGTGTACTGGAGGTCCGGCGGTCACGCACCGCGCGCGAGACCGCCGACGACGTGACGACCGCGCTGCCACTCGAGGTCGCCACCGAGATCCAGCCCGCGGCACACAGTTTCGACGAGGTGGTCTACGGCGGACGTCGCGCCACCGAAGACGAATACCGCAGGCTGGAATACGCCGACCGGTTCTCCGCATCCGCACCGCCGCCCGCACCGGAACCGGTGGAGATCGAGGCGGTCGAGCAGGCGCCGCGCACCAAGCGCAGACTGCCGCCGCTGCCGAATCTCTTGCGCAATCCCAAGTTCTGGGCGGTGCTTGCCGCGACCGCCGCATTACTGCTGCTGGCCTACGGCACCCTGCAATCCTGCGGTGCGCCGATCGCGCCTACCGCGCCGCCGCCGCAACCGCCGCCGGATCTGCCCGAGATCCCGCCGCCGGACCGCCCCGGCTTCGGGGCGGGCGACGACCCGATCTGGGACCGGCTGCCCGCGCGGGTCTTCTACGGCGGTGCGCAGTTCCTGATCGCAGCCGCGCTGGTGGTGTGGTGGCGGGCCCGCAGACGGGGCGCTCTGGTGCGCGAGCCCCGCCCCGTCGAAGTGGCCGCGAACGAACTGCTCGCCGGCCAGGCCGCGCTGTACCGCCGCTCGAAGGACCACGATCACGTCGCCGGGAAGCTGCGAGCGGCCACACTGCGCCGCATTCGCACCCCGCTCGGCATCACGGCCGACACCCCGCCGGACCGGATCGTCGCCGTGATCGCCGCGCGCGTCGGCGCCCACCCCGACCAGATCGGCGCCGCCCTGTTCGGCCCGGTGCCCGATCCGGAGGCCCTCCGGGTGGTCGCCGCTCAGCTCGAACGGATCGAATCGGAGGTCGGATGAGACGTCCGCGCTCGATCAACGCCCGGCTCATGGACTGCGGGAACGCCCGCGAACCACAGGAGATGCAATGACCAGCACCGAGACCACCCCGACGGCCGAGCAGGCGAGCGCCGCGTTCCACGCCCTGCGCGCCGAGATCGGCAAAGCGGTGGTCGGCAACGACACCGCGGTCATGTACCTGGTGCTCGCTCTGCTGTGCCGCGGCCACGTACTGCTCGAAGGCGTGCCGGGCGTGGCCAAGACGCTGCTGGTGCGGGCGCTGGCCACGGCCCTCGACCTGGAGCACGCGCGGGTGCAGTTCACCCCCGACCTGATGCCGGGCGATGTCACCGGGTCGCAGATCTACGATCCGCACTCCGCCGAGTTCACCTTCCGGCACGGCCCGGTGTTCACCAACCTGCTGCTCGCCGACGAGATCAACCGCACGCCGCCCAAGACTCAGTCGGCCCTGCTGGAGTCGATGGAGGAGCGCCAGGTCTCGGTGGACGGGAAGCCGCAGCCGCTGCCCGATCCGTTCGTCGTCGTCGCCACTCAGAACCCGATCGAGCAGGAGGGCACCTATCCGCTGCCGGAGGCGCAGCTGGACCGGTTCCTGTTCAAGGTGGACATCCACCTGCCCGGTCGCGACGACGAGTTCCGCATCCTGCAACGCCATGCCGCGGGCTTCGATCCACGCGACCTCACCGGCGCGGGACTGCGTCCGGTCGCGGGCCCCGCGCACCTCGCCGCCGCCCGCGCCGCGATCGCGCAGACCACGATCACCCCCGAGGTGCTCGCCTACACCGTCGATGTGTGCCGGGCCACCCGCACCTCGCCCGCCGTCCAGCACGGCGCATCGACTCGGGGCGCGACCGCCCTGATGGCGGCCGCCCGCGCGTTCGCCTGGCTCACCGGGCGCGGGTTCGTCACACCGGACGACGTGAAGGCTGTCGCCGTCGCCGTGCTGCGGCACCGCCTGCACCTGCGTCCGGAGGCCGAACTGGACGGCGTGACCGCCGAGGGCGTGCTGTCGTCGCTGCTGCTTTCTGTTCCGGTCCCGGTGTAGCCGATGGTCGTCACCGGTCGGCTGGCCGCCGCGGCAGGCGTGGCGGCCCTGTTCGTCACCCTGGTCGTGCCGTCGGCGCTCGGCGTGGTCGTGGTGACCTGCGTCCTGGCGGCTGGGATGCTCATCGATCTCGGCGCGGTGGGGCGGGCGCGCGACCTGGCGCTGTCCCGCGCGGCACTGACCACGGTGCGCCTCGGGCGTTCCGTCGAAGTGGAACTCGTCGCGGTCAACACCGGAGCCCGCACGCTGCGCGGGACGGTATGGGACGACTGGCCCGACAGCGCACGCGCCGAGAACCGCGCGCACGGATTGGAGCTCGCCCCCGGCACCAAGGTCCGCCTCCGCACCACGCTCACGCCCACCTACCGCGGCGATCGGGTCGCGGGCCAGGTCACGGTAAGGCTGCTCGGCCCGCTCGGGCTGGCGGGCAGGCAGACGAGGCGG
This sequence comes from Nocardia araoensis NBRC 100135, assembly GCF_000308435.1. Classification (GTDB taxonomy): domain Bacteria; phylum Actinomycetota; class Actinomycetes; order Mycobacteriales; family Mycobacteriaceae; genus Nocardia; species Nocardia araoensis. The sequence goes on along the minus strand of NZ_BAFR01000001.1, from coordinate 15,078 downwards.
GACGTGCCCGCCCGGGTGCGGGCGCTGCCCGCGTTCCGCGCCGAACGGCTGCTGCGGTCGAAGGTCAAGAGGTTGCAGCATCTCGACGGTCGCAATCTGGCCGACCTGCGCGGGCAGGGCACCGAATTCGACTCGTTCCGGGAGTACGTCGCCGGGGACGACGTGCGGGCCATCGACTGGCGCGCCACCGCCCGCGCCACCGACGTCCTGGTCCGCACCTGGCGTCCGGAGCGCAACCGGCACATGCTGATGCTGCTGGACACCGGCCGGGTCAGCGCGGGCCGGGTCGGCGACGGCACCCGCCTGGACGCGAGCATCGAGGCGGCCCTGCTGCTCGGCGGCCTGGCCGCCGCCGCAGGCGATTCGGTCGACCTGCTCGCTTACGACCGCAGAGCGCGCGCCGAGATCCGAGATGTCGGCGGAAGAGGCTTGCAGTCGAAGCTGCTGCACGCCATGGCCGGAATCACTCCCGCCCTCGTCGACACCGACAGCGCCGGGCTGGTGCGAGCGGCCATTCAGCGCACCCGCAGGCGCAGCCTGATCGTCTGGTTCACCAGTCTCGACGGCGCCGCGGTGGAGGAGAACCTGTTGCCCGTGCTGCCGGTTCTGGCCCAACGGCACCGTGTGCTCATCGTCTCGGTGACCGACCCCGATGTCGCCGCGGCGGCCACCCGGCGCGAGGACCTCTACGCCGCGGCCGCGGCCGAATCCGTGCTCGCCGAACGCGCGCTTGTGCAGGAATCGCTGCGTCGCACGGGGATCGCGGTCGTCGCGGCGTCCCCGGAACGACTGCCGGAGGCCTTGGCGGACGAATACCTGGAACTGAAGCAATCCGGCGCCCTCTGACTCCTGCGCGCAGGGCCGCGGTCTCGGCGAAGCGCATCCTCGCGCGCCCGCCGAGGAGGATCATGACCCCATGGCCTCAGATCTCGCCGCCTTCGTCCGCGGATTGCCGAAAGCGGAACTGCACCTGCATCTGGAAGGGACGCTGGAGCCGGAGCTGAAGTTCCGCCTCGCCCGGCGCAACGGCATCGAGCTGCCGGAGAAGAGCGTCGAGGAGGTCAAGCGGACCTATCGATTCCACGACCTGACGTCGTTCCTCCAGGTCTACTACCCCGCGATGCGCGTGCTACAGCGCCCGGAGGACTTCCACGACCTCGCCTTCGACTATCTGCGCCGAGCGCACGGCCAAGGCGTGCGTCATGCCGAGCTGTTCTTCGATCCGCAAGCGCACACGGGACGTGGAGTCCCGTTCCCCACGGTGATCAGCGGGTACCGTTCGGCGATCGCACGGGCGCGGCGGGAGCTGGGGATTTCCGCCGAGCTGATCCTGTGCTTCCTGCGCGACCATTCCGCGGAGTACGCCATGGCGACGCTGCTGGAAGCGCTGCCGTACAAGAGCTGGATCCTCGGGGTCGGGCTGGATTCCGACGAGCGGGACAACCCGCCGAGCAAGTTCGCCGCCGTCTTCGAGCGCGCCCGCACGGAAGGGTTCCAGCTGACGATGCACTGCGACATCGACCAGCCGGATTCGATCGAACACATCCGCCAGGCGCTGGAGGACATCGCCGTCGACCGCCTCGACCACGGCACCAACATCGTGGAGGACGACCGCCTGGTCGAACTGGCCGGGTCCAAGGGGATCGCGCTCACCTGCTGCCCGGTGTCGAACTCGTTCGTCACGGCGCAGATGAAGGCCGACGAGATCGCCGGACTACTGAACCGCGGGCTGACGGTGACGGTCAACAGCGACGACCCCGCGTACTTCGGCGCGTACGTGGCCGACAACTACCTCGCGCTCGCCGAGCAGGGCGGTCTCGGGCCCGACGAGCTGGTCGAGTTGGCCCGGAACTCGTTCCGCGCCTCCTGGATCACGCCCGCCAGGCAGGACGCCTATCTGCGCGAGATCGACGACTACGTCGCGGCGAACGGCTGACCGGCGCGCGGCGGGAACACCGGGTGCAGCGGCTGCGGCAGCACCCGACGCTGGCGTTCGGCGATGACCGCGCCGAGAACCTGCGACGGCGGACAACCGGCCGGTGGCGCGACGCGCAGCCGGCCGCACACCTCGGCCACGAGCGCCGCACCCAGCTGGTGTTGCGCCGCGGGCGTCAAGGTGCGCAAGCGGGTCAGATACTGCCGCATCGCCAGCGCGAGATCTTCCGGTAGCCCGGACAGATCGAGCTGCGCGCTCCACCCGGTCAGCCACGGCGGCGCGATCGCGAGCGCGGGCGGCGGCAACGGGCGTTGCGCGTGCACGACCACCGTGCCGGCGAGCACGTCGCCGATCCGCCGCGCATGCGGCGAGCACATCGAGGTGAGCACCGCGATGACGCCGAATCCGCCGAGCATCCAGAAATCGACGATCGCGCCCGCCAAGCCGCGGGTGAGCGCGTGCCGGAAGTCGATCGGCCCGCCGTCCGCGCGCACCACCCGCAGCCCGAGCATCAGCTTGCCCAGTGTCCGCCCCCGCCAAGCGGTCTCGCAGGCCACCGGGTAGCCGACCAGCACGGTCACGATGGTCACCAGCATGACCACGTCCAGCCAGGCGGAGTCGACGCCCGCGGGCAGCAGCAGCGTGACGATCGCGAACAACAGCACGAACCCGAGCGCGCACTGGGCCAGCACGTCGATCAGGAACGCGGCGGCCCTGGTGGGGATGCGGGCGATCGGCAGTTCCAGGGCCACTGCTTCGCCGGTGGTGAACTCAGCCATGTCGATAGCATTCTTGCGACCGGCGGGAGTGGGAGGCAACCGAATGGACGTGGACGCATACAGCCTGGCGCACCGCAGGGCGTGGGACCGGCTCGACTACTTGTCCAAGCGGAGCAAACTGACCGGCGCGGAGGCGGACGAACTCGTCCTGCTCTACCGCCGCACCTCCCAGCAGTTGGCGCGTTTGCAGTCGCACAGCCCCGACCCGGAGCTGATCGCCGGGCTGAGCGCGCTGCTGGCACGCGCGCGGGGCCGGGTGCTCGGGACGCGAGCCGATACCTGGCAGGAGATCGGACGGTTCGTCACGCACCGCTTCCCGGCGGCGCTGTACCGGGCGTGGCCGTGGTGGGCCGGTGTGGCCGCCGTGTTCCTGTTGGTCTCGGCCGGATTGGCAGTCTGGGTCGACCGATTCGATTCGGCCCGCGAAGTACTCGGAATCCCGGAACAGACACAGAGTCTCACCGCACCGGGTGGCGCGTTCGAGACGTACTACTCGGAGCATCCGCAGGGGGCCTTCGCCGCGCAGGTGTGGACCAACAACGCGTGGGTGACGGCGATCGCCTTGTTCACCGGCGTCCTGATCCTGCCCGCGGTCTACCTGCTGTTCATGAACGCGCTGAATCTGGGCGTCAGTGCGGGACTGATGGCCGACGCGGGGCGGCTGGATGCGTTCTTCGGTTTCATCCTTCCGCACGGCACGCTGGAACTGACCGCGGTGTTCGTCGCGGGCGGCGTCGGGCTGAAACTCGGTTGGACGCTGATCGATCCGGGGCGGTTCAGCCGGGCGGAGGCGGTGGCCAGGCAGGGGCGGGCGACCGCGACCGTCGCGCTCGGCCTGGTCGGAGTACTGCTGGTGTGTGGCTGTATCGAAGGATTCGTGACGCCGAGCCCGCTGCCCGCGCCGATCCGGATCGGGATCGGGTTCACCGCCGAGGCGTTGTTCCTGGTGTACGTGTTCGGAGTGGGGCGGCGCGCGGTCGCGGAGCAGGCGAGGCCGGAGGCCGAGGCATCGAGCGGTCGCCCGATTACTGTGATGCAGCCAACATTCAGCACACGCTGGGCGAAGTGACCGGGGGAATCGGCAGCTAAGCGGCGCCGGATCCGTTCGGAAGTCCCCCATTTGAGTTCCGCTGGCCGCAGCGAGTCGCTGCTCTAGCTGCGGCCAGCGTTACCGACAACTCTACACAACCGTTATCCCTACGCAACCCTCCCCGCCGAGGTCAAGCGTATAAAGCAGCACCCCAGCAAACCCTTGCGGCGGCCTCCTTTCGCCGGGTGTCAGCTAACTACATGCGACCCGCGAGACCGCGGTTTCGGCGACCGGGCAGCGCTCCGGCGACACCGTCGGAATAGTCGCGAGGAATGCTTTCCGGCAATGAATCGGAACTCGCTTCAGTCGTTAGCCGAGCGTTTCAATAGACCCCTCCATGGTTACCGGCACCCCTCCCCACCTGCACGTTCATTTGCACGAAAGGGCAGTTGCTGAGCACGGAGCAACAGAAAGAGACCACAAGTTTGTTTACGCGGTAATAAACCGGGTAAAGACATAGCGGCACGCGGGGAAGACCGGGCAGTTCCCCGGCAAGCTCCGCATTAACCAGTGAGTGAAAAGGGTCTCCTTCACCCGTGGCGCAGGCCCGGTTCAGCACCGGAGCCGCAACCATAACGAGTCATGTGATCTTCGCCTCACCTGCCGTTACCAAGCGCCGAACCACGCGAAATCGACACCGTGACACCCGACTTGGAGAGACCCACGTCACACTCGACGGGGGGTCACCCCCCGGAGCCGCACACCGCCGAAAATGGCCATCCAGGGCTCGAATCGCCCCGAGAAGTGACCTGAATCACTTCGCAGCGACAAGGGGGCTCAACCGACGCGCAGTATCCCGGTGACCGTGCCTTGGAGCAGACGGCCGTCATGGGTGATGAGCGGCGCGGTCTGCAATGGATCGTCGACGACGGCGCCCGGGAGCGGGTGCGACGCGGTGACAGCACCGGTTTCGGGGTCGAGGACGGTGAACGCGTAGCCGTCCACGGGTGTGGTGTGATCCGGGCCGACCCGAGCGACCGTGTAGAGCGCGCCGTCCGCCGTGGACAGCCGCGGAACGGCGGCACTCCGAATCCGGTTCTCCCACCTCACATGACATCCGTCGGCGGCGACATCCACCCGTGTCATCCCACCGATGAACGGGGCGTTCGGCGGCGACGCCGGCCCCGCCCCCTCCGGCAGCGCCGGATACGGGTAGCCGTACGTGCTCGCCACGAAGATCGAACGACCGATACCGACGGGCGAGTTCTCGCTTCCCGGCCCGCCCTCGCCGAGCACCGGAACCGAACACACCGATTCGCCTGTACCGGACCGGAACACCAGGGCGTGCACCTGTCCGTCGGCGTTGTCGACGATGGTCAGATAGTCCGCGCCGGTCGCGGGACCGAAGTAGGTGGGCGTCGACCCGGTGCCCCAGCTGAGCTGTCCTGGCTTGCGCGCCGATCCCCGATCGTAGGCCGCACGCCAAGAGATCTCGGGAGCGCCGGACGCGCCGACGCGCAGTTCGTACAGCGCGTGCGTCGTCGCCACCGCCACTTGTCCGCGCGGGGCCGCCGAGATGCTGTTGGCCACCAGCTCCCCCGTGGGCAGCGTCAACGCGGTGACCCGCCCGGCAGGGGTGACGAATCCGACCACACCGCGGCCGGTCGCGAACCACACATTGCCCGACCAGTCCGGCACGAGTCCTGTCACGTTGTCCCCCGCCGGGATCACGGGCCCGAGGTCGGCGGACTCTTCGCCGATCAGCCGCCACGTTCCCGCCGCGTCGCGCTCGTGCCGCACCCGGAGCAACCGATCGGTGCCGTCCACGACCAGCAAGCGGTCGTCCTGGTCCAGATAGGCGTACACGCCGCCGAGCAGGCTGCCCTTGGTCAACGGCAGCGCGGCGAGCGACGAGGCCAACGGGCCCGGCGCAGCCGGGTCGAGCAGATGCACTGTCGGGGTCTGTCCAGCGATCGCGGTGCACAGGGCGACCACGAGTCGGTCCGACCCCTCCAGCAGGGTGGGACACGCCGAGGCCAGCGGGTAGGCGCCCACTGCCGAAGCGCCGGCGTCCGGACCGGCGAGCGGTGTCGCATCGGAGGACCCCGCGTCACCGTGCATGGTGGCGGTGCCGGTCGGCCCGAGGAAAGGATTCGGCGGCGCGAGCGGACCCCATGGTCCGGCCGCCGAAGCGGGCTGAGCGGGTAGCAGTGCCAGCACGCAAGCAGCGAAGAGAGTCATCGGCCGGCGCATCGCGGTCCTCTTTCGCTGGGCAACGCGGTATCCGAACGGATACCGGAGAGAACAGTATTCGGGTATTCGCCGCGCCGGGCGGCACCGTGGCCGACGTCCACGTCCTACGGCTTCACCCTGCGTCCGGTGCCGGAGGTGATCGCGGCGCTGGAACAGGCGGGCTGCACGGTGGAGCACCGGCGCCTGGCGAACGCGCCGATTCCGCACCATCTGCTGGTCGCGACGCCCGGCTGACTACATCAGCGCGCCGCCATCGACCCTGATCTCGGTCCCGGTCATGTACCGCCCGTCGTCGGAGGCGACCATGGCGACCACCCCGGCGATGTCCTCCGGGGACCCGAGCGCGCCACCGTTGAGCCATCCGGTCATGCGAGAGAACAGCTGCGGGTCGAAACCTTCGGGCTGATCCAGGATCGACTTCGTCGTGATACCGCTGGTGATGCCGGCCGGAACGATGTTCACCGCGCGCAAGCCCTGCTTGGCGTACTCCAGGGCGATGGCGTGGGTGAAGGCGTTCACGCCGCCCTTGGACGCCGCGTAGGAGGCGAGGTAGGGCGCCGCGCTGAAGGCCGCGGTGGAGGAGATGTTGACCACCACGCCGCGTCCGGTGTCCAGCAGCGCGGGCAGCGCGGCCTGGGTCATCAGGAAGGTGCCGGTGAGATTCACCCGGATCACCTGGTCCCACACATCGAGCGGCATCTCGTGGGTGCGCGCGGGGCGCAGGATGCCCGCCGCGTTGACCAGCACGTCCAGTCCGCCGAGGAACTCCAGCGCCGCTCCGGTCGCGGTGCGTACCGACTCCGGATCGGCGGTGTCGACCTCTACCGTCCGCAGTCGTTCCGCGCCGTCGCCCGCCTTCTCCGCGGTGGCCGCCAGGCCCGCCGCGTCGATGTCGGCGGCGACCAGCTGCGCCCCTTCGTCCAGCAGCCGCAGGGCGATGCCCTGACCGATGCCGGATCCCGCTCCCGTCACCACCACGCGGCGGCCGTCAAATCTGCGCATGCCAAAAATTAGAACACGTTCTCATCGAGCGTCAAGGGACTTCCGCCGCTCCCCGGCGATTCGCAGCACCATGGCCACCGTGGCCGCGCCGTACGCATGGCTGGCCGAGGCCGGACGCGCCGCCGGGTAGTTGGAGCGATGCGTGACGACGACGCCGTTGGGCAGGGTGACCGTCCGGTCCGGCACGGTCGCGACGCAATTGCCGCCCGCCTTGGCCACCAGGTCGACGATCACCGTCCCCGAGCCGAGCCGGTCCAGCGCCGCCTGCCCGAGCAGGCGAGGCGCCGGGGATCCACGGTGCACGGCGGTGCAGACGACCAGGTCCGGCGGCGTGGCGGCGAGCGTGTCCAGCAGCGCCGCGTTGTCGTCGGAGTTCGGCACGAACTCCCCCGCGCCCGCCTCGATCGCGGCCGCCCGCTGTGCGAGGCGGTTGCCGAGCGCCGTCGGCCGCTCGTCGCCGAAGGTGCGCGCTGCCGCGACGGCGGCGAGCCCGGCGGCACCGCACCCCAGTACCAGGGCACGGACCGGGCGGGTGAGCCGCGCGGGAGCGAGCAATCGCCTGCCTTCGGCGTAACCCACCGCGCCCGCGATCCGGCTCATGGTGGACAGCGCGTCGAACTCGGTGGTCGTGTGGTCGCGCGGCACCGCGTCGAAGGCGACCGATTCGATGCCGCGGCGGCGCAACCGGTCGATCTCGTCGCGGCGGTGGTGCGGATCCTGGAAGCCGAGCAGCGTCGTCCCCGCGCGCAGCGGCATCGAATCCAGTTCGAACGCGGGCGGTTTCACCCAGACGACGATGCCCGCGCGCTCGAACACAGCCGCGCGGTCCTCGATGACGACCGCCCCGGACGCGCTGTAGTCCCCGTCGGTGAAACCCGCACCGCGCCCCGCGCCTTCCTGCACGAGAACGCGGAGTCCCGCCGCCGACAGCGTGCGCACGCCGTGCGGGGTGAGCGCCACGCGAGTCTCTCGCGGCGCGGTCTCGCGCAGCACTCCGACGATCATCGTGCGGCCCTGTGCTCCGCCACCAGAGCTGTCAGTCCGCGATCGGCGAGCGCGTCGCGATAGGTGAGTCCGCCGACGATGTCGCGGATCAATTGCTCCAGCCGGTCGAAGAGTTCCTCGATCAAAGCGGGCGACTCCTGCCGCGGCGCCTTGCGTGGAGCGAGGACGTTCAACCGGACGCCGGGGCGCAGCGAGCCGGTCCGGTCCAGCGCGACGCTGTCGACCCCGGCCACGGCGAGCAACATGTCCTCCACCTGCGCACTCGTGCGCAGACCCGCCTTGTCGAGAAGCGCGCGATCGAACACCACCGAGACGAACATGCCTTCCGGGGTGCCCAGCGGTCGCAGCACGTCGGTGCCCAACCGGGTGTTGATCGCGGCGATCCGGCCGCAAGCCCGATCGATCTGCGCCCGCATCAGCGCGTGATTGCGGTCGAAGTAGTCCTCGGAGGTGTGCTCGAGGACGGCGCGGGCCAGATGGGTGGTCTCGCGCTGGAACGAGATGGTGAGCCGCTCCCGGATCCGTGCCAGCCACTCGCTGTCGCCCGTGCAGGCCGCACCCATCTTGCACGGACCGAAGGCGTTGTAGCCCTTCGAATTTCCCGTGATGGTCAGCACCACGTCGTACAGCCGCCGGATGCCCTGCTCGGTGTCGACGTGCAGTGCGGCGATCGGGATGTGCGAGGCCACCAGCCGATCGAAGGCCATGTCGCAGATCACCGGAACCCCGCAGTCGAGCAGCACCCGCCCCAGTTCCGCCAGCTCGGTCGCCGTGTAGTCCGCGACCACCGGGTTGCCCGGCAGCGTGAGCAACACGCCGCACAGTTCGCCCGTCGCACGCAGTTCCGCGAGGCAGCGGGCCAGCCGGGCGGGATCGATCTTGAAGGCATCGTCCGGAGCCACCGGGCAGGAGACGATGCGCAAACCGAATTTCTCCACGTGGATGCTGGAGCTCTTGTAGAAGCCCTCCGGGCACACGATCACCCCGCCCGGTCTGGCCAAGGTGGCCACCGCCTCTTCGAGCAGCATCGTGCTCGAGTACGGGCAGACGATCACCTCCTCGGGGCGCACCCGGACGCCGGGCACCCCCTCGACCGGATGCGACAGGCGCTCGAACAGCTTGCGAGCCGCTAACTCGCGCAGGATCAGCGGTTGCCGCTTGTCGTAGAGCCTGCCGTCGAGATACTCCGCCGAAGGTGCGATGTGCAGGCTTTCGCGCCAGGCCCGGTCCAGCGCCGCGATCGCGTGCGCGTCCGGGGCCCGGCCGGTTTCGCCGTGGTAGGCGTCGATGACGCCCGAGTAGCGGCGGCCACCGGTTCCGGCGAACCAGGCGTCCCGCGAAACATGACCGCGCACTTCACGTTTCCTGGCCTCGGAGCGATTGGTCAGCGTCGCCAGGTCGGCGAGCGGATCGGTGAGCACCTGGCTCTGAGTCACGGAACCTCGCCTTCTGAAGAGTCTCCCGGTGCGGGCATGGTGTTCCATTTCTCCTGGAGTGCGGCGCGGAACAGGCTGCGGCAGTTGCCATCGGCAAGGCGTTCGAACTCCGCCAGCGGCGGCTGCGCGACGATCTGGTCCACCACGATGGCCGTACCGGCGCGCCTGAGGTCGTAGAGCTTCTCGAAGCGGCGGACCGCGAACGCGACATCGTGTTTCAGCGCGGAGAAGCGGGTCGCGACCCGGGCCTGGCGCGAGTAGTCGTACTCGCCCACCGCGACGTAGCGGTCGTCGACCACGAGCATGCTCTGCGCGTTGCGGGCGTACTCGCGCTTGACCAGCACGCTTTCCACGCCCGAACGGGCCTGCTTCCAGAGTTTGTCGTCATAGGGCCAGACATCCGAGATGTCGTCGAGCACATACATCCGCCGCACATCGATCTTCGGTGGATGTGCCTTGTCGGCCAAGCGCAGGATCGCCGCGTGGTAGTCGTCGCCGACATCGCCGCCGATCGTGCCCAGGTCCGCGGTGTGGATCGCGCGCACCGACGTGGTGGCCTGTTCCAGGATCGTCAGCCAGTCGGTGACGGTGTTCCATTCCCACACCGTGGCGCTGCGCGAGGGAATCTGCGCGAGGATCTCCTCGGCGCGCTCCAACTGCCGGTCGGCGACCAGGCGCAGCGGCTCGATCTCCGCCCGCGCGCCGGAGGCGTCGATCAGGCTCTGCGCGATACTCAATGCGCGTGAGACCAATTCGGGATCCTTGCCCAGCAGGACGTTGAATCGCATCCGCAGGTCGTAGTAGGCGCTGCTGGTCGGATCGGTCGCCGGATCCGCGCTACCGTCGGTCGGCAGTTCCGCACCGAGCGCAAGACTCAAGCGTTCGCGCAGCGCGAGCGGCGGAATCCGGCTGCCGTTCTCGATCTGCTGAATCAGGCTGCGGGAGCAGCCCGCTCTGGTGGCGAGCGACGCCTGGGTGTATCCGCGCTCTAGTCGTAGCCTACGGACCAGGTTGCCGACCTGCTCATCCGAGCCCGTGTCAGCCATTCCGCGCCTCCCATCCCGCACCTTGCATACGCGTGCTCACGCAGTATCACGAAGCGACATTTTAGTCATCAAGTGTCAAGGGGCGGCGGATGAATCGCGTTCGCCGAATTTCGTTGTCAACCAGCAACCCGGCCGCATGATCACTCTCCCGCCGCCGCGTGATTGAAGGCGCTCATAAACACGCTTTCCGGACTCCAGTCGGCAGCAAGGAGCGATACTCCCACCGATAAGCGACATACGCTGGGCTACATGACTATTTCAAAGCGGAAATGCTTACACAATATCGTCACGAAGCGCTAAAGCTTCGTTGACAGCATGAGGTGTCACTACCTAGCCTTGATCTCGAAGCCATCGCAATTCGACCTAGCCACAGGCGTTTTCACACTTGTCGCACTCGGTGGCTCGACAACTCTAGGAGGTGCCGGATACGGATACCTCGTTACCGCGCGAGCCGAGCCGAGCCGGCCGCGTCCGTGGTCAGGGATGACCACCCCGTCTTCGGCGCTCGCGCCCTTCCGAAGCATCAGTGCACCGAGTAATTCGGGCACGGACGAAATCGAAGTTTTCGCGCCGTGGCCGAGCGCGGTCACCGCACTCCGGGCGAGCCCGGCGGGTCCGCGTCATACCGAACAGAGTGAATGAGAGCAGATCATGGCACTCGACATCACCGATTCGATCATCACCAGCGACATCACCCCGGAAACAGCGAAACTGCTTCCCTTTTCCTCCGACAGCGCTTGGGAACTCAGCTGGTTACCCATGGTCGCCCTGACCCGCGAGCAGGCTGTCAGCGGGATGGTGCTCGACGAAATGCTCAGCGATCCCGGCGCGCTCACCAGCGACCTCGCGCTCGAGCTGGCCGCCATTCGCGCCGCCGAGCTCGGCATCACCTTGCGTGAGGTGCTGCTGCGGCTGTACGTCCGCATCACCGAACGCGACAGTTCACCGAGCTGCCGCGTCCACACGCCCCTGCCCGCCTGATCGCGCGACCCGGCCCGGCGCAGCGCGAGGCCGGCGATTCCGACCGGTGCACCGCATCGGCCCTTGCCCGCATCCGGGCAGCGAGTGATTCCCACCTCGAGAACAGCGGAGCGAAGCGTTCCCGCCTTCGGACCGACCCGGATGCGGTGGCCGCCGCGCGGGCGCTCGCCGCTCGCCATGGCCTCCGGATCGCCGGATTCGAAGACTCCTGTGTCTCGAGACGTACGGTCGACGAGATCGCGGCGGCCGTCGACGGCATCCTCGGTGAATATCCCTTCATCCAGCTGGCCGGGATCGAGATCACCGACCTGCGGGACGGCACGGTGTCGCAACTGACCGCCGACCGGCTCCGCTCACCGCCGCCGTCTCGCGGCATCGGCCCGGGGCTGGGCGTATCGCCGACCATGGCAAGGCGCGCGCCGGCCTCGGACCGGCTTCGTGTGGGTATCCGGAAAATGGGAATGCCGTGTATCAGCATGAACCTGATACACGGCATCTCGTCTGTGGGCGAAGGGGGACTTGAACCCCCACGTCCCGAAGGACACTGGCACCTGAAGCCAGCGCGTCTGCCATTCCGCCACTCGCCCGAGCGACTGGGAGACAGTATCACGGCCGCGCGCCGGATACGAAATCGCCATTTCAGAGGCCTGACCGGGGGGCTGAACGGGTCCGGGAACCCGCGGCCGTCGCCAAGAGTTACAGGTGTGGACGATCGTGGATATCATGCAATGAACGTGGTCGATTAGCGACACGCCATACACGCGTGTCGTTGTTACGAATCAGGAAGAGACGCGTACCGAAGGGAGGCCGAGATGGGCATCGTTTCGCGATTCGAGCGTCGCCTGCAAGGCGCCGTCGGTGACGCGTTCGCCAAAGTCTTCGGCGGCAGTGTCGTACCTCAGGAGGTGGAGGCGGCGCTGCAACGCGAGGCCGCCGACCATGTCCAGGACCTGGGCGGCGGTCATCTGCTGGCACCCAACAGCTATGTGATCACGATCAATTCCTCCGATCACCAGCAGCTGGATGCCGACCACGACCTCACCACCCGCGCATTCGCCAAACATCTACAGGACTACATCCGCGAGCAAGGCTGGCAGACCTACGGCGAAGTACACGTGGCGTTCGAGGCATCACCTACGCTGCACACCGGACAGTTCAGGGCGAGTGGCCGCGTCGATCCCGACGTCGGACACAGAGCCAGCGCGGCTCGCGGCCCCGAATCACCGCCACAACGACCTGCAACCCCGCAACCAGGAGCTGGCCCCATGACGCAGAACTCAGGCTACGACCCGAGCCGTGAGCCCGCGGAGTCCGATCCACGCAACCGCGGGTACGCTCCACCGCCTGCCGGACGCGGCGGCCCGCAGAACGGCGCGTACCGCGACGACTACGGCCGTGGCGGCGCGTACGGGGCGGATTACCAGGCTCCGGACGCTCAGCAGGGTTACGGCGACTACCAGAACGGCTACGACTACCCGCAGGGTGGCCAGGGCTACGGCCAGCAGGGCGGTTACGGCGAGTCGGGATACGGCCAGCAGGGCTACGCCGACCAGGCCTACGGCCAGCAGGGCGGTTACGGGGAGCGCGGCTACGGCCAGCAAGGCTATGGCGACCAGGCCTACGGCCAGCAGGGCTACGCCGACCAAGGCTACGGCCAGCAGGGCTACAGCGACTCCGGCTACGGCCAGCAGGGCTACGCCGATCAGGGCTACGGCCAGCAAGGATACGGTCAGCCCGGCTACGGGCAGTCGGGATACACCGATCCGAGCTACGGTGACCAGAACTACGCCGACCAAGGCGGCTACGGCCAGGACGACCAAGCTGGCTACGGCCAGGCATACTCGCAGCAACCGGGGTACGGCGCGCAGCAGGGCTACGCGGGCGGGCAAGCCTACGGCGCCGCGCCGCAGGCCGGTTCGGGCTATTCGGCGACCCTCCAGCTGGACGACGGCAGCGGCCGCACTTACCAGCTGCGGGAAGGCAGCAACATCATCGGCCGCGGCCAGGACGCGCACTTCCGGCTGCCCGATACCGGCGTCTCGCGCAGGCACATCGAGGTGCGCTGGGACGGGCAGACCGCGATGTTGTCCGACCTCGGCTCCACCAACGGCACCCTGGTGAACGGTTCCCCGGTGCAGGATTGGCAGCTCGCCGACGGCGACGTCATCCGTGCCGGGCACTCCGAGATCCTGATCCGTATCGTCTGATCCCGTAAGCTCGCGGTGCAGGTCACGACATGGCTCTCGAGGGATTCGTCGGTCGTATCGTGATCGAAATCGACCGACGGCCCTATGATGCTGCCAACACACGCGCGGCGCCGACACCGGGGCCGACAAGACCAGCAGGCTGGTGGGGGTGGTCGAACCGCACCTACGGCACCGACGTACACGGTCGAACAGGAGGTGGAGCGCCGTGCAGGGACTGATCCTGCAACTGACCCGTGCGGGGTTCCTTCTGCTGTTGTGGTTGTTCGTGTGGGCTGTGCTGCGCACGTTGCGCAGCGACATCTACGCGGCATCCGGCATCCGGATCCAGCCCAGGGCCGCACGCGGTTCCGCGGTGCTGCCATCCTTCAGCCGGGGCCAGAAGGGCGCCAAATTTCTTGTGGTGACTCAGGGTTCACTCGCCGGCACCCGCATCTCGCTCGGCACCCAACCGGTGCTGATCGGGCGTGCGGACGATTCCACGCTGGTACTCACCGATGATTACGCCTCGACCAGGCATGCGCGACTGTCTCCGCGTGGTGACGACTGGTACGTCGAGGACCTCGGCTCGACGAACGGCACCTACCTCGATCGCGCGAAAGTCACCACCGCCGTCCGTGTTCCACTCGGCACGCCCGTCCGTGTCGGCAAAACAGTGATCGAGCTGCGATCGTGACACTTGTTCTCCGCTACGCAGCGCGCAGCGACCGCGGTCTCGTCCGAGGCAACAACGAAGACTCCGTGTACGCGGGCGCCCGGCTGCTCGCACTCGCCGACGGTATGGGCGGCCATGCCGCGGGAGAAGTCGCGTCCCAGTTGATGATCGCCGCGCTCGCCCACCTCGACGACGACGAACCCGGCGACGATCTGCTCGGCAAGCTCGACGCGGCCACCCGAGAAGGCAACGCCGCCATCGCCGATCAGGTCGAAGAGGAGCCCGAGCTCGACGGCATGGGCACCACGCTCACCGCGATCCTCTTCGCAGGTAAAAAGCTCGGCCTCGTGCACATCGGCGACTCCCGCGCCTACCTGTTGCGCGGCGGCGAGCTCACCCAGATCACCCGGGACGACACGTTCGTCCAGTCGCTGGTCGACGAGGGCAGGATCACACCGGAGCAGGCGCACACGCACCCGCAGCGTTCGCTGATCATGCGCGCGCTGACCGGCAACGAGATCGAGCCGACGCTGATCATGCGCGAAGCGCGCGCCGGTGACCGCTACCTGCTGTGCTCCGACGGTCTCTCGGACGTGGTCAGCGACGAGACCATCGCGAACACGATGCGCGAGGGCAGCACCGACGAGTGCGCCGACCGGCTCATCGAGCTGGCATTGCGCAGCGGCGGTCCGGACAACGTGACCGTCGTCGTTGCCGACGTCATCGACCTGGATTACGGCCAGAGCCACCC
>NZ_BAFR01000002.1 GCF_000308435.1 Nocardia araoensis NBRC 100135 | reverse complement strand
ATCCGGTAGATCCCCGCGCGCTGCGGCAGGATCATCTGGGGTCCGACGGGCGCACCGAGAGAACTGTTCGCGCCGCCGATACGGCGGTACTCGGCATCGATCGCCGACTCGGTGACCGACGCCTGCGTGCGCGGATCCTCAACCGGCGTGGTGCTGCGCGATTCCTCGGGCGCAGGCCCGACATCCATGGCGTGGATATCCGCCGGTTCCCCGCCCGGTGCGGCGGAGTACTCCGTCCGCAGAATCCGCCCTTCGCGCAGCAGCACCGCGCCCGCGGTGGCCGCGACGGCAGCCGCCGTCCTCGGGTCCTCCTGCGCGGTACCGGGATAGCTCTGACAATCCGTCGTGTCGCACGTCTGCGCGTACGGATAGCGTTGCTCCGCAAGGGCATACGAGCGCGCGGCGATCGCCTGGGCGCGCAGCGCCTCGGCCCCGCCCTGGTCCGCCCAGTTGGGCTGCACCTCGGCCGGGACCACGCCGAGTAGGTAATCCTCGACATCCACCTCATTGATCGTGCGGGCCGCGCCGTCCTCGAGGGCGACGCCGAGCGCACCGCGGTACGATCGACCGCCGCACAGCGTCAGGTGTTCCGCCACAGGACGTTTCGGCCGTGGGTCGATCGGACGGATCCAGGGATCGTCGGTCGACGCCTGCCACAGCACATCACCGTCGCAGCCGACCGTCACCGCCACGTTCGCGCCGCCGCCGGGCAACGGCGTGAGGTGCGCGGCCTGGCCGGGCACCAACTCCCTGCCCGCCACTCGCAGACCGGTGGCGGCGAAGGCGTCGAGCGAAGCGCCGTCCTGCGCCATGAGGCGGATCCGAACGGGGGTGGACGCGATGGCGCCGAGCGTCGCGCCGGGGTAGTACTGCGCGAGGATGCGTTCCGCTGTCCACCCCGCTCGCGCGCTTTCGAAGGCGCCTACCTGGCTCAGGCCGCGGCCGTGCCCGGGAGCCGCCAATGGGCGATACGGCGCGTCAACCGACCAGGACGGGAGCGTGACGAGGGCTCCGCCGATCATTCCAACTGCGCTGAGCAACAGTACAGGACACCCGGAGCGGCGCATCGCTCGCCGAGGCGGGGGCCCAACTCGACCCTGGCTCCGGAATATCGTCTTCACCAGCATTTTTCTGTCCCCCGCATGTGCGCCTTACGATGCATCCGTTCACTCCCGCGGTTTACAGGGCCGGTCGATCTTCACCTTTTCCGCACGTTTTCCAGACGCGCCAGCAATCAACGAGCTACATTCAGGCAATCACATAATCCTCAACCAGAGGTTTAGCCATGTGATGAATGTGGCTATTGTGACCATTGATACATCAGGAAGTGACCCTTAATCACACATGATCACTGGTACGACCTGATTGGAGACGCTCGTGCGGTACCGCAAACCGAAACGCTCCTACGTGCTACCGGTTGTCACCACCCTCGCGGTAGCTGCCCCGCTCGGCACGCTCATGCTCAGCGATTCGAATGACTACCGCACCGCCACCAGCACCGAACCGGCCGCCGTCGCGGCGGAACTCGCCGAGGTCGCGCTGACGCGCGCGCCCGATATCGTTTTGCCGCTGCGCGAACTGACCGGCCTGACGCTACCCGACCTGCATCTTTCCGACCTGCGCATGCTATCGATCGCCCCGGGCATTCCGATTCCGGACGGGCCGCTGCCACCGGGCGCGCAACCACCGGAAGAAACGCGACTACCCAGTTCGAATTCCGTTCAAACCTCTGGTTCGGAATTCACTGCGAATCAAACGTCCGAAAACACTGATTCCCCAGGTCAGCAGATTTCCGAGCGGGCGACGAGCAGTGTGCGGTTCATCGCCGATCCCGCCCGGCTCCAGCCCGGCACCACGCCCGACACCCCCGCGCTGTCTCCCGGGGCGGTGGCCCCCGAACTGATGAGCCAGGTGGGGGCCCAGGTCAAGGAACTTTCCAGCGACACCCCCTTCAGCATGGTCGCACTCACCGCACGCGAACTGGCGGACACCAAAGCCACGATCCGCGCTCGGCAACCCGACGGCACCTGGGGACCCTGGTACGACACCGAACCGGTGGACACCCACCGCACCGATCACTCCGGTCCCGGCCCGACCGACGGAACCGAGCCGATCTACGTCGGCGACACGAACGCGGTGCAGGTTCTGGTCACCCGTAAGGAAGCGGCTCGGACGATCCAGCCGGTGGCGCAGCCCGGACCCGTCGCGGACGACCGGTTGCGACCGGGCGACCCGGCCCAGCAGGCCGCGGACCTGACCGCCGTGCTGATCGATCCCGGGCGGGCCGCCGCCGACGGCGACCTGCACAGCGTCGCCGCCGCGCTGCCCGGCGGCGGACCGAGCGTCATCACCCGCGCCCAGTGGGGCGCCGACGAATCCATCCGCTGCGACCAGCCCACCTACGACGACCATCTCGGCGGCGTAACGGTGCATCACACCGCGGGCCGCAACGACTACAGCAAGGCGGAGTCGGCGGGCATCGTCCGCGCGATCTACACCTACCACGCGAAGACGTTGGGCTGGTGCGACATCGGCTACAACGCGCTGGTCGACAAGTACGGCCAGGTCTTCGAGGGACGCTTCGGCGGCCTCGACCGCCCGGTGCAGGGTGCGCACGCGGGCGGGTTCAACGAGAACACCTCGGGCGTCGCGCTGATGGGCAACTACGAGTCCGAGCAACCGACGCAGGAGGCGATCCAGGCCCTCGGCGCTTTCGTCGGCTGGCGCACCAAGGTGGCCGGGCTCGATCCCAAAGGCTCCACCACGATGTACTCCGAGGGAACCTCCTTCACCTCGTACGCCGAGGGCGAGGCGGTGCGGTTGCCGGTGGTCTTCGCACACCGCGACGTCGGCAACACCACCTGCCCCGGCGACGCCGCGTACGCGCTGATGGATCGGATCCGCGACATCGCCGCCGGCGCACCGGGCGGCCCGAGCCCGCACGACAGCCAGGCCGCCCCACCCGGCGAATCCGACGTGTCGGCCCTCGCCGCGCTGACCACCAAGCTGCTGAACATGGTGCAGGACAACATCATCGCCAGGCATTGGTCGCAGTCCGGCGGACCGAACGGCCCGCTCGGCGCCGTGCGGTCGGACGTGCTGCCCGCCGCGCAGGGCAGGCAGTACGCGAAGTTCGCCAACGGCTACGTCTACACCGCCGCGGACGGACAGGTCGTCGAGGTGGTCGGCAGCATCCTGGACCGCTTCCTGCAACTCGGCGCCGACACGGGTGCGCTCGGACTTCCCGTGCGCAACGCCCTACCGGTACCCGACGGCCTGCGCGCCGACTTCGAGCGCGGCTCGCTGATCCTCAACCAGCTCACCGGCATCGTCACGACGGTGTGGAAGACCTACAACGACACCTATGAGGAAAGCAGCCGCAACCCGGTCGCGGCGCAGGTGAGCGCCCCGGTCCCGCACAATCCCCCGGCTCCCGCCAACCGGGCTCCGGGCCGCACACCGATCTCGAACGGCACCTCTGCCCCGGCTGCACCCGCACCATCGATCGGCCCGGCGCCCCAGGCGCGAACCCCGCTCGCCCAGGGACCGGCATCGACCGGCCCGGCGCAGCCGAATCCACAGCACCCGGCCGCCGTACATCCCCCACACGGTCCGGCGCAGGCCGAAGCCGCTTTCCCGGCCCCATCGCCATCATCCGAGGGCTGATCCCGGACAAGTCCACCGTCGTCCATCACTCGGAGCCCGCGTCGCCGCGCGGGCTCCGAGTCGTTTCGGCGCACATCTCCCTCTCACACCCACCAGCGTTCGAGGACGCGCGCCACTCCATCGTCGGCGTTCGATTCGGCGATCTCGTCGGCGGCGGCCAGCGCCTCGGGGTGGGCGTTGCGCATCGCGACGCCGTGGCCCGCCATGGTGAGCATGGGGACGTCGTTGGGCATGTCGCCGAACGCGACGATCGTGGACTCGTCCACGCCGAGACGCTGGGCGACCACCGCCAGCCCCGCGGCCTTGGTGATGCCGGGCGCGGACAGTTCGATGAGCCCGTGCTCGGTGGAGTAGGTGATGTCGGCGCGCTCGCCGACCAGCGGCGCGAGCACGGCGCGCATGTCCGAGCTGCGCGCACCCGGCAGCCGGATCAGCATCTTGATGGCGGGTGCGTCGATGACCTCCTCCCTGGCGACCGAAGTGTCGTCCGGATTGAGCCAGGCGTGCTCGTACTGGGGCGAGCTGACGAACTGGGGCGTCACCGCGTCGTGCGCGCTCTCGCCGACGCGTTCGGCCGCCAGACCGCAGCCCGGCAAGGCCCGCTCGGCGACGTCGGCGAGCCAGGCGAGCGTCGGCACGTCCAACGCCATGCTGGTCAGCACCCGGTCGGCGGCGCTGTCGTAGATCACCGCGCCGTTGCCGCATACGCACAGCGGCGCGTAGCCCAGGCCCTGCACCACCGGGTCGATCCAACGCGGCGGACGCCCCGTGGCCAGCACGAACGGCACACCGTCCGCGATCAGTGCGCCTACCGCAGCCTTGGTCCGCGCGGTCACCCGCTCGTCGTGATCAATGAGCGTGCCGTCCACATCGGTGGCGACCATCTTCGGCTTGGGTAGGTGCAGGGGCGTCACCCATTCCATCCTGCCGGACGAGTCCGGCATCGCGCCCGGCCATGTGACCGGTCGCGCCCCGGACATGCCCGGATGTCGTGTGGCACGCGCGCCGCGAACCACGTCCTTATGATCGGGGGCTAATACCGACGCTGGCCCGCCCAGCCGAAAGACCAGAGGACTGATGACCGGCTTCCTGCTACGACGCGCGCTCAACTATGTCGTGCTGTTGCTGCTGGCTTCGTTCCTGACGTTCAGTTTGGCGTCCCTGACGTTCCGGCCGCTGGACAGTCTCGAACAACGCAATCCGCGCCCGCCACAGGCAGTGATCGACGCCAAGGCCGAGGAGCTGCATCTCGACGACCCGATCCCGGAGCGCTACCTCACCTGGCTCAAAGGCATTCCGCACGGTGATTTCGGCACCACGTTGGCAGGTCAGCCGGTCAGCGAGGAACTGCCCCGGCGGGTCGCGGTGAGTCTGCGGCTGCTGATCGTCGGCTCGCTGGTCGGCACGGTGCTCGGGGTGCTGATCGGCGCGGCGGGCGCGATCCGGCAATACAAGTTCAGCGATTACTTCACCACCGTGGTGTCGCTACTGATCCTGAGCACGCCGGTGTTCCTGCTCGCGACGCTGCTGAAATACGGTGCGCTGGAGATCAACTCGATGACCGGATCGCAGATCTTCCTCTACACCGGTGAGACGTCGGCGAACAAGATCGAAGGGTTCGGGCCGCAACTGCTCGACCGCATCCAGCACCTGATCCTGCCCACCACCGCGCTGGCCCTCGGCGCGATGGCGGGCTACAGCCGCTACCAGCGCAACGCCATGCTCGACGTGCTGCAGAGCGATTTCATCCGCACCGCCCGCGCCAAGGGGCTCACCCGCAGCAAGGCGCTGTACAAGCACGGCCTGCGCACCGCGCTGATCCCGATGGCCACGCTGTTCGCCTACAGTCTCGGCGCACTGATCACCGGCGCGACGTTCACCGAGAAGATCTTCGGCTGGCACGGCGTCGGCGAGTGGCTGGTCGACTCGATCAACGCCCAGGACCTCTACGTCGTGGTGACGGTCACCGCGTTCGCCGGCCTGGTGGTGCTGGTGTCGGGTCTGCTGTCCGACATCGTGTACGCCATTCTCGATCCAAGGGTGCGTGTGGGATGACGGAAGCCGAGATCATCGTCCAGGGCGCGCCCGAGGTCACCGCGACCGGGCGGCGCAAGCTGGTCCTGCGGCGCTTCCTGCGCAACAAACCCGCCGTCGCGGGCGGCATCGTGCTCATCGCGCTGTTCGTCGTGAGCTTCGCGCTGCCGCCCTTCCTCCCGTACGACTACCAGCAGCTGGACTACACAGCCCTGCTCAAACCGCCGAGCCCGGAACATCCGTTCGGCACCACCCAGATCGGTCAGGACGTGCTCGCGCAGACTCTGCGCGGATTGCAGAAGTCCCTGGTGATCGGCCTGTGCGTCGCGCTGCTGTCCACCACGATCGCCGCCACCGCCGGTTCGCTGGCCGGACTGCTCGGCGGCTGGACCGACCGGGCGATCATGTGGCTGGTCGATCTGCTGCTGGTGGTCCCGAGCTTCATCATCATCGCGCTGTTCGCGCCGCGCACCAAGGGCAGCGGTTCCATTCTGCTGCTGATCCTCCTGCTGTCCTGCTTCGGCTGGATGATCTCGGCACGGATCGTGCGCGGCCTGACGTTGAGCCTGCGCGACCGGGAATTCGTCCGGGCCGCGCGGTACATGGGGGCGCCCACCCGTACGGTGATCCTGAGTCACGTGATCCCGAACATCGCCTCGATCCTGATCATCGACACCACCCTCACCGTCGGCTCGGCGATCATGGCCGAAACAGGCCTGAGCTTCCTCGGTTTCGGCGTGCAGCCGCCGGACGTGTCGCTCGGCTCGTTGATCGCGGCCGGCACGAAATCAGCGTTGACGTATCCCTGGCTGTTCCTGTTCGCGGGTGGTCTGCTGATCATCACCGTGCTGTGCGCCAACCTCGTCGGTGACGGACTGCGCGACGCGTTCGATCCCGGCGCGAAGCGGGCTCGGTCGAAGAAGAAGGCGAAGGCATGACGACGACGACCTCCACCGCGCCGCTGCTGGAGATCACCGATCTGCGGGTGTCCTTTCCCAGCGAGGAGGGCCGCATCGACGCGGTGCGCGGCGTCGACTACACGGTGTCCGACGGCGAAGTGCTCGCCATCGTGGGTGAATCCGGTTCGGGAAAGTCGGTGTCCTCGCTGGCGGTGATGGGTTTGCTGCCGGAGCAGGCGCGGATCACCGGTTCCATCCGGTTCCGCGGACGCGAACTGCTCGGGCTGGGCGATCGCGAACTGTCCAAGCTGCGCGGCAGTTCCATCAGCATGGTGTTCCAGGATCCGCTCTCGGCGCTCACGCCGGTCTACCGGGTGGGCGATCAGATCGCCGAAGCCCTTCTGGCGCACGGCAAGGCGAGCAGAGGCGATGCCGCGAAGCGCGCGGTGGAGCTGCTCGACCTGGTCGGTATCCCGGACCCGGAGGTGCGAGCCAAGGCGTTTCCGCACGAGTTCTCCGGAGGCCAGCGCCAGCGGGTGGTCATCGCGATGGCGATCGCGAACGACCCGGCGCTGATCATCTGCGACGAGCCGACCACCGCGCTGGACGTGACGGTGCAGAAGCAGATCCTCAACCTGCTGCGCAAGGCGCGCGACATCACCGGCGCGGGCGTCATCATGATCACCCACGACATGGGCATCGCAGCGACGCTGGCCGATCGGGTGGCGGTCATGTACGCGGGCAAGATCGTCGAAACCGCCCCCGCGAACGAGTTGTTCAACGCGCCGCGGATGCCGTACACCGTCGGCCTGCTCGGCTCGATCCCGCGCATGGACGGTCCGCCGCGGCGACCGCTGATCCCGATCGTCGGCGCGCCGCCCGCCATGCACGCGCTACCGCCGGGCTGCTCGTTCGCGCCGCGCTGCCCGGTGTCGATCGGCGAATGCCGGGCGGCGGAACCGCCGCTGGAAGGCGTCGAGCCGGGGCATACCGCCGCGTGCATCCGCACCGCCGAGGTCGGCACCGACGAGCTGTTCGATGCCTATCGGCGCGAGATCGCCGAGCCCGAGACCGAGGCGCAGGTGGAGTCGGAGGTGGTTTTGCGGGTTTCGGACCTGGTGAAGGTCTTCCCGATCACCTCGGGTGTGGTGCTGCGCCGTCGCAAGGGGGAGATCAGGGCCGTCGACGGCATCAGCTTCGAGGTCCGCAGTGGACGCACCTTGGCGCTCGTCGGCGAGTCCGGCTCGGGCAAATCGACCACGCTCACCCAGATCCTCGATCTGGTCCCGCCGCAGTCGGGCGCCATCGAGATCATGGGCAGCGATGTCGCGTCCCTGAGCAAGGCGCGCAAGCGGGAGATCCGGCGGAAGATGCAGATCGTCTTCCAGGACCCCACCGCATCCCTCGACCCGCGCCTTCCGATCTTCGACGCCCTCGCCGAGCCTTTACGCATCGACGGGCGTCCGCGGGCCGAGATCGCCCGCCGGGTGCCGGAACTGCTCGAACAGGTCGGCCTGCGCCCGGAACACGCCGACCGCTACCCCGCCGACTTCTCCGGCGGCCAGAAACAGCGCATCAGCATCGCCCGCGCGCTCGCGCTGGACCCGGAATTGCTGGTGCTGGACGAGCCGGTCTCCTCGCTGGACGTCTCGATCCAGGCGGGCGTGCTGAACCTGCTCCGCGACCTGCAGACCGAGCGCGGACTGTCCTATCTGTTCGTTTCCCACGACCTGTCCGTGGTGCGGAACCTGGCCCACGACATCGCGGTCATGTATCGCGGGAAGATCGTGGAGTACGGCCCGGCGGAGCGGATTTTCGGCGCGCCTCAGCACGAGTACACCCGGGCGCTGATCGACGCGGTGCCGGTGCCGGCAGTCAGCCGATAGGGAAGGAAGCGCGATGCGGATCCGATCCACCCGAGGCCGCACCCGGCGGCACTGGGCGCGCTGGGCGGTTCCCGTTGTCGCACTCGGACTCGTGACGGCGGCGTGCGGCGCGGACGGCGCCGAGTCGGCGACCGGTCTGTCCGACGCACTCGGCACCACCAGCGATATCAATCCGAAGAACCCGGACGAGGTGCGCGAGGGCGGCAACCTGCGCTTGGCCACCACGACATTCCCGGCGAACTGGAACACGCTGTCCAACGACGGGAACGACGGTGAGATCGCCGATATCGAGCGGCCGTTGCTGCCACGGGCTTTCACCACCGACGCGGCGGGGCAGCTCACGATCGACAAGAACTATTTCACGGATGTCCAGCTCACCGGCACCGACCCACAGCAGGTCACGTACACGATCAATCCCAAAGCCGTATGGTCCGACGGAACCCCGATCACCTGGGAGGACATCCGATCGCAGGCCTACGCGCTCAACGGCGTGGACAAGCGTTTCCTGATCGCAATCACCAGCGGCTTCGACCGGGTGGAGAAAGTCGAGCGCGGGGTCGACGACCGGCAGGCCGTGATCACGTTCAAGCAGCACTACGCGGAATGGCGGGGCCAGTTCGCCGGGAACATGGCGCTGTTCCCCAAGTCGGTGACCGCCGATCCGGAAGCGTTCAACCACAGCCTGGTCGACCACATGGGCCCGACGGCGGGCCCGTTCGTCATCGAATCCACCGACCGCACCCAGGGCCGCATCGTTCTGGGACGCAATCCGAAGTGGTGGGGTGATCGACCGAAGCTGGACACCATCATCTACAGCGTGCTCGACCGCGCGGCGTGGGTCGGCGCACTGCAGAACAACGAGCTCGACGCGGTGCGGCTGAGCACGATCGACGACGTCAAGACCGTCCGCAACACCTCGGGCATGTCCGTGCGCCGTGCGCCGGGGAATCGCTGGCGCCACATCACGTTCAACGGCGCCCCCGGCTCCATCCTCGCCGATCCGAAACTGCGCGTGGCCATCTCCAAGGCCATCGACCGCCAGGGCATCGCCACCGCCACCCAGAACGGCCTGGTAGAGCACCCCCAGCCGCTGAACAATCACATCTTCCTGCAAGGACAGGAAGGCTATCGCGACAACAGCCTTGGCTACGACCCCGCGGCCGCGATGAAGGAACTCGACGACCTGGGTTGGAAACTCGACGGCGACGGCCGGGAGAAGGACGGGCGCAGGCTGGTCATCCGCGACGTCATGTACAACGATCCGACCTGGGTGCAGATCGCGCAGATCATCCAGCAGAACCTGGCCGCCGTCGGCGTCGGCCTGGTGATCGACACCAAACCGGGCGCCGGCTACTTCACCGATGTCATCCAGCCCGGCGACTTCGATGCCGCGCAGTTCGTGTTCTCCGGTGACGCGTTCCCGCTCAGCAGCATGCCGCAGATCTATGCCTTCCATCCCGACGATCTGCAGGGCAATTACGGCCGCATCGGATCGCCGGAACTGAACGCCTTGATCGATCGCGCCCTCGCCGAGCTGGACCCGGCGAAGGCCATCGAGCTGGCCAACCAGGTCGACCGCGCGGTCTTCGAGGAGGGCCACTCACTGCCGCTGACCCAGTCCGAGGGTAACTTCGGCGTCCGCGCCGACATCGCCAACTACGGGTCTCCCGGGCTCGCGTCGTACGACTACACCAAGATCGGTTTCCTGAAGTAGACACGCAGCAGCGCTGCGGGAAGGAGCGAACCATGCGGATTCGTTCACTGACGGCACGACTGGCGATAGCCGCCGTCGCGATCGGGTTGGTGGTCTCCGGGTGTAGTTCGGACGAGGACGGCGCGCCCGCGGGCTCGGCCGCCGAACTCGGCACCACCAACGACATCAACCCGCACGATGTCAGCGAGCTGCGCGAAGGCGGCAACCTCCGGCTGGCCATCTCGGCGTTTCCGGCGAACTGGAACGCATTGTCCAACGATGGCAACGATGCCGAGACCGGCGCCATCCTGAGGCCGATGATGCCGCGCGCGTTCCGCACCAATGCGGCGGGTGAGCTCTCGGTCAACACCGACTACTTCACCGATGTCCAGTTGACCAAGGACGATCCGCAGCAGGTCACCTACACGATCAATCCCAAAGCGGTGTGGTCCGATGGCACGCCGATCACTTGGGAGGATTTCCGGTCTCAGGCGAACGCGCTCAGCGGCGCGGACAAGTCGTTCCTGATCGCGAACAACAGTGGGTTCGACCGGGTCGAGAAGGTCGAGCGCGGCGTCGACGACCGGCAGGCGATCATCACGTTCAAGCAGCACTACGCCGAGTGGCGCGGGCAGTTCGCGGGCAATACGTTCCTGTTTCCCAAGTCCGTCACTGCCACCCCCGAGGCCTTCAACAAGAGCTTGGTCGACGGCATCACGCTGACCGCAGGGCCGTTCCTCGTGCAGTCCACCGATAGGGCACAAGGACGTATCGTGCTCGGCCGCAACCCCAAGTGGTGGGGTGACACACCCAAGCTCGACACGATCACCTTCAGTGTGCTCGACTCCTCGGCGCAATTGCCCGCGTTGCAGAACAACGAGATCGACGCGGTAGGGCTCGGCACCCGCGACGAATTGCGTACGGCCCGAAACACGCCGGGGGTCGCTATCCGGCGCGCACCGGGTAACAGCTGGAACCACTTCACCTTCAACGGCGCTCCCGGATCCATCCTCGCCGACCCCAAACTGCGCGTGGCCATCTCCAAGGCCATCGACCGGCAGGGCATCGTCACCGCCATCCAGAACGGACTGGTGGAGAACCCGAAGCCACTGAACAACCACGTGTACATCCAGGGCCAGGCGGGCTACCAGGACAACAGCCTCGGCTTCGATCCCGCCGCCGCCGCGAAGGAACTCGACGACCTCGGCTGGAAGCTCAACGGCGACGTCCGCGAGAAGGACGGCCGCAGACTCGAGATCCGCGACGTCATGTACCAGGAGGACACCTGGGTGCAGATCGCGCAGATCATCCAGCAGAACCTGGGGGCGATCGGGGTAAAGCTGAACATCGAGACCAAGCCGGGCAAAGGCTTCTTCACCGAGGTGATCCAGCCGGGCAACTTCGATGTGGCGCAATGGACCTGGGTGGGCGACCCGTTCCCGCTCGGCAGCATCAACCAGATCTACGGATACAACCCGAACGACCTGCAGGGCAACTACGGTCGCATCGGGTCGCCGGAACTGAACGCGCTGATCGAGCAGACGGTGTCCGAACTCGACCCGAACAAGGCCAGGGAGCTGGCGAACCAAGTCGACCGCAAAGTATTCGAGGAAGGTCACTCGCTGCCTCTGATGCAGTCCGCGGGCAATCTCGCGGTGCGCGCCGACTTGGCCAACTACGGCGCTCCCGGCCTGGCGTCTTACGACTACACGAAAATCGGTTTCTTGAAGTGAGTTCCGGATCGGGCCACCCGCTGGCCTATCCGATCACGGTGACGTTCGGCGCTCTCGCGGTCTGTGCCGCTTGGGCGCCGTTCGGCACTCTGGATCAGGTGGCGGCCATAGTCGCGGTTGCCCTCGGGATCGTCGGGTACACCGGGTACCGGCTCGCCGTCGCCTTCGGCTTGCTGCCGTTCCGGCGTTCGAGTACCGCGCGTACCGTGCGGGTCACCCGCGTTCGCCAACAGCATCGCCTGGTCAGCCGCTCGTGGTTGCAAGTCGACGGCACGGGTCGGCCACGGTGGCTTCCGGTGTACTTCGATCCCGCGCTGGTCACCCTCACCGAAACCGAGGCGGAACTCACCGACCGCACGATGCACGTCGCGGGGCGACGTCTCTACCCGTCCGGGCGCATGCGCGACGTCGAACCGGCAGGTCGGCTGATCGACAATCCCAGTCGCCCCGACCCGGACGCGCCCGTCCACACCGCCATGGCCACCCGGCCGCGCCGCCGCCTGCTACTGGACGCGCAATCCACGGTCGCCGCACCGATCGCAGCACTTTTGTGGGTCTACGTCGACGGCGGTGGCTTTCCCACCTTCCTCGCCGCCACCACCGTCACGGCGGCCTGCACGATCTGGTTGTCCGCCATTCAGGGTTCCGATCCCACGTGACCGCAGGCCGAGCGAGTGCGCACCGTCCCAGCCACGCGCCCGAGACCGGCGGCGGAACGAATCCTGCTGCGTCCCACCGCCGGTACTGTCAGGCCGACGGTGCTAGTCGATGCCGAACGGTGCGGCGTAGCGAACCGTGCCGCGCGGTAGCGGGTGCGCCTGGTCCAGCGTCAGCGCCATCAACGCCTCATCGGGGACCTCGATACTCAGCCCGATGCCGTACTCGGACGCCCGGCCGAAGCCGAAGCGGGGGTAGTACGTCGGATGACCGAGCACGATGACGAAGAGTTCGTTCATTCGCGCCGCGGCCGCGAGCCCGGCTCGGATCGCTACCGAACCCGCACCGGTCTTCTGATAGGCGGGCAGCACCGCGCACGGGCCAAGGCACAGCGCGGGCGTGGTGTCCACGTGGCAGCGGGTCAGCAGCGCGAAGCCGACCGGCGTGCCATCCGGCAGCGTGCTGACGATCGACAGGCCGTCGATCCATACCGGGTCGTCGCGCAGTGCGTCGACCAGCTCGGCCTCCTCGGGCCGCTCGAAGGCCGCGACATTGATCTCGTGGATCGCGGGGATATCGGCATCGGTTTCGGCGCGCACACGCCAATCGATGGTGGAACTCAACTCGGATTCTCCGTATTCATGATGGTCGGGCCCGGTCGCGGACACGGCACCACCGTCACGGGAGCTCGAGGGCTCGGCACGAACGCCGGACGAAAGGATCAGACCGGGACCCGGGACGATTGGACGGTCCGGGCGTCGTGCGTGACGGCGGTCTTCGGCGCGGTCATCCCGCCCCACCTCCTCATGGTCTCCACCTTCGAATACGAACGAGTGATGCTAGCCCGCCAGCTGGCACGCGGGCTATCGAATTCGTAATTGGTCTGACCACTTGACCTCCTGACCAATCAGGCGCACAGTAGACGCATGGCGTTGCAACCTGTGGTCAAGCGGTCGGTGTCGGCGGACGTGTTCGAGCAGATCGCCGCGGATGTGCTCAGCGGTGAGCTGGCGCCCGGGGCGACGCTGCCCAGTGAGCGGCAGTTGGCGGAGGCGCTGGGGGTCTCCCGGCCCGCGGTGCGGGAAGCGTTGCAGCGGCTGGCCGCGGCCGGGCTGGTGTCGGTGCGCCAAGGAGACGCGACGACCGTGCTGGACTATCGGCGCGGCGCGGGGCTCGAGGTGCTGCCGAGGCTGCTGGTGCAGGCCGGGGAACTGGACCCCTCGGTCGCGCGCAGCATTCTGGAGGCCCGCCTGCACAACGGGCCGAAGGTGGCGGAGCTGGCCGCGCGCCGGGTGGGCGCGATCGGCGCGGGCGAGGTCCGCCCGTTGCTGGAAGCCTCGCTCGAAGCGCTTGCCGCCGAAGAAGATCCGATCGCGCGGCAACGGCACGCGATGGAGTTCTGGGATCACGTCGTGGACGCGGCCGACTCGATCGTGTTCCGGCTGATGTTCAACATGTTGCGCGCCGCCTATGAACCGGCGCTCGCGGCGCTGGCCCCGATCATGTCCGCCGAGGTGGGCAACGTCGAGGCATACCGCGAACTGGCCGCCGCCGTCGTCGCGGGCCGGCCGCAGAAGGCCGCCACCACCGCTCGGGCGCTGCTCGAGCCGGCGACCACAGCCCTGATCGAGGTCCTGGGTGGACCGCCGGTCACGCACAGCTAGGAACGAACATGACCGAATCCAAAGCTTCCGAAGCCGCTTCCATCGACGCGGACGCGCGGGCGCGGGTGCGCCGGGACGAGCGCGCACTGCGGCGCGGGCTCACGCTGGGCCAGGCATTCCAGGAATTCGTCCGTCACCCGTCGCCGTGGATGATCGGGACCACACTGGTGGGCGCGCTGATCGCCCGCATCGTCGTCGGCGACTGGCAGCCGACCGATCTGCTGGTTCCCGCCGCGATGCTGGCGCTCTTCCCGGTGTTCGAGTGGATCGTGCACGTCACCGTGCTGCATTGGCGGCCGCGACGACTCGGTCCGATCGCGATCGACAGCGAGCTCGCCCGCAAGCACCGCGAGCACCACGTCGACCCGCGAGACATCCCACTGATCTTCATCCCGACGAAGACACTGTCGGTGCTGGTCGTGGTGCTGATCGCGCTTGCGGCGTTCGCCTTCGGGCGCCTCGGCCTCGGCCTGACCTTCCTCATCACCATCACCCTGCTCGGGTTCGGCTACGAGTGGACGCACTACCTGATCCACACCGACTACAAGCCGAAAGGCTCGCTCTACCGGGCGGTCTGGCGCAACCATCGCCACCACCACTACAAGAACGAGCACTACTGGTTCACGGTCACCAGCTCCGGCACCGCCGACCGCCTCTTCGGCACCTACCCCGACCCGGCGACGACCGAGACCTCGCCCACGGCCCGCAACCTGCATTCCGCCTGATCCCAGCGGGTGCCGCTCCGCGATGAGTCAGCGGGGCGGCACCCGGTGCGCATGCCCGCCACCGCACTACCCGCACCGGGCATTCGACCGCTGCGACCAAGGCCGTCCGGCGACGGAGCGCGGTTGCGACCAGTGCGCACCGGGTCGGCCGCGCCCGCCGAACCGATCGCCGCGGCGACCAGCGAGGCCCCGCTCCACCGGTGGCACGCCGGTGAACTCGCCCAACGGCCGCAGTCGCCACGACGCGGGTCTGCGATGACTACCCCGGGCGCCGCTCAGCGATCCGGGTGGCGCTTCGAGATCGCCACGACGCCCGACCGTCCCGCGACGAGTTCATGAAGCGTAGCCACGAAGCAGGTACCCGCCACGGGCCCGATCACTGCGAGCGAGTCGACCGCATGCAGATCGGCGGTAGTACGCCAACTCTCATTGCGTCGCGAGCAGCCGCTCCGCGATGGTGCGCGCACGATGGGCCGCCTCCGGGGTGCCCTCACGGACCGCGGTGACGATCGCGCCGTCGACCAGCAGCGCGAGTTCGGCGGCCAACTCCTCGGCGTCGGATCGTCCCGCTTCGGCGAGCAGTTCGTTCAGGTATTCGATCACGCGGCGCTTGTGCCGATCGGCGACCCGATGTGCCGCGCTCTCCCGATCGGCGACCTCGACCATGGTGTTGATGAACGCGCAGCCGCGAAAGTCGTTGCGGGCGAATCGCTGGGCCAGTGCGTCGAAGACCGCGAGCGGGCGGGCGGTCGGGTCGCCGGTCTGCTCGACGGATTCACGCAGCCAGTCCAGCCACCGGCGATCGCGATCCTCCAGCACCGCCACCACCAGGTCGTCCTTGCTCGCGAAGTGGCGATAGAAGGACGCCCGGCCCACGCCGGACTCCTGGAGCAGGCGATCGATACCGACGGCACGAATGCCTTCGGCGTAGAACAGCTCTTCCGCCGTGGTGAGCAAACGCTGCTTGGCCTGGGTTGGCATGACACCACGGTAGCAGAACGGAACCGATCAGTACCATCCCAGTTGACCGATATGGAACCAAGTAGTACCGTTCGAATTCGGCACCGATCGGTACCATCTTGTCGAGCTGGAGGCTTCGATGTCCCGCCTGCCCCTTGTGTCCACCGACTCCGCCGACGCCGAGCAGTCCGATCTGCTGGCCGAGGTACAACGTCAACTGGGCCGGGTCCCGAATCTCTACGCCGCCATGGCGAACAGTCCCGCCACCCTGCGCGGATACCTGAACCTGCGCGACGCGCTGACCAAGGGGAAGCTTTCGGCCCGAGCGCGCGAGCAACTCGCCTTGCTGGTCGCCAGCGAGAACGGCTGCGATTACTGCACCGCCGCGCACACCATGCGCGCCGACCGGATGGGCTTCACCGAGCAGGCGATCGCCGACACCCGCGCCGCGCGCGCCGAGGACCCGCACGCCGACGCGATCCTGCACGTCGCCAGGGACGTGCTCCGCACCCGCGGCCGGATCGACGACGCCGCGCTGGCCTCGGCGCGCGCCGGTGGCGTCAGCGACGCCGAACTGAGCGAGATCGTCGGCCACGTCGCACTGAACGTCTTGTCCAACTACTTCAACCATGTCGCCGAGCCGGAGCTCGACTTCCCGCCCGCGGCACCGACGAAAGGCACGGCAATGGAAGCGAAATGGCGGCCCGCGAGCAAGGTCGTCCTGGTCGACGGCTACTCCCTGGTGGACAGGGAGGGCCGGGCCACACGCACCGTCGACGATGTCCACATCGCGATCGAGGGCGGGTTCCTGCACGTCAAGGTATCCGATTCGGCCGACGTGCAAGTGGTCTCGGCACCCGCCGTCGCACTGGTGACCTACCGCTGATCCCGACCGCACAGCCCGGTCCGCGATTCGTCGCGGGCCGGGCTTTTGTCTGTCCCGAGCTTGACATCTCTATACCCTAGGGGGGTAGGGTAGAAACCGAGAAGCAGACGTACCAGCAGGAGGACACCGACCATGAGCACCACCACCGTGACCGTCACCGGCATGACCTGCGGCGGCTGCGCCGCCTCGGTCCGCACCGAGATCGGCCGCATCTCCGGCGTCGAGGCGGTGGCCGTCGATCTCGCCGACGGACGAGTGACCGTCGAGAGCGCGACCCCGATCGAGCGCACCGAAGTCGCCGCGGCCGTGGCTCGCGCCGGCTACGCGGTCGCGGGCTGACGGACGGAGCACTCCGATGAACGCCACCATCAAATTCGGCGCTTTCGCCGCCGGCCTCGCCGCGGTCTTCGGGATCGCCCTCGCGGCCGGCGCGGCCATCGGGCCGGAACCCGCCGCCCACGACTCGACAGCGCACGAGACCGTTCCGGGCGAGGCCCACGAACTACCTGGAGGAATCATGGCGACCGACCGCGGCTACACCTTGCGGCTGGAGACCACCCGGGCGACCGCCGCGGCGAACGTACCGCTGCGCTTCACCATCCTCGACCGGGACGGAAAGCCCGTCACCCGGTACGTGCGCAGCCACGAGAAGGATCTGCACCTGATCGTCGTGCGCCGCGATATGGCCGCCTTCCAGCACGTCCACCCGGTGCTCGGCCCCGACGGCACCTGGAGCGTCCCGCTCGACCTCAGCCGCGCCGGTGACTACCGCGTGTTCGCCGACTTCACTCCGGAGGGCGGCGATAACCTGACCCTCGGCGCGGACCTGCTGGTCGCGGGCGTCTACGACCCCCAGCAGCTGCCCGCGGCGGCCGCCACCACCAGCGTGGGCGACTACACCGTCACGCTGGACGGCACCGTCGTCCCCGGCCGCGCTTCGACGGTGACGCTGTCGGTGCGCCGCGCGGGCAAGCCGGTTACCGACTTGCAGCCCTACCTCGGCGCTTACGGCCACCTGGTGGCGCTGCGCGCCGCCGATCTGGGCTACCTGCACGTCCATCCGGAAGGCCACCCCGGCGACGGCGTGACCGCGGCAGGCCCCGGCATCACCTTCGCCGTCACGGCGCCGAGCGCGGGCGACTACCGCCTGTTCCTCGACTTCCAGCACGACGGCGTGGTCCGCACCGCCGAATTCACCTTGACCGTCGCGCCGGGTACCCCCGCCGTAGACGCCTCGAGCCACAACGAACACACTGGTCAGCAGCAGGCGCCGGACGGCCACGCGCACTGACCCGCCGACCGCCGCACAGAACGGAGCACCCACGATGACCACCGCGACACAACCGCCGCCCTCCGGGCAGGTCGAACTCGTGATCGGTGGAATGACCTGCGCGTCCTGCGCCGCCCGGATCGAGAAGAAGCTCAACAAGCTCGACGGCGTCACCGCGACCGTGAACTACGCCACCGAGAAGGCCAGGGTCGAATTCACCGGCGAGGTCTCGCCGGACGAACTGATCGCCACCGTCGAACAGGCCGGCTACAGCGCCGCCCTGCCCGCGCCTCCGAAGCCGCAGGAAGTCGCCACCGAGGAAGATCCCGCCGCGGCCCTGCGCACCCGTCTGCTGGTCTCGGTGGTGCTGTCGGTGCCGGTGATCGCCATGGCGATGATCCCGGCCTTGCAGTTCACCAACTGGCAGTGGCTGTCGCTGACCTTGGCCGCGCCGGTAGTGGTGTGGGGCGCGCTGCCGTTCCACCGCGCGGCATGGACCAACCTGCGCCACGGCACCGCGACCATGGACACCCTGATCTCGATGGGGACGCTGGCCGCGCTGGGCTGGTCGCTGTACGCCCTGTTCTGGGGCACCGCGGGCACGCCGGGCATGACGCACCCGTTCGAGTTCACCATCTCGCGGATGGACGGAACGGGCAGCATCTACCTGGAGGCCGCGGCGGGCGTCACCACGTTCATCCTGGCCGGACGCTTCTTCGAGGCGCGCGCCAAGCGGCGGGCGGGCGCGGCGCTGCGTGCCCTGCTCGAGCTGGGGGCCAAGGAGGTCTCGGTACTGCGCAACGGAACCGAGGTGCGTATCCCGGTCGAGCAGCTGACGGTCGGCGACCGGTTCGTGGTGCGACCGGGCGAGAAGATCGCCACCGACGGCATCGTGGTGGAAGGCTCATCGGCCGTCGACGCCTCGATGCTCACCGGTGAGTCGGTGCCGGTGGAGGTCGGCCCCGACGACGCGGTGGTCGGCGCGACCGTCAACGTGGGCGGCCGGATCGCCGTTCGCGCCACCAGAATCGGATCCGACACCCAGCTGGCGCAGATGGCGAAGCTCGTCGAAGACGCGCAGAACGGCAAGGCGCAGGCGCAACGGCTGGCCGACCGGATCTCCGGGATCTTCGTGCCGATCGTCATCGCGCTGTCGGTCGCGACGCTCGGCTTCTGGCTCGGCACCGGTGGCTCGGTGGCGGCGGCGTTCACCGCCGCGGTGGCGGTGCTGATCATCGCCTGCCCGTGCGCGCTCGGGCTGGCCACGCCGACCGCTCTCATGGTCGGCACGGGACGCGGCGCGCAGCTGGGCATCCTGATCAAGGGCCCGGAAGTGCTGGAGTCGACCCGGCGGGTGGACACGATCGTGCTGGACAAGACCGGCACCGTCACCGCGGGCAAGATGACGCTGCTCGATGTCGTCGCGGCCGAGGGCGAGCAGGACGAGCGGATTCTGGAACTGGCCGGAGCGCTGGAGGATTCCTCCGAGCACCCGATCGCGCAAGCCATCGCCAAGGGCGCCCGCGAGCGGGTGGGTGAGCTGAAGCCGGTCGAGGATTTCGCGAACGTCGAGGGCCTGGGCGTACAGGGCATGGTGGACGGCCACGCGGTGGTCGTCGGCCGCGCGCGGCTGCTCGCCGACTGGTCGCAGCACCTCGACGACGACCTGACCCGGGCGATGCGCGCGGCGGAAGCCGAAGGAAAGACCGCCGTCGCGGTCGGCTGGGACGGCAAGGCGCGCGGCGTGCTCGTGGTGGCCGACGCAGTGAAACCGACCTCGGCCGAGGCGATTTCGCAGCTGCGCGCCCTCGGGCTGACCCCGATCATGCTGACCGGCGACAACCGGGCCGCCGCCGACGCGATCGCCGCACAGGTCGGCATCGATGAGGTGATCGCGGAGGTGCTGCCGCAGGACAAGGTCGACACCGTGAAGCGGTTGCAGTCCGAGGGCAAAGTGGTCGCGATGGTGGGCGACGGCGTGAACGACGCCGCGGCGCTGGCCCAGGCCGACCTGGGCCTGGCCATGGGCACCGGCACCGACGTGGCCATCGAGGCGGGCGATCTGACCTTGGTCCGCGGCGATCTGCGGGCGGCGGCGGACGCGATCCGCCTGTCCCGCCGCACCCTCACGACCATCAAGGGCAACCTGTTCTGGGCCTTCGCCTACAACGTGGCCGCGATTCCGCTGGCCATGGCGGGCCTGCTGAACCCGATGCTCGCGGGCGCCGCGATGGCGTTCTCCTCGGTGTTCGTGGTCAGCAACAGCCTGCGGCTGCGCGGCTTCCGCTCGACAGCCCGATAAACGAAACACCGGACGGGACGGCACACGTAGTGTCGTCCCGTCCGGGCATCCGCCAGGAGGTCTTCATGTCGGCGCTCACCGAAGGCGCAATGCGGGTCGCGCGGCATCCGGCGGCCAGATGTCTCGCCGCATGCCTGCTCGCAGCCGCTGCCCGAGCCCTGCGCTCGAACACAGCGGAATCCGGCAATGCATGCGCATAACGCCATGGGCGAGCATACCCCTGGCACATCGAATTCCGAAACGGAAAAATAGCTCAGCCGCGCAGCGTGGTGACCGTGACCAGCGAGGGTTGGATGAACGTCCCGTACACCTCGATCGACACCCCGCCGGTCGGAGATTCGCCGGCCCACCGGGCGTGGTCGGTGATGCCTTCGCCGAGAAGCGCTTTCGCTCCCGGCGACCAGGCGACGGCCACCTGACTCAGCGCCGGGCCGAGGTTCAGGTTCGCGATCGCCGCGGATTCCGCGTTGTCGAAGTAGACCTCCGTGCCGCCGGGGAACGGGTTCACCGCGACCGCCGAGGCACTCGCCCCGCCGAACGCCGCCGCCGAACCTCCCGCTACGAGCGCGACCAAGACCGTCATGACCCGTCGACGCATCCGAATCCCCTTTTCGTGTAAGCGCGCTGACCATGCGGCCAGTCATGTCACCCTTGCCGAGCGGGCAGCGTTCGGCAATTCGATGTGAGGCCAATCACATATACCCTACGGAGTGCCCACAACGGCGGCGAATGCCCGCACATTGTCGGCGGCCCATTCGGCGAAAGTCCGCGCCCGCCCGAGAACCCGCCGCACGTCGTCGGTGACGATCGCGTTGTGTCCCGCACGCACATACGCTTGCCCCGCCAGCGCACCGTCCGCGAATTCGGCGGACAACCCCGACGAGAGCATGTGTTGCCGCGCTTCACTTTCCGGAATGTCGGTGACCTCGACCGCACGACCGGTCACGGTGGCCAAAGTGGCGGCCAAATCGTGGGTAGTGAGCAATTCCGGCCCCGTGAGGGTGTAGATCCGGCCCGCGTGCTCAGCGGAAATCAATGCCTCGGCGGCGACACCGGCGACGTCACGGGGATCGATCACACCCTGTGCGGCGGAGCCGGTCATATTCGGCACCGGTTGG
Organism: Nocardia araoensis NBRC 100135; assembly: GCF_000308435.1. GTDB lineage: Bacteria > Actinomycetota > Actinomycetes > Mycobacteriales > Mycobacteriaceae > Nocardia > Nocardia araoensis. Next base: position 70,194 of record NZ_BAFR01000002.1, on the reverse strand, counting down.
CCGGCACGAATCGCGGCTGCCCAGCTCAGGGTGTTGGAGGCAAAGGAGCTGGGGCGCAGAATCGTCCAGTCCACTCCGCTTTCGCGTGCGGCCTGCTCCCCGGGCAGATGCCAGGTTCCGACACGGCCGAGCCCGGCATCACCGGTGCCGATCGCGGACAGTTTGACGATCCTCGCTACCCCCGCATCCCGGGCGGTCGTGATGAGCGCGCGGTCGGCCGCCACATACTCCGGACCGAGCACGCCGACGATGAACGCGGCCTCCGCACCGGCCATCGCCTCCGCCATGGACGCGAGGTCGGTGTAATCGCCGCGGACCACCTCGACGCCTTCCGGAACCTGCGCCCGGTTCGGATCCCTGGTAACGGCGCGGACGGATACTCCCCGCTCGCTCAACTGCCGGACGATTTCACTGCCGATGGTGCCGGTCGCACCCGTGATCACGATCATGTGGATTACCGTGCCGGGCGTTCGTGCAGGTCTCTAGGAAATTCCGGCACACATGGCCGGACTGTGACTGCCTACAGTGGATCGCGTGACCACCCTGCCGCGCGTCGTGACCGCCGACCTGGTGGAGACGTCCGAGCCCGCACCGGAGTCGCTGCGGCCGTGGCTGGCCGAACTCGGCCGCATCCCGACCGTTCTCGACCTGTCCGAGCCGTTCGCGCACGTTCCGCAGACGGCCACCACGATCGTGCTGCGCGCCGAGCACGGGGATGCGGGCGAAAGCCGCGTCGCACTCGTCGTCGGGCCGCAGACCAAGGCGAGCTACTCGCGTGCGAGCAAACCCGCAGGCTGTGTGCGCCTGCGGCTGGCGCCGGGTGCTGTGCCCGCGCTGCTCGGGGTGTCGGCGGCGGACCTGACCGATCGGGTGACGCGACTGAACGACCTACCCGGCCCGGTCGCGCACCTGGCCGCCGAGCTGATCGAACTCGAGCACGACGAGGTCGTGCCGTACCTGGAGAACGAGCTACCGCGCCGCATCCCCGACGACCCGGCCCAGCGCGCACGCCGCCGCTTGCTCACGACCGCCGTCGCCGCCATCACCGCCGATCACCCGCTGCCCGTCGCGGAACTCGCCGCACGCGTCTCCGTCAGCGAACGCCAACTCCGCAACCTGTTCACCAGTGGAATCGGCGTCTCCCCCAAACACTTCGCGCGCATCGCCCGCGTCCGGCGCGTGTTGTCCCGCGCGGACAACACCCCGTGGGCAGACATCGCCGCAGGCACGGGCTACTACGACCAATCCCACCTGACGGCCGATTTCCGCAGCCTGATGGGCGTGCCGCCGACGTCCTTCCTCCGAGGAGACGTGCCCGCCCCTTCCCCGTGCCGCCCACTCACCCGCTTCCGCTGATTACCGAGCGCTGTCGATACGAGTCTTCGCCGAACTGTGTCCCTCCTTTCTCTCGACAACACATGGACCGCGTGCGATGCTTTATTCGAAAGATTCGAAACATCTTGCGACTTTTTCGGTTGATGTGAGAATGGAGGTACAGACATGACCGCGGCGGTCGAAGCACGGACCTTCGTGCCGGAACACATTCAAGCGTTGCCCTCGCTGCTGGACTTCCTGATCTCGCACGCCATCTCGCAGGGTCCGCAGCCCTCGGTGCGCTACGCGCTGGTCGGCGCGAGTGAGAGCGATCGAATCGAGCTGCCGCCTGAAGTGCACGAGGCACTGGTGCAGGTGGTCACGGCGATGCAGGCCGGCAAGGCGGTAACTGTCGCGCCGCGCAGCATGACGCTGACCTCGCAGCAGGCAGCCGACCTGCTGGGCGTCAGCAGGCCGACGGTCATCAAACTGATCGAGCGCGGCGAACTGGCTGCCGAGCGTATCGGTTCTCGTCACCGTCTGCGGTTGCATGATGTGCTGGAGTACCAGCAAGCGCGCAAGTTGCGACAGTACGAAGCAATCGCGGCGACGACTGTGGATATCGATGCCGAAGACGATCCCGACGTGGTGCGAGCGCGGCTGAAGGAGGCACGCCGGGCTGTGTCCGCACGGCGGCGGGCACAGAGCTGAGAGAATCACCGCGTGTTCGCGGTAGTGCTCGACACCTGTGTGCTCTATCCCAGCTTGCAGCGGGATTTCCTGCTGTCGCTAGCGGTGGAGAGCTTGTACCGACCGCTATGGTCGGACCGAATCCTCGACGAGGTCGAATACACCGAAACCGCCAAACTCGTTGAACAGGGGGAGGTTCCAGACAAAGCCGAGCGGCGGGCGCGGCGGCTTGTCGAAACGATGCGAGCAGCGTTCAACGATGCCCTGGTACGGAACTGGGAACCGCATGAGGGAACCTTCGGGCTTCCCGATCCCGACGATGAGCACGTGCTCGCCGCCGCCGTAGTCGGCGGAGCGGGCGCGATCATCACTAGTAACGTGAAGGATTTCCCGGATGAACGGGTGCCCGGGCACATTCAGGTGATCGAGCCGGCGCCGTTCGCCGCCGACACGGTCTCGACTGCCCCTGAGACCGCGCTTCGCGCGTTGACGAGTCTGAGCAGCCGTTACCGCAACCCGCCGCTATCGGTCGATGAGCTGCTGACCATCCTCGAGAAGCGCTACGACATGACCGAAGCTGTCGAGATGATGCGTTACGCCAACTGACTCATCTTGCAGTGCCTTGCGCTCACATGCTTTCCCTGGTGGAGCGTGCCGAGCGCTCGCAGTACAAGCGTTCGCAAGGAAGGCGCGGCAAACCTTCCGCGCCGTCTGGGAGGATCTCCACCGCATCGGGGTAGTGGGTGTGCCGCCATTCCCGCGCGAACGTCATCGCCGCCGTGACGCATGCCGCGAAATCCATTCGCAGTCCGTGTAGGAACACACTTACGTGGACGTCGTCCGATGGATTCGGGGATGAATCGCCGCACATCACGCACCGGATCCCAGTGTGGGAGGCGCACAGCAGCTTCCGGCACCGTTCGCTTCGATCCGGCGGAAGTATCGGTAATCCTCGCGGCTGACTATCACCGCGGCGACAAGCGTCGAGCAGCGCGAGAAATCGCAGTCGCCGTGCAGGTCGAGCGCCTTCCTCGCATTCGCTGGGCTGGCGACCACCCAGCGGGGGTTGTCATGCGCGAGCCGCGATCGAAACTCGGCGACCGCAGGCAAGCTGCGGACGCCGAATTCGTCATCCGGCATGGCGAGCCATTCCCGAATCACGCCGCCCACGCGGCATTTGATCCGCCCACGCCCGAATGGCATCGACCACAGCCGCGCCCGATGGCCGTAATGCATTGCGCGGCGGAACTATCCAATGCCGTATGGCCCCGACCGACGCAGTGGGCGATGGCAGTGCGATCGTCGCTCCCGCCCGCGCGACCGCCACGTCCATACGGAACAACTCGGCGAACAACCGCACCTCATCGGGCAGATCAGGCTGAATGAGGAAGGTCCACCGTCCCGAACGCGGATGCCCCACAATCGGCCCCAGCGCGACGCCACTGTTCTGCATGTGCGCTTTCACCGCCTGCCCGAGCCGAGTGGGCATCGTCATCGCCCACACCGACCCCGCTCGCATGACGATGCGCCCTAGTTCCGGCGGGTCGACCACAGCGGGCAGACCGCACTCCCGCCGGTAGAACTGGCACCGCGACCACGGTGTGTCTCCATACGTTTCCATCTGTACCCCTCTCTCGCACGTAGAAAGACGGTTGACGAGCGCCCGGCGCCGGCCGATCCGCGAAAGCGGCCAGCCCTCCGAGCACATGCGGCCAGCCCTCCGAGCACATGCGCAGCACAGCAGCCCCACTCCACGCATGGGTGATCCAATGAGTGATTCGCGAAAACCCCCTCGTTTTCCCAGGTGACCACCCATACTTGCTGTTCGGTGGCACCCGTGGCGCGGCAGCAGCGTCATCCACAGCTCGGGGGTGGGGCCACCCATGAATGCAGTGCTTGCCATCTACCAGAAAAGGAAATCAGCAAGTGGTCAAGCCGCTCACCAGGGGGAATTCGCAGCGCAACATCACTTCGTCGTCATCCATGGCGCGAACTCCCGGAGTTCCGCATCGGCAGCTGGGCCGCGTCCTACGCGCGATGCGCCTGGAATCCGGACTGTCGATCCTGATGGCCGCGAAGGCGATCGGTCGGGGATCCGGGACGCTGCAACGGCTCGAGACGGGCACCGCGAACAAGATCTCCGATTCCGACATCGACAGCCTGTGTCGGCTCTATCGACAGCCAGAGCGGGCAAGTGAGCTGAAAGCGCTTGCTGCTCAGCGCATGGAGCAGAGCTGGTGGGATGAGTACACCGACCAGGTCGCGCCTAGTTTCGGGGTATACCTCGGCTTGGAGTCTGCGGCCGAATCGGTGACCATCTACCGTCCGGACATCGTGTCCGGCTTATTCCAGACACGAGAGTATGCCGAGGCGTTGGACCGGTTGTACTTTGTTGAGGATTTGCCCGAAGAGCGAGAGCGGCGTCTTCGGGTACGACGGGAACGCCAGAACCTCATACTGCGCACCGTCGCCCCTCTCCAGGTCGACCTCGTGATCGATCAAGGAGTTCTGCGGCGAGTAGTCCACGGTCCGCGGGTGATGGCGAGACAGTGCCGCCACCTTGCCGACTTGCCGCCGAACGTGTCGGTGAGAGTGCTTCCCGACACTGCGGGTTACCCAGTAGGCACAACGGCTGGACCGTTCACGATCCTTGATTTCGGCACCGACAGCGAAGGCAAGGCCCTCGAGCCGCCTGTCGTGTATATCGAGAGTTATGCGGGCAGCATTCATCTCGAAAGGCCAGACAGCGTGCGCCGTTATCGCAATGCCTTCCAGAAGATTCAGCGGGTAGCGTTGGATCGAACCGAAAGCAAGCACCTGCTACGGCGGGTGGCAAAGGAGTACGCGCCATGAGCATGGACCTATCCGGGGCACGCTGGTTCAAGAGCAGCCACAGCGGCGGCAAGGACGATTGCGTCGAGGTCGCGCACCTGGAAGGCGGCATGGTCGGCGTGCGCGACTCCAAGAACCCCACCGGCGCGGCACTGGTGTTCGCGCCGGGCATATGGGACGCCTTTACCGCGCACGTGCTCCACGGCGAGTAAGACTGGTCGTGATCTGAAGCCCGGTACGGTGACGGGCGATCCGTCGCCACCGGGCCTCCTCGCATTACCTGGGATGAACGCGCTACGGTTCGTCGCTCTTCCATCCAATCGAGGACAGCGAGATCCAGGAATCCGTCCGCCTCCGTTTGCGACACCACACCGAAGGCCGGACGCAGCCCTACCTGGGCTGAGCACAGGCGTCTCCGCGAGGGGTCGGCACGGTCTCTCCGAGTCGCTCGGGGTACCAACGGTGCGGGTGGATATCTCACCTGATCGCGTCGATCAAAAGTTTCGCGGCCACCGCTGCCCCGTCCGAGCGGATCATGTCGCTCACTTCGCTCGCGCGCGCTCGGGTGGTGGATGCCAACGCGATGTCGAGGGCGGCGGACAACGACGCTGGGCTGGGTTCAGCATCCTCGCATGCCGCGCCGATGCCGAGATCGACTACCCGGCGCGCCCAGTAGGGCTGGTCCAGCATCTGCGGTAGCACCACTTGAGGCACGCCCGCCCGAGCGGCGGCGGTCGTCGTGCCCGCGCCGCCGTGGTGGACGACGGCGGCGACCCGGGGGAACAGCGCTTGATGGTTGGCCTCGTCGATGGCCATGCAGTCGGGCAGGTCGTCGATCAGGGCCAACTCGGCCCAGCCTCGCGAAAGAAGGACTCGGCGGTCGTGGGCACGGATCGCCGAGATCGCCGCCTGGGCGATTCCGCTGCGCATCGGCATGCTGCCGAACCCGACGTATACCGGCGGTGTGCCCGCGTCCAGGAAAGCCGACAACTCGGTGGGCAAGGGACGTTCGTCGGGAACGATCCAGGCACCGGTCTGCACGACGTTCAGTGCCGGCGATTGCGGCCATGGACCCAGCACCGGATCCGCGGCCAGCCACGGACTCTCGGTGATGACGTGGTCGCGTACGTCGGTTACCGGCGCCAGCCCGAGCGCCGCCCGGCCGGTATTGAGCGCGTGGCCGAACTGGGCGTTCCAACCGTGGGTGTCGATTTCCCACAGCAACTGGTTCGCGATCGCCTCGGGTGCGGGTCGATCGCCCGGCAGCGGCATCGGTGGGTGATGTGGCGAGGGCAGGCTGGTCGGCTGGTAGCTCACGTACTGGTAGTGGATGCCGAGTTGCTCGGCGACGGACCGGGCCGCGATCTGGGCCACGCCGGTCGCCACCACCACGTCGCAATCCGCGGCCGCTGCGGAGATCGTGTCGAATTGGATTCCGGGCCAGTCCGCCACATACCGCGACAGCTCGGCCCTCGACGGCCTGCCGGCTCGCGAACCGGCCTTCAGCGGCCCCAACGGCACCATCGGCACGCCCAGGTCAGTGCAACGCGGGGCGATGTCCGGTGGCGCGCACACCCGCACCTGCGCTCCGAATTCCCGCAACCACAACCCGAGCCCCAACATCGGCTCGATGTCGCCGCGTGACCCGCTCGCCGTAAGCAGCACCCGCACGGGTCACCGACCATTCGCGGCTGAATCGACACTCGGGTACCTGGTCCGAACGAAGTCATCGATGCCGCCCATACCGACCATCATCGAGCTGAAAGACGTTGCAGCGCAGCCGCATCCGTTCCCAGCACGGGGAACCCGCGATGCGGCACCGCAGCCGTTCCCGGACGCGGATCGCGGCAGGTCGGATACCGAGATGGGGCGGTGCGGAAGGTCCGGTCATCGCCGATGTGTTCGAGTGGCACCCGACGCGGCGGGCGGGCCAGGCGACGTCGGCAGCAGTCGCGCAGCGCCCGCAACCTGGCGTGACCAGGTGGAACGCCGTGTCAGCGGCCGTATCAGGTCGGTGTCAGGGCGGCGTCAGGCCGGGCGCCGAGAGTAGTCGCCATGACGAAGAACAGCACCTCATCGACCACTTCGAAGTGGACCGGCATGGTGCCGGTCGAAGACACGGCACTGGCCGTCACCGACACCGGCGGTCCCGGTATCCCGGTGGTCTACTGCAACGGCCAGTTCGCCACTCAGGGTTACTGGCGGCGCGTAATCGCCGAACTCGGTTCCGAGTTCCGGCACATCACCTATGACGAGCGGGCCCGCGGCAAATCGCGGCGCTCGGCGGACTATTCCTTCGAAGCCGCCGTCCGGGATGTCGATGCCGTCTTGGCGGCGCGGGGTGTGGACCGGGCGCTGCTGGTGGGCTGGTCCTACGGAGCAGTCGTCGCGGCGCACTGGGCCGATCGGAATCCGGACCGTGCCGTGGGCGCCGTCCTGGTCGACGGCGCATTCCCCCATGACTGGCTCGACGAGGCCATGGAGCAGCGGATCCGCAAGCTGTTCAAGCGGCTGAACTGGTTCATGCCGCTGGTGCGCCCGACCGGCCTGGCCCCGCGAATGACCGCAGCGCAGCAGGCCGAGAGCAACATCGAGCTCGGCAGGCTCTCCCGCGAGAGCGAACTGGGTCCCGTGCTGGACGACATCACCGTGCCGGTGCGGTATGTGGTTGCTTCGGGGACGTCGTTCGGAAGCCGCGGTGACGAGCAGGAGCGGATCCGCACCAGTCTCGACGGGGTGCTCACCCGCAACCCGAACATCCAGATCAGTGCGAAGGTCGCCAGCAATCACGGCGCCCTCCTGCGCAAGGACTTCCGCGCCATCGCCGATGCCGTCAGGGAGACCGCGGCGGTGAACTCGCAGACCCGATAGACGACCGGTCGGGCAGCCGCGTCCGCCGAGGCCACGACCTACCGGTCCGTCCTCATCAGTCCGGATACCGCCGACACCGACCCGGCCGCGGTCCGTCACCCATTACCACGTTTCAGCACAACATTCGAAGGAGCACACCACCATGTCCATCACCCTGACCGACCAGGACAAGGCCACCGTCCGTACCGCCGCCTACGGCGCCGTCTCGCTCATGGCCGCCGCCGACGCCACCGGCTCGCCGCACAAGGCCGCCACCCAGGGCAGCATCGCCCTGTCGTCGGCGACCGGCCTGGTCGGGCACGTACTCGCCGCGAAGTCGAAGGACATCACGTTGAACGGTAAGAACGTCGCCGAACTCGCCGACCACGTGTTGCCTGCCCTCACCGCGGCTATGAGCCTGCTCCGCAAGCAGGATCCGACCGAGGCCGACAACTTCCGCAGCACCGTCCTCGTCGCCGTCGACGCGGCCGCCGGAACTCACAAGGGCGGCCCCAGCCCCGTTCTGGCCGAGATGGCCCGCAAGATCACCGCAGCCCTCGACGCCGCCTGATCGGATGCCGACCCGCACCTGTCACGAGGTCCTTCCCGGACCTCGTGACACGGCAGCGTGGCGAGTAGAGAGCCGTCACCGCGCCTTCGCGCGCCGCCGCCGCTCCATCTCCTCGCGCTCCAGCACCGCCGCCTCCGCGAGGGTCGGGGCGGTCCCGCCGAGTCGCACGGGAACCCACCGCGCGCCTTCGACCATCGGATAGTCGCGTTGGGCGCGGTCCAAAAGCTCACTCATCCGGGCGCGCAGGGTGGCGGTCAATTCCTCGGTCGGCCCGGCCGGTGGGATCGGTGCGCCGATGCGGATGTTGATCGGGAAGTTGTGACGGCCCAGTTGTTTCGGGATGTCCTTCGTCCAGATCCGGTGGGCGCCCCAGATGATCATGGGAACGATCGGGGCATCGGCTTCGATGGCCATCCGCGCCGCGCCGGACTTGAATTCCTTCAGCTCGAAGCTGCGGCTGATCGTCGCCTCCGGATAGACCACGACCACCTCGCCCTCGCGCAGAGCGGTCACCGCGCGGGCATACGATTCGGCCCCCGCCGTGCGATCGACGCCGATCGCCTTGCAGTGCTTCATGAGAAAGCCGACGATGCCGTGCTCGAGCTCGGCCTTCATCATGAATCGGACGTTGCGGCCGGAATTGCGCCCGACCAGTCCGACCTCCATGAAATCCAGATAGGCCGTGTGGTTCACGGCCAGCACCGCGCCGCCGGAGCGCGGGAAGTGCTCTTGGCCCTCGATATCGATGCGCAGGCCCTGAGCGAAGAAAATGGCGCGGGCCAAGCCGGTGAGAATGTCATAGACCGGTTCGCGCGCCATCACACCTCCCGTTACTGCCCCGCCGCGTTCTTGCGCGCGGCCTTGGCCTCGGCCTCGGCGGCATCCATCGCGTCCGCCTCTTCCAGCGTAGGAGCGCTGCCGCCGAGCCGGGCCGGAACCCAGTACGCACCGGGCTCGTGCACGTAGTCCTTCTGCAGGTCGGCCAGCATTTCCTGCATGGTCGAACGCAGCTTGGCGGTGAGTTCGGCGGCGGGCTCGAACGGCTGGATCGGCTCGCCGACCGCGATCGAGATGGGCGTGTTGGTGCGGCCGAGCCGCTTCGGGAACCCCTTCGTCCAGACCCGCTGCGCGCCCCAGATGACGATCGGGATGATCGGCACCTCCGCTTCGATGGCCATGCGCGCCGCGCCGGACTTGAATTCCTTGATCTCGAAACTGCGGCTGATCGTCGCCTCGGGGTACACGCCGACCAGCTCGCCGCGGCGCAGGTACTCCACCGCGGCCTTGTAGGAATCCGCGCCGGCCGAACGGTCCACCGGGATGTGCTTGAGCGCGCGCATGATCGGGCCGGAGATCTTGTCGTCGAAGACCTCCTTCTTGGCCATGAACCGGATGTAGCGCTTCGGGGTGCGCACCGGCAGGCCCGCGTAGGTGAAGTCCATGTAGCCGGTGTGGTTCACCGCCAGCACGGCGCCACCTCGGGCGGGAATGTGTTCATCGCCCTTGACGGTGAACTTCAGACCTTCGATGAAGAAGACGGTACGGGCGAGGCCGATGATCGTCCGGTAGACGGGTTCCACAAGTCCGCTAGCGTAGTCGCTGCTCGTCCCCATCGGCAGTTCGCCGCCACCGCGCGCCGCGCCGGAGCGAGGACGCATGAGCAGCCCCGACCGCACGTCCGGAGAGAAGAGGATCGTCGAAGTGGAACGCGCCCGATCGGTACCGCGCGAGTACGACCGCAGTGCAGCACGCGAGCGGAACCGGGCCGGGCGAGCGACCCGCGCCGCGCTGGTCGGCGGCTCGGCCCTGATCGCGGCGATCGCGCTGACCGGATGCGACTCCGTCGTCGGCATTCCGGAGGAGACCCCGCCGCAGGCGGCCGCTCGCACCACGCCGCCCGCCGCCGTCCCGGCCACGCCCCCGCCGAGCACCTCCGCGCTTGCGCCGGTCCCCGCCGACGCTCCACCGGTCGGCGCGGTCGCTGGACTGCCCGCCGCCGCACCGGCGATGCGGCGCTGGGCCGCCGACCTGCGCTCGCACACCATCGCCGAGATGCAGGAGAAGTGCTGGGCCATCGCGCCCAGGAACGTGGCCGAGATGTACGGCGACCAGCAGGCCGTCCTCACCGCGTTGGCCCAGCCCGGCACGGCGACCGAGGACACCGTCGTCTGGAAGAGCCCGGCCACCACCGTCGCCGTCCAGCGCGCCGAGATCGAGACCGGCTACGCCTGTCCGCGCGTCGCGACGGCCGGTGCGGAGATCGCCTACAACGACGCCGACGCCCGGCACACCGTGCGCCGGTACCTGTCCCGCTTCGTCGGCACTCCGCTCGACCCCGCCGACAAAGAAGGCGACTACCCTCTGATCTGTAAGGCGTCCCCGGCGACCTGGGATCCCAAGGGCACCGGGCGTCCGAGCCCCGCGCCGCTGGCGAACAACCAGGGCGTGCTGACCGGGGCCACCGAGTTCGCCGACCAGCAGATCCGGTCGGAGCAGGTGAACACCGACTACATCGCGGTGCTCGTGCCGGTGACCAACTCCTCCGGTGTGACGCAAACCCGCACCTTCACCTTGCGCTCCGGGACGGACGGCTACTGCATCGGCGATGTCTCGCCGTAACTACTACCCTGGTTGGCTGGTAAACAGCAGGAGGAGCAGCTAGTGCAGATCACCAGCGTCGGACACGCCGGATTCCACATCCGCACCGCGGCCGGGTCGATCCTTTGCGATCCCTGGGTGAACCCCGCGTACTTCGGTTCCTGGTTCCCGTTCCCCGACAACACCCAGCTGGACTGGGACGAGCTGGGCGCATGCGACTTCCTCTACGTCTCGCACCTGCACCGCGACCACTTCGACGCGAAGACGCTGGCCGAGCACGTGAACAAGGACGCCACCGTGCTGCTGCCGGACTATCCCGTGCCGGACCTGCGCCGCGAGCTCGAACAGCTGGGCTTCCACAAGTTCTTCGAGACCGAGGACTCGGTCAAGCACACGGTGACCGGCCCAGGCGGGGACCTGGACGTCATGATCATCGCGCTGCGCGCGCCCGCCGACGGCCCGATCGGCGACTCCGGCCTCGTGGTCTCCGACGGCGAGACCACCTGCTTCAACATGAACGACGCCCGTCCGGTGGACATGGACGTGCTGCACGACGCCTTCGGCCACGTCGACATCCACCTGCTGCAGTACTCGGGCGCGATCTGGTACCCGATGGTCTACGACATCCCGGCCCGCACCAAGTCGAACTTCGGCAAGCAGAAGCGTCAGCGCGGCATGGACCGGGCCCGCAGCTACATCGAGCAGGTCGGCGCGACCTGGGTGGTGCCGTCGGCGGGTCCGCCGGTGTTCCTGGACGACGAGTTGCGCTACCTCAACGACGATCGCGGTGACGAGGGCAACATCTTCCCCGACCAGAAGGTGTTCCTCGAGCAGATGGAGATCCACGGCAACGCGGGCGGGATCCTGATGATCCCCGGCTCGGTCGCCGACGTGCGCGGCGCCGAACTGACCCTCACCCACCCGAGCGACCCCGCGGAGATCTACGACAACAAGGCCGAGTACATCGAACGGATGGCGCAGCGCCTCGCCCCGGTGCTGGAGGCCGAGAAGGCGACCTGGGAGCGCGGCGATGGCTCGCTGCTGGAGCCGCTGCGGAAACTCTTCGAGCCGATCATGGCGCAGAGCGACGTGATCTGCGACGGCATCGGCTACCCGGTCGGCTTGGTGATCGGGGAGGAAACCGTCGTGCTGGACTTCCCCACGCGCACGGTGCGCGAGCCGGTGGAGGGCGAGGGCCGCTACCGCTACGGCTTCCGCATCGCTCCGGAACTGGTGCGCACGGTGCTGCGCGACCGGGAACCAGACTGGGTGAACACCATTTTCCTGTCCACCCGCTTCCAGGCCTGGCGCATCGGCGGATACAACGAGTTCCTCTACACGTTCTTCAAGTGCCTCACCGACGAGCGGATCGCCTACGCCGACGGCTGGTTCTCCGAGGCGCACGACGACTCGGCCTCCACCGAACTCAGCGGCTGGGAGGTGCAGCGGCGCTGCCCGCACCTGAAGGCGGATCTGTCGAAATTCGGTGTGGTGGAAGGCAATACTCTGACCTGCAACCTGCACGGCTGGCAGTGGGACCTGGAGTCGGGACGGTGCAAGACCTCCAAGGGCCACGAGCTGCGCTCGCGCAAGTTGGACTGACCGCGAGACTTCCGGCCGGCGGTTCCCCGTCGGCCGGAAGCGTTTGCCGACCGATTACCGGTCGGCGACCTCGCGGGTCAGCTTCGACGACCACGGACACCAGAAGCAGCCCGGCAGGAACGCGCCGCACGCCTCGTCCAGATGGTCGTTCACGTACATGATGCTGGCGTCGCAGACCTCGATCGCCATGGTGAAGAAGGTGATGGTGTCGGGGTCCAGATGGAAGTCCCAGCCCGGGTTGTAGGGGGCGGGCATCTTCCGGATCCGGCCCATGACGTGCACGGACATCTGCTCGTCACCCGACAGGATGCGGCGTGCCTCGGCGATCCGCTGCTCGTTGGTCAGCTGGATGATGAACTCTTTGCCGGAGTAGTCGGTGAATGCGAAGAGCGCCATGTCTATCCCCTCTTGTCGATGGGTCTGTGGTTGATGGATGGCGAATTCCGCACCGGTGCGAGTCGATCCTATCGGCGCACCGCCGATGATTTGCTAGAAATTTGCTAACCAGTGGATAACCGGACTGGGGTCGGTCTCGGAGGCAGAAAAGAGGTACGCCCCGAAACTAACGCGCGGCACCGGCCGGGATCTTGTCGCGCACCATCTTGCGCGGCGCTGTCCGCACCGTGCTGATCAACTCGCGGATCGCGATGCCTCCTCTGGCCACCGGCGCGGCGATACGTCCCTCGGGATCGATCAGCACGGCGGACGGCGTACCGCGCACCCGGTAGCGCAATGCCGCTTCGTTGCCCTGTTGTACGAGCGAGGGGATATCGCCCAACCCGTGCTCGGCTCCCCACGCGGCTTGCTCGGCGGCATCGCCGTTCCCGACCGCGACGATCGCGAGGGCGTCACCGGTTCGCGCGCGCCAGCGGGGAAGTTCCCTGGCCAGCGCAGCACACAGCTCGCAGCCGGGATGCACGAAGACCAGCAGCACCGACCTCGCCGGGGCGAGCAGGTCCTCGAGCGTGGTCTTCGCTCCCTCGGGGCCGAACAGTTCGAATTCCGGCGCGACCGCGCCGACCGGCAAACCCTCCGCCCCCAGCGTCGACAACGCCTGCTCGTCCACCCGGCGGCGCAGCACGCGCAGCTGACCCGTCAACCACACCAGCACCGCGACCACGGCGGCGACCACCGCGCAGCCGATCGCGTTGTCGGCGGGCAGGTCCATCGGCACGCGCGGATGTGTCTGCGCGCCGATACCGACAGCCACCGCGAGCACCGCGAGAAGACCGTTGCGCACCAGCGTTTTCGGCCCGATCGGCGCGGTGCTCGCGGCGCCGAAGCAGGAACAGGAAGGATGCTCGCCGCGGCGCAGCAAGCGCGCGATCACCGTGGTGAACACGGCGAGCAGCAACAGCGCCGCAAGCGCCGCCGGGCCGCAAACCCACGGAAGCAGCACGCCGACCGCGATCATCGCCTCGGCGATCGGCAGTCCCAAGGCCACCGCGGGCGCCCAGCGCAGCGGCACCCCGAAATCATTCACCGCCTGCCGCGCCGCGCCGCGATCCGTCAGCTTGCCCCACGCCGACAGCCCGAACACGACACTCAGGCCGAGCCGCGAAACCCAGACACCGTATTCGATCAGCATGAGCGCACCCTCCCACATTCATGCGCTTCGGACATGAACGACTCGGCGAGTGTTCTCAGGACTGCGACCGAGTGGCGATGGCGACCGCGACGAACGTCAGCGCACAGCCGACGATCGCCGTGGCGGACAACCCCGCGCTGGTCGGGGTGAGCACGTCGAGGATCACGGAGGCCAGCAATTGCCCCGCCACCGAGGTGAGCCCGAGCAGCAGAACGCCGATCCAGCGGACCGCGAGGGCGGCGAGGGCGATGAAGGCGACGCCGATGAACCCGCCGAGATAGAGCCATGGCTCGGTCGGAAATCCGGCCGGGCCGCCCGAAAGCGCGAGGACAACGGCCTCGATGACCAGCAGTGCCGCCAGGCCGACGCAGAAATTGACCATCGCCGCCGACAGCGCTCCGCCGACCGCACCGACCTTGCCGTTCACCGCCTGCTGCCAGGCCAGGCCGATACCCGCCAGCGCGGGCAGCACGATCAGCAGCGCGGTCGGCGCACCGCGCAGGGCATCGGGCACCGAGAGACCGCCGTTTGCGCGCTGGTGTCCGAATCCGGCCACCAGCACCGCCGTCACCCCGAGCGCCGCACCCACGAGACGTACCCCTGTGACGGGCGTCCGCCCGCTCGGACCGAGCCCGAGCCGGTCGACGGCCAGGCTGCTGAGCAACTGCCCCGCGACGGTCGCCACGGTGAACGCGGTGACGCCGATCGCCGCGACCGTCAACCCTTGACACGCGACGAAGAACGCGCCGCAGAGCCCCCCGAGCAACTGCCACGGCCGCAGCCCGCCCTCGGCCAAAGCCAACCGCACCCGCCGCCCACCGTCCCGCAGCCGCCCACTCACCGCGAACGCCACCCCCAACACGACCAATCCCACCCCGAAACTGATCGTCGCCGCGGCAACCCCATCCTCCAGCCGCGCCCCCAACGCACCATTGATCCGCCCCTGCACCGCTACCCCAGCGCCGATCCCGAACCCCGCAACCAGCCCCAACCGCACCCCCCGCACGCTACCCAATCGTCGAGTGGTACATCACTGCGGCATTTCGCGAGAGAGCTCTCGATGGTGTGCCACTCGCAATCAGTGGCGGGGTGGGAGCCAGCGAGGGGTGAGGGCGGCGATGGCGAGGATGGAGGCGCCGAGCAGGGCCAGGAGGGTGGAGATGGGGGCGTGGAGGGTGACCAGGGCGGCGAAGCCGAAGACCGCTAGGGCGATCACCTCGCCCAGCAGGCCGGAGACCGAGGTGACGGTGGCTCGGGCGGGACCCTCGATGGCGTCTTGGAGGCGGGCGGCCGCGACGATGCCCGCGTTGTAGACGATGCCGTAGGAGATTCCGATCGACGCGAAGCCGAGGCCGGTCAGCAGGTACACCGCGTCCGGACGACCGGTCGCGAGGCCGGCGATCAGTGCGCCGCCGAGGAAGAGCAGGCCCGCGACGCCCACCGCGATCGACATCGTCCGGCCGGACATCCCTTCGGTGCGGCCCGCCAGCACCGAACCGGTCAGCGAACCGAGCACGGTGAGGCCGACCAGCAGTGGCACGACGGCCGTCGACACACCCGCCTCCTCCGCCAGCAGTGCGAAATACTCGTCGAACGCCGTGATCCCGAACAGCAGCGCCTCCAGCAGCACGCCGTAGCGCACCACCCGCACCCGAAGCGCTTCGCCCACACCGGCTTTCAGCATGGTGAGGTATCGCGCGAACGGTCTCGAGTGTGCCGCGGAGGTCTCCGAGGGGAACGCCGCGGGCTCCCCTGCCTCGTCGCATCCCTCGATCACCGCGACGGAACCGTTTCCATCCGCGTCCGGCCCCGGCGCGGGGACTTGCGCGGAGTGGCTCGCGAAACCGCGGCCGGGCGCATCACCGGCCGGCGCGGAGGATGCCGACTCCTCCTCTTCGAGATCATCGACGTCCGCTGCGGACACCGCCTTCGGCGCGGTGGGCAGCGACAGCGCGACCAGCGTGTGCACGGCAGCCAGAGCGACGCTGGACCAGCCGACAAGGGCATAGCCACCCACCAGATACAAC
Source organism: Nocardia araoensis NBRC 100135 (assembly GCF_000308435.1). Classification (GTDB taxonomy): domain Bacteria; phylum Actinomycetota; class Actinomycetes; order Mycobacteriales; family Mycobacteriaceae; genus Nocardia; species Nocardia araoensis. Next base: position 54,122 of record NZ_BAFR01000002.1, on the reverse strand, counting down.
GGCGTCGCGGCGACGATCGCGACGACGACGGCGGTTTCCGCACCCGCACGGGTGTAGCCGAGGATGCGCGGATACGTCGACGAGGCACCGCGGGCAGCGAGATCGTCGTACAGCAGTGCCTCGAAGGTGCCGGAGGCCAGGGCGCCCGAGGTACCCCACAGCACGAATCCGGCGGCGAAGCCCTCGAAGGACGGCGCCACCGTCCAGAGCGCGAAGCCAGCCGTCAGCAAGACGCCGCTGAGCACGAGCAGCCCACGCCGGGAAACCGTATCGGCCCACGCACCGGAGGGCACCTCGAGCAGGAACGAGGTCGCCGACCAGATGGCGAACAGCAAGGAGATCTGCCCCGTGCTCATGCCGTGATCGGCGAACAGCAGGGCATACAGCGCGTACAGCGGAATCAGTTCACCGGTGCTTTTGAAAAGCACCGCCCGAACCGTCAGCGAGCGCAGGCTGAAAGTACGCGCGCTACCCGTCCGACGGGCGCGCGTCGATCCAGCGAATCAATAGGCGTAGACGAGCAACCGCATGCCGTCAGCATGGCGATCCCTGCCTCACGACGTCAAGGGAATTACCGCTCGGCGGCCGTCGAACGGAATCAGGGCAGCGGCACCCAGCCGTTCGCGGGAACAGAATCGCCGTCGCCCAGCTCACCGTCGGTGACGCCGGGGCCGATCCGGCCCTTGTTCTCGTTGAGGTCGCTGATCAGCTCCGACACCGGATGCGAATCGCTGTAGTGATAGCCCTGCGCGAGCGCGAAGCCCAGTTCGGTGAGCACGGCGGCCTGGTATTCGGTCTCCACGCCCTCGGCGATGACCTGCAGGTCCAGCGCGTTGGAGAGCGCGGCGATCACGCCGAGCAAGGGCGGCGCGGGCGAGTCCGAGCGGATCGCGGCGACGAAGGACTGGTCGACCTTGAGGATATCGCTGGGCAGCGTGGCCAGCCGGCTCAGCGAGGAGTACCCGGTGCCGAAGTCGTCGATGGCGATGCGCACACCTCGGTCGCGCAAGGTATGCAGATTCTCGATCGCGGTCTGCGATTCGGCGGCCAGTTCGCTCTCGGTCACCTCGAGCACCAGCTGATCGGCGGGCCATCCCGTGGCGGCGAGAATGCCCGCCACCCGGTCGGCGTAACCGGTCTCGGCCAGCTCCAGCCCGCTGACGTTGACGTTCAGCGTCAGATCCAGCTGAGCGAAGGTCTCCTGCAACCGCGCGGCGTCCGCGCAGGCCCGGCGCAGCACCAGCTCGTCCAGATCGGCGATGAGGTCGTATTCCTCGGCGACGCGGATCAGGCCCTCGGTGGTGACATCCGGTTGCGCGCTCGACGACCAGCGCAGCAGCGCCTCCACACCGACCGCCTTGCCGCCGCCCTCGGTCAGGCTGACGATCGGCTGGTAGTGCACGTCCAGTGCGCCGCGGTCGATCGCCTCGCGCAGCTCCACCGCCAGCGGCAGCTGCCGGGAGGACTCCAGCACCGTCCGGTTGCGTCCGGCCTGCTTGGCCCGGTACAGGCCGACGTCAGCGCGGCTGACCAGCAGGGACCCGGATTCGCCCGGCTGCCAGGACGTCACACCGGCCGAGCAGCCGGTGGTCACCGCGGCGCGTAGCTGTTCGGTGAGCAGGATCGCAGCCTGCTCGGTGGTGTTCGGCAGCAGCAAGGCGAACGCGTCACCGCCGTAGCGCGCCAGGCGCTGATCGGGGGCCAGCAGTTTCGACCAGGTGTCGGCCACCCGCTGCAGGACGGCGTCACCGGCGCGGTGCCCGAGATGGTCGTTGATCTTCTGGAAGCGGTCCAGGTCGACCAGCACCAGCGCGAGTCCGTGCCCGGACCTGGTGGCCTGCTGGATAGCGGTGTTCAGCGCCCGGTCGAAGCCACGCCGGTTGAGCAGACCGGTGAGCACGTCGATATCGGCTTCGGACGCCATCCTGGTCAGGATTCCGACGACGACGCCGACACCGAAGGTCACACCGGCCGGAATCAAGCCCGACCACCACGGCAGCCCGGGCGTCACCGGCCGCGCGGGCAGCACCCACAGGCACAGCGCCAAGGCGAACGCGATATGGGCGGCGGCCTGCGACCAGGCGAAGAACAGCGCGGCATCGCACGCGATGAAGACATAGAACGCCGCGAGGCTGATCGCGCCCACGGTGTTCGGGAACGAATGCACCGCGATCGTCACCAGCACCGTCGCGATCGCCACGTAGACGTGGTGGATCGAATGCGGCAGCCGCGGCCCCCAGGCGAGCAGCGTGAGACCGAGCACCAGCGCCACCGCTGCCGCCCCGCCTACCAGCGGACGATTACCCTCCTCACCAGGGGCGATGGCGGTGATCAGTAGACCGAGCACCCCGCCCATGACGTAGAACGCCCCGGTGGTCCGAGCCATGACCATAGCCGTCGCCAGCGCAGACGCGGCCCGCACCCGGGTTCGGGTATCGCCGCGAGACCCGATTCCTCGCACGACGAATAGCCTAGACATAAGGAATCCCCCTGGTTGCCACATCCCGGGAATCCGGCATGGCGAACCAGCAGCTATTCACCTGAACGTAATTCGAGCGTAGTCAATTCGACGGTCGGAGCACGTCGGTACCGACGAACGGGACCAAGGCCTGCGGAACCCGGACCGACCCGTCGGCTTGCTGATGGTTCTCCAGAATGGCCACGATCCAGCGGGTGGTCGCGAGCGTGCCGTTCAATGTGGCGGCGATCTGCGGCCTTCCGTTCTCGTCTCGATAGCGGACGGCCAGCCGCCGCGCCTGGTACGTGGTGCAGTTGGAGGTCGAGGTGAGCTCCCGGTAGGTCTGCTGCGTCGGTACCCATGCCTCGCAGTCGAACTTGCGCGCGGCGGAACTGCCGAGATCACCGGCCGCGACATCGATCACCCGGTAGGGCACCTCGATCGCGGCGAGCATCTCCTGTTCCCAGGCGAGCAGGCGCTGGTGCTCGGCGTCGGCCTGGTCGGGCGTGGTGAAGACGAACATCTCGACCTTGTCGAACTGGTGCACCCGGATGATGCCGCGGGTGTCCTTGCCGTAGCTGCCCGCCTCCCTGCGGAAGCACGACGACCAGCCCGCGTACCGCTTGGGGCCGTCGCTCAGGTCGAGGATCTCGTCGGAGTGGTAGCCCGCCAGCGGCACCTCCGAGGTACCGACCAGGTAGAGGTCGTCGTCGGCGAGGTGGTAGACCTCGGCCGAATGCTGGCCGAGGAACCCCGTGCCCGCCATGACCTCCGGGCGCACCAGCACCGGCGGAATCATCATGGTGAAGCCGTTGGCCACCGCCTTCTGCGCGGCCAGCTGCAGCATTCCCAGCTGCAGCAACGCGCCGTAGCCGGTCAGGAAGTAGAACCGGGCGCCCGAGACCTTCGCGCCGCGCTCCATGTCGATGAGACCGAGCGACTCGCCGAGCTCCAAGTGGTCCTTCGGCGCGAAATCGAACTCCCTCGGCGTGCCGACGGTCTGCAGCACGACGAAATCGTCCTCGCCGCCCGCGGGCGCGCCGTCCTGCACCACGTTGGAGATGGCACGGTGCGCGGCGTCCAAGTCGGCGTCGGCGGCGTGCTGCGCGGCCTCCGCCTCTTTGACCTTGACCGACATCTCCGACGCCTGCGCCAGCAGGGCGGAGCGCTCCTCCTTGCTCGCCTTGCCGATCAACTTGCCCATCGCCTTGTGCTCTGCGCGCAGATTGTCCGCGGTGGCCACCGCGGCACGCCGCGCCGCGTCCGCCTCGAGCAGCGCGTCGACGAGGGCGGGGTCTTCGCCGCGGGCGCGCTGCGAGGCGCGGACCGCGTCCGGGTTGTCCCGCAGGAATCGGAGGTCGATCATGGGCCACCAGCCTAGTAGTCGGTGTGTTGCGCTTTCACGCCGATATCCCAGGATGCGGACCATTCACGCCGGATCGCGCGCATAGTTGGCTTGTGGGCACCCCATTCGACGAGACGGCCATCGACAACGCGCTGGCCGATCTCGCGGCGGGCGAGAAGGCGTGGGCCGGGACGCCGCTGCGCCGTCGCCGTGCGCTGCTCGACGAGATCCACGCCAGGACCGGCCGCTTCGCGGAGGACTGGGTGCGCGCGGCATGCGTCGTCAAGGATCTCGGCGCGCACTCTCCGCTGGTCGGCGAGGAGTGGATGTCCGGCCCGCTCGCCCTGCTGCAAGCCACGGACGCGCTGTCGGCGACCCTGGCCGCGCTGGAGGCCGGGCGGAGCCCGTTGGCGGGCAGCACGCTGCGGGCGGCGCCCGGCGGACGATTGGCTGTGCCGGTATTCCCGTTCGGCGTCTACGACCGGCTGCTGCTCAACGGTTTCCGCGGCGAGGTGTGGCTGCGGCCGGGCGTCGACGCCGATACCGCGCGCAGGCGGGCCGGGCTGGCCCAGCTGGATCCCACCGCGACCGGTGGGATCGGCGCCGTGCTCGGCGCGGGCAACATCACCTCGATTCCGCCGCTGGACGCGCTGTACGAGCTGTTCGCGCACAACCGCGTGGTCGCACTGAAGCTCAACCCGATCACCGACCCGATGTTCACCGTGTTCGAGATGGTGTTCGAACCGCTGCTGGAACTCGGCGCGCTGCGGATTCTCACCGGCGGCGCGGAGCAGGGCGGTTACCTGGTGCGTCATCCGGATGTCGCGCACGTGCACATGACCGGCAGCGCGCAGACCCACGACGCCATCGTGTGGGGATCCGGCACGGAAGGCGCTGAGCGCAAGAAGGACAACCGGCCCTTGTTGGACAAGCCGATCACCAGCGAGCTGGGCGGCGTCTCCCCGACCATCGTGGCACCCGGCGACTGGTCCGACGCCGATCTGCGTTACCAGGCCGAACACGTCGCCACCCAGCGGCTGCACAACGGCGGCTACAACTGCGTCGCCGCGCAGGCGGTGGTGATCAGCTCCGAATGGGACCGCAAGGACGAGTTCCTCGCCGAGCTGCGCTTGGCCATGGAGCGGGCGCCACAGCGCACGGCCTACTACCCGGGCAGCGACGCGCGGGTCGCCGACGCGCTGGCCTCGTATCCGGAGGCCGAGCGGCTCGGCGCGGGACGGGTGCTGATCGACGGACTGCCGCGAACCGGCTCGCCGCTGCTGCGCACCGAGTACTTCTCCCCCGTGCTCGGCGTGGTGGAGCTGCCCTACGTGGGCGGCGAGTTCATGCAGCGCGCGGTGGACTTCGCCAACACCGAGCTGACCGGCACGCTCGGTGCGAACGTGATCGCCCATCCGACGACCATGCGCAGGCTCGGCGTCGCCTTCGACCGCGCGATCGAGCGGCTGCGCTACGGCGCGATCGCGGTGAACACCTGGACCGGCCTGGCCTTCCTCGCGCCGCGGGCCGCCTGGGGAGCCTTCCCCGGGCACACCCTCGACGATGTGCAGAGCGGTATCGGCGTAGTGCACAACGCCCTGCTGCTCGACGATGTGGAGCGCACCGTGGTGCGCGGTCCGTTCCGGCCGGTGCCGCGCTCGCTGCTGGGCGGCGAACTCGCCCTCTCCCCGAAGCCGCCCTGGTTCGTCGACAACGCCACCGCCGCGACCACCGGGCGCAGGCTCACCGAGTTCTACGCCGACGTCAATCCCGCCCGGTTGCCCGGCGTCTTCCTTTCGGCCCTGCGCGGCTGACCGAGCCGCGCCGATCGGGCCAGGTCGTGGCACCACGGCACCGACGCTGCCATGATGGACCGCGATGTCCTCCGAACGTGTGCCCCGGTCCCCGAAGTCGCGCAAGCGTGGCGCGCCGTCGCGCGCCGACGCGATGCGCCGCTCGTTCGACTCGGCCAGGACGGCGCTTGCCGACAGCGAGCTGCGCGACCTGCACCTGTCGGCGCCCACCTTGCGCTGGGGGCTGCTCGCGGTGGCCGTCGGCGCCGTGGTCGCGGCCCTGGTGACGCTGTTCGTCACCGGCTTCGACAACGAGAAGGGCCTGGAGGCGCACAACCCCGGCGCACCCGCGCAGCCGGTGCTGGACAAGGAGTTCGGCACCGCGGCCAAGGGCGACTGCCTGAGCTGGACCAAGCCCGACCGCTCGGACCTGGTCAAGGTGAACTGCTCGAGCAAGCACATGTTCGAGGTCGCGGCCGACATCGACATGAGCAGGTATCCGGGCAAGGAGTTCGGCCCCGGCTCCCGGTTCCCGGACTCGCTGCGCCTCACCGAGCTGAAGGAAGAGCACTGCGTGCCGGCGGTGCAGAAGTACATGTCGGGCCGATTCGATCCGCGCGGCAAGTACATCGTCGGGCTGATGTACCCGAGTCCGGACGGCTGGCAGCACGGTGACCGCACCCTGCGCTGCGGCCTGCAGGTCGCGGCCAGCGTCGGCACCCCGCCTTCGGTCGGCAGCGCCACCGAGCACGACCAGTCCAAGGTGTACGAGCCGGGCGTGTGTCTCGGCATCAACCAGAACCTGCCCACCGATCCGGTGGACTGCGCCCAGCCGCACGCCGTGGAGATCGTCTCCACCGTCGACCTGGCCGCCCACTTCAACGGCGGTCCGCCCGCGAAGGACGACCAGGACAAGTTCGTCGAGGAGGAGTGCACGCGCACCTCGACCGACTACCTGGGCGGTCCGGACGTCATCCGGAACAAGACGCTCACGCTGTTCTTCGACTACATCGATGCCCGCAGCTGGATGGCGGGCAGCCGCAAGCTGGACTGCATGATCGGCAAGGGGGCCGACCGGGAGGGCTTCGCGCCGATCACCGGTTCGGCCAAGGGCGATATCCTGATCAACGGCCAGGCCCCGGTGCCGCCGCCGAACAACGGACGTTCCACTCCCGCACCGCTGCCCGGCGCCGCACCGCTGCCGCCGCAACCCCAGCCGAGGTAGCCGAGCGCCGATGCCCGTGACGATGTCCGACGACCGGTTCGAGAAATTGGTCGGCGACGCACTCGATCTCATCCCACCCGAACTGACCCGCGCGATCGACAATGTGGTCGTGCTGATCGAGCCGCGCAATCCGGAGGATCCACATCTGCTCGGCCTGTATCACGGCATCGCCCTCACCGAGCGCGACAGTCATTACGGCGGAGCGCTTCCCGACACCGTGACCATCTACCGCGAGGCGATTCTCGAACACTGCGGCGACGAAGCGGAAGTGGTGGAGGAGGTGGCGATCACCGTGATCCACGAGATCGCACACTATTTCGGCATTGACGAAGACCGCCTGCATCAGCTGGGATGGGGATAGTCTGAACCGAGCTGTATTGCGTACCACCAGCGGTGGGTGTGTAATCGGCACGGAGATCGAAAAGTTGGGGATTCGATGGAACCGATCGCGTTGCTGTCGCGTCCTATCACTCGAAGGGGGAATTCTCGTGGTTCCGCCCCACAGCCACTAGAAGGAGTCGAGTCATGGTTGGACATGTACTGATCGCACCCGAAGCCATTCTCGCCGCCGCGGCCGAACTCGACCTCGTCGCCGAACGTCTGGCCGCCGCCGCGGCGATCACCGCGCCCGCGACGCACGTGCTGCCCTCCGGGGCGGAGGAAGTCTCCTTCCTCAGCGCGAGCCATTTCAATCAGGGGGCGATGTCGCACGATCGCGCGATCGCGCAGGCGATTCTGGAATGCCACCACGCCGCGGCGACGCTGCGCATGCAGCTGGCCCAGCATGTCGCGGGCGACGTGGTCCGCGCCGCGGGCATCAGCGCCTTCCAGGTCTAGTTCCGCAAGCGAGATCCATCAGCAACGCTTTAAGCAGGGGAGAAGTCAAACATGGTTGCAGGAGTCACCGGGGTGATCTGGGCGGCCCGCCCGTCGGAGGTCAATTCGGCCACCCTTCACGCGGGCGCGCACGCGATTCCGATCTCGGCCGCCGCCACCGCTTGGGGCGGACTCACCGCCGCCTGGGTCGACGCGACGACGACCGTCGCCAGGGTGATGGCCGAGCTCGGCGTCGGAATGCAGGGCATCAACGGTATCGCCGCGCTGAGCAAGCTCACCGGCTTCCTCGGCTGGTCCGAGCAGCAGGGCGTGCAGGCGGCCGCGATGGGCGCCAAGGCCGCGGCGAACGCCACCGCCTACACCGTCGCCGCGCTGGCGATGCCGAGCCCGCCCGAGATCGCGGCCGTCAACACCGCCTTGGCCGCGTCGGCGAATCCGCCGGGCGTGTTGAGCGGCGCGTTCGAGGCCGCCGAGGTCGCCAGGAACGCCATGGACATCCGTGCCGCGCTTGTCATGGAGACCTATGAGGCCGCGACCAGCGCCATGGTCGCCACACCCGCCGAGTTCGTGCAGCCCCCCGCGATCGCGAAGGGCGCGGGGACGGCCAACCCCGAGCAGGCGGCGGACACCACGACCACCGAGGTCCCGGCCGATCCGATCCAGGCTGCCGTGGCCGCCACCCAGGCGTTCCTGAGCAACCCCGGCGTGGCGAGCGCCGCCACCCAGGCCGCTCAGGCCGTCGGCTCGATCGCCACCACCGGTGTCTCCACCGTCGGAAATGTCGCGGGCAGCGCGATCGCGGCGGCGACCACCAGCTCCGCGCCGACCTTCTCCGGCATGGCTCCCATGGCCATGGGTGTCGGCGCGGCGGCCACCGCGACCGGCGCGGCGACGCGTGCCGTGTCGTTCTCCGGTCTCGGTGCGGCGGCGGGTATCAGCAGCGGGTCGCTCAAGCTTCCAGAAGGCTGGGGTTCCAACGGCACGATCGGTGGCGGCACCACTGCGACCCAGGAGACCGTCGCGGTCAAGAGTGTCGAGGCGGCGCCGGTCCGGCCCGCCAACACCGGCAACGGCAACCCCTTGCTCGGTAACCAGGCGCGTAGCGACGAAGACGACGAGACCGAACACGACGGCAGGGACTACCTGCGGTCGACCGAACACTTCCGCGACGGCCGTTTCACCGCCGATGGGGTCATCGGCGGTGACCTCAGCGGGACGGTTAGGTGACCGTACTCGGTGCGGGCCGCGGCCCCTCGACGCTCGATGCGGTCGTTTTGTCGCTCGATGAGATGCAGTTTCTCGTGGAGAAACTGCAGATCGAGGTCCCCGTCGTTCTGAACGCTCGGGCACGGTACGACAATCTGACCGACCACAAAGCAGCGATGGACGCGGCCGCCGAGTCCCTCGCCCAGCGGGAACTCCTGATCGACGATGTGCTGCATCGTGATCTGGAAAATCGGCTGCGCGCGCTGAACCGGCCCCACTGGATCATCGCGCTGCGGTTGGTCGTCGATGGTTGGGTGAGCCGCTTTTGTCTGGCGAAGGGCGTCGACCTCCCGGTCGTCGCCCTTCGGGGGCAAGACTCCTACGTCATCGACGAAGCCGGAAACGACCTGCCAGGAACGGTTCTCGCCGCCCTCGGCTACGCCGAGCCGCTCGAGCTGTACGGCCTGAACGCCCCGACCGAAGAGCTGGCTACGATCTTCGGCGACACCGGTGACGCCGCGGCCACCGCGGAACGGCTGGCGAAGGTGGGCCACCCGGCCCAGGATGTGAAGACCTTGGCGGCGGCTCTGGTCGAGATCCACTCGTACGCCGAGATCGTCGGTGTGATCTACGGCGACGGCACCAGAGAGATAGCCGACAACCACATCGCCGTCTTCAATACTCGCGCAGGCCGCTTCATCGCGACGGCGAGCAGGTCCGACGACGGCGTGAAGTGGACATCGCTCAGCAGCGGGACTCCCGCGCGATTGCGTACGGCGGTGCAGGATCTGATCAATTTCCTACCGGAACGCGAAGAGTTCCCGCGGAATCCGAAGTTGTCCTGAGCGCACCGGACCGGCGTCGCTACCCCATGGGATCGTCCGAGGTCGGCGCGACCTCGTAGCCGAACGGCGGCGTGAACCGTCCCCAGCGAATGCACTCCCACCCGCCGTCCGGCATCGGAACCAGCTCGATGGTCTCGGTGTTGTCCAAGTGGTTGTTCGTGGTGAACGGCGGCCGCACATCCGCGAGCGTGCGGCCGACGAGCCGCATGGCAGCACCGTGACTGACCACCATCACGTCACCGTGCGCGTCGTCGTCCGGGGTCAGATACGTGTTCCGCAGCTCCCGGATCGCGGGTAGGAACCGATCCAGCACATCCTGGGCGGATTCGCCGCCCGGCACTCGCAGATCGAGATCGCCCTCGTGCCAGGCACGGTAGATCCGTTGGAAGGTCTGGTGCGCCTCCTCGCTGTGTTCTCCTTCCAGATCTCCGGCCTGAACCTCGTGCAGTCCGTCGAGGACCATGGCGGCGACACCGGTCGCCGCCTCGATGTAGCTCGCGGTCTGGCGTGCGCGCAGCGCCGCCGAGGAGAACAGCACCTTCGGCGGCCGGAGCAGGCCCTCACCGAACGTCTTCGCTTGTGCCGCACCGCGTTCGGTCAGCGGTAGCCCGGGAATCCGGGTGTCCAGCAGTTTGGCGACGTTGCCCTCGGTCTCCCCGTGCCTGACCAGAATCAACCTCCCGGTCATAGGTCCGCCTTCCCCTCTCTCAACTGGATCAACCACTCCGCATCCGCTTCATCCGGCGGTGGTGGCGTGCCGGTCGCGGAAGTCGCCGGCCAGGACCCGAGAAAGCGGATGTGCGCGGTACGGTGCAGCGCCTTGAGCGCCTCGGCCACCGCCGCGTCGTCGATGTGCCCGACACAGTCCAGATAGAAACGGTAGGTGCCCATGCCGGTTCGAGTGGGCCGGGACTCGATCCTGGTCAGATCGATACCGCGCGTGGCGAATTCGGCGAAGGCGCGCATCAGCGAGCCCGGGACGTTCGGCAGCTCGAGCACGATCGAGGTGCGGTCGGTTCCGGTGGCGGGCGGCGCCACCGTGGGCCGGGTGCACAGCACGAACCGCGTGATCGCCTGCTCGTGATCGGCGACCCCGGAGGCCAGCGCGATCAACCCGAGCCGCTCTCCCGCCAAGGCGGTCGACACGGCGGCATCCGCGTGGCCGGCAGCCACGTCCTCGGCGGCCGCGGCGTTGGAGGCCGAGGTGTAGGGCTGCGCCTGCGGCAGATGCCGTGCCACCCACAACCGCACCTGCGCGGCGGCGACGGGGTATGCGGCGAGGGTGCGCACGTCCGGTAGCGCCGTGCCCGGTTTGCCGAGGATCGTGAAACTGACCTCGAGTTCGGTTTCGGCGACGATCTGCAGGCGCGGACCGATTGCCAGCGAGTCGAGCGTCGCCGAGATGGACCCCTCGACGGAGCTCTCGATCGGCACCACCGCGCCATCCACGTCACCGGAGCGGATCAGGTCGAGCGCGGCGCCTTGGCTGGGCGCGGCAATCCGCTCGACGGGCCCGTTGAAGGTTCCCGAGGATTCAAGTTGGGCGAGGGCCATCTCGGTGAACGTTCCGGACGGCCCGAAGTACGCGATTCGCGGCACGGTTACGACATTACTTGCGCGCTCGCTCGGCTCCCCACCAATTGCGAGGGGCCCGTCGGCCATGGGCATCTGTTCCACGGCAGCCCAGGCGGCGTTCAACCTCCGTTGAGCACCCGCAACGCGGCGTTCACCCGGTCAGCGGCCTCGGTCTCGATCGCGAGCAGAACCGATCGGACCGCCTCGACGGCCTGTGGTTTCAGTGAGGTCAGGAAGGCGATGTCCGGGTCGCGCATGGCCGTGCCGATGTCCTCGCCGCACAGGGCGGCGGCCGTCGCGGCGACGATGGCCACCGCGCGTTCCCCCGAGGAGGTGCGCGCGACGAAGCCGGTATCGGAGTGGGCCACGTGCGCGAGGAAGTCGGCGACCTCTGTGTCGGAGGCGTCCAGCTCGAGCGCCGGCGCGGCCGGGCTTGCGCCGATGTTGCGGACCAGCCCGTCGACCAGGCTGCGCCGTGGCGGCGTCGACAACGTCACCAGCACCGGTTCTGCGGATTCCGTCCCTTCCGACACGCCCTCACCGTAACAACCCGGTTCGAGCGGAATCGACCCAGTTCGCTGCGATCGCCCGGATCGGAACGCTTGCGGATCCCCGTCCAGTCACTTAGCTTAGGGTAACCTAATCACATTTCCAGCGCCGCACGCTCCACGGAGGTTTGTATGCCGCGTCCGTCCTCGACCGTCGCACCGTCCACCGCCGAGCGAGTGCGCAGCGCCTGCGCTCATGCGGAGCAAGCGGTGCTGGCCATGCCGGGCATCGATCCGACGCCCGCGTCCGTGCACCACGTACGGCAGTGCGGCGACGCCGTGATCGCGGTGCCGACGGCCTCGGTCGCCGCGATCCTGGCCGGTAACTCCGGAGAGCACGGCGCACCCGCGGTGCTGGAACTCACCGACCACGCCCCGCTGCCGCTGCGCGAGCCGGTGCGCGCATTGGTCTGGCTGCGCGGTTGGGTGCGCGCGGTGCCCACCCAGGAACAGCGCGCCCTGGCCACCGAGGTGGCCGAAGAGCATCCGCATCCGGGGCTGCTCGATATCGGTTACGGCGCCACCCTGCTGCGGCTGGTGATCAACTCAGCGGTGGTGGCCGACTCGACCGGCGCGGAATCGGTGAGCATCGACGAGCTGCGCCTGGCGCAGCCGGATCCGTTCTGCGCCATGGAATCCGCGTGGCTGCAGCACATGCGGGCCGATCACGCCGACGTCGTCGCCCAGCTGGCCAGGCACCTGCCGCCACACCTGCGGCGCGGCATCGTGCACCCGCTGGCCATCGACCGATACGGGCTCACCTTGCGGGTGGAAGGGCACGACGGCGACCACGACTTCCGCTTGCCGTTCAGCGCGCCGGCCGACGACATCGAGGGGCTCAGCCGGGCGGTACGCATGCTCGCGGGCTGCCCGTTCCTCAATGGACTGCGCCGGATCTGACTCGGCGAGACGGGTGGCGCATCGGCGACGACACACAGGCAGTTCACATGCCGACGCGCCGCGCGCCGCACCGGACGAGCCCAATAGATTCGACCCATGCGTGCGGAGTCCAGTGCCCAGTGGGACGAGGCCGAGCCGACCGATCGGGAGCGGCTGGCGATCAAACTCGAGATCGCCGTGGTGCTGCTGGTCACGTTCGGCCTCAGCGGGCTCAGCGCCGCGCTCTCACTGGTGGAGAGCGCGCTCGCGCCGGGCGGGATCGGAGGGCGGACCGTCGCGCTGAATCCGTCGCGATCCACGCAGTCCACCATCGACCTGCTGTTCCAGCTCCTGAGCGTGCTGCGGCTGCTCGGATGGGCGGCGCTGGGGCTGTATCTGCTGTGGCGCGGCGGCATCGGCCCGCGACTGATCGGGCTGGCGAACCGGCTGCGCTGGCGCACCGACGTGGTACCCGGCTTGACGCTGGCCGCGATCATCGGACTGCCGGGGCTCGGGCTGTATCTCGCGGCACACGCACTGGGTCTCAGCGTGACGATCGTCCCCGCCTCGCTCGGTGACTATTGGTGGCGGCTGCCCGCGCTCGTCCTGTCGGCCTGCGCGAACGCCTTGGCCGAAGAGGTCATCGTGGTCGCGTTCCTCCTCACCCGGCTGCGCAGGCTCGGGTGGTCGGCGAACTCGGCTCTGCTGACCTCGGCGGTGCTGCGTGGCAGCTATCACCTGTACCAAGGAATCGGCGGCGGGCTCGGAAACTTTGTGATGGGCGTCATATTCGGTCGCTATTGGCAGCGCACGAATCGGCTGTGGCCACTGATCCTCGCCCATGCGACCATCGATGCGGTCGCCTACATCGGCTATACCATTCTGCGCGGCCATGTTTCGTGGCTCCCGTGACGCAACTGTGCCCTCGGGAACGCTAACGATCCGGTGCCGCCCACGAATTACGAAGCAGCGCCGCTTCCGCGAGCGCCCGGTGTCCACATGCGGCACGTCACAACCGCCCGATAAGTAGAGTTTCAGTGATGAACGGCGACGACCCCCAGCGCAACGCGCATACGCGCCGGATGCCGCCGCCCGGCAGGCCCGGTGAACCTCCCATGCCCCGTCGCCTGCCGCCCCCGGGGTCCGGTGGTCGGCCGCCGATCGAGCCCACCCAGGTGATGCGCCGCGATGGAACTCCCGAGCGGCACGCGAACCCGCTGGCGTATTCGCAGGTCCCGCCCGAGCAGGCGCGGCGAATGCCGCCGCCTCCCCCGCCGCGTGGGCACGCGCCCACGCAGCGCCCGGTGCCGCATCACGAAGTCCCATCGCACGCGCCCACACAGCGGCCGGTCCCCCATCACGAAGGTCCGCCGCACGCGCCGCCTCGGAAGCCACGGCCGTTCCGCGAAGGCCCCCCGCCGGTCCCGCCCCGCGGAGAACGTCCGCCACGGGCTCCGCGGCCGCGCCGCAAGCGTCACCCTTTCCGCTGGTTCCTGGTCATCCTCCTGGCCCTGGTGCTCGCGGCCGTCGGCGCCGTCATCAAGTTGGACAACTCGCTCAACCGCATCCCCGCGCTGGCGAACTACGCCAAACGCGTCGGCGACACACCCGGTACGAACTGGCTGCTGGTGGGGTCCGACGGCCGCGGCGGGCTGACTCCCGAACAGGAGCAGGAGCTCGCCACCGGCGGTGAGGTAGGCCCCGAGCGCACCGACACGATCATGCTCGTGCATGTGCCCGCATCGGGTAAGACCACGCTGGTCAGCCTGCCGCGCGACTCGTACGTCAGCATCCCGGGCCAGGGCAAGGACAAACTGAACGCGGCGTTCGCCATCGGCGGCCCCGCGTTGCTGGTCCAGACCGTGGAGATCGCCACCGGCCTGCGCATCGACCACTACGCGCAGATCGGTTTCGGCGGCTTCGCCAGCGTGGTCGACACGCTCGGCGGCATCGACGTGTGCGTGCCCAAGCCGATCGACGACCCGCTCGCGGGCATCGACCTGCCCGCGGGATGCCAGCGACTGAACGGACCACAGGCGCTGGGTTTCGTCCGCAGCCGCGCGACCGCGCTCGCCGACCTGGACCGGATGAACAACCAGCGGATCTTCATGGCCGCCCTGCTGAAGAAGGCGACCAGCGGCGCCACGCTGGCCAACCCGTTCAAGCTCTGGCCGCTGGCCACCGACACCGCCAAGTCGCTGAAGGTCGACAACGGCGACCATATCTGGAACCTCGGCGGGCTGGGCTGGGCGCTGCGGGGCGACACCGTCGCCACGGCGGTTCCGGTCGGCGGATTCGAAGACACCGACAGCGGCAACGTGCTGCTGTGGGACAAGGACAAAGCGAGCCGGTTCTTCGACGCGCTGGCCCAGGACCGTCCGATCCCGGAGGATCTGCTGACGCGGTAGCGTCGATGCCATGCCGGACATCGACGAGTCCTTCCCTGACTTGCTGCGCACGCAGATCCGTCACGGATTCACCACTGCCCAGCAGTATCTCGCGGCCGCCGTGTACTTCGACGCGCGCAGACTGCCGCAGTTGGCCGGACACGCCTACGCCCGGTCACGCGAGCACTACGGCAATGCGCTGCGCATGGTGCAGTATCTGCTGGACCGGGATCTCCCGGTGCAGATCGGCGGCTTGGACGGGATCGACTCCGCCTTCGAAAGTCCGCGCGGCGCAGTCGCTTTGCTGCTGAAGATCGAGCAGATCGGCAGCAGCCGGATCAGTGATCTGGCGCGAGCGGCCCGCGCCTCCGGCGACTATCTCGGCGAACGTTTCATCCAATGGTTCCTCGCCGAACAGGTGCAGAACGTCGCCGGGATGAGCACGTTGCTCGCCGTGGTGGACCGTGCCGATGGGCAGTTGTTCGACGTCGAGGAGTTCGTCGCGAGGGAGATGCGGTCGCGACCGCGCACCGATATCCCGGCGCCGAAAATGGCTGGCGCGGCGAAGAATTAATTAGGCAACACTAGCCTCAATAAGGCTGTACTTGGATGACACGGAACTTGACCAGCGCTAATCTCGATGCCATGTCAAGCCATCCGGAATCACCCCGCAGCAAATTTCACAGCCTGTTGCACGATCAGATCCGGCACGAATTCAATGCCGAGCATCAGTACATCGCGATTGCGGTGTGGTTCGACAATGCCGATCTCCCGCAGCTGGCCAAGCGGTTCTACAAGCAGGCCGTCGAAGAGCGCAACCATGCGATGATGATCGTGAAGTATTTCCTGGACCGGGATATCAGTGTCGAGATTTCCGGCGTCGACGCCGCGAAATCGCGGTTCGAGAATGCCAGGGAGCCGATCGCGCTCGCGCTGACCCAGGAGAAGACGGTCACCGAGCAGATCATCCAGCTGGCGAGCACGGCCCGGGAAGAGGGCGACTACCTGGGCGAACAGTTCATGCAGTGGTTCTTGAAGGAACAGGTCGAGGAAGTCGCGAACATGACCACCCTGCTCACCATTGCCGATCGCGCCGGGTCGAACCTGTTCGACCTGGAAGAATTCGTCGCCCGGGAAATGAGCGGCCCGAGCGACGCCTCCGGCGCGCCTTCGGCGGCGGGCGGCTCCGTCTGACGGACAGTTCGCCGAATAGGTGAACAGGCCCGGTTCCTTATCAGGAACCGGGCCTGTCGCTGTTCAGCTTCTATTGATCGGTGAGACGGAATGTCGGCGTATGCGACGGTTTCACTACATTTCGCAGTAGTTCGGTGAGTCTCACCTATCTTTCGAGCGGAGCGGTGGCAATCGGAAACGCCGACGACCACAAAACAGATTCTCGCGATATCCGCCTGCTCAGCGCAAGGTGACCTGACGCGAACGCAGACCGTCGCGGGAGCGCCGCTCGTCGGAGGTCAACGGGGCGTCGACGGCCAGCGCCTCGGACAGACGAGCGCCGAATTCCGCTGCGGGCTTCACCCATTCATCGGGGTGGCGCCCACGGTCCAGGTCGAAGACCGGGACCAGCACACCGTGCGTACGGAACGATCCCGCGAATCGGGAACCCTCGCCGAGGTGCAGACCGCCCGAGGCGTGCACACGGGCCAGCGCCAGCATGAGCGCGTCCTCGTCCTCTGGCCGCACCCAGCGGATGTGCGCCTTCTCGCCCGCGTCCACCCACCAGGCCGCGCCGATCGCGTCGGCGTCCAGTTCGAGCCGCGCCGAGGGCATGATCGCCTGCTTGGCCTGCTCGATGGTGGCGGCGACCTGCGGGTCGGGCTCGACCCCCGCGGGCACCCACCAATCGAAGTCCTGGTGCACGGTCAAGTCCAGGCTCGCGGCGGGATCGATGACATCCGCCAGCCGCGGGCCGCCCGCGACGCTTTCCACGGAGGTCAGCGAGTCACCGGGCTCGGCGGACTGGGTCCACAGGATCGCCGCGGCCAGATCGGCGGCCGGATCCGCGCCCTGGAATTGCACCTGTGCGCCGACGTACCCGCTCGGCTCGTCACCGGCGCGCACCAACGCGGCCACCGCGCCGGGCAGCACCGTGGCGAGCACGACCGGCCGCTCCGCCGCGACCTGGGCCGACAGTGTCAACCGGGCGGTGGCCGACGGAACGAATTCGCGCAGCGCGACCAGATCGCACTCCGCGGCCAGGCCCTCGAACGGACGCGCGGCGGCCTGTGCCGCCTGCTCCTGCGCCGCCCGCCGCTCGGCGAGACGCTGGGCCCGGTTCCCGCCGGGCTTCGGACTGTTGCGCTTGCTCTTACCCACGAGGGGTCAACCTACCGTGTTTTCTGGCTGTGTTGAATTGCCGCGACCTGCGTCGCGGCGTGTTCGCGGATGTGACCGCCATGCGAATCCGCAGCCACACGCTCGCCCGGCCGCGATCTGATCGCACGTCGGTACCGCCTTCGGCGCACAGGCCGGAGCACACCGCGCATCTCGAGGCTTCCTTCGGCGCGGCGGAGGCCCCATGGGCTCTTTGCGGCAGCCCCCCGGCGGAGCCCGCTCAGGCGGCGGGGAGCAGGGACTTGGTGCGACCGGGGTGGTTGGTGGCGATCCAGCTGACGCCGAGGTCGGCGCACAGTTGGACGTCTTCGGGATCGTCGACGGTCCAGCAGTAGGTGGCGCGGCCCGCGGCGGCGGCCTTGTCGACCAGGTCGGGGTGCTCGCGGAGGGTTTTCACCGAGGGGCCGACAGCGGTGGCGCCGACGGTCGTGGCCGCGGATCCGCCCAGATAACGGGACGATTCGCCGAGCAGGACGGTGGGCAGCAGCGGGGCGGCGCGGCGGATGCGCCACACCGCGGTGGCCGCGAACGACATCACGACCGCGCGGGAATGATCGGCCGAGGCGGGGGTGGCGATGCCGAAGCGCTGAAGCTCGGCGAGCAGCTTGTTCTCCACCAGCGCGCCGTAGCGGACCGGGTGCTTGGTCTCGATGAACAGCTTGGTCGGCCTGCTGCGCCAGTCCAGCACCAGGCCGATCAGCTCGCTCAGGGTCAGCACCGAGGCCGGGGCGCCGTCGGAGCCGAAATCCAGCGCCCGCAGCTCATCCAACGTCATCTCGCTGACCAGACCGCTGCCCGAGGAGGTCCGGTCGACGGTGCGGTCGTGCACGCACACCAGATGCCCGTCCCTGGTCAGCCGGACATCGCACTCGACACCGTCGGCGCCCTCTTGGAGCGCCAGCTCGTAGGCGGCGAGCGTGTGCTCGGGGCGCGCCGCCGATGCGCCTCGATGCGCGACGACGAACGGCGCGCGACTGCCCTGGCTCACTTGGCCATAACCTCCTCCTGCTCACGGTCCTGAGCACCGTTGTTCTCGTGGGCGTCGGCACGGGCCGGTCCCCGTCCGCCCGGATGTACCGGTTCGATCACCGGCACGGCGGGATCGACCGCGATCAGCCAGCGGCGCGCGGTGCGGCCGCGTCCGAGCAGATCGTGCCCCTCGATCGTGCGCAGCACCCAGAGGGTCAGCACCGCGACCGCGGCGGCGACCGCGTCGGTGAACGCGGTGAACAGCACTCCGTCGGCCTCGGCCTGCAACGAATCCGCGGTCCGCCACAGTAGCGCGGCCACCGCGACGAGGCCGCCGAAGACCCACGCGGCCCACCAGATCCGGACCGCCCGTCCGGCCCTGGGATCGCCCTGCAACGCCGCCACTTCACTCAGGAAAACTCCCGGCCACAGCAGGTTGACCACCGGAACCAGGCAACCGAACGCGAGCGCTCGCGGCGAGCGCGGGTCACGCCTGCCCGTGGCGGCGTAAGCCGAGCGCCTGATCTCGACCAGCCTTCCCACCGTGGCCACGGCGGCCAGCAGCGCGAACGCGAGCGCGAGCACGCCGGCGCCGATCACGAACGCGTCGGACGCGTAGAGCACGGCGGGGTGGATGAGGCGCGTCCGGTTGCGCAGCAGGACCGCATAGCGAGCCAGTTCCGCGACGGACGCGAGTCCGAAGACGACCGCGGTGGCGACGAGCAGCCTGACCACCGAGTCGGTCAGCCTGCCGAACGGACGGCGCACCGCACCGCCCGCCTGCGGTGGCAGGTCGATCAGACCCCAGCGTGGGATCTGTGTGTACCGAGGCGTGCGGCTCGGCGGGCCAGGCCGGACGGATGACTGGGCTCGCCTACGGTGGTCCGGTTTGCGCGCCACCCACCGATAGTTGCGACGGTCGGCGGGCGCGTCGATCGGCCCCGGCGAGAGGAGTACGCCACGGCAGCGCGGGCACCAGTGCATCGGCGCGCCTTGCACGGCCCAGCGCGCACCGCAGCGCGCACAAGGTTGCACCACAGTACTCACCCGCGCACCTCGTTCTTTCGTCAGTAGATCTTCGCCTCGTGGTCGCCGTCCGCGACCAGCGGGCGGCCGGCCTGCTGCCATGCCACCATGCCCCCGCGGACCTGGATGGCCTCGTAGCCGATGTGCGTGAGATATTCGACCACCTGAAGGGACCTGCCGCCCTGCCTGCAGATGACGTAGAGATCCGCGTCGTACTCCAGTTCATCGATCCGGGCGGGAACGTCGACCATCGGGATGTGTATCGCACCCGGGGCGTGTCCGAGCCGCCACTCGTCGGCCTCACGGACGTCGAGCAGGATGGATCGCGGCGTGTCGGCCGACGCGGGCGCGCTGCCGTCGAATTCGGCAGGCACGTCCTCCACCGTGACCGACGGAACGTGGGGGCTCGTCACAGATTCGATCCTGCCATGCGTGGCGGACCGCCGTGCAGTTCCATGCCAGGGGAGCGACCTCGACAGCGAGCCGCGACTTCGGGTATGTTCTCCCCTCCGGAACTCGACCGCGCACCCGCCCGATGCTGGTTGTGCATAACTCGGGCAAAGTTATCCACATAATCCACAGCTCGATCCACAAGTCCCAGCTGTCGATGGTGTTTCGCCGGATTCGCCCAGCTTTATAGCAACTGATCAGCTACCAAATAGGGGCCGTTACGGACCTCCGGTTCGGACTCGGCCAGCTGAACCTGATCAACGTGCGGATTCAGCCCCTAACGGTCGAGCGATGCGAATGGCCGATCCGGGACTCCCCTCCATACCAATCCCGGAGCGGCCATTCGTCGCCGACATCGGAACCCGCGGCCGATGGGTTCCGACAACTACTTGGACGGGGCCGAGTCCCATTCGGTTCCATCGAATCCAGAACGCCGCCGAAATCCCGCGATCCTGCGGAAACGATCGGTAGCCTTGGCCCCATGAACGTGAGCAGGGGGCTACGCCACGGAATGGACATCGCAGGGCTCAACGTCGCTTTGTCCGAGGCCACGTGCCTCGGCCTCGCGATCGACAAGGCCGCCGGGGAACTTCGACTCGACCTCGAGGTGCTGACCCTCCCGGAACACGGGACGGCGGCGGATGACCACCAAGTGCAGGTGACCTTCACCGGCGTGAGCCGGGTCGCCGCGTCACTGCGCACCCAACACTGGGACGATCTGGAACCCAGAGTGCTGCCGCTGCGATTGGACGGCCTGGACGAGGCGATCCGGAGTTTCGGCGGCGGGCGGCTGCACGGATGGGAGTTCATCGATCTCGACGACAGCAGCTGGGCGCTGTGGAGCGAGCTGCTCAGCTTCGACACACGCATCAGCGATCAGGAATCCGCGCACGTTCTGGAGTTCTCCCAAGAGGAGGGCATCGATCCGCGGGAACTGGACGTCCGGGTGTGGTTCGACGACCTCACCGTGCACGACGCGCGGGGCAAGCAGATCCCGCTGGCGGACTTCGTCGCGGGCGGCGCGCGGTGGTGGCGAGCGCACGACGCGGGTGACCCACGGGCCAGTCGTCCGGGTATCGCTCCGCCGCTCTGATCGCCGAATTGTCCGACCGAACCGCACATTCACGTGACCGGATGTGCGGTCCGTCGGCGCTCAGGCGCCCGTACCCGCCGGGCAACTCACTCCGGTGGCGTGCACGGGGCAGTATCCGCCGGGGTTCTTCGCCAGGTACTGCTGGTGATAGCCCTCGGCATAGTAGAAGGCCGCCAGTCCGGGCAGCGGCGCGATCTCCGTGGTGATCTGCCCGTATCCCGCCGCGGCGAGCCGCTTGCCGTAGGCATCGGCCGTCGAGCGGACGAGATCGGCCTGCTCGGCGCCGAAGGTGAAGACGGCCGAACGGTATTGGGTGCCGCGGTCGTTGCCCTGCCGCATGCCTTGGGTGGGATCGTGGTTCTCCCAGAACTGTGTGAGGATGCCCGCGTAGTCGATCACCGCGGGATCGAACACGACGAGCACCGCTTCCGCGTGACCCGTCCGCCCGCTGCAAACCTCTTCGTAGGTGGGATTCGGCGTGTACCCGCCGACGTAGCCGACCGCTGTGGTGTAGACGCCGTCGAGTTCCCAGAAGCCCTTTTCCGCTCCCCAGAAACAGCCCATCGCGACGACCGCGAGCTGGAGTCCATCGGGAAACGGCGGGCGGATCGGATGACCGTTGACGTAGTGGGTATCCGGCACGTCGAGCGGTTCCGCCCGGCCGGGCAGGGCATGCTCGGGAACGACCATGACGGGTTCGGGGAGGCTCAGACGCCCCACTAGTTCGTCGTACCACGACATGGTTCGATGCTACGCGTGCGTTTCCAGTGGGGCCGATGTGCGTGATGTGACGGTGCGCGACCCGCCGGCTGTGAGCGGCGTCACCGGAATGCGCGGGCGTGGGCCCGAGTTGGAATCGACCGGGTGTACGAATGATGGTTGGCTGTGTCCGGAACAACGGGCACAACCAGCCCGACATAGGAAGGGACATCGTGGCTGAGTACACGCTGCCAGATCTGGATTACGACTACAGCGCCCTGGAGCCCCACATCTCCGGGCAGATCAACGAGCTTCATCATTCCAAGCACCACGCCGCTTACGTCGCCGGTGCGAACACCGCACTGGAGAAGCTGGAAGCCGCTCGCGAGTCGGGCGATCACAGCGCCATCTTCCTGCACGAGAAGAACCTCGCGTTCCACCTGGGTGGGCACGTCAACCACTCCATCTGGTGGAAGAACCTTTCCCCCAACGGCGGTGACAAGCCGGTCGGCGAGCTGGCCGCGGCCATCGACGACCAGTTCGGTTCGTTCGACAAGTTCCGCGCGCAGTTCACCGCCGCGGCCAACGGCCTGCAGGGCTCCGGCTGGGCGGTGCTCGGCTTCGACACCCTCGGCCAGAAGCTGCTGACCTTCCAGCTCTACGACCAGCAGGCCAACGTCCCGCTCGGCATCATCCCGCTGCTGCAGGTCGACATGTGGGAGCACGCCTTCTACCTGCAGTACAAGAACGTCAAGGCGGACTACGTCACCGCGTTCTGGAACGTCGTCAACTGGGCCGACGTGCAGGAGCGCTTCGCCAAGGCGACCTCGCAGGCCAAGGGCCTGATCTTCGGCTGAGCCTGCTCCACACACGGAACCGGGCCCGTGAATCCGGCCGCCACGCGCGGCCGGATTCACGGGCCTGTTCTGTTTCCAGCGTCGCGGGCATGTTGCCGAGAACGACGCCCGGACGTCGCGGATCCGGACTCGGTGAGGTGGGGCCCGATCCGCCGCGTGCGCAGCCCGATTGCCTGACGACCCGCGCCCGGACGTCCGATTAGCACTCTTTGGTACTTGTGTGCCAGGTGACAACTGGTTCATATTCGGGAATCCAGATCAAATAACACGGGCAAGGTCGCCCCCGGTTCCACAACGGGAGGCAGGAATGCGCACGAACGAACCGATCGGCATCACGCCGTTCCATTCGCGCGGATCGCTGCGTGGCTTCGTCATCTCCGGCAGGTGGCCGGAGACCACCAAGGAGTGGGCTCAGGTGCTGGTCCTCGCGGTGCGCGTGGCCACACTGCCCGGACTGCTGACGACCTCGACGGTCTTCGGAGTCCGCGAGGATCTACCCGACGATCCTGCCCCTGGCACGGTCGGCTTGGTGCTTGCCGAAGGTCCGGTGCTGGGCGAGGAAGCCGTGGAACCCGGCCATTTCGCCGAGCATGTCCCACCGGCCCTGCTGATGTTGCATCCTCCGTCGGAAACCCGCCCCACGCTGCCCGAATGCACGGGTGCCGCCTCCGGCTGCGTCTTGTTGCCAGGCGTGCCCCATCTGGGCCTGGAGCACCGTGCCGCGTGGGTGGAGGCGGAGTCGGACGGAACGGTGACGTCGCTGGTCAGCAGGGTCGGACTGGATCCGATCAGCGATCCCGACACGGCGGTTCTGGCTATGCTGCTGGCCGCGTGAGGGTAACCGAAACTCGCCACGCGGATCGCCAAACTTATTGTGCGCATTGCGATTTCGATGACAACGGGTTGGCGGGAGCAGGAGGGGGCGGGTAGAGTCGCAGGCAGCGAAGGGGAGTAGCCCCCAATCGCACAGTCGACATACTGACCCGCTCGGTCCGGGTCCGGCTGTGTGAACCGGCTTCCGGCCGGTGGGCGAGACCTTCGGCCTGGACAACCATTTCGTTGTCGGCCGGAGCGTCCCCGTATCTCCGGTCGGCAGGCCGGAGACCTGGGAGCCGCCACACATGATCGCCACCGCATTGCTGACCATCGGCGTAGTCTTTCTCGCCGAGCTCGGTGACAAGTCCCAGCTGATGGCGCTGACATTCGCGCTGCGCTATCGCTGGTGGGTGGTCCTCGGCGGCATCGCGACCGCCTCCGCGGCGGTGCACCTGATCTCGGTCGGCATCGGCTATTTCCTCGGCGCGGCACTGCCGACCACAGCGATCGCGCTGATCGCCGCCATCACCTTCCTGGCCGTCGGCCTGTGGACCCTACGCGAGCACTTCGGCACCGGCGAGGAAGAACCGGAACCGAAGGCGCCGAAGGCGGGCGGCGCGCCGTTCTTCGTGGTGCTGTCCGCGTTCCTGCTCGCCGAGCTGGGCGATCGCACCATGTTCGCGACCGCCGCCCTGGCCACCGACTACGACTGGGTCGGCGTCTGGCTGGGCTCGACCATCGGCATGGTCGCCGCCGACGCGCTGGCCATCGCGGCGGGCATCCTGGTCGGCAAGCACCTGCCCGAGCACGCGATCGGTATCGGCTCGGGACTGCTGTTCCTCTACTTCGGCGCGGCGACCCTGCTGGGTGCGACCGCACCGGGGCTCGGCGGCGTCGCCGTCGCCGGTCTGGCGGCGCTCGCTCCCGCGCTGGCCGGTGCGGCGCTGCTGCTCAAGCGGATGACTCGCCGCTCGAGCCCAGCGCAGCCCCATACAGGTGGCCACCCCGGCGCAACAGATCCAGCAGCGGTTCCCGCAGCGCCAGCAGACCTCCCGAGTCCCCAGCCGCGATCCGCGCGGTGACCATCGAGCCGACCGACGCGGCCAGGGCCTGACAGGCGAAACGCTGCTGTTCGGTCCGCGCGTCGAGCACGGCCGCGATCAACTCGACGAACCGCTCTTGCAGTTGGGCCCTGCGCGCGATGGCGGCCGACCCCACCGCGAAGACCTCGACCAGGAACAGCCGCGCGCTGGCCGGATCATCCACCAGATACTGGAGATAAGCGCGCAGGATCCGGTCCATTCGAGCCACCGCGTCCGTGTCGGCCGCCGCGTCTTCCGTCTCGGTGGCCTCGGCGATCCGGTCGAGCAGTAACTGCACCGCACGTTGATAGGCCGCCTCGAAACAGTCTTCTTTGGACCGGAACTGCTCGTAGAACGTCTCTCGCGACACGCAAGCCCGTTTGAGGATCGCCGCGACCGACGTTCCGATGTAACCGTTCTCGGCCATGGCCTCCGCCGTCGCGACGAGGATCCGCTCGCGCTGCGAGGCGATCACCTGCTCCCGTGGCAGGCCGTGCCTGCCGCGAGGCAGACGTGCGCTGATGGCCGATTCGGTCATGCGGTGACTCCGGTGTTCGGTCGAGCTGACTGGGCGGTTCCATTCTGCGCGGTCGGTTCCGCCGACCCGCCGGAAAGGGCCCGCGCCGGGAACGAGTCGCGGGAGCCGTGCAGGGCCACGCGCCGCCTACCGGTTAGGGTGCAAATTGACGAAGGGCCAACTGGCTGTCACAAACGAGAGGACCATCGTGGAGATTTCGGGTTCCGCCGCCATTGTCACCGGAGGCGCATCGGGCCTCGGCGCCGCCACCGCCAAGCGTCTCGCCGAACTCGGCGCCACCGTCTTCGGGCTGGACGTACCGCAGTCGATCGAGCGCGCCGGCGACAACGTGCCCGCCGGGGTCACCCTCATTCCCGCCGATGTCACCAGCAACGACGAGGTCAGCGCGGCCGTCGCGCAGGTCGTCGAGTCCGGCGCTCCGCTGCGCATCGTGGTCAACTGCGCCGGTGTCGGATGGGCGGGCCGCATCCTGTCCAAGAACGGCCCGCACGACCTGGAGCTGTTCCGCACGGTCATCACGGTCAATCTGCTCGGCACCTTCAACGTCATGCGGCTGGCCGCCGACGCGATCGCCAAGACCGACGCCGTGGACGAGTACGGCCAGCGCGGCGTCATCATCAACACCGCTTCGGTCGCCGCGTTCGAGGGGCAGATCGGTCAGATCGCCTACTCGGCGTCCAAGGGCGGCGTGCACGGCATGACGGTTCCGGCCGCGCGTGATCTGGCCCAGTTCGGCATCCGGGTGAACACCATCGCCCCCGGCATCATCGACACTCCGATGCTGGCCGGCGTCACCGAGGAGTACCGCAAGGGCCTCGAGGCGGGCGTGCCCTTCCCGTCCCGCCTGGGCCGTCCGGACGAGTACGCGCAGCTGACGCAGTACATCGTCGAGCACGACTACCTGAACGGCGAGACCATCCGCATGGACGGCGCGCTGCGCATGGCGCCGCGGTAATTCGCTTCGCGGTCCCGGCAGCGCGTGGCCCTTCAAAGGAAGGGTCACGCGCTGTTCTCATTCCCGCGGTTTGTGGCCGATGCCGAGATAGGCCGTGGTGGACAACGGGCAGTGCGGCCGGTACTTCTCGGCGAGAAACGCCTTCATGACGGCGGCGCGCCCAGCCCAGACCTCCGCGCTCACGCTGTGGCGCATGAGCTCCAAGGGGGCGCTGCTGCGCACCATGGTCTCCCACATCTCTTCGGGGCTGCCGAAGGTCAGCGCGATCGAATGCCGCTGGATGGATACCGCTTCGAAGCCCGCGCCGCGCATCTCCGATTCGAAGACCTCCGGGTTCTCCAGGCTCAGGAAGTTCGGTTGTGGCTCCTGGATGTCCGGGTCGGCCGCGGTCAGAGCGCCGAACATCATCCGCATCAGCGGCGAGTCCGCGATCGGCGCCCAGCTCGATACCACCGCCGTACCGCCCGGCCGCAACACCCGGAACAACTCGGCGAACCCACGGGCGCGGTCCGGGAAGAACATCAGTCCGAACATGGAGAACCCGGCGTCGAATCGGTCGGATTCGTACGGCAGGTCCTGTCCATCACCCACTTGCGCCCGGATATTCGTCAGTCCGGCGGCGGCGGCGTTCTTCGCCAGGCGCGCGATCATCGACTCCGCGAAATCGATGGCGTCGACCTGCGCCACCTGACCCGCGGCCAGCAGGCTGAGCGTGCCCGGCCCCGCCGCGACGTCCACGATTCGCGATTCCGCCGAGAGCGAGGCGAACTCGAGCGCCCGCGCCGAGAACGGTTGCATGATCGCGGGTGCGAACTCGTCATATCCGTCGGCGACCAGTTCCCACGGCTCGGCGACGGCAAGCGGGTTTGCGGACATGTTGTGACGATCCTTTCAGGCATCCACATCTAACCGCGCCACCCGGGGGCGAACTCCCCAGTCCTGCGAATATGCCATCCCGCCTGTCACCGTAACCGGGAAATGGCCGAAACACCGCCGACCACACCGGCCGCGACCGGAGGACATCGGCTGGTCCTCCGGTCGCGGGCGGTCTCACAAGGTGCGAGTGAGCCGATCGGTGAGGATGTGGGCGAAGTGCGCCGGATCCTTGAGTTCACCGCCCTCGGCGAGGACCGCCGTGCCGAACAGCAGTTCGGCGGTTTCCGACAGCTCGGTCGCCGTGCCGGCGTCGGCCTCCTCCCGCTTCGCCGCGTACGCGTCGCGCAGGCCGGTGACCAGCGGGTGGGTCGGGTTGAGCTCCAGAATGCGCTTGCTCTCCGGCAGCGCCTGGCCCGAGGCGCGGTACATCCGCTCCAGCATCGGCGTGAAGTCGAACACGTCACCGACCAGGCAAGCGGGCGAGGTGGTGAGCCGGTTGGTCAGACGCACCTCCTTGACGTTCTGCTCCAGCGTCTTGCCCAGCCACGTCAGCACATCGGCGAAGTCCTTGTCCTGCTGCTCGCGCAGCGCCTCGGAGGCCTTCTTCTCCTCCTCGGTCTCCAAGTCGACCTCGCCCTTGGCGATGGACTGGAACGCCTTGCCGTCGAATTCCGGTACGGAGCCGACCCACATCTCGTCGACCGGGTCGGTCAGGATCAGCACCTCGCGGCCCTTGGCCTTGAACGCCTCCAGATGCGGGGAGCTCTCCACCTGCTGACGGGTCTCGCCGGTCATGTAGTAGATGGTGTCCTGCCCCTCTGGCATCCGCTCCACGTACTGGGCCAGCGTGGTCAGCTCGGTCTCGGAGTGCGTCGAGGCGAACGAGGAAACCTGGAGGATGGTGTCGCGGTTGTCGAAGTCCGAGAGCAGCCCCTCCTTCAGGACGCGGCCGAACTCCTTCCAGAAGGTCTGGTAGTTGGTCTGGTCCTCGGCGCCCTGCAGATCCTTGACCGTGGACAGCACCTTCTTCACCAGACGCTTGCGGATCATCTGGATCTGCCGGTCCTGCTGCAGGATCTCCCGGGAGACGTTGAGCGACAGGTCCTGCGCGTCCACCACACCCTTGACGAAGCGCAGGTACTCCGGCATCAGCTCTTCGCAGTTGTCCATGATGAACACCCGCTTGACGTAGAGCTGGACACCGCGCTTGTGGTCGCGGGTGAACAGGTCGAACGGGGCGTGCGACGGGATGAACAGCAGCGCTTGGTATTCGAAAGTGCCCTCGGCCTTCAGCGGGATGATCTCCAGCGGATCGTCCCAGCCGTGGCTGACGTGCCGGTAGAACTCCTTGTACTCCTCGTCGGAGACCTCGCTCTTTGGGCGCGTCCACAGCGCCTTCATGGAGTTGAGCGTCTGGTCCTCGAGGATGGTTTTCTCCTCGGCGTCCTCGCCTTCGCCCTCGGTGACGGTGCGTTCCACCTGCATGCGGATCGGCCAGGAGATGAAGTCGGAGTACTTCTTGACGATCTCCCGCAGCTTCCACTCCTGGGTGTAGTCGAAGAGGTGATCCTCCTCGTCCACCGGCTTGAGATGGAGGGCGACCGACGTGCCCTGCGGGGCCTCGTCGAGTTCGGAGATCGTGTAGGTGGAGCTGCCCGCACTCGACTCCCACCGGGTGGCGGTGGTCTCGCCCGCGCGGCGGGTGGTGAGGGTGACCTTGTCGGCCACCATGAAGGTCGAGTAGAAACCGATGCCGAACTGGCCGATCAGCTCCTCGGCGGCGGCCTCGGACTTGGCCTCGTTCAGCTTCTTGCGCAACTCCGCGGTACCGGACTTGGCGAGGGTGCCGATCAGATCGACGACCTCGGCGCGCGACATGCCGATGCCGTTGTCCCGGACGGTCAGGATCCGGTTGTCCTTGTCGACCTCCAGCTCGATATGCAGGTCGGAGGTGTCGACGTGCAGATCCTTGTCTCGGAAGGACTCCAGCCGCAGCTTGTCCAGCGCGTCGGAGGAATTCGAGATCAGCTCCCGCAGGAAGGTGTCCTTGTTGGAGTAGACGGAATGGATCATCAGCTCGAGCAGCTGATGGGTCTCTGCCTGGAACTCGAGTTTTTCGACGTGCTCTGTCACGTCGCGATGGTACCGCCGCGCGCGGACTACGGAGCCGAAGGAGGCACGGACGCGTAGCCGGGAACGGTCCCGGGCGCCCCCGCGTCGGGAATCGGCCGGAAATCGGCGAGGCCGGCGACCTCCGCGTCGGCGCGGGTGGTCATCCATTCGCGCAGCACCTGGGTGGCGCGGACGTCGTCCTCGTTGTACTCCAGCAACCGCGTGCGCTGACTCGCGTCGGGCGCGGCGCCGTCGTAACCGACCGCGAGCCGGTACCAGCTCATCGATGCCTCGCCGCTCGCCTCGGGATCACGCCACGAGAACCCGGCGACCGGCGCGATCTTCTTCAGCCCCTTGCCGTTCGGGCAGATGAACTGGTCGGAGACGGCTTGGAACATGTCCACCCATTGCGGTCCGTCCACGAACGCGCGCACCTGCTCCACCGTCGGCACGCCGGGGCGGCCTGCGAACCGGCGCGCCGATTCGTACAGCCATTTGTCCTCCGCCGTGCGCGAATAGCAATACGCGGCAAACGTTTTGCCCGCCGCGGCCGCCTCGGCGCGCACCGTCATCAGCCAGGTCCAGAACTCGCCGAAAGAGCGGCCCTCGTCCTCGGTGGGCAACGGATCCCAGGTGACGAACGGGCGATACACGCCGTTGAGCAGTGTCCCCCACAGGTACGCGCCGTACTCCTGGAAGCTCTCCAGATCGACGTCGACCTCCACGTCCGCCCGCCGGACCCGCACGTTCTCGACCCGCCGCACCAGCGGCGCGCCCGCGATCCACGCCCGCGCGGTGACCACGGCCTCGTCGAACGGGCCGTGCTGCCAGTCCTCGGGATCCTCGCCCGCCCACGCGGCGAGCTCGTCGATGGTCGAGACGTCGTGCCTGCGCAGCACCTCGGCGCGGGAGCCGGGCGCCACCAGGCTGACGTCGCGATGTTCGATCAGCCAGCCTTCGCAGCTCGGGCCCTCGATCCCCCGCGTCCACCACGGGCACTGCCTGCACTCGGGCACCTTCGAGGGGGCGGTGGGCAGCTCGCCGCGCACCACCGCGATCCGGTCGGCGTAGCGGCGGTCGTAATCGTCCAGCAGCGGCGCCAGGTCGTGGATCAGGATGCGATCGAAATCGAAGCCGATGACGCCGCCGAGCAGCGCGGGGCTGGCCAAGCCGTGCCGTTGCAGCATCCGGTACAGATGGGCGAGCCGCTGTTGATCGCGGGGCTGCTGGCGTAGCTTGCGGTGCGGATCCGGTTGCGGGTTCCAGTGATACGGGTCCGAGGTGGTGGGGTGGAAGTCGGCGGGCTCTGGTTGCCGCGGGTCGGTCACCTTGTGGTTCACCACGATGATCGGGATGTAGCCGCCGCGGTCGGCATCGCGCAGCAGGATCTCCGAACCGCCGCGCCTGCCGGTGTCCGGTTCCTGCGGTAGTAGTCCGCCCCAGATGCGCCGTGCGCCGGCTTCGCACGCGCGCATCGTCGCTTCGGCGCGCTCGGCGGCGCGCAGTCCGGCATCGATCACCACCCAGGCATCGGGGTCCGCGCCGACCAGCGCGTCGCGAACCCGGGCGCGGTGTGCGACGGCGGCGTCCCGGCGCTGGCGCACGCCCGCGTCCTCGATGACTCCCGCCAGTGCCTGGGGGTGCGCGGCGTCCATGCGGAGGCGATGGCGGCAGCCGATCAGCGCCCTGGCATCGATGAAGGCGGTCGGCACGTCGGTGGCCCGATCCAGAGCCGTTCCGTTGCGCTTGCGACCATCCCGGTCATCGATGTCCGAATCCACGCTATGCAGTATGGTCCCCCACCCCGACAACTCCACTAATCGAGGGACCTCGCGCACTACCCTCGCAGCTGACGGCACGGACCCGATAGGGTAGCGGCAAAGCGTGTGACATGGGCGGACGGGCTTCCCCGGCGTCGTACTGCCATGGCGAACCAGCATGACGGAGGGCCTTCGATGGGGTTGTTCACGAAGCGCAAGCGGCGGCCGAGCCGCAGGGCCGAGGCGAAAGCTCTCAAGCACAAGGCCGCGATGGAGGCCAAGCTCGTAGCGAAGAACGACCGCAAGGCCCGCCGCGCCGAGGCCCGCACCCAGCGCAAGGTCGCCAAGGCGCAGATCGCGGCGTTCCAGGCGGAGGAGAAGGCCGCGCTGAAGGTGGCGGCCAAGGCCGAACGCGATCCGTTCAGCGCCGGTCAGGTGCGGAAATACCTCGGCGTGGCCCGGGTGCTCATCCCGGTGCTCGCTCCGCTGGCCTACCGGGGCGCGACCTTCCTGCGCGGGCAGCTCGACACCCGCCGCGCTCAGCAGCTCGGCGTCGGCATCGACCAGCTCGGCGACTTCACCGGACACGGCGCCAAACTGCAGGCGCGAATCACGAATGCCGAAGCGGCACTGGCGAAGATCAGTTCGCAGGACGGCAAGGACAAGGGCGAGGCGCAGAAGTTCGTCGCCGCCACCAAGGATCGCCTCGGCAGCCTGACGGCCGCCGTGCACACCTCCGACCAGATGCCGGCCAACCGCCGCCGCTCCGTGCACGCGTCGATCTCCCACGAACTGTCCGGGATCGAGTCGGACATCCTGGCCCGGCTCGGCGTGCGCTGAGTTCACTCGCCCCGATGTCTGCGCACCCGATCACCCGCCACCTGCGTGGCTGCGTGGTCGGCGTGCTGGTCGGCGTGCTCGCCGTGGCCGCACACGGTGCGGCGGGTGGCGGCGCGCCTGGCTCCACCGAACTGACATTGCTGTTGCTGATCGCGGCCGGAGTCGGCGCGGCCGCGACAACCACGCGGGCGTGCCTACGCCCGTCCGCCGTGGCCGGGCTGCTCGGCGCGGGCCAGCTGCTGAGCCACGCCGCGCTGTCGGTGCTGGTCGGCCACGACCACTCCGGAACCGCCGACACCGCGACGATTTCGCCCCCGGCGACCGGCTGGATGCTGCTCGCGCATACTGTCGCGACGGTCGGTTGCGCGGCGCTGATCGTCCTCGCCGAGCGGCTTTTCGCCGCCGCCTCCGGTGCACTGCGCGTGATACTCGCTCCGCCGCGACGGACGCGCATCGGCGGCGCGCCACTCTGGGCTGACCCGGGCCTTCCGCCCTATCGCTGTGCTTCGCTGGGTGCGCTCGGTCCTCGCGCGCCGCCGGTGTCGGTCTGATCATCGTCCGACACCCTCATTCCTTTCGCACAGGAGACTTCAGCATGCCCAGCTCGATTTCCCGCGCCGTCACGACGACGGTCGCCACGACAACACTCGTTCTGCTCGCAGGCGGCGCCGCCGCGGCACACGTCACGGTGGACGCGCCCGGCGCGACACAAGGCGGATACGCCGTCGCCACCTTCCGCGTCCCCACCGAATCGGACACCGCGAGCACCACCGCGCTCACCGTCACCATGCCCAACCTGAAATCGGCTCGGACCGAACCGGTTCCCGGATGGTCGGCCAAGGTCGAGCGCAACGACAAGAAGGAGGTCACCGCGATCACCTGGACCGCCGATCCCGGCGCGCCGGGCATCGCACCCGGTCAGTTCCAGCGTTTCGCGGTGTCCGTCGGCCCGCTGCCCGCGCTGGATTCGGTCAGCTTTCCCGCCAAGCAGACCTATTCCGACGGCAAGGTGGTCAGCTGGGACCAGCCGATTCAGAAGGACGGCGACGAACCCGAACACCCGGCCCCGTCGATCACCCTGGCCGCCGGGAAAGACCACGCGGACGGGCACAAAGTGAGCAGCGAAGCCGACGACGAGGACGCCGACCACGAGGACCAGACGGCCCGCTGGCTCGGCGGGATCGGCCTCGCCCTGGGTCTGCTCGGTGTCGCGCTCGGCCTCGGCAACGTGATCCGCGGGCGGCGCGAATGAGCCGCCGCCTGCTGGCCGCCTTCGTGGCGGGCCTGTTACTGCTCGGATTCGGCATCGCAGCGACAGGAGTCGCCGCCGCGCACTCCGCGGCGACCGGAAGCGTCCCGGAGGACAACGCGACCGTCGACGCGGGCCCGGACCGTGCCAGCGTCACGTTCAACGAGGAACTACAGCCCAGCTTCCCGTCGCTCACCGTCGTCGGACCCGACGGCAATCTGTGGTCCAAGGGTGACCCGGTGGTCGAGGGCAAGACGGTCAGCGTCGCCGTCGGCGAACTGGGCCCGGTCGGCGAATACACCATCGCCTATCGGGTGACCTCGGCCGACGGTCACCCGGTCAGCGGCAAACGGCACTTCACGCTCAGCAAGCCGGGCAACGGCACGCCGGGACCGAAACCGAACGCGAAATCGAACGACAGCGCGGACGGCTCGGACGGGATTCCGCTGTGGGTGTTCGTCGCGGGCGCTGTCGTGCTGTTCGGGGGCGGGCTCGCGTTCGCGCTGTTCGGCGGCAGGAGCCGCGACCAGAAGCGGTGAGCGACGTGAAGTCTCGCGGCCGGGACGGCGCTCGCCGCGGCACCGGCCGAATGCCATGGCCCACGGTGCTCCTCACCTTCCCGGCCGGGCTGCTCGGCGTCGCACTCGCCTGGGTCCTGATCCTGCCCGGCCCGCTCCCCGGCGAGGCCGTGGTTCGGGTGCTGGCCGACGGCGTCGGCGCCACCGCGCTCGGGCTGGCCGCGCTGCCCAGAGTCGCGCCGCGCTTGCGGACACCGTGGCGGCTGCTCGCGGTGCTCGCCGGAATCTGGGCGGTCGCCGAATTCGCCGTGCTGGTCTTCGAGGCTGCCGAGGTGGTCGGCGTTCCGGTGAGCGGACTCGGCGCCGGAGAGTTCGGCACCTATCTGGTCGACGTCAGCGGCGGGCAGATCGGGATCGCGATCCTGGTCGGGGTCGCGACGGTGGCCGGTGGGTCGGCGCTGGCCTTCCGGCGGCCCGAGTCCGCCTCCGCCGATCTGGTGCTGGTGTTCGCGGCGGTCGCGCTGGCGTTGCGGCCGATCACCGGGCACATGTCGCAGCAGGCGTTCGGGTCGGTGCTCGCCGCGGTGCACGCGTTGGCCGCGGGCGCCTGGTTCGGGTTGCTGGTCGCGCTGGCGCTGGTCGTGCGGACCCGCGGCGAGTGGGCGGCCGTGCTGCCGAGGTATTCGGCGGTGGCGCTGCCCCTGGTGGCGGTCGTGGCGGTTACGGGGCTGCTCAACGGGCTGATCCGGGTGGGCGGGGTAGCTCCGTTCGTCAGCACCGGTTACGGCCGGATTCTGCTCGCCAAGACCGTGGTGTTGCTCGGCTTGCTCGCGCTGGGTTGGTGGTGGCGGCGCAGTTGGGTGCCGAAGGCGGCCGACCACCGGATGGACGCGAAGGACTCGCTGCGCCGCGCCGTAGCCGAGGTGGCCGTGATGGCGCTCGCCTTCGGCCTCGCCGCGACCCTCGCGGTGACAGCCTGAGCCGCTAGGGTCTGCGCATGACCGAAGTGAAGATCGTCGAGGATTGCCTGGCCTCGGCGGAGTCCGCGTTCGCCTACGTGAACGACTATCGGAACTTGGCGCGGTTCCTGTACGGCATCCAGTCCTTCACCCCGGTCGGCGAGCAGACCGAGGGCGTCGGCGCCACGTTCGACGGGCACATGAAGCTGGGGCCCGCCTCGCTGAAATCGCGGATCCGCGTGGTCCGCTGGGAGAAGAACTTCGCCATCGGCGTCGAGTCCATCAAGGGTTTCGACGTCGAGTCCACGTTCTTGTTCCACGCCAAGGGCGACAGGTTGTGCACCGTCGACGCGATCGTGGACTACCGGATCCCCGGCGGCCTGGCGGGGCGAGCGCTCGGCAAGACCATCGAGCCGTTCGTCAAGATCGCCGTGCAGCACACCGCCCATAACCTCGTCACCCAGATATCCGCATTGGGTGACCGCACCACGTGAGGTTCCGGCTACCCCGCCGATGCGGGGCGGATCCGGTTGCGCCGGTGCTGGCGGGGTCGGGATGCTGGAGGGGTGAGCGCTACACCCTCGTTCGGACAGCGGATCGGTTACATCTTCGGCCGGACGCTGCCGGAATCGATGTCCGATTGGGTGCGGGAGGATCTGGTCGGGCCGGGCGCTACGCGGCGTTACCTGCTGCGGTTCCTGGTGCCCGTGCTTCCGGTGCTCTGCCTGTTCCTGTTGCTGCCCGGCCCCTTGTGGATGGGTCTGGCGATGATGGCGCTGCTGTACATCCCGCTGATCTACTTCACGGTGGCGCTGCTGTACGTCTACCGGCGCCATCGGCTGATCAAGCACGGTCTCGACCCCACGCTCGCGGATGCCGACGCCCGCCGCCGGGACGAGCGCGAACGCCTGGACTACGAGCGCAGACACGGGCGCGGTTGACCCGTATCGAGACCTGGCGGTGGCTTATATCACGGGCATAGCCTAGAGACATGAAAACCCCCACGTTCAGGCAGCGGGTCGCCTATGACCTGGGCCGCGAGCTCCCCGAGGAGCTGCACGAGTGGGTTGTCCACGACCTCGTGGGACACGGGGCCATGGAACGCTATCTCGTCCGTTTTCTCGGGCCGATCATCCCGTTCTTCGCCCTGGTGCTGCTGTTCCCCGGGCCGATGCCGCTGAAGATCGGCTTGATCGTGATGATGATCGTTCCGCTGGTCGTCTTCACGGTCGCGCTGAGCTACGTCTGGCGTCGCTTCCGTCTGGTCCAGCACGGCCTGGACGCCGAACTGGTCGACCACGGAAAGTGCACCGACCACGACCGCGACCTCTACGAACTGCGCTACGGCCACAGATAACGCCGCCGCCATCGAGAAGTGACGCGCGCCGAACAACCACGCGCGAGGACGCCCGACGGCCACCGGCCGGCTCAGCTTCCGGTTCGAGCGAGATGAGCCCGACCGATCGCCGCCCGGCTCACAACCAATGGCACCGGGTCCGAGCCATAAGGGGCCGCGAACACGCCGCGACGCAGTCGCGGCAAATCAAACAGAGCCCCGCGAACAGCCGGCGCCGCGGGCGCTGGAAAATAACCACATGCCCGAATCGCAGAATGTCATCGCCACCGCCGACCTGGCCGACGAGATCGGCCCGGAGATCCGCAGCTGCGACACGCAGTTCCTCCAGTTCGGCGGGCGGGCCGCGTTCTCCGGACGCATCACCACGATCCGTTGCTTCCAGGACAATCTGCTGGTCAAGCAGACGCTCGGCGAGCCGGGCGAGGGCAAGGTGCTCGTGGTCGACGGCGGTGCGAGCGTGCACACGGCGCTGGTCGGCGACATCATCGCCGGGCGCGGCGTCGAGAACGGCTGGGCCGGGGTCATCGTCAACGGCGCCGTTCGCGACTCCGCCATCCTGCGCACCCTGGACATCGGCATCAAAGCGCTGGGCACCAACCCCCGCAAGAGCACGCAGACCGGCAGCGGCGACCGCGACGTGCCGGTCGAGTTCGGCGGGGTCACCTTCGTCCCCGGCGACATGCTCTACAGCGATCACGACGGCATCGTGGTACGCGCCGAGGACTGAGCCGGTGCGGCGGCGCGCCTGCCGCCGCACCCGCAGTGGTCAGGCGGACACGATCGCCTTGTGACCGGCGAGAGCGACCACATCACCGATGTGCAGTTGCCGCCCGCGCCGCAGTTCCACTTCGTCGTTCACCCGCACCAATCCGGCGGCGATCACCGTCTTCGCCTCCGAACCCGAATCGATCAGGTTGGCCAGCTTCAGAAACTGGCCGAGTCGAATAACGTCGTCATCGATCGGTACTTCGACTGGTTCCGACATGAACTAGATACATACTCCCCCATCCCAACTCGCCGACAACCGCCCCACATCACCAGCGATCTCCGGGCAACCCATCGGAATCGCGGCGCCGTGCGGAAATCCACCGCTGACGCCGAATTCTCGCGATTCGGCTGACGGCTCCGTCCAGGTCGGCGCACAATCGAGAAAGTTGGTTTCCGGCTCTACCCGGTGGCGACCACGCCGCGACGAATGCCCTGGCCGCGCGAATACCACACGAACACGCGCGCCGCAGGCTTGGCAAATCCGACACACTCACGTACACACTGGTTCCGTGACCTCCACGCAAGCCCAGCAACACCTCGACACCGGACCACCCGCGGATAAACCCACTCCGCCGGTTCCGCACCGAGGTCACGGACGCCTTTCGGAAGTGCCGCATATCGCGGGGTTGACGCTCGGTGTATTCGCGGTGGCGTGCTTCCTCTGGAGCCTTTCCCCCGCACTGCGTTTCCTGACCCAGGTGCCGCGCCGTTATATCGATGCCTATTACTTCGACGCGCCGGACACGAACCTGATGTGGGCGCTGGTGGTCGGGTTGACCGCCGGTGCGATCTCCAGCCGCAAACGGATCGCCTGGTGGTTGCTGATCGGTTATCTCGGGATCTACACGGCGGTCAACGCCGTCACGTTCGCCGACCGCGGCAGTATTCACGCGCTGGTGGCGATGGTGGTGCACCTGGCCGTGATCGGCGTGCTCATCGCGGCATGGCCGGAGTTCTACACCAAGGTGCGCCGCGGCGCCGGGTGGAAGGCGCTCGGCGTGCTGGTCGGCGGACTGGCGATCGGCGCGCTGCTGGGCTGGGGGCTGGTGGAACTGTTCCCCGGCAGTCTTCCGCGGGGCGTGCAGCGGCCGGGGTGGGCGGTCTACCGCGTGACCGCGGCGGTGCTGGCGGACAACGAGCACTTCGACGGACATCCGCGGCCGTTCGTCAACTTCCTGCTCGGCCTGTTCGGCGCGATCGCGCTGCTGGCCGCGGTGGTCATCCTGCTGCGCTCACAGCGCGCGGCGAACGCGATGACCGGCACCGACGAGTCGGCGATCCGGGGGGCTGCTGGAGCGCTCGGACGTGGAGGATTCGCTCGGCTACTTCGCCACCCGCCGCGACAAGGGGGTGGTGTTCGC
Source organism: Nocardia araoensis NBRC 100135 (assembly GCF_000308435.1). Lineage (GTDB taxonomy): Bacteria > Actinomycetota > Actinomycetes > Mycobacteriales > Mycobacteriaceae > Nocardia > Nocardia araoensis. Next base: position 16,387 of record NZ_BAFR01000002.1, on the reverse strand, counting down.
GCCCAGCGGCAAGGCGGCGGTGACCTATCGAGTCGAGCTGGGCGTCTCCCTGGCCAGCGGTGACCCGATCGGCATCAGGGAGGCGTGGCCGCAAGCGATCGACGCCTGGCTGCGTCAGGCCGATCAATTCGGCTGGGCTCCGGCGGTGATGGGCGCGAGCGAACTCGGAGCGACGGCCTATCGGCGCGCTGGTCTTTCCGCGTTGCGCCTCGGCGACGAGGCGATCCTGGACACCAGGAATTTCTCGCTGGCCGGGCCCGAGATGAAGCCGGTGCGTCAGGCGGCGAACCGGCTGCGCAAGCACGGTGTCGTGGTCCGTATCCGCAGGCATCGCGATATCCCCGCCGAGGAGTTCGCCCGGGTCATCGCCCGCGCCGACGCCTGGCGCGACACCGAGACCGAGCGCGGGTTCTCCATGGCGCTGGGCCGGTTGGGCGACTCGCTGGACGGCGACTGCTTGCTGGTCGAGGCCGTCAATCCGCAGGACCGGGTGCTCGGCATGCTGTCACTGGTGCCGTGGGGCCGCACCGGCGTCTCGCTGGAGTTGATGCGCCGCGATCCCGTGGGCCCCAACGGCGTGATGGAGCTGATGATCTCGCAGCTCGCGCTGAACTCCGAGCTGTACGGCATCACCAAGGTGTCGCTGAACTTTGCGGTGTTCCGGTCGGTGTTCGAGGAGGGCGGCCGGATCGGGGCCGGGCCCGTGCTTCGCTTGTGGCGCGGCGTGCTGCTGTTCTTCTCCCGCTGGTGGCAGCTGGAGGCGCTGTATCGCTCGAATGTGAAGTACCAGCCGTACTGGGTGCCCCGGTTCTTCCTGTTCGAAGAGCGCAGGCACCTGCCACGCGTCGCGTTGGCCAGCGCGCTGGCGGAGGGTTTCCTCCCCCGGTTCGGCAAGGAGCCGGACACCGCGATCCACACCGGCGAGCATGTCGCGGTGCCCGCGGGCGTGACGGGTCTGCACGCCGACGGCAGACCGCCGGAGATCCCCGAGCACGAGGCTGCCGAGCAGTTGCCGCGCAGGCCCGAACAGGTCCGCGTACGCATGGACAAGCTGACGCGCATGACCGGTGTGGGCATCGAGCCGTATCCGGTCGCCTACCCGCCGACGCATACCGTGGCCGACGCGCGGCGTTCGCCGCGCGGGACCACGGTCCGGATCTGCGGCAGACTGCTGCGCATCCGCGACTACGGCGGCGTGATCTTCGCCGTGGTCCGCGACTGGACCGACGACATCCAGCTGGTGATCGATCGCGACCGGGTCGGCGCCGAACGCAGCGCCGAGTTCGGCGAGTTCTTCGACCTCGGCGACCTGATCGAGGTGAGCGGTCAGATCGGAGCCAGCAGGCGCGGTGAGCTCTCGCTGCTCGCGGCGGACTGGCGGATGCTGGGCAAGTGCCTGCACCCGCTGCCGGACAAATGGAAGGGTCTGGCCGATCCCGAGGCCAGGGTGCGGCACCGCTACGTCGACATGGCGATCAACACCGAGATCCGCGAGGTGCTGGCCAAGCGAAGTGCGGTGGTGCGCTCGCTGCGGGACTCGCTGAACTCCCTGGGTTACCTGGAAGTGGAGACGCCGATCCTGCAACAGGTGCACGGCGGCGCCAACGCCACGCCGTTCCTCACCCACATCAACGCCTACGACCTCGACCTGTACCTGCGGATCGCCCCCGAGCTGTATCTGAAGCGGCTGTGCGTCGGCGGAATGGAGAAGGTGTTCGAGATCGGGCGCACCTTCCGCAACGAGGGCGTCGACTTCAGCCACAATCCCGAGTTCACCATTCTCGAGGCCTACGAGGCGCACAGCGACTACGAGCGCATGATGCACACCTGCCGAAGGCTGATCCAGAATGCCGCGCTCGCGGCCAACGGCGCCATGGTGGCCCTGCGGCCCAACGGAGACGGCACCTTCGAAGAGGTGGACATCTCCGGCGACTGGCGGGTGCGAACGGTACACGGCGCGGTGTCGGACGCGGTCGGCGCGGATATCACCCCCGAGACCGACATCGAGGAGCTGCGCGCGCTGTGCGAAAAGGCCGAGGTGCCCTATCAGCACGGCTGGGACGCAGGTCAGGTGGTGCTGGAAATGTACGAGCACCTGGTCGAATCGCACACCCAGGAGCCCACTTTCTACATCGACTTCCCGACTTCGGTGTCCCCCTTGACCAGACAGCACCGGAGCATCCCCGGCGTGGCCGAGCGCTGGGACCTGGTCGCCTGGGGCGTCGAACTCGGCACCGCCTACAGCGAACTCACCGACCCGGTGGAGCAGCGCCGCAGGCTTACCGAGCAGTCGCTGCTCGCGGCCAATGGTGATCCGGAGGCGATGGAACTCGACGAGGACTTCTTGCAGGCGCTCGAGCACGCCATGCCGCCGACCGGCGGGCTCGGCATGGGCGTGGACAGAATCGTCATGCTGATCACCGGACGCAGCATTCGCGAGACGCTGCCGTTCCCCTTGGTGAAACCGCGCTGAGGCGAGCCTTCGTCCCGGAAGGGTTCTCATCGAGCGAATCGGACCGCTACCCTTGGAGATTCGGCTCCGGGAGGAGGCCGCGACACACCAAGGGGTTCGAATATGTACCTTGACCTGCTGACGAACGCGAGTCTGCTGGACCATTCCGTGTGGGCCAGCCCCGACACGTGGAATTCCGCGCTGGAGTTGGCCGCCAAAAAGAAGAAGAGCAGGGGCGGCGGCGGCCTGATCATCGGCGCGCTCTGCTGCCTGCTGGTGGTCGCCCTGATCATCGGCGGCATCTACCTGCTGACGAAACGCAGGAAGAACAACTGACGGCAGACTTCGACGGCCCGGCTCGGACTATGCGAACCGGGCCGTCGTTGCTGTGGTCTAGAGCCGATCGATCTCGGTGAGATCGACGTCCATATCGAACGGCACGGTCAGCTTCAGGCGATCGTGGTGAATTCCGGTAAGCGCAAAAGTCTTAGTGGCCGGATCCAGTTCGTAGACGTAGGCGACCGGTCGGCCGTCCACGTTCTCGACTCGCCAGAAATGCGCGATCCCCGCTCGGGCATACAGTTGCGGCTTACGCTCCCGATCCCGGGTACGGGATTCCGCCGACACCACCTCGACTGCCAAGACGACGTCATCGGCGAGGTACGAAGTGAGTTCGGGACCGCCGTCACGGTCGGCGTGGATGACGATCAGGTCGGGTTCCGGGCGCTGGTCCCGCCCGAGCGTCACCGTCATCTCCCGCCGCACCCGCAGGTGCGCAGGGGCGAAGTGACGAAGCGCGGAGTCGAGCAGCGTGATCACCAACATGTGGAACTTCGCCTGCGGACTCACGAAGACGAGACTCCCGTCGATCAACTCGGTGTGTGGGGGAAGGTCTGGCAGGCGATCGAGATCCTCGGCTACGAACCCGCCCGGCGGCGGGCGCAGCCACTGCGGAAACGGCTCGACGGTCATGGTTCGAGTATGTCACCCCCTAGTGGGTCGGACGATGGGTTGCCGGGGCCGGATCGAGTGGTCCAGGGGTATGCGGCAGAGTGGGGTGCGTGCAGTTGATTCTCGTTCGCCATGCCCAGCCGGTCCGGATGCTGAGTTCGGGTGGGCCCGCCGATCCGGAGTTGGCCCCGGTGGGGGTGGAGCAGGCCGAGCGGGTGCCCGCGGCGCTCGGACATCACCGGATCTCCCGGGTGGTGAGCAGCCCGCAGCGCCGGGCTCGGGAGACCGCGGCCCCGACCGCCGTGAAACTGGGGCTCGGCGTCGATGTCGTCGACGACCTCGCCGAATACGATCGCGATCTGCCGGCCTACATCCCCATCGAGGACGCCAAGATCGAATTCCGCGACGCCTACGACCGGATCAAGGCCGGGCATCTTCCGGTACAGGTGGACGGTGCGGCCTTCAAGGCCAGGGTGCATGCCGCGGTCACCGATATCGTCACGGCCACGGATCCGGCCGACACTGTCGTCGTCTTCGCGCACGGCGGTGTGATCAACGTGCTGCTGCAAGAGGTGCTCGGGCTGGAGCGGCCGCTGACCTTCCCCATCGACTACTGCTCGATCACCCGCATCCTGTTCTCCCGCACGGGGCGCCGCACGGCCGCCACCGTCAACGAGAACGGGCACGTCTGGGACCTGTTGCCGCGCAATATCGGCGCGAGCTGACCACTCACAGTCGATTGCCAGTCCGATCGCACCGGTGTCCCAGTGACGGAATCTGGAATAGGACACGTGAGCCGCTCCGATCGGCGGCCCACGGTCCCAACGAAAGGAATTCCGTGTCGCTCTTCAAAAGTGCTACGCCCCTGCGTCGCCTCGCCGGCGTGGCCGTAGCCGGTGCGCTGATCACCCTCCCGCTGGGAGCTCTCGCAGCGACCGCATCCGCCGAGACTCCGGCGGCCCCTGGCGTGGTGCAGGTGGTGGACGCTCCGCAGCAGGTCGCCGACCACGATCGCCAGTTCGACCGCGACGGACGGCGTGACGATCAGGGCCGCGGACCGGACAACGGGCCGGGCCATGGCCCGGACAACGGGCCCGACCGCGGACCGAACGACGGTCCGCGGCAGGATGGCCCGGCACCGCAGCAGCAATTCCTGCCGCCGACCGGGTCGAGCTGACCCGACCCGTTACATCGAAACCGCAGGGCCCGCCTCGAATCCAGAGGGGGGCCCTGCGGTTTCGGCGCCGGGTCCGGCCGACGACGTCGACGAGCGCTGTGGATTCACAGCCGATTGCCAGGCCTGTCGCACCGATGTCCCAGTGACGGAATCTTCGATAGGACCGGTGAGCCGCTGCCGAACAGCGACTCACGGTTCGAGAGAAAGGAATTCCGTGTCGCTCTCCAAAACCGTTACGCCGCTGCGGCGTCTGGCCGCGGTGGCCGCTGCCGGCGCGCTGATCACCGTCCCGCTCGCGGCCCTCGCCGGGACCGCGTCTGCCGAAACCCCCTCCGACCAAGGCCAGATCCAGCTGGTGGACGCGCCGCAGCAGGGCGCCGACATCGACGGCGGTCCCCATCACTTCGAACGCTTCGAACGGCATGACGGCCCGGACTGCGGGCCGGACGGACCATGGCGGGATGGCCCGCGGCGGGATGGCCCGCGGGAGAAGCACTTCTTCCACGTCCTCCCGCCGACCGGGTCCAGCTAGTCCTCAGGCCGTATAGGAAAAAGGGCCCGCCTCCGTAGTTGTCGGAGGCGGGCCCTGTGGTTTCGGTGCCGCTCAGGCCATGCCCGCGATCCAGTTGTGCATCCAGGTGATGGCCGTCTGGCCGCCACCCACGGGGTAGCTGCCGTACAGGGTGTGCGCCTGCGACTTGTAGAAACGCTCCAGGTCCTTGACCCGCTGCTCGTTGGCCGAGTCGGTGAGCTGCGCCTGCAGGACGGGGACGCCGCCCGAACTCATCAGGTCGCCGAGGATGTTGCCCGCCTCGATCTGGTAGCGCCACATGTTGGCCGGGTTCGCGTCCGACGCCTGGGCGAGGAAACCGGCGAACCGCGTGACGAAGTCCTCGCTCGCGGTAGCGCAGTAGAGGTCGTCGAGCGCGCAGATGGTGCGGGTGCGGTCGCTGACCCAGCCGAAGCCGCCGACGCGGGGGCCACCGGCGCCCGCTCCCGGCGCGACCGGGCCGACCTGGATATCGGTGGGCGAACGGCGCGGATCGGAGATCAGGCCGACACCGGCGACGCGCTCGGGCGACACCACACCGAGACCCGTGCCGATCTCGGCGGCGAGATCACCGGCGGCGTCCGCGCCCTGGCTGTAGCCGACCAGCGCGATCTTGGTCGCGCCGCATTGCTGCGCCATGTTCGCGATCAGGCCGCGCGCGTTGTCGACCGCCTCTTTCTTGGAGTTGCCGTAAACCTCACCCTCCCAGGGGAAGGCGGTCGCGGCGTAGGTCACGTAGTCGACCTCCGCGGAGGAGGGTAGACCACGGGTGACGCCGGCCAGCATGCCTGGCTGCGGGTTCTTCTCATGCCCGGTCTCCCACGTACCCGGGATCGCCACCACGTACAGGCTCGGGCAGCCGGGAGCGGCACTCACCGATCCGCTACCGAAAACCAGCCCGGACATCACGGTCGCGGACGCGCCCAGAGCCGCGACGACCTTCTTCCACTGCATACCGCTCCAAACCTCGCCCTCGTCGAACTTCCCGCCGAGTTGCCGCGTCAATGCTGAACTCACCGGATGTCGTTCCAGTGCACGCCGGGTGAACACAAGTCATCCGATCGGATGACGTGCACTCACAACCACATCCCAAGATCAGCAGCACGCCGGAGATCACAATAAGGCCACGCCCGCCGCAATGCCATTCGAACCCCGTAGTGTGTCGGATTTCCGTTGCCGGGGCGACTCGAAGCCGGGAAACCGAGCGGCGGGATTTCCCATCGAACGCGAAAAGGCGCCTGTGGACGAGTTGTCCACAGGCGCCTTCGTTTCCGCTCCGGTAAGAGAGGGGATCTAGCGCTGAGCCACCATGGTGGGGGTGATCGGCGCCGGGAGGGCGGTCTCGCCTTCCAGGTACCGGTCCACGCCCGCGGCAGCGGCGCGGCCTTCGGCGATGGCCCAGACGATCAGCGACTGGCCGCGGCCCATGTCACCCGCGACGAAGACGCCGGGAATATTGGTCGCCCAGTTCTTGTCGCGCTGCACGTTGCCGCGCTGGTCGTAGCCGACGCCGAGATCGGTGAGCAGACCCGGCTTCTCGGGACCCACGAAGCCCATGGCCAGCAGCACCAGGTCGGCCTCGAGGGTGAAGTCGGTGCCCTCGACCTTCTCGAACCGGCCGTTGACCATCTTGACCTCGTGCGCCTCCAGGCCGGTCACCTTGCCGTCCGCGCCGACGAAGCGCTCGGTGTTCACCGAGAACACCCGCTCGCCGCCCTCTTCGTGCGCCGAGGACACCCGGTACATCAGCGGGTAGGTCGGCCACGGGGTGGACGCGGCCCGCTCCTCCGGCGGACGCGGCATGATCTCGAACTGGTGGATACTGGCCGCGCCCTGGCGGTGCGAGGTGCCCAGGCAGTCGGCGCCGGTGTCGCCACCGCCGATGATGACGACCTTCTTGCCCTTCGCGTGGATGGGCGGCAGCCCCGCTTCGTCGGTGACGTCGTCGCCGAGCTGCACCCGGTTGGCCCAGGGCAGGAACTCCATCGCCTGGTGGATGCCGTCCAGATCGCGGCCAGGGATCGGCAGGTCACGCGCCAGCGTGGCGCCACCGGCCAGCACGATCGCGTCGAACTGCTCGCGCAACTGCTCGGCGGTGATGTCGACGCCCACGTTCACACCGGTCTTGAAGATGGTGCCCTCGGCCTCCATCTGCGCGAGACGGCGATCGATGAAGCGCTTCTCCATCTTGAATTCCGGGATGCCGTAGCGCAGCAGACCGCCGATGCGGTCGGCCCGCTCGAACACGGTCACGGTGTGCCCGGCGCGGGTCAGCTGCTGCGCCGCGGCCAGGCCGGCCGGACCGGAACCCACCACGGCGACCTTCTTGCCGGTGAGGCGGGTCGGGTAGACCGGGGTCACCCAGCCCTCGTCGAAGGCGTTCTCGATGATCTCGACCTCGACCTGCTTGATCGTGACCGGATCCTGGTTGATGCCGAGCACGCAGGACGCCTCACACGGCGCCGGGCACAACCGCCCGGTGAACTCCGGGAAGTTGTTGGTCGCGTGCAGCCGGTCGATGCCTTCCCGCCAGCGGTCCTTGTAGACCAGATCGTTCCACTCGGGGATCAGGTTCCCCAACGGGCAGCCGTTGTGGCAGAACGGGATACCGCAGTCCATGCACCGGCTGGCCTGGGTCCGCAAGGTCTCATGGGAGAAGTTCTCCTCGTAGACCTCTTTCCAGTCCATCAGGCGCAGCGGCACGGGGCGCCGCTTGGGCAGTTCGCGTGCGGTGTGCTTCAGAAAACCCTGGGGGTCAGCCACGAGCGGCCTCCATAATCGCCTCGTCCACGTCCTTGCCGCTCTTCTCAGCTTCGGAGATGGCGAGCAAAACTTTCTTGTATTCGCGCGGCATGAGCTTCACGAAATGGTTCACCTGCTGCGACCAGTCGCTCAGAATCCGCTCGGCGACCGGGGAACCGGTCTGGTCGCGATGCTGGGTGATGATGTCGTGCAGCCAGGTGAAGTCGTCACCGGCCAGCTGCTCGACGGCGTCGGCCTGCTCGGGGTTGAGCTTCGACGCGAAGGTGCCCTCCGGGTCGAAGACGAACGCCACGCCGCCGGACATACCGGCGCCGAAGTTGCGTCCGGTCTCGCCCAGGATGACCACCCGGCCGCCGGTCATGTACTCGCAGCCGTGGTCGCCCACGCCCTCGACCACCGCGGTGGCGCCGGAGTTGCGCACGGCGAACCGCTCGCCGACCACACCGCTGAGGAACACCTGACCGCTGGTGGCGCCGAACAGGATCACGTTGCCCGCGATGATGTTCTGCTCGGCGACGAACTCGCCTGGCGCGTTCAGCGACGGGCGCACCACCAGGCGGCCGCCGGAAAGACCCTTGCCGACATAGTCGTTCGCGTCACCGTGCACCCGCAGCGTGATGCCGGCGGGCACGAAGGCGCCGAAGCTGTTGCCCGCCGACCCGGTGAAGGTGATGTCGATGGTGTCGTCGGGCAGGCCCGCGCCGCCGTAGAGCTTGGTCACCTCGTGGCCGAGCATGGTGCCGACGGTGCGGTTGACGTTCGTGATCTTGGTCTCGATCTTCACCGCCTGACCCCGCTCCAGCGCGTCGCGGCTCTGCACGATCAGCTGCTGGTCCAGTGCCTTGTCCAGGCCGTGGTCCTGCGCCTTGGTGCAGCGGCGGTCCTGGTACATGAACGCCGTCTCGACGTCGTCCAGGATCGGCGAGAGGTCCAGCTTGCTGGCCTTCCAGTGCTGCTTGGCGCGCGAGGTGTCGAGCAGGTCGACCCGGCCGATGGCCTCGTCCAGCGAGCGGAAGCCCAGCTGCGCCAGCAGCTCCCTGACCTCCTCGGCGATGAACAGGAAGAAGTTCTCGACGAATTCCGGCTTGCCGGTGAACCGCTCGCGCAGCACCGGGTTCTGCGTCGCGACGCCGACCGGGCAGGTGTCCAGGTGGCAGACGCGCATCATGATGCAGCCCGAGACCACCAGCGGCGCGGTGGCGAAGCCGTACTCCTCGGCGCCGAGCAGCGCGGCGATCATGACGTCGCGGCCGGTCTTCATCTGGCCGTCGACCTGCACGACGATGCGGTCGCGCAGCCCGTTGAGCAGCAGCGTCTGCTGGGTCTCGGCCAGGCCGAGCTCCCAGGGGCCGCCCGCGTGCTTGAGCGAGGTCAGCGGCGAGGCGCCGGTGCCGCCGTCGTGGCCCGAGATCAGCACGACGTCGGCGTGCGCCTTGGAGACGCCCGCCGCGACGGTGCCGACACCCGGCTCCGCGACCAGCTTCACGTGGATGCGCGCCTGCGGGTTCGCGTTCTTCAGGTCGTGGATCAGCTGCGCCAGATCCTCGATCGAGTAGATGTCGTGGTGCGGCGGCGGCGAGATCAGGCCGACGCCCGGCGTCGAGTGCCGCACCTCGGCGACCCACGGGTACACCTTGTGCGCCGGCAGCTGACCGCCCTCACCGGGCTTCGCGCCCTGCGCCATCTTGATCTGGATGTCGGTGCAGTTGGTCAGGTAGTGCGCGGTCACGCCGAAGCGGCCGGAGGCCACCTGCTTGATCGCGCTGCGCCGCCAGTCGCCGTTCTCCTCCGGCTCGAAGCGCGCGGGCGACTCGCCGCCCTCGCCCGAGTTGGACCGGCCGCCGAGGCGGTTCATCGCGATCGCCAGGGTCTCGTGCGCCTCCGCCGAGATGGAGCCGTAGCTCATCGCGCCGGTGGAGAACCGCTTCACGATCTCCGATGCCGGCTCGACCTCGTCGATCGAGATCGGGGAGCGCGCGTTGTGCTTGAACTTGAACAGACCACGCAGCGACGCCAGGCGCTCGGACTGGTCGTCGACCAGCTTGGTGTACTCCTTGAAGATCGAGTACTGGCCGGACCGGGTGGCGTGCTGCAACTTGAACACCGTGTCCGGGTTGAACAGGTGGTACTCGCCCTCGCGCCGCCACTGGTACTCACCGCCGACCTCGAGCTCGCGGTGCGCGCGCTCGTTGCGGTTCTCCAGGAACGCGATGCGATGCCGCTGCGCGACGTCCTCGGCGATCTCGTCCAGGCCGATGCCGTCCAGGTGCGAGCGCAGGCCGGTGAAGTACTCGTCCACCAGGTCCTGGGACAGGCCGATCACCTGGAAGAGCTGGGCGCCGTTGTAGGAGGCCAGCGTCGAGATGCCCATCTTGGACATCACCTTCAGCACGCCCTTGCCCGCGGCCTTGTTGTAGTTCGCGACCGCCTTGCGGTAGTCGGCGGCCAGGTCGCCGGTGCTGCCCGGCAGCTCGAGCGCACCGCGCTCGAGCATGTCCTCGATGGTCTCGAAGGCCATGTAGGGGTTGATCGCGGCGGCGCCGAAGCCGACCAGGGTGGCCATGTGGTGCACCTCGCGGGCGTCACCCGCCTCCACGACGAGGCCGACCATGGTGCGGGTGCGCTCGCGCACCAAGTGGTGGTGCACCGACGAGGTCAGCAGCAGCGACGGGATCGGCGCCAGCTTCTCGTTGGACTCGCGGTCGGAGAGCACGATGATCCGCGCTCCGCCGTCGATGGCGGCCGACACCTGGGTGTTGATCGCCTCCAGCGCCCGGCGCAGGCCCTTGCCCCCCTTCTTCACCGGGTACAGGCCGCGCACGACCACCGAGCGCAGCTCGGGGTGCGATCCGTCGTCGTTGATGTGCACGAGCTTGGCCAGCTCGTCGTTGTCCAGGATCGGCTGCTCGAGCGCGATCATGTTGCAGGACTCCGGTCCCGGGTGCAGCAGGTCGGCCTCCGGGCCGATGTTGCGCTTGAGGCTGGTGACCACCTCTTCCCGGATCGCGTCCAGCGGCGGGTTGGTGACCTGCGCGAACAGCTGGGAGAAGTAGTCGAACAGCAGGCGCGGCCGGGCCGAGAGCACCGCGATCGGGGTGTCGGTGCCCATCGAGCCGAGCGCTTCGCCGCCGGTCTTGGCCATCGGCGAGATCAGCAGGTTGAGCTCCTCGTTGGTGTATCCGAAGATCTGCTGACGGATCAGCACGCGGTCGTGCGACATGTGCACGTGCGGGCGGTCGGGCAGGTCGGCCAGGCGGGAGACGCCCGCGTCCAGCCACTCCTGGTACGGATGCTCGGCGGCGAGCTGGGACTTGACCTCTTCGTCGCCGACGATGCGGCCCTGGGCGGTGTCGACCAGGAACATGCGTCCCGGCTGCAGACGCGCCTTCTTGACCACCTTGGACGGGTCGATGTCCAGCACACCGACCTCGGAGGCCATCACGACCAGGCCGTCGTCGGTCACCCAGATGCGGCTCGGCCGCAGGCCGTTGCGGTCGAGCACGGCGCCGACGACGGTGCCGTCGGTGAAGCACACCGACGCGGGGCCGTCCCACGGCTCCATCAGCATCGAGTGGTACTCGTAGAAGGCCCGCCGCTGGGGGTCCATGTTCTCGTTGCGTTCCCAGGCCTCGGGAATCATCATCAGCACGGCGTGGGGCAGGCTGCGCCCGCCGAGGTGCAGCAGTTCCAGCACCTCGTCGAACCGGGCGGTGTCGCTCGCCCCCGGGGTACAGACGGGGAAGATCTTCTCCAGCCGGTTCTTGCCCGCCGAGTCGACGCCGAAGACGTCGCTGCGCAGCAGCGCCTCGCGAGCGCGCATCCAGTTCTCGTTGCCGGTGACGGTGTTGATCTCGCCGTTGTGCGCGACCCGGCGGAACGGATGGGCCAGCGGCCAGGACGGGAAGGTGTTGGTGGAGAACCGGGAGTGCACGATGCCGAGGGCGCTCTCCACCCGGGAGTCCTGCAGATCCAGGTAGAACGCGCGCAGCTGCGGCGTGGTGAACATGCCCTTGTAGACGAAGGTCTGCCCGGACAGGCTCGGGAAGTAGACCGACTCACGGCCGACCGCACCCTCACCAGCTCCGGCCGACCCCAGCTCACGCTCGACGCGCTTGCGCACCACGTAGGCGCGACGCTCCAGATCCATATCCGACAGCGGATCGGAGGCGTTCTTCGGCGATGCGATGAAGATCTGCCGGAAGCTCGGCATGGCGTCGCGCGCCAGCGCGCCCAGCGACGACTCGTCGATCGGCACCTCGCGCCAGCCGAGAACCTCGAGGCCCTCTTCCTTGACGATCTTCTCCACGCCGTAGGCGGCGCGCGCGGCTTCGCGGCGGGCCTGCGGCAGGAAGGCGATACCGGTGGCGTAGGACCCCTCCGGCGGCAACTCGAAGTCCACGATGGCGCGGAAGAAGCGGTCCGGGACCTGGATCAGGATGCCCGCACCGTCGCCGCTGTTGGGCTCGGCGCCCGCGGCGCCACGGTGCTCCAGGTTCAACAGAGCCGTAATAGCCTTGTCGACGATGTCGCGGCTGCGGCGGCCGTGCATGTCGACGACGAATGCGACGCCGCAGGCGTCGTGCTCGTTCGCCGGGTCGTAGAGCCCGATGGGTCCAGGTGACCGGTGGCCAGGAAGTTGCGTCATGCCTCTGCCTTCAAGAAAGTCGGCCTTCGAAGAAAACGGCCTTTCGTCGAACGCCTCCGTACAAGACTGCGCCCGTACGTTCCGAAGCCAGCCGCGCTGATGGTCTTCGGCGTGCAGTCAGGTCTGCAGTTTTTCCACCCGCTTCTGTGACGTAGTGGGTGCCCTTCGGTAACGAATCCCTAACAAGATCCTTACCTCCGAGCGGGTGCCCACCCGCTACGCTGAGCACCTGGCTAGGGCTGCCCGAGCGGGCGAGGTAGCCGAACGTTCTGTGTTCGGCGTAAGAGCAAACGATAAGTCAGGTCCAGGGCCCAACCAACTTAGGTTGCGCTAATAACCAGGTTTAGCTGGGCTTCTGCATCGGGTCCTCCACGTGTGCGCGTCGTCCAGTGTAAAGCAGCGAGTGCCGTGCGATCGATCCCCATGGCACCCGGTGCCAGCTGGGAAAACCGACGCGCGACACCCACCCGAGACCTTCCTCACAAGGCCGGGAAACCGCCCTCACCTGCGTCGAAATGGATTTCCCCCGCCGGGTGCCCGGCAAACCAAGCGCCGGCGGCTAACTCGGCGTCGAAACCGATGAGAGATTTCCGACAGCTGCGTGACAAGCAATGAATATGATCCGACCGTCCGGACTCTTTTGTCCACTGTGGGGTTCAGCACATAACCAGCAAATATCGAAAAGTGGTGTTCGACACATTTTTCCGACCGGCCCCGCCGGACAGGCCCCGGCGCGACCTACACCGGGCAGAGCGACACGGCGGCCCGCACCAGCGCCGCTCGGTGCAGGGCGTCGGCGCCGTCGGTGACGAACACGCCGAAGACGCTGCGCGCCAACTGTTCCGCGCAGTCCGGCGCGGTCAGCTCGGCTCGGCGCCGGACGAGTTGATCGATGATCTCGACGTTCACCCGGTCGATGACGGGACGCACCGAGTCGAGCCCGACCGGCGCGGCGGGCGCCGCGGCGGGATCGAAGCGCCATCGCGTCATCAGGCCGCGCTGCACCGTCTTGTTGGCCTCGATCTGCCCGAGGAAAACCTGCCGCACCCAGTTCTCCGGCAGCTCACGATCGCGGCCGAGCCGGGCCATGGCGTCGTAGACCTCCGCCTCCCGGACCGGATCGTCGATGGTCGGCTCGATGCCGCGCTCCCCTGCGGCCACCCACTTCGCCGCGGCCACCGCGTCGGCGGTGTCCAAGCGCTCCACGACGAGGGCGACCAGCCGGTCCAGCGATCGGTCGGCCGGAGCGGCGTCGGCGCTGACCGGCCACATCAGCAGCGCCGCCGCCAGCAGCAGCGTCAACCCGACTCCGCGCACGTCGTGACCTCCTGCAATCGCCCACCCCGATAGGAATCGCCGCGCCAGCGTAGGCGAACGAACCGGCCGCGGCCCGCGCTGCGGCGAGGCAGCTGTGAGCCTGGCCACATCCGGCCGTCCCTGGTCGCTGCGAACCGTGCGGGCCTGTCACGCTGTCACAACGAATCCGTGACAGTTTCGTCGCGCCCGTGAAAGCGCCTGGGACGTGGAGGATGTGCATTCCGATGACCGTCACCGGCTTGTTCACCTGGCTCGGCGGCGGCCGGACCAGCGCGATGACCGATCGCCACGAGCGCGGCGGATACGCCGTCACCGGCGCCGTCGTGCTGTTGTTCGCCGTGATCTCCGGCGTGGTCGCCGCACTGGCCGCGGCCTCCGCGTGGCCGTGGTGGGCCGCGCTGATCTCCGGCATCGTCGTCACCGCGCTGACCGGCGCGCTCGCCAGGGCGCTGGCCACGGCGCGACCGAGTGGAGGACCGGATCGGCTCGGACTGCTCGCGCGCATCGCGGTTGCCGTGCTGGCCGGTGGACTGCTGGCGGAATTGGCCGCGATCGTGCTGTTCAGCGGGTCCGTCGACCGGGTGCTGGAACAGAACGCGCAGCGCTCGCTCGATTCGGCGCCCCGGGTGGTCGCGGCGCAGGCGGAACTGGACCGGGCGAAAGCCGACCGAGCCGCGCTCGAACAGGCGATCGCGATGGCCCAGAACGACATCGACCACGCCCTGGTGGTCGCGCGCTGCGAATTCAACCCGAGCCCGGAGTGCCCGCGAACCAGGATCACCGGCGTGCCGGGCCGCGGGCCGGAGGCGCAGACGGCCAACGCCATGCTCGACGACGCCCGCAAGCAGCTCGCCACCGTGCAGGGCCGCGTTGACGCGGCGGACCGCAGGATCGACGCCGACCAGCACGCCCTTTCGTCCGCACGGACCGCCGCCTTCGACGAGGCGGACCGCGGGCTCGGCGCCCGCTGGCAGGCGATGAACGACTACACCGTGCACGACGCGCTGCCGCTGCGGATTCTCACCATCGTGGCGTTCGTCGCGCTCGCGCTGCTGCCGCTGGCGCTGCGCTGGTGGCGTGGGGAGACCTCGTTCGACCGGCACAACGCGGCGCGCACGGTGCACGACCGCGCCGAGCGCGAGGCCGACGCGGCGATCGCGGTCAAGCAGGCCGAAGTGCGCGCGGAGGCCGAAACCCTGCGCGCCGAGCAACAACTCACCGCCGCCCGCCTCGCCGTCGAGGCGGACACGGCCATCGACCGGGAGCGCCAGCGCACCCGCATCATCGCGGCCATCGGCGGCATCGAGATCGGCATCACCGAGCCGCCGCGCCGCCCCGAACTTCCCGCCGCCGCGGCGGACGACCGAAAGGACAGCGCCATGCCCGACGAGGCGACGCCGAACCTACCCGCTCCCACCGGTGTGCACCCGCAGGTCCCTGCCGTCGCATCCGCACCGGCGGCGCCGAGCGGCGGCGGTCTCGAGCTGCCGCTGATCGGCACGGTCCCGTTCACCGACACCGCGGCGCGTTTCATCCGGCCGCTGGTTCCTTCGTTCGTCGCGAACGCGATCGATACGGCGACGCATCCGTTGCGCACGGCGCGGCAGGCGTTCGAGGAGGTCGAGGAGATCACCTTCACGCTGCGGCGCACCCGCAAGGTCACCGTCGACGGCCAGTCCTCGCATCCGCAGGCGATGGGCTACCAGTTGCAGCCGGGGACGCCCGAGATCGCGCACGCCCAGCACATCGCCTCCACCGTCGTGGACGCCGGCTATCCCCCGCCGCACTACTCCTCGCTTCCGCCCACCGGCGCCGCGGGCTACGGCCTGCCCACCGGCGCCAACCGTGACGAACTGCCGGGCCACCACCGCCCCGAGCTTCCGGAGCCCGGCCGCCGGGAGTTGCCGCCGGGCCGCTGATCGCCCGCAGTCCAGCCACCACCGGATCTGCCTCGCCGAGGGTTCCTGTGGAAGAGCGTGGTCCACTGCTGGTGTACACCCAGCGGACCTGGGCGGCGGGTCGCCTCTGGGGCGAGTCGGGCCTGCGGCGCTGGGGCGCTACTCGGCTTACGCTGCACCCATGCAACACAGGGAGGTGACGCTCGCCGCGGCGCCGTGGGGGTCGCGATTGCTCGGATCGGCCGAGGAGTCGTCGGGGTTACGACGCATCCGCGTCCAGCTGTTGCTCACCGTGCCCACGCTGCTGGGCAATCTGACGGGCATGGTCGTGTCGATCGTCCTGGTCGGCTTCGTCCTGCCGGGCCCGTCGGTGTTCACCCGGGATCTCTTGCTCCTCGACGCGCTCGCCGCGCCGCTGTACGCGACGTGCGCGCTGTTGCTCGGGCTGTGGTGGGGCACCACCCGCGAAGTGCGCGCACTGCGGTGGGCCACCGATCCGCAGCGCGTGCCGACCGACGAGGAGCAGGCAGCGGCCACGGCGGTACCGCGCAGGCTCGTGCGCGACCAGGCGCTGCTGTGGTTCGGCGGACTCGTGCTGCTGACCACGCTGTACGGCCTGGCCGAGCCGCGGTTG
>NZ_BAFR01000003.1 GCF_000308435.1 Nocardia araoensis NBRC 100135 | reverse complement strand
GCTGCGCGAGGACGAGCCGGGCAGCTCCGAAGACACTGTCTCCCGTCCAGCAGTCACGCCGAGACCAGCCGCAGGTGTCGCCCGGCGCGGCCTTCGGTGGCGGACGGGTTCCCAGAGAACGCCGGTGGAGATCACCGAATCTTCGGGGCTCGATGATCCGGTCCTCGGCACGAAAGCCCCGACTCGCGCATACCAGCGGGCCGCGCCGCGTCAGATCCGTTCGGCCAGTCCCGGGTAGTCCAGCAGGAACCCGTCGGCATCCACCGTGACCGTCGCGCTGGAGACCGGCGACAACACGCTGATGCCGTCGGCGGCGCTGCTGTAGATCAGCGTGGCCTCCTGGACGAGCAGGTCGGGCAGGCGGACGTAGACCACCGGGACCTGGACGTCCTCCACCGCGTGCTGCAGGTCGTAGCGGCGGATCGGCAGGGTGTTGAAGAACGGGCTGAGCACCACGTCCACGTCGAGGGCGCCGGCGAAGGTGGAGCGCACGTGATTGCCGCCCGCGTCGACGAGCCAGTAGTTCTCCTCGTCGCGGGCGATGGAGGCGTGCCGCTCCCCCGCGGCCGTCGTGGTGCGTACCGACAGCCGCTTTGTGACGCCGTTCTCGTCGGTGACCAGGTCGTACGACGCGCTGAACGCGGGATGGTCCGCGCTCGCGCCGCCGATCATGCGCCCGGCGGCGCGGATGCGGTTGCCGTTGAGCTGCACCCGCACCGACTCCATCCGGGTCGCGTCGTGTGCGCGCCAGGTGAGGATCGCCGGCCACCGGGATTCCTGGGTGCTCGCGGCGGGGCTCTCGGGGTCGGAGGCTGGGGTCGTCACGTATCTACCGTAAGCGACACCCGGCCCATGCCCGTAGCAGCGCCGCTCATCACACGAGCGACTCCCGCCACGCCGCGTGCAGGCCTGCGAACCGGCCGGTGCCCGCGATCAGGGCATCCGGCGCGCCGTCCTCGACGATCCGGCCGGACTCGAGCACGAGCACCCGGTCGGCGATCGCCACCGTGGACAGCCGGTGCGCGATGATCACCGCCTTGCGCCCGCGCAGCACGGTCTCCAGCGCCTGCTGCACCAGCCGTTCGCTGGGGATATCCAGGCTCGACGTGGCCTCGTCCAGCACGATCACGGCGGGATCGGCCAGGAACACACGCGCGAACGCGACCAGCTGCCGCTGCCCCGCCGAGAGCCTGCCGCCCCGTTTGCGCACGTCGGTGGCGAAGCCCTCGGGCAACGCCTGCACGAAGTCGTACAGGCCGACCGCGCGGGCCGCCGCGAACACCTCCGCGTCGGTGGCCTCCGGCCTGCCCAGCCGGATGTTGTCGGCCACCGAACCGGAGAACAGGTAGGACTCCTGGGTGACCATCACCACGTTGCGGCGCAGGTCGGCGTCGGACAGCTCGCGCAGGTCGATGCCGTCCAGGGTGACCACGCCGCCGGACGGGTCGTAGAACCGCGTCAGCAGCTTCGCCAGCGTCGACTTGCCCGCACCGGTCGCACCGACCAGCGCGATCACCTGCCCGGCCGGGATGTCCAGGGTGAACTCCGGCAACACCGGTCGCGTCCGGCGATCCGACCGCACGGGCGAATCCGCGGACGGTACCGCCAGGGCGTCATCCGACTTCGCGGATGCGCCGCTGTCGGCGGTCGAACCAGACGAGTAGCCGAACCACACCTTCTCCATCCGCACCGCCCCGGAGGCCTTGTCCAGGCTGACCGGCCGCGCGGGCTCGGGCACCGACGGCTCCTCCTCGAGTACGCCGGAGATCTTCTCCAGCGCGGCCGCCGCGGACTGGTAGGCGTTGAACACCTGCGCCAGCTCGTCCAGCGGTCCGTAGAACTCGTTGAGGTACAGCAGGTAGGCCGCGAGCACGCCGACCGCGAGATCGCCCTCGATCACCCGCCAGGCGCCCACCACGATGATGGTGACCGTGGTCAGGTTGCCGAGCAGTTTGGTCAGGCCCGCGTAGTCGCCCATGCCGCGCATGGCCGCGGTGGTCGCCCGGCGGTATTCGGCGTCCTCGATCGCGAGCACCGACTCGTTGCGCTGCTCCCGGCGGAACGCCTGCACCGCCCGCATGCCGCCCATCGACTCGACGAACTGCACGACCACCTTGGCGATCGCGGCGCGCGTGCGCCGGTAGCCCGCTCGCTGCCTGCGCTGCGCCCAACGGGTGACCACCACCAGCGGGACGAATCCGACCAGCACGATCGCGGCGAGCGCCTGATCCAGGTAGATCAGCAGCGCCGCGATGGTCAGCACCGACAGGATCGCGCTCAGCGCCTGGTTGAGCGCGCTCTCCAGCAGTTCCTGCAGCGTCTCGATATCGCCGGTGAGCCGCGCGACCACCTTGCCCGAGGTGTACTTCTCGTGGAAGGCGACGCTGAGCCGCTGCACGTGCGTGAACGCGCGCACGCGCAGATCGAACAGCACGCTCTGGCTGAGCCTGCCGGTCACCCGCAGGAATGCGTACGTGCAGATCGAGCCGAGCAGGATCGAGCCGAGGTAACCGGCCACGGTGCGGGCCAGCGGCGCCCAGTCGCCCGTGACACCGCGCGCGATGCCGGTGTCCAGCGCATGCGCGACGAACAGCGGCGCGGACACCTTCGCGACGTTGTCCAGCACGATGAGCGCCAGCGCGAGCCCCGCGAGTTTGCGGTAGGGCTTGACCAGGTCGAGCAGCAGCCGCCGGGAGCGTCCGGCCAGCACCAGATTGCCGGTCTCGGTGACCTCTTTGTCCTCGCCCGCGATGCCGCGCCAGTCGGCCGTGCCTTCCTCCCGGGTCGAATCACTCCTCGGCGCTTCGTCTTTGGAGACAGTGGTCGTAGTACTCACGGTTACTCACCTCCCATCAGTTCGCGGTAGCTCCTGCTGGTGCGCAGCAACTGATCGTGGGTGCCCTCCGCGACGATCCGGCCCTCGGCGAGCACCGCCACCCGATCGGCCAGCGCGGCCGTGGACGGGCGATGCGCGACGAGCAGCGTCGTCGCGTCGGCCAGCACGGTGCGCAGGCGTTCCTGGACCCGCTCCTCGGTCTCCACGTCGAGCGCGGACAGCGGGTCGTCGAGCACCATGATCCGGCCGCGCTTGCCTTCGCCCGCGCCGCTGAGCACCGCGCGAGCCAGCGCCAGCCGCTGCCGCTGGCCGCCGGACAAGCTCAGGCCCTGTTCGCCGATCCTGGTGTCCAAGCCCCAGGGCAGGTCGTCGACGAACTCGGTGGCCTGCGCGACCTCGAGCGCGCGGCGCACGTCGGCGTCGGTGGCGGACGGGTCGCCGAGCGCGACGTTCTCCCGCACACTCGCGGAGAACAGCACCGGCTCCTCGAACGCGACCGACACCAGTGATCGCAGGTCGGCGACCCGCATGGCGGCGATGTCGATGCCGTCGATGGTGATCGCGCCGCCCGTCACGTCGTACAGGCGTGGGATCAAGTTGAGCAGTGCCGTCTTGCCGCTTCCCGTCGCGCCGACCAGCGCCACGGTCTCACCGGGGCGCACCCGCAGCGACACCTCGCGCAGCACCTCGTTTTCCGCGTCGGGAAAGGCGAAACGCACTGCCTCCAGGCGTAATTCGCCACGGATGCGGTCCGGTAAGCACACCGGATCGGCCGGATCGGTGATGTCGACCGGGGTGTCGATGATCTCCCAGTACCGGTCGGCCGCGGTGCGCGCGTCGTTCAGCTCGGCGAGCAGGAAGCCGGTCCAGATGATCGGCCACTGCAGGAAAGTCGCGAGCGTGATGGCCGCGATCAAGGTGCCGAGCGTCATCGTGCCGTGCGCCACCGCGTACCCGCCATAGCCGAGCGCGAACGCGATGGCCAGTTGCGGAATGCTCAGCATGCTCGACCACAACGTCGCGTCCAGGCGCGCTTTCAGCAGTTCGGTCTGCCGCAGCTCCTGTGCCTGTGCGGTGAAACGGCGACCGAAGAACACGCCTCGCCCGAACGCCTTGAGCACCCGCACCCCCTGTGCGGATTCCTCGGCCGTGGTCGCCAGATCCCCCGATTGGTCCTGGGAACGCCTCGACGCCATCGAGTACCGGCGCTCGAAGCGAATGCAGATGAACACCAGCGGGATGGCGATCACCGCGAAGATCAGGCCGATCTGCGGACTCAGCCCGATCAGCACGAGCAGGCCCACCGGGATGATCATGCAGTGGATGAGCAGGAACGGCCCCGCGAAGGAGACGAACCGGCGCATGGTGGCCAGGTCGTCGATCGCACGTGACAGCAACTGACCCGACTCCCACGCGTCGTGCCTGCCGATCGACAACGCTTGCAGCTTCCGGAATACCTTGGCGCGCAGCGTGATCTCGATGTGCGTCGCGGGCGCCGCGATCAGCCAGCGGCGTCCCCACACGCCGACGGCCTCGAGCAGGCCGAGCGCCAGCACCGCGGCGACCGGCCCGAGCGCGCCCGCGAGATCGCGGCGGGCGACCGGGCCATCGATGATGCGCGCGATCAGCAGCGGGATGACGACGGCCGTCAGACCGGACAGCAGCGCCAGTCCGCTCGCGGCGAGCAGAATACGGATATGCGGACGCAGGTACGGCCAGAACCTGCGCAAGGAATGCAAGCGGCCCGTGGCGGCGGGCCGCTCCGTTCTGTCGGCCTCCGGTTCGGCCGACGAAACGTCCAGTGCGACAGACAAGACTCCCCCTCTAGGTGTGTGACTGGCGGCGGAGAACGAGACCCACGGTGATGTTGGCAGCAGGGTCCGACATTTCAGGGTCGCACCGGAACGCGCGCCGACCAACCGATTTTCCGTCCGCCGCCCGGCACGCACGGCTCGTCGCGGCGACGGATTCGGCACTCGTCCACCCAGTCGACGACCTCTGGCGAACCCGAGGTCGATCGCGCGGATCTAGACTCCCCGGCATGCTGATCGTCGCCGGATACCTGCGCGTCACCGATCGCGACCGCTACCTCGACAGCTGCCGGGAGGTCGTGGCGCTCGCCCGCGCCACCGATGGCTGCCTGGACTTCAGCCTGGGCGCGGATCTGCTCGAGCCCGATCGGGTGAACGTCTACGAGCGCTGGACGACCCGTGCCGCGGTGGAACGCTTCCGCGGCACGGGTACCTCGGGCGACCTCGATGACCGGATCGTGGGCGCCGACGTCCGGGAATTCGAGTACGAGACCGAGATCAGGCTCTAGCTCACGCCCGCGGTCTCCGGCTCCCACCCCTGCGGCACGTCCGGGAAAGCCTGTTGCTGGTGGCCGCCGCGCAGCGTGCCCTCCAGATAGGCCGCTCGGCAGGCGCGGCGGGCGATCTTGCCGCTGGAGGTGCGCGGAATCGAACCCGCGGGCACCAGCAACACGTCACGGACCATGACGCCGTGGCGGCGCGCGATCGCCGCGCGCACGGTGTCGGCGACCGGCTCCGGCTCCAGCTTGCCCGCGCGGGCGTTGCGCTCCGCGACGATCACCAACTGTTCGGAAGTGTCCTCGGCGTCGAACGTCAGGCCGGAGTGACTGCCCTGCTCGAAGACCAGCGCGGGCAACTCGTTGGCGGGCACCGAGAACGCCGCGACGAAGCCGGGGCGCAGCGCCGTGCTCGATTCCTGGGCCGAGAACTCCAGATCCTGCGGATAGTGGTTGCGCCCGTCGACGATGACCAGGTCCTTGACCCGCCCGGTGATGTACAGCTCGCCGTCGAGGTACGCGCCGTAATCTCCGGTGCGCATCCAGTTGGCGTCCTGCGGCGTGCCCTCCGCGTGACTGCCCTCGGGCAACCGCGCGGTCAGCTCGGCGCGGAAGGTGGCCTCGGTCTCCTCGGGGCGGCCCCAATATCCGATGCCCATGTTGTCGCCGTGCAGCCAGATTTCGCCGACCTCGCCGTCACGTCGCTCCGTGCCGTGTTCCGGGTCCACGATCACCGCCCACTGCGACAGCGCGACGTATCCGCAGGACACCTGTGCGATCGCGTTGTCCGCGTCCGCGGCGACCTGGACCATCCGCCCGGCGTTCAACTCGGCCCGGTCGACATGGACGACTTTGGCTTTATCTTGGGCCCTGGTGGCGGAGACGAACACCGTCGCCTCCGCCATGCCGTAGCACGGCTTGATCGCCGTCTCCGGCAACCCGTACGGCGCGAACGCCTCGTTGAATTTCTTCATCGACGACACCGACACCGGCTCGCTGCCGTTGATCAATCCGATCACATTGGAAAGGTCCAGTTCCTCGCCTGGCTTCGGCTTGCCCCGCGCCGCGGCGTGCTCGAACGCGAAATTGGGCGCGGCGGCGAAAGTCCCGGCGCCGTCGGAGGCGGCGGCCAATTCCTTGATCCAGCGGTAGGGACGGCGCACGAACGCGCTCGGCGACATGATGGTGATGAACCCGCCCCCTACGGTCGGCAGGATCACGGCCAGCAGACCCATATCGTGGAACAGCGGCAGCCAGGTGACCCCGCGCGAATTCTCCGTGACGCCGATGGCGTCGATCATCTGCAGCAGGTTGGTGCCCACCGCGCGGTGGGTGATCTCCACGCCCGCGGGCGTCCGGGTGGAACCCGAGGTGTACTGAAGGTACGCGACACTGTCGATGTCGACGTCCGGACGCACCCACGAAGCGCCCACACCGTCCGGGATGGCCTCCACCGCGATGATGCGCGGACGCTCCGGTGGTGGCAGGTGCCGGAAGAATTTCCGCACGCCGCTCGCCGCCGAGCCCACGGTGAGAATCGCGGCGGGCTTGCAGTCGCCGAGCACCGCGTGCAACCGGTCGGTGTGGCCCTGTTCCTCCGGGTCGAACAGCGGAACCGCGATATTGCCCGCGTACACCGCCGCGAAGAGCGAGACGACGTAGTCGAGTCCTTGCGGAGCGAGAATCGCCACCCGGTCGCCCGGGCGCGTGACCTGTTGCAGCCGGGCCGCCACCGCGCGCAGGCGCACACCGAACTGCCGCCAGGTGAGTTCGTGGTATTCGCCGTCCCGTTCCCGGGAATAGTCGATGAAGCGGTAGGCGAGATCGTCGCCGTTCTCCACGCTGTGCTTGTCGACGAAGTCGATCAGGGTCTTGTCCCCGGGGATTCTGATATTGCCCTGATCGTCCAGATAGTCGTCGAAGGTTTCGTCGATCATCGCCTTATCCTTTTCCAGCGCACGGACCCTCAGGTCGTGCAATGACATCGAACACAGGTCGATAACGAAGCGCCGGGAAGGCTAGCAGGGGTCCCGGCCACCCTGCGGTCAGTACCGGCCGAAGGCGAGCGCCACATTGTGCCCGCCGAATCCGAACGAGTTGTTCAAGGCGTAATCGATACGGCCGCTGCGGCTTCGGCCGTGCACCACATCCAGATCGATATCGGGATCCTGATTGTCCAAATTCAGCGTCGGCGGCACGATTTCGTCCCGCACGGTGAGCACCGTGAGCACCGCTTCGAGTGCGCCGACCGCGCCGATGGAATGACCGAGAGCCGATTTCGGCGCGTAGACCGACGCGTGGTCGCCCACGGCCGCGCAGATCGCGCGCGCCTCCGCCGTGTCACCGATCGGGGTGGCGGTCGCGTGCGCGTTCACGTGCGCGATATCGGCCTTGGCCAGACCGGCCGTCCGCATCGCCCGCGTCATCGCGCGCGCGGCGCCCGCGCCGTCGGGATCCGGCGCGACCAGGTGGAAACCGTCCGAGGTGACGCCAGCGCCCATCAGCCTGGCGTGAATGGTCGCGCCGCGCGCTTTGGCGTGCTCCTCGGTCTCCAGCACCATCAGCGCGCC
Organism: Nocardia araoensis NBRC 100135; assembly: GCF_000308435.1. Lineage (GTDB taxonomy): Bacteria > Actinomycetota > Actinomycetes > Mycobacteriales > Mycobacteriaceae > Nocardia > Nocardia araoensis. Next base: position 93,015 of record NZ_BAFR01000003.1, on the reverse strand, counting down.
CGCCTCACCGAAGACGAATCCGTCGCGGTCGGCGTCGAACGGACGCGAGGCGCTCTTGGGCGCGTCGTTTCGGGTGCTCATGGCACGCATCATGGTGAATGCCGCGATCGCGAGAGCCTGGATGGAACCCTCCACGCCGCCGGCGACCATCACGTCGGCATCGCCCATGACGATCATCCGCCACGCGTTGGCGAGCGCCTCGGCACCGGAGGAACAGGCCGAGACCGGCGTCGTCACCCCGGCGCGCGCTCCGAGTTCCATCGCGACGCAGGCCGCGGCGCCGTTGGGCATCACGGCCTGGACGGTGTACGGCGACACCTTGCGGTAACCGCCGTTGTGCAGTTTGTCCCGAGCGTGGACGATCGCCTCCGCGCCGCCGAGGCCGGTACCTATGGACACCCCCAGACGCCGCTTGTCCACCTGGGGGCTGCCCGCATTGCGCCAGACCTCACGCCCGAGCACGACGGCCAGTTGCTCCACATAGGAGAGCCGGTGGGCCTCCGCGGCGTCCAGACACGCGGTGGGAGGGACCTTCAGATGCCCGCCGATACGGACCGGCAGCTCGAATTCATCGATGAACTCGTCATCCAGGATGTCGATACCGCTGTCGCCGTTGAGCAAGCCTTTCCACGTGGAATCCACGTCACCCGCGATGGACGTGGTCGCCGCGAGGCTCGTGACCACGACAGCGGGAAACTGTCCGTTTTTGGTGGAAGGCATCTGCATGTCTCGCTCACTTTCCCTAGCGTCGCTCTGGAACGTCGTCGAGCAAAAGCAATGCGCGAGCGCGCCACCAGGATCGTGGGCGGCCCGCGCGGATGGCACTGGAGCGCAGGCGGATCGGCCGGTCATCACGTCCGGGTGCGACCCCCCTTGTGCATTATTGGAAAAGCGCACCGATCGCACGGCGTGACACGCGGACCGTACCAGGTGCCGGGGACGATGGTCGCGTTGTTCGGGGATCGCCTCCGACGACTCGAGTAACCTGCTCCCCGGGCACGGGACGCGCGGGCGGCGTCCGGTGTGGACGCGAGAAAGGGAAGGTCGTTGACGGGCGCGCGGATGGTCGGGCTGTTCGCCGGGATCGGCGGACTCGAGCTCGGCCTCGGCAGACACGGCTGGCACACCGAGCTGCTGTGCGAGATCGAGCCCGGGGCCCAAGGCGTGCTCGCCGCCCGTTTCCCGGACGTGCCGCTGCATTCCGACATCACCCGGCTGCGCGCCATCCCGGCGGGAACGGAACTGGTCGCGGCGGGATTCCCGTGCCAGGACCTCTCCCAGGCGGGGCGCACCGCCGGCATCACCGGTACGCGCTCGGGATTGGTCGACGAGGTGTTCCGGTTGGTCCGCCGCAAGCGGGGCCCGCGCTGGCTGCTGATCGAGAATGTGCCGTTCATGCTGCAACTGGGTCGCGGCGCGGCCATGCGGCACATCACGGGCGCGCTCGACGAGCTCGGCTACACCTGGGCCTACCGCGTGGTGGACGCCCGCGCGTTCGGCCTGCCCCAGCGCAGGCAGCGGGTGCTGATGCTGGCCTCCCGCACCGAGGACCCGCGCGGGGTGCTGTTCGGCGAGGACGCCGGTCCCCGCACGATCGGCGACCCCGAGCTCGACCCCTGCGGCTTCTACTGGACCGAGGGAGTGCGCGGACTGGGCTGGGCGGTGAACGCGGTTCCGACGCTGAAGGGCGGCTCCGCGCTCGGCATCGCCAGCCCGCCCGCGGTGCGATTGCCGTCCGGGGAGATCGTCACGCCGGGCATCGCCGACGCCGAACGCCTGCAAGGTTTCGACGCGGGCTGGACGGCGCCCGCGACCGAGGTGCCCGGCATCAGGAAGGGCCACCGCTGGAAACTGGTCGGCAACGCGGTGAGCGTGCGGATGGCGGCTTGGGTCGGCTCGCGGCTGGCCGCTCCCCTCGAACCGATCTCCGGCGATCAGCCGTTGGCGCCTGGCACCCCGTGGCCGGTCGCCGCGTGGGGACACGACGGCGCCGCCTATCGGGTGCCGGTCTCCACGTGGCCGGTGCACGAGCCGTACGAGGACTTGGCCCACTTCCTCACCGACGCGCAGTTGCTCTCCGCCCGCGCGACGGCCGGATTCCTGCGCCGCACCACCATGGGCAGTCTGCGTTTTCCGCCGGGCTTTCTCGCCGACGTGGAAAGCCACCTCGATCGGATGGGCGGATGGGCGGCATGACCCGCAGGCCCACGACCGACGCGGCCACCAGCGCGCGGATGGCGCGCCAGCGGCGCACCGGAACGGATCCGGAGCTGGCCTTGCGCCGAGAACTGCACCGGCGCGGGTTGCGCTACTTCGTCGACCGGGCGCCGATCCGAGGACAGCGCAGGCGCGCCGACCTGGTGTTCCCACGCAGGCGCGTCGCGGTCTACGTGGACGGGTGTTTCTGGCACCGCTGCCCGCAGCACGCCACCGCTCCGAAGAACAACGCCGAATGGTGGGCGGCCAAGCTGGCGGGCAACGTCGCCAGGGACCGGGCCACCGACGCGGCGCTCGTCGCCGCGGGATGGCGCGTGGTCCGCGTCTGGGAGCACGAGGATCCCGTCAACGCGGCCGACCGCGTCCAAGCCGAGCTGTCAGCGGTGTCGCACCCGCACCAGTGAACGCGGAGCGTGCGCGGCCAGATAGCCGGACGCCACCATCACCGTCATGACCGCGATTCCGGCGGCGGCAGTCGCGAAACCGAGCATGGGAACCTCCTCGAGTTGCAGCTTCGACCAGCGTGCCGGGCGAAGCTGACAAGACCCTGTGTCCCGGATGGTAATGACGTGTGCGGCCCGCCGCTGTCCGGCGCGCTCAGGGCAACCAGCACAATGGGGACGTGACGGGTGGCTCGGAGATCGCCGTTCGGCGCCTGCGACCGGCGACCGTGCTGGTCGCCGCGGCGATCGCGATCGCTGGGGTCTGCTACTCGTCCTGGGTGCTGCAGTTCGTGCTCGGCATCGACCTCGACCCGGTCGACACATTCCTCAGCGAACTGGACGCGGAGGGCAAGCCGTACCGCGAGGTGTTCGCGACCGCCGACCTGATCGTCGGGGCGGTCCTCGCGCCCGCGGCGATCGCGGGCCTGGTGTTGTTCCCGCGCCGCAGACTGACCAACGTCGGCTGGGTCGCGTTGTTCTGCTTCGGCGCGGCGACCGTCGCCGACGTCCTGCTGCCGCTGCACGACTGCACGCCGGGCGAGAGCGGGTGCGGTGGCCCCAGCGAACTGTTCCCGCAACTGCATCAGCCGCACGCGCTGACGAGCACGCTGGCGGTCACCTCGATCGCCGTCGCCGCCTTCGCCTTCAGCCTCGCCGCGTTCCGGTATCGGCGCTGGCGGGTGCTGCGCGAATCCGGGCTGGTCGTGCTGGTGATCGGCTCGCTGGCGACGGTGTGGATGCTGGTTGCCGACAACCTGCCGGGAAACTATGCCCTCGGCATCGCCCAGCGGATCCAGGTCGGCGCGATGTCGCTGTGGTTGATCGCGCTGGCCGCCGCGGTGATCGTGGAAGGGCGGGAACCTGCGCATGGCCGCGCCGAGGGCCGTGCGATGCTGTCGCGCATGAGTGATCGCGTGAACATCGCCTCGGGTTCGGAGTTCGAGGACATCGTCGGCTACTCGCGGGCGGTCCGGCTCGGGGATGTCATCGCGGTCAGCGGCACGACCGCGTCGGCCCCCGGCGGCACGGCGGTCGGCGGCGACGATATCGGCGAGCAGACCAGGGAAACCCTGCGACGCATCGCCTCCGCGCTGGAGGAGGCGGGCGCGAGCCTGGCCGACGTGGTGCGCACCCGCATCTTCGTCACCGACATCGCCCGCTGGCCCGAAGTCGCCAAGGCGCACGCCGAGGTCTTCGGCGAGATCCGCCCCGCGACGGCGATGTATGAGATCAAGGCGCTGATCGCCCCGGCCTTGCTGGTCGAGATCGAGGCCGACGCGATCGTCGGCGGGTAGACCGCCGAGCGGGGCCCTCCGGGCCGCATGGGTTTTGTCCGGCAACGGCTGGGCCGGGGGAGGTCCGGCCCGTCGTTCGCGGCAGACGAGGTTCTCTCTCGCTAGGGTCGAAACCGTGACCACCGCCTCGCAGACCCCTGTGCAACTCGACACCGTCGCCGAGGCGACCGACCGCCTGCTCGACACCATTCGCGGCCTCGACGAGCACGCCGTCTCCGGCCCCTCCCTCCTGCCGGGCTGGACCCGCGGCCACGTGCTGGCCCACCTTGCCCGCAACGCCGACAGCCTGGTGAACCTCCTGCTGTGGGCGCACACCGGTGTCGAGATCCCGCAGTACGCCAGCGCTTTCCTGCGCGACGCCGATATCGAGGCGGGCGCACCCCGCCCACTCACCGAGCAACTCGCCGACAACGAGGCCGCCGCCACCCGTTTTCTCGGTCTCGCACGCTCACTCACCGACGACGCATGGCGAGCACAGGTCCGCACCCGCCAGGGCCGCCCCATCCCCGCGACCGAAGTCCTGTGGATGCGCTTGCAGGAGGTCGAGATCCACCACGTAGACCTCAACGCGAACTACCACCCCGGCGACTGGCCCACCTCATTCGTAGCCCGCATCCTCCCCCAGGCCACCGCCGACCTCACCCGCCTCACCGCCGAAACCCCACTCCCCTTCACCATCCAGGCCACCGACACGGACTTCACCACCCCCCTCGGCCCCACACCCACCCAAACCATCTCCGGCCCAGCCACCTCCCTCGCCGCCTGGCTCCTCGGCCGCAGCCCCGGCACCGACCTCACCGGCGACCTCCCACCCCTCCCGGCCTGGAAATAGCCACGAGTGGCACACCACTGCGGCATCGACCGAGAAGACCCTCGATGGTGTGCCACTCGCGACCGTCAGGCCGAGGGGCGGAGGAATCGATGGACGGTGCCGGCGAATCGCCGCATCTGCTCGCCCGCTTCGAGACTCATGGCCACTGTCGCGGTCCATGTGAAGGCCCCCGAAATGAGGGAGGCCCCCCGCAACGAAGCGGAGGGCCTCCCGAAAGTGCGCCCGAAGGGATTCGAACCCCTAACCTTCTGATCCGTAGTCAGATGCTCTATCCGTTGAGCTACGGGCGCATGTGTTATTCAGTTGTACCCGGTTTCCCGGGCGTGGCGGAGGCGAGAGGATTTGAACCTCCGGTCCCCGTGAAGGGACAACTCATTAGCAGTGAGTCCCATTCGGCCGCTCTGGCACGCCTCCTGGAGCCTTCTCTTCGAGGGCACCGGTCCTTTCGAACCGCCGAGCAGAAAGGTTACAGCAGCTACCGACCAGATCACAAAACGGCTGGTCAGCGTAGGTTACTGTCGAACCAATCGAAGATTCTGGTTTGCGAATCGACCGCATCGCCGTCGTCGTCACCCTCGGAGGTGTCGGCCCGGTGGTGCAGGCCGGGGTAGGTGACCACCAGGCTGGCGACCGCGGCGCGGGCGGTCGCGTCGCGTAGCTCGTCGACCTGGGCGGGCGGGGTGGCCGGATCGTCGACGCCGAACAGGCCGAGCCACGGTGCCTGCAGGTTCGGGGCGGCGCGCACGAGGGCGTCGGCCTGGTCGGTGAGCGGCTGGGTGATACCGTGCGCCGCGACGCTCACCGCGGCCCCGATCGGGCGATTGGTCGCGACCAGGAAGGCGGCGGTGCCCGCGGAGTCGAAGCCGAGCACGCCGATGGTGTCGGGGAACACCCCGCGCCGGGTGAGCCAGTCGAAGCAGGCGTCGAAGTCCTCGAACAGCTCGTCGCCGAAGACTCCGGCGCCGAGGCCTTCGTCCGCCCGATGGAAGAGTTTGGGCGCGACCACGGTCCAGCCCTCGCCGGCCAGCGCGTTCATCAGGTCGCGCAACGGGCCGGTGAACTCGCGCGACTCGTGCAGCAGCACGATGCCGCCGCGGGCGTTTCCTTCCGGCTCCACCACCGTGATGGGCACCTGCCCACCGCTGGTCGGCCGCTCGTCTTCCTGGTCGCTTGCCCGCAGCGGGGCCATATCGTCGTAGGTGCCCGACATGAAACCAGCGTAGGGCGAGTTGCTGATCTGCGGTAGAAATTGCACGTGGGGGCCTATATCCCAGAGAATTTCCGGTACGCCGATCGGGCTTTTCCCGGCGCCGATTAGGGTTGGAGTGTGACAGCGCGAATCCGGCCGGACCTCGAAGCGATCCCGGCGTACACCCCCGGCCGCAGCAATCCCGGCGCGGTCAAGCTGGCCAGCAACGAGACGACCATCGGTCCGCTGCCCGCCGCCGCCAAAGCCATCGCCGAGGCGGCCGAGCTGGCCAATCGGTATCCGGACAACCAGTCCACCGAGCTGCGGACGGCGCTGGCCGAGTTCCTCGGGGTCGGCTTCGAGAACGTCGCGGTCGGCTGCGGCAGCGTGGCGCTGTGCCAGGAGCTGGTGCAGATCACCTGCTCGTCCCCGTCGGACGAGGTGCTGTTCGCGTGGCGCTCGTTCGAGGCCTACCCGATCGTGACCAAGGTGGGCAACGCCACCGCGGTACAGGTGCCGCTCACGGCCGGTCAGGTGCACGATCTGGACGCGCTGGCCGCCGCGGTCACCGAGCGGACCAAGTTGGTCTTCGTCTGCAACCCGAACAACCCGACCGGCACCGCGGTCGGCAGAACGGAGCTGGTCCGGTTCCTGGACGCGGTGCCGTCGCACGTGCTGGTGGTGCTGGACGAGGCGTACTACGAATACGTACGGCTCGCCGACCACCCCGACGGCGTAGAGATCGGCCGGACCAGGCCCAATGTGGTTGTGCTGCGCACCTTCTCCAAGGCATACGGCCTGGCCGGGCTGCGGGTGGGCTACGCGGTGGGCGATCCGGCCGTGATCACGGCGCTGCTGAAGGTGCACATTCCGTTCAGCGTGAGCCGGCTCGCGCAGGCGGCGGCGATCGCGTCGCTGGAGTCACGCCATGAATTGCTGGATCGCACCGACCTTCTGGTCGTCGAACGCGAACGGGTGCGCGACGCGCTGGTGGCGGCGGGGTACCCGGTGCCGCCGAGCGAGGCGAACTTCGTCTGGCTGCCGCTGGGCGCGCGCAGCGCCGAGTTCGGCGAGGCCAGCGCGGCGGCCGGGGTGCTGGTGCGACCGTACGGAGCCGACGGGGTGCGCGTCACTGTCGGCGACCCGCACGAGAACGACCTTTTCCTGAGTTTCGCCAGGGAGCCGGAGGTGCTCGCCCGGTTCCTGGGTTAGTGAACGTCGATCGCGGGTGCGATGACGGGCCAGGAGAGGGCGAGTTCGTCCTCCCAGTACGGCCAGGAGTGCGTGCCGGTGGCCCGGAAGTGCGCGGTGATCGGGATGCCGAGCGACCGCAGCCGGTCGGTGAGCCGCCGGGTGCAGGCGTTGGTCGCGGCCTCCAGCGGGCCACCGAACGTGATGGCGCTGGGCAGGTCGACGTTCGGCGTCCCCGGCACGTCGTGCACCCCGGGCAGACCGCTGCCGACCGACAGATAGATCGTCTTGCCCCGCAAGGCGTCCGCGTGCAGGGTGACGTCGTGCGCCAGCCAGTCGGGGTCGTCCTGCTTGCCGAACATGTTGTCCGGCTCGCCCATGTAGGTGGCCACCACAGCCCGCGCCTGCGCCTGGCCGATGTCGGTGCCCATCGAGAAGCAACCGCTGTGCGCCGCGATCGCCTTGTAGAGCGTCGGCTGCCGGAACGCGAGCATCATCGCGGCCTCCGCACCCATCGAGACGCCCATCACCGCGTTGACGCCGTTGCCGTCGAACTTCGCGTCGATCAGCGGGGGCAGCTCCTTGGCCAGGAACGTCTCCCACTTGTTGGTGCCGAGCACCGGGTCGGGCTGCTGCCAGTCGGTGTAGAAGCTGGCAGGCCCGCCGACGGTGAGGACGACGTTGACGTCCTTGTCGGCGTAGAAACGGTCGGCGTGCCCGAGTTCGGTCCAGTTGTTGCTGTCGGGACTCGCGCTGCGACCATCGAGCATGTAGACGGTGGGACGCGGGCGCGACTGGTCGCGCGGCAGCAACACCTGCACCTCGACCACTCGGCTCATCGCGGGCGAGGCGACATAGACCCGCAGCCACCGATCGTTGATCGGTTCGATGCGCTCGATCCGCGGTGTCGAGGGCTGTTTACTGGTCGGCTCGGCCGGGCCGGGACCGTCCGAGGACCCGGTGTTGACCGGCGGCGGATTGCCGGGCGCGGCCGTGACCTGGGGAGCACCGAATGACACCGCACCGGACACGAGTGCGGCACTGATCAGGGCGCTGGAGAGCCAACGCCGCACCCCACGACACAGCATGCGCACCATCCTGCCAGAGACGTCGAGAGCCGAAGAAAAATCGTCGCCGCGGCGAAGACCGAACAGCGCCTTCACCGTGCGGGCAGACCCTCCTGCCAGCGCCGCTGCTCTCCGGCGAAACGCCACACCGCGACGGCGACCGCCCAGGTGAGCACGAACAGCCCGACGATGATGTACCCGAGGTCACCCAGGTCGAGATTCCCGATCCAGGCGACGACGCCCGATTCGACCTCCAGCCGCTCGGCGAAGATCGAGACGATCTCCTGCCCGCCGATCAACAGGGCCACCGCCACCGAGAGTCCCGTGATCACCAGGTTGTAGTAGATCTTGCGCACCGGCTCGGCGAAGGCCCAGTCGTAGGCGAAGCTCATGAACGAACCGTCCAGCGAGTCGAACAGCGCCATGCCCGCCGAGAACAGCACCGGCAGTACCAGAATCGAGTACCAGGGCAGTCCGGTCGCCGCCGCGCCGCCCGCGATCACGAGCAGCCCGACCTCGGTGACGGTGTCGAATCCGAGGCCGAACAGGACGCCCACCGGATACATGTGCCGCGGCCTGCGGACGAGGCCGAGCACCGGCCGTAGCACCCGGTTGAGCAGCCCCCGGCTGTCCAGTTGCTTCTCCAGCTGCACCTCGTCGAATTCACCGCGGCGCATCTGCCGGAACACCCGCCAGATCCCCACCAGCGACGCCAGATTGAGCAAACCGATCAGGATCAGGAACGTACCGGAGACGCCGGTGCCCCATAGACCCGTCCATCGTTGCAGGGCCGAATCCTCGTCCGCCAAGCTGGACGCGAGCGCCCGCACACCGAACGCCAGCAATGCCACGAGCGCGAACACCACGGTGGAGTGGCCGAGCGCGAACCAGAACCCGACGGTTTGAACTCTCCGCCCGCTCTCCGCCACCAGTTTTCGCGTGGCGTTGTCGATGGCGGCGATGTGGTCGGCGTCGAACGCGTGCCGCATACCGAGGGTGTACGCCGTCACGCCGAGACCGACGCCGAACACCGAACCGTCGATCACATAGTGGCCCGGAGCGACCACCAGCAGAAGCGTCCCCCAGCCGAGGACGTGCAGAGCGACGACGGTGACGGCCATTCCGATGACACTGCGCACGAGCGAACCCCTCGACCCCGAAATGCCGACCTGTCAACGATACTCGACCGCACCGACGCAGATCCGCGTCTCCGATCGATCCAGCAAATCCAGCAAATCATGGCACACCGTCAGCACACCCGCCGTACGCTGAGCGCCTGGCCTTTTCCAGGTATCGAACTAGGACGGGCATGATCGCGCATCAACGCCACTGGCGCCGAGGTCACCGTACTGCGCTTCGCCGCGCCGTGCGGACCGGCCGCCCGGTTCGCAGTCGCGAATGCCCCGCCGCCCTCCAGGTCGGATTCGGCGTGAAGCTATTTCGCGGCATCTGCCCTGCCCGCCTTCGCGGGCCACCCGGAACGAAGCGGTGCCCACTGCGCTCCCCGCTCGAATTCTCTGCTCGATTCGTCTGTTTCATCGCAGCACCTATGCCCGACCGGAGAAACCGTGAATCCAGTGTCACCCGTGTGCTCGATCGAGAAATCGGACACGAAGCCTTTCCTGCCCGATCTGGAACGCCGGATGCGGGAGTGCGACGAGTTCTTCCGGCTACCCGAATTGGCGCACCTGAGCGCCCAGCGCCGCCGCTGCGCGCTGGAGCAACTCGAGCAGACCGGCTCCTATCTCCAGACCGCCGAGGAGATCCTGATCGGCGCCAAACTGGCCTGGCGCAATCACGCTCGCTGCGTGGGTCGCAAGCATTGGCGCTCGTTGAAATTGCTCGACGCCCGGCGGGTCCGCTCGGCGCGCGACCTGGCCGAGGTCTGCTGGCAGCACCTGCACATGGCCACCAACAATGGCGCCATTCAATCGATGATCACCGTCGGGCCGCCGCGGCAAGCGGACGGGCGCGAGTTCCGCATCGTCAGCCCGCAGATCATCCGCTACGCGGGCTATCGCAACGGGGACGGCACGGTCACCGGCGACGCCGCCAACGTCGAGCTCACCGAACTCGCCATGAAGCTCGGCTGGCGCGGCGCCCGAACGCCTTTCGACATCCTTCCGCTGCTGATCAGTACACCGGACGAGCCGATACGCTGGTTCGACATCCCGCCCGAACTCGCACGGGAGGTGGAACTCGAGCACCCGGAGTTCGAGTGGTTCGCCGGTCTCGGCCTGCGCTGGCACGCGCTGCCCGCGGTCTCCGACATGAATCTCGAGATCGGCGGCATGACCTATCCCTTCGCCCCGTTCAACGGCTGGTATATGGGCGCGGAGATCGGTGCGCGCAACCTCAGCGACGCCAACCGCTACAACATGCTCCCGCTCATCGCGGAGATGATGTGCCTGGACACCCGGGCGGAGCGCAATCTCTGGCGCGATCAGGCCCTGGTCGAACTCAACCGCGCGGTGCTGCACAGCTTCCGCAAAGCGGGCGTGTACATCGTCGACCACCACACCGTCGCCAAACAGTTCTGCGATCACGTCGAGCGCGAGGAGGCCGCGGGCCGCGCCTGCCCCACCGACTGGTCCTGGATCAACCCGCCGATCTCCTCCGGCCTGACCCCGACCTTCCACCGCTACTACGACCCGCCCGACCTGGACATCCGGCCCAACTTCGTCCGCAGGGACTTCCGCGCCGACACGGGACTGTGAAACGAGCCCGGGCCATGCTCTCCATGAGCATGGGCCACCGACGAGTGGAGCGGAGACGGAGGGATTTGAACCCCCGGTCGCTCTCGCGACGCTCGCTTTCAAGGCGAGTGCATTCGGCCGCTCTGCCACGTCTCCAGGCACCTGATCGTAGCGGACGGTTCAGCCGGAGTGCTTGCCGATTTCCTCGTCGACGCGGCCGAAGACGTCGGCGATCACCTCGAGCTGGGCCGGGGCGAGCAGATCGATGAAGTGGCTGCGGACGGCTTCGACGTGGCCGGGGGCGGCGGCTTGCAGGCGGCGCATGCCCTCGTCGGTGAGTTCGGCGAGCACGCCGCGGCCGTCTTCCAGGCAGGTGTTGCGGCGGACCATCTTCTGCGCCTCCAGCCGCCGGATCTGATGGGTCAGCTTGCTGCGTGAGGACAGCACGCCGTCGGCCAGCTCGCTCATCCGCAACGAGCGGTCCGGTGCCTCGGAGAGCAGGACCAGGATTCGGTATTCGGCGACGGTCAGGTCGCTGTCACGTTGCAGCTGACGATTCAGCGCCGTCATCAGGCGCTGGTGGCCGTCCATGTAGGCGCGCCAGGCGCGCTGCTGCGCCGGGGTGAGCCAGCGCGGCTCGGCCACGACGCGACCGGTCGATTCGGGATGCACAGTGGTCATTCTATGCGCGGCGAAGTGCGGAAATGGGCAACTATCGCAGGTCAGCGCACCGTGGACAGCAGTGCGCGGTTCACCGCGGCCGGGCTCGTGCATCCGGCGAGGCCGAGCGCGGAGTCGAAATCGGCGAGCAATGTGCGCAGCGCGTGCCGGACCCCCGTGGCGCCCGCCACCCCGAGGCCGTAGGCCCACGGCCGCCCGTACAGCACCGCCTTCGCACCCAGGGCCAGCGCGACGAGCACGTCGGAACCGGTGCGCAGGCCGGAGTCGAACAGCACGTCGGCGCGATCGCCGATGGTGGCGACGACCGCGGGCAGCGCGTCCAGCGCCGCGATCGAGCCGTCCACCTGGCGGCCGCCGTGATTACTCACCACCACCGCGTCGGCGCCGGCGTCCACCGCCTGACGTGCGTCGTCGGGGTGCAGGATACCTTTCACCGCGATCGGGAGGTCCGTCCATTCGCGCAGCCGCGCGACGTCGGCGAGCCGCAGCGTGTGGTTGCCGAACAGCCCCACCCAGGTGAGGATGGCCGTCCGCATCGCCTCCTCGCTCTCCTCCGGCGGGGTCGGCAGTTTGGCCAGGAACACCGGATCGGACAGATAGTTGGCGATGCCCTTGCCGTGCAGGAACGGCAGGTGCGCCTGTTCCAGGTCGCGCGGCCGCCAGCCGAGGACCGGGGTGTCCACGGTGACCACGATCGCCGAGGCCCCGGCCCGTTCGGCGCGCCGGACGAAGGAGCAGGCCAGTTCGTCGTCGGCGGGCCAGTACAGCTGGTACCACCAGGCACCGGCCGCCGCGCCGACGTCCTCGATGGTCGAAGAGGCGGCGGTGGACAGCACGGTCCCGATGCCGAGTTCCTTGGTCACCTCGGCCACGATCACCTCGCCGCCCTCGTGCAGCAGTTCCAGGACGCCGACCGGCGCGGTGAGCACGGGCGCGGCCAGTTTCGTGCCGAGCACCTCGACGGACAGATCCCGCGCGCCGGGGCCGGTGGAGCCGCGCAGCATCCGCGGCAGGATGCGGTAGCGGTCGAAGGCGGATCGGTTGGCCGCGGCGGTGCGCTCGGCGGACGCGCTGCCCGCCACGTAGGCGAACGCGGCCGGATCCAGCCGCTCCCGCGCCAGCGATTCCAGACCTGCTGCGGTCATGGGCAATTCAGGTGTCGTGCCGCCCAGACCGCCGAGGTAGATCTCGTTCTGGAAATCGATGAAGCCGCCGCTCATCACCGGAACGGTAGTCCGTGACGCCGGTCACCGCAGGCCGCTTGCCGGATCGATCCGGAAAGGTCGGCTCCGGGGGCCAGCGCGCGGCCGTCCGTCCGCGCGGAGCACTATGGCATGGTGCGCGCGATAGATCTGAACGGTTCCGGCGGTCCCGAGGTCATGATCTTGTCCGAGGTGCCGGAGCCGACACCGGGACACGGCGAAGTGCTGATCGACGTGGCCGCCGCGGGGGTCAATCGGGCCGATCTGTTGCAGCGTCAGGGCTATTACCCGCCCCCGCCGGGAGCCAGTCCGCTGCTCGGCCTGGAATGCTCCGGTGTGATCGCCGGAGTCGGCGACGGAGTCCGCGACTGGGCGGTCGGCGATCGGGTGTGCGCGCTGCTGTCCGGCGGCGGCTACGCCGAGCGGGTCGTGGTGCCCGCCACCCAGGTGCTTGCGGTTCCGGAAAGCCTCGACCTGGGCGCGGCGGCCGGGCTGCCCGAAGTGGCGGCCACCGTCTGGTCGAACCTGGTGATGACCGCGGGCCTGCGGGCCAACCAGCTGCTCCTGATCCACGGCGGCGGCAGCGGGATCGGCACGCACGCCATCCAGGTCGCCAAGGCCCTCGGCGCGCGCGTCGCGGTGACCGCTGGATCGGCCGAGAAGCTGGCGCGCTGCGCGGAGCTCGGGGCCGACGTGCTGATCAACTACAAGGAGGACGACTTCGTCGCCGCCGTGCGCGCCGAGCGCTCGGGCGCGGGCGGCTCCGGCGCGGACGTCATCCTCGACAACATGGGCGCGGCCTACCTGGGACGCAACGTCGACGCGCTGGCCGAGCACGGCCGTCTCGTGGTGATCGGCATGCAGGGCGGCGTGAACGCCGAACTGAACCTGGGCGCCCTGCTGCGCAAGTGGGGCACCGTCCACGCCACCAACGTGCGCGCGCGGCCCGCGACCGGCTCGGGCAGCAAAGCCGAGATCGTGGCCGAGGTGCGCGGGCAGCTGTGGCCGTTGATCGCCGACGGCACGGTGGCGCCCGTGATCGCGGCCGAACTGCCGATCGAAGAGGCCGCCGAAGCGCACCGGCTGCTGGACTCCGGCGAGGTGTTCGGCAAGGTCGTGTTGCGGGTGGCGGAACTCTGAGCGCCGCTCACTCCAGCGCCAGCAGCGCCCTGCCGAGCTGATCGATCTCGAACTTGGTGGTGTAGGGCGCCAGGCCGATGGTCACCGCGCCGCCCTCGTCGTTGACGCCGAGCGCGTCCAGCAGCCTGCTGCCGCCGTGCACGCCGCTCACCGTGCCGATCCGGTTGTCGGCGAGCTTCGCCGCGACCTTCTCCGCCTGCATGCCCGCGAGCGTGAAGCTGACCGTGGGAATGCGGGTGGACGCGCGGCCGATCACGGTGAGACTCGGGATCGAGTCGAGCATGCTCATCAAGTGCTCGAACAGCTGGTCGTGATAGTCCTGCAACGAGGTGATCGACATCTCCAGGCGCTCGCGCCGGGTGCCGTGCGCGCGTTCGTCCAGCCCGGCCAGGAAGTCGATCGAGGTGGTCAGGCCCGCCAGCAGCGCGTACTGGTGCCCGCCGACCTCGAGTCGCTCGGCGCCCTTCGCATAGGGGTTGAGCGACATGGACGGGATCCGGTCCAGGAACGCGGGGTCGCGGAAGACCAGCGCGCCGATCTGCGGACCGCCCCATGCCGGTGCGCTCAACGCGACGACGTCGGCGTTCAGTTCCTCGATGTCGATCAGCGCGTAGGGCGCGGCGCCGAACGCGTCCGCCACGAGCAGGCCGCCCACCTCGTGCACCCGGTCCGCGGCCACCCGCACCGCGGGCGCCGAGCCGACGATGGGCGAGGCGGCGGTGAGCGCGACCAGTCGCGCCGTGGGGCCGATCAGTTCCTCGAACTGCCAGGACGGCATCTCACAGGTCTCGATCTCCACCTCGGCCCAGCGCACGTGCGCGCCGTAGCGGTTGGCGATGCGCAACCACGGCGCGACATTGGCCTCGTCGTCCAGCCGGGACAGCACGATGCCGGTGCCGAGGCCGAGGCGGGAGCTCAGCGATTCGGCGAGCCAGGCCAGCAGGACCGCACGGTCGGGGCCGAGCACGACACCCGCCGGGTCACCGCCGACCAGGTCGGCCACGGCCTCGCGGGCCGCGTCCAGAATCGCCGCGCTGCGCACGGCCGCGGCGGTCCGGCCGATATGAGAAAAGGAAGAGGTTCGGAAACCCGTTGAAACAGCCCGGGATACCGCGTCCGGGACCAGCATTCCCGCTTGCGGGTCCAGATGGATCCAGCCGTCGCCCAGGGACGGTATCAGGCCCCGAACCCGCGCGACGTCGTAAGTCATGCTGGCCACTCTAAGGGCAGCGGGCGAGCCTGTGTAACCGCGTTCCCCTCCACATCGTGGCGAGAGCACAGCGACCTGGGACTCAGCATGGCGACCGACTTTCGACAAATCCGAACCGCACGACCCGAACAGAATAGAACGCCGGCCCCCACGGTGGTGCGTACCCGCGATACGCGCCGCACCCTGCCCAGTGTGCCCACTGCGGAACACCGGCTTAGCGCGTTCCGAGCGAACACGACATGATAGGGACCATGACGCACTCGTATGAGGCACCGGACCACATCGTCGTTGTCGGACCCGACGGCAGGCCGTTGGCCATCCCGGCGGCGGCCGGATCGGAGGCGCCCTTCACCGCGCAGGTCGTGACCGACGATAACAAGGACAAGTCGGACGACCGGGACGACTCCGGCGAATCGCTCGCCGACATGGTCGAGCAGCCCGCGAAGGTGATGCGGATCGGCACCATGATCAAGCAGCTGCTCGAGGAGGTGCGCGCCGCTCCGCTGGACGAGGCCAGCCGCAATCGCCTCAAGGAGATCCACACCTCCTCGGTGCGGGAGCTGGAGCAGGGCCTCGCCCCCGAACTGCGGGAGGAGCTCGAGCGGCTCACCCTGCCGTTCACCGACGACGCCGTCCCGTCCGATGCCGAACTGCGAATCGCGCAGGCCCAGCTGGTCGGCTGGCTGGAGGGCCTGTTCCACGGCATCCAGACGGCGCTGTTCGCCCAGCAGATGGCCGCGCGCGCCCAGCTCGAACAGATGCGTCAAGGGGCGCTGCCGCCCGGACTCAACGTCGCCGACCCGCGCGGTAGCCAGGCCGGTCACGTCACCGGCGGTTCCGGCCAGTACCTGTGAGACCGGCGACGCGCGTGTGCCACGCGGTGGCGGGAAGCCACCGGGGTAGTCTCGTGCACCGTGCCCGCCGCTGCCGCTCGCTCCGACTCGGTTTCCGATCCGAGTGCGGTGCGTCCTGAAGAGAGCTCAGTTGGTTCCGATGACCAAGCGCGTTCAGATGACAGCTCGACCCCCTCGGCCGAGCACACGGTGCGTTCCGAAGACGATGCACCGGAGGCCCCGGTGAGCGCTGCCACACCGCAGACGGAGACCCTGCACGCCGGAGCCACCGAGGCGAAGATCGTGCCGGACTCGCAGACGTTCCGGCGCGCGTTCCAGGACTTCGCGGGCGGCTTCGCCCAGCGGGAGCTGTGGCTGTCGCTCGGCTGGCAGGACATCAAGCAGCGCTACCGCCGCTCGGTGCTCGGGCCGTTCTGGATCACCATCGCCACCGGCTTGCAGGCCGTGGCGATGGGCGTGCTGTACGCGGCGCTGCTCGGCCAGCCGCTGCGCGAGTACCTGCCCTATGTGACGGTCGGGTTGATCATCTGGAACGTGATCAGCGCGAGCATCCTGGAGGGCTCGGAGGTCTTCATCGCCAACGAGGGCCTGATCAAGCAGCTGCCCTCGGCGCTGAGCGTGCACGTCTACCGGCTGGTGTGGCGGCAACTGCTCTTCTTCGCCCACAACATGGTCATCTACCTGGTGATGCTCGCCGCGTTCGGCGTGTGGCGCCATCTCGGGGTGGCCAGCCTCATGGCGATTCCGGCGATCGCGCTGATCTTCCTGAATTCGATGTGGGTGTCGATCGTGTTCGGCATCTTCAGCACGCGCTATCGCGACATCGCGCCGATTCTCGGCAGCACCACGCTGATGCTGTTCGTGCTGACGCCGGTCATGTGGACGACGAAGACGCTGCAATCGCAGATGGGCAACGGCGACCGCGCGAAGCTGGCCGAACTCGTGCCGACGTTCCACTATCTCGAGATCGTCCGGGCGCCCCTGCTCGGCGAACCGCAGGAACTGCGGCACTGGCTGGTCGTCGGCACGATCACCCTGCTGGGCTGGATCGTGGCGATCCTCGCCATGAAGCAGTTCCGTTCGCGCGTACCGTACTGGGTATAGGAGCGCCCCGATGAGTCGTGTGAGTATCGAGACCCAGGAGGCCTGGGTCGAATTCCCGATCTTCGACGCCAAATCGCGGTCGTTGAAGAAGGCGTTCCTCGGCAAGGCCGGCGGCGCGATCGGGCGCAACAAATCCGACGTCGTCGTGGTCGAGGCCCTGCGGGAGATCAATCTGTCGCTGAAGGAAGGCGATCGGGTCGGCTTGGTCGGGCACAACGGCGCGGGCAAATCGACCCTGCTGCGCCTGCTTTCGGGCATCTACGAACCCTCGCGCGGCAGTGCGCGCATCCGCGGGCGGGTGGCGCCGGTGTTCGACCTCGGCGTCGGCATGGACCCGGAGATCTCCGGCTACGAGAACATCATCATTCGGGGCCTGTTCCTCGGGCAGACCCGCAAGCAGATGCTGTCGAAGATCGATGAGATCGCCGATTTCACCGAGCTCGGCGAATACCTGTCCATGCCGCTGCGCACCTATTCCACCGGTATGCGGGTTCGCCTCGCGATGGGCGTGGTCACCTCGATCGATCCGGAGATCCTGCTGCTCGACGAGGGCATCGGCGCCGTCGACGCGGAATTCATGAAGAAGGCCCGCAAGCGGTTGCAGTCGTTGGTGGCGCGTTCGGGCATCCTGGTCTTCGCGAGCCATTCGAACGAATTCCTCGCGCAGCTGTGCGATACGGCGCTGTGGATCGACCACGGCCAGATCCGGCTGCGTGGCGGCATCGAAGAAGTGGTGCGAGCCTATGAGGGGCCGGAGGCGGGGAATCACGTCGCGACCGTGCTGCGCGAGCTGGAAGCGGAACGGGGCGGGACAAACGAACGAGAATTGGAGCGGAATCAGGCATGAGTGAGCCGACCGGGCAGGACACCCCGATCGACGAAGGGGCGCAGGCCCGGATCGGCTCCGTGCCGGAGGAGGCCGTCGAGCCCGCCGCGAAATCAGCAGCGCCGGTGCCTGATTCGCAACCGCGCATCGTGGCCGTGGTGGTCACGCACAAGCGCCGCGAACTGCTCGCCGAGTCGTTGAAAGTCGTCACCTCGCAGTCCCGGCCGGTGGACCACCTCATCGTGGTCGACAACGGCAACGAGACCGAAGTCGCCGACCTGGTGCGCGACCAGCCGGTGGAATCCACCTACCTGGGCTCGGCGCACAACCTCGGCGGAGCGGGCGGGTTCGCGCTCGGCATGCTGCATGCGCTGAGCATCGGCGCGGACTGGGTATGGCTCGCCGACGACGACGGCAGGCCCGAAGGCCCCGACGTGCTGTCCACCCTGCTGGACTGCGCGGACCGGCACGGCTTGGTCGAGGTCTCGCCTGTCGTCTGCGACATCGATGAGCCCGACCGGCTCGCCTTCCCGCTGCGCCGCGGCGTGGTCTGGCGCAGGCTGCGCTCGGAACTCGGCGACGACGATTTCCTGCCCGGCATCGCCTCGCTGTTCAACGGCGCGCTGATCTCCGCGCGGGCGGTCGACGTGATCGGCGTGCCGGATCTGCGCCTGTTCGTGCGCGGCGACGAGGTGGAGGTGCATCGCAGGCTGGTGCGCTCCGGGCTGCCGTTCGGCACCTGCCTGCAGACGGCGTATCTGCATCCCAACGGCGCGGCCGAGTTCAAGCCGATTCTCGGCGGCCGGATGCACACGCAGTATCCCGACGATCCGGTGAAGCGCTATTTCACCTACCGCAACCGCGGCTACCTGATGTCCCAGCCGGGCATGCGGAAGCTGCTGCCCCAGGAATGGGTTCGCTTCTCCTGGTTCTTCCTGGTCACCCGCCGCGACCCCGCCGGCCTGCGCGAATGGTTCCACCTACGCTCGCTCGGCCGCCACGAGCAGTTCGGCAAGCCCGACTGACGCCGGGTAGTCCTCGCGTCGGGCCGGGCGCACGCCGATCCGGAAATCGTAAATTCGGTTGTGCGGGGCGGATTCGGATGCAAGGGTGGTGAGACCGCGAGAGAGGTAAGGAGGTGTGGACCGTGACGAGGAACGTTCGGGTTGTCGTGTTCAGGCGAGCTGACGTCGGTCATGCCGCCACACGAAACTCCCCCTCATTCTCCGCTCGCTGAACCCTCCGTCGGGTTCGGCGCCCGACGAAGGACTCCTTCCATCATGGTCGACCACGACCTTCTCGTCCCTTACGGCTGGACCGAAGCCGTTGCCTCGCAGTACGCCTCGATGATCGAGGAAGACTGTGTCCCCGCGCGCGTGATCCGCATGGATCGCAGTGAATGCGATGTGGCCACGCCGGGCGGGCTCGCCCGCGCTCGCTGCCCGCGCCCGGATTCCGAGGTCAGCGGGCTGTGCACCGGCGACTGGGTGACCGTTGACGCCACGTCGGCGGTGCGCCGGTTGCTGCCGCGCCGATCGGCGATCGTGCGATCGTCGGTATCCGGGCGGTCCCACGGCCAGGTGCTCGCCGCCAACGTCGACACCGTGCTGATCTGCACCGCCGCCGACGGCGATGTGGATCTCGGCCGCATCGAACGCATGCTCGCGCTGGTCTGGGAGAGCAACGCCCAGCCGATCGTGCTGCTCACCAAGGCCGACGCGGCCGAGAACATCCCGCTCGCCCAGGTGCGCGCCGTCGCACCGGCCGCTGCCGTGCTCGAGGTGAGCGCGAGCACCGGGCTCGGGCTGGACGTGCTCACCGCGATGCTGGACGGCACCGTCGCACTGCTCGGACCCTCCGGTGCTGGGAAGTCGACCCTCGCCAACGCGCTGCTCGGCGCGGAGGTCTTCGCCACCAACGCGGTCCGCGACACCGACAAGAAGGGCAGGCACACCACGGTGCACCGGGAACTGCGCCCGCTGCCCGGCGGCGGCACTCTGATCGATACGCCCGGGCTGCGCGGCGTCGGACTGTGGGACGCTGCCGAAGGCATCGAGAAGACCTTCAGCGACATCGAAACCCTCGCCGCCCGATGCCGTTTCGGCGATTGCGCACACCACGGCGAACCGGGGTGCGCGGTACGGGAGGCGATCGACAACGGCGAACTCACCCAACGCAGGCTCGACAGTTACGACAAGCTGGCGCGGGAGAACGAGTGGATGCGGGCGCGCACCGACAAGCGGCTGCAAGCCGAACGCGAACGAGCCTGGCGGGACATCACCAAGCAGCACCGGAAGATGTTCCGGGAGCGGAACTCGCGACGCTGATCGAGCGGGGGCACGGTAGGGTGCCCCTCGCATCGTTCGCTATCTGGGAGGGATAGATGAGTCAGCCCGGCGGGTACCCGCCACCCGGTCAGCAGCCCGGCCAATGGCCCGGGCAGCCGACGTTCGGTCAGCAGCCGCCAGTCGGCCAGTACCCGCCTCAGCAGGCGCCCGCGCAGTACGCGCCGCCTGCGGGGCAGCAGCCGAGCCACCCGCATCTCGCCCAACCTCAGGTGGGCCAGCCGCCGTACGGGCAGCCCCAATTCGGCCAGCCCGCACCGCAGTACGGGCAGCCGCAGCCCTACGGCCAGCCGCAGCAATTCGGCCAGCCGCAACCGTACGGCCAGCCGCAGCAGTTCGGCCCGCAGGGCTACGGCCGGCCCGCCGATCCGCCGGGCATCACCATCGATGCCTCGTACTCGCTGTGGACCTTCATGCTCGCGCTGACCAAGCCGAAGATCCTGGTCAACGGACAGCGGGTGCCCAACACCCGTTGGGGCGCGAACCACATCCCGGTCGGTCCCGGCCAGTACCACGTCCGGGTCGCCACACCGTGGTTGTTCGACATGGGTGCGGCGAACGTGACCGTGCCGATCGCCGAGGGACAGGCCGCGCGGTTCTACTACAAGCCACCGGTCGTGATCTTCCTCAACGGCGCGATCGGACCGGTTCCGCAGAAGGCGCCGGGCATGCTGTTCCTGTACATCGTCTGGGCCCTGGTCGGCCTGATGTTCTTGCTGAACATCATCCTGATCGCCACCACGGCCTGAACCGGAAGAGGGCGCCGGTACGCCGGTGCCCTCTCTTCGCACCGCATATGCACCTGGTTGCATAGTGAGCGGGTTTACGATTGGTCTGCAAGCGCGTACAGCCGCAGGCTGGTGCCTGCGACGGAAACGAAGGAGCAGGTCAGATGACGGAACCGGGATCCAAGCCGCTAGCGGGCCGGACGATGATCATGTCCGGCGGCAGTCGCGGCATCGGGCTGGAGATCGCCAAGCGGGCCGCGGCCGACGGCGCGAACATCACCCTCATCGCGAAGACCGATCAGCCGCATCCCAAGCTGCCGGGCACCATCCACACCGCCGCCGCGGAACTCGAGGCGGAGGGCGGGCAGGTACTCCCGTTCGTCGGCGACGTCCGCGTCGACGAGTCGGTGGCCGAGGCGGTACGCCAGACGGTGGAACGGTTCGGCGGCATCGACATCGTGGTGAACAACGCTTCCGCGATCGACCTGTCCCCGACGGACGCACTGCCGATGAAGAAATACGACCTGATGCAGGACATCAATTGCCGCGGCAGCTTCCTGCTGTCCAAGCTGAGCATCCCGCATCTGCGCGAATCGGCGAAGGCCGGGCGCAACCCGCACATCCTCACCCTGTCCCCGCCGCTGAACCTGGACCCCAAGTGGGCGGGCATGGCGCTGGGCTACACGATCGCCAAGTACGGCATGTCTTTGACCACCCTGGGGCTGGCCGAGGAACTCAAAGGCGACGGCATCGGCGTGAATTCACTGTGGCCGCGCACCACCATCGCCACCGCGGCGGTGAAGAACCTGCTCGGCGGTGAGGAGATGATCTCCACCTCGCGCACACCCGATATCTATGCCGACGCCGCCTACCTGGTGCTCACCTCGCCCGGCAAGGAGACCAGCGGCAACTTCTTCATCGACGACGAGGTGCTGGCCGCCCACGGCATCACCGACCTGGACAAGTACCGCGTCACCCCGGGCGACGGCGAACTCACCACCGATCTTTTTCTGTCCGCCTCTCCGCGTCTTTAGGCCGGACTCAGGTGCCGCGCCAGCAGCGTTGGCGGCTGCAATCGGGGGACGGGCTGGTCAGCCCGTCCCCCATGAGTTACCCATGTACCAACGAAATCAGCTGTCGCGCTGACCTTCGATCCCGTACAACCGCTCCCAGTTCTCGCGGCTGGTCAGTTCCGGCATGGCAGCGCGGTACTGCGCCTGCACGGCGGGCAGCTCCCGGCGCAGGCGACGCAGCACACGCACCATACGACGCAACAGCCGCAGCGCGCGGGCCTTGTCGCGCTGACGCACCCGGACACCGGACTGTGAGGCGTCGGTGACCACCACGTGGTCGAACAGCGAGACATGCCACCAGTAGGCGTCTTCCCTGGTGACGCCGATGATGCCGTGCTGGGTACGCCCCAGCCACTGGTTGATCGCGCGCTTGATCAGCACCAGCTTCGCGCGGCTGGGTTCCCCACCCGCGCGGCGCAGTTGGATGTCCGCGGAGCGCACCGGCGGTGTCGAGGCGGGGTGCTTGATCGTCTCGGGATAATCGGCCCGGCTGGTCCGCGCGGCCGCCAGCGCTTCGATACCGCCGTCCCGCAACACCTTCGGGCCCTTCAAGAAGTCCTCGATGCCCTGCAGCGTGGTGTGCACCAAGCCGTACTGCATCGCGACCAACTGCTCCGCCATCTCCCGGAACAACCTGCCCGCGATGTCCTTACCGTCCAGCTCGGTGTGCAGCGAGCCGACGATCAGCGAGTTGCGGGTGCTGAAGTAGCGCGCCCAGTCGTCGTAGTCCTTCCAGTAGAAGTCGGCGTGCCAGACCGCGGCGTTGGGCAGCGTGACGGTGACGAAACCGTGCTCGCGCGCCCGGATGCCGTATTCCACGTCGTCCCACTGGAAGAAGATCGGGATCGGCAGGCCGATCTTCGCGACCACCTCGGCCGGGATGAGGCAGGTCCACCAGGCGTTGTAGCCCGCGTCCACGCGGCGCTCCTGGTTCTTCTTCAACATGCTGGTGTTGCGCAGCGCCTTCGGCACCTTCTGGCCGTGCCGCAGCCGGTTCAGATGCACTTCCTCGGCGCCGACGTTGAGGTAGTCGGGGTTGAGCAGGAACAGCATCTGCGCGCCGACCAGGGTCGGCTCGACCGTCAGGTTGGCGAACGCGTTCAGGCGCAGCACCGTCTCCGGTTCGCAGAGGATGTCGTCGTCCATCAGGATGACGTCGGCGTGCTCGTTGACCGCGGACACCTCGTAGAGGCCCCGGGTGAAGCCACCGGCGCCGCCGAGGTTCGGCTGGCGCAGGTAGCGCAGTTTCTCGCCGAGGATCGGCGCGACCTCCTGGTAGCGCGGCCGGTTCTCGACCAGATCGGTGCCCTGGTCGACGACGTACACCGCGTCGATCGCGGCGAGCACGGTGGGATCGGAGGACAGCGCCGCGACCGTCTCCGCGCAGTCCTCGGCACGGTTGAAGGTGCAGATCGCGATGGCGACCGGGCGGACGCGTTCCGGCGCGACGGCCGTCCAGCTCAGTTCCGCGATGCCGAGCGCGCCGCCGATGGCGTCGAACTCCAGCCACAGCGCGCCGCCGTCGACGTACTGATCGAGCGGAGCGGTCAGGGTGACCGAACCGCTCGCGTCGACCCGCTGGGTGTCGATGATCCTGCGGTGGCCGGCGATGTCGGAGGCCACCAGGCGGATGTTCGCCTTGGCGGCCACGTCGAGCACCATGGTGGCTTGCACCTCGGTGACCGTGGTCCAGCGCTGCCAGTAGCTGGCGGCGAACCGTCCGAAGTAGGTGTTGGTGTGCGCGGTCGCGCCCTTGTCCAAGCGCAGGGTCTGGCGTTCTCGGTGCGCGCCACCTTTTACGACGGCGTACAGCTCATCGCTCACCTTCGCCGACGGACCGGTGAAGATACCGCGCTGGAGCACGAGCCGGTCCGGCGCCCGATGGTCGGCGCGCAGCGCGGCAGGCGCCTCAGCGGCTGTCGAGCGATCGTTTGTTTCGGTAACGGCCTCGATAGCCGACTGATCCATGAAATCCTCGAAATTCTCATTGTGCCGGACGGGACAGACACGCCCCTCGATGCCTTCACGGCGGGGGTGAGGATATCAACCACCCTGTGCGGTTGCCCGCCGTACGGCCGCGCCGACGTGTGCCCGAAGCATTGCTAAACGTTCGCCGATTCGTTGTCGGTGGCGCTGTCCTCGCCCGCTCGCGCCCCGGTGAAGACCCATTTGTCGTAGGCCAAGTACCGGAACACCACGGCCACGATCTGCCCGATCAACGTACCGGAGACGTTGTCCGAAAGCGGGCTCGACAGGTCGAGCACGTAACGGGAGAAGCCGAGACAACCCAGTTGCAGCCCGATCGCTACCACGTTGAACACGGCGTACAACAGATACTCGCGCCCGGGATTGTCGGTCTTCTTGTGCGCGAAGGTCCACCATTTGTTGCCGAAATAGGTCACCACCGTGGCCACCGCGATCGCGATGATCTTGGCGGGCAGTGGGTAGTGATAGAGCACGCCCTCGCCACCCCAGAAGACCAGGAGGTTGTACGTGCCCGCGTCCACCAGGAAGCCGATCGCGCCGACCACCAGGAACGCCCCGCCTCTGCGCAGCGCGGCGAGCACCTTGCGAACGACCGCACCGGTCTCCTGGGTCACTGGCTCGCCCGCGGGCGCGGTGGACTCACTGGATGGCACGGCCCGACGGTACCGCAGCGACACCGCGGCGCCCGCGCGGGGAAATTCCGCTGTCGCACACGGTGAGGTCGGCCACGCGCAAGCTGTGAGTTCCCTGTACCCTCCCCGTGTTCCCACATTCACCACCGATCGCGAGGATTGACCCGGGTGGACTCCACCGAGCTCCGTATTGCCGCCGTGGTTCCGTGTCACAACGAAGAGGCCTCGGTCGCCAAGGTCGTGGCCGATCTACAGGCCGCCGTGCCGGGAATCGTCGTCTACGTCTACGACAATCTGAGCACGGACGAAACCGCCGAGCGTGCCCGCGAGGCCGGAGCGATCGTGCGGCACGAGCACACCAAGGGCAAGGGCAACGTGGTGCGCCGCGCCTTCGCCGACATCGAGGCGGACGTGTACTTGATGATCGACGGCGACGACACCTACGAGGCGTCCGCCGCGCCGCTGATGATCAAGACGCTACTCGACGGCCCCTACGACCACGTGCTCGGCGTGCGCAAGCAGGACGAGGGCGCCTCGGCCTACCGCGCGGGCCACGAGACCGGCAACAAGGTGCTCAACGGCGTGGTCGGGAAGGTGTTCGGCGAGAACGTCGAGGACATGCTCTCCGGCTTCCGGGTGTTCTCCCGCCGCTTCGTGAAGAGCTTTCCCGCGGTGTCCCGCGAATTCGAGATCGAGACCGAACTCACGGTGCACTCCCTGCACCTGCGGGTGCCGCAGACCGCGGTGCCGGTCGGCTTCCGCGATCGTCCGGCGGGCAGCGAGAGCAAGCTGCGCACCTATCACGACGGTTTCAAGATCCTCGCCCTGATCGTCGGCCTGGCCCGGCACGAGCGGCCGGTCGCGTTCTACGGCCTGTTCGGCACGCTGAGCTGGTTGGTCTCGATCATCCTGACCATCCCGATCATCGTGGAGTTCTACAACACCCACACGGTGCCGCGATTCCCGACGCTGTTCCTCGGCTTCACCCTGCTGCTGCTCGGCAGCCTCGCCTGGACCGCGGGCCTGATCCTCGACGGCATCCGGCGCTCCCGCCACGAGGCCGCGCGCCTGGTCTACCTGCGTTACACGGCGGTGGGTGCGGAGGACCCGCGGAGCAACGGCGGAGCCGGGCGGTGACGACCTCCGCGGATCGGACCGCGACGCCGGAGGAGAATTCGGTCGAGCCCTCGGACACCGCACCGCTACCCGCGACCGACACCGCACCGCTGCCCGCCGTCGACGCCGAGACGGCGACGACCGGAACGGACCGGTCCGCGAAAGGCTTCGCCGAGCGAGCGGTGACGCGCCTGGGCGGGGCGACGATCGCCTTCACCCTGCTCGCGACCATATTCGGTGCGCTGTTCACCGTTCTCACCCCGCCCATGTGGGGTCATGACGAGATCACCCAGTTCGGTCGCGCCTACCAGGTCGCGCACGGCGGGTTCCTGCCCCAGCGGATCCACGACGATCGCGGCATCGCCTACGGCGGCGACGTTCCCGCCAGCATCACCGAGTTGATGGGCTACGCGCTGCAGGACTACACCACCAACCCGGACGAGCCCGACCCCATGGTGGCCGACCCGGCCCGCTACGACCGGTTGACGAACGCCGCGGTCTCCGACGCCACCGAACCGGTGTGGTTCACCAATACCGCGGCCTACTCGCCGGTGCCCTACATCCCGGCCGCGATCGGCATCCGGCTCGGCGAGCTCTTCGGGCTCGACGTGGGCGGCCTGCTCCTGCTCACCAGGCTCGCCGGACTGCTCGCCTACCTCGCGGTGGTCGGATTCGGCCTGTACGCCTTGCGTGCGCATCGGGTGCAGTGGCTGGCGTTCACCGTCGCCGCGCTGCCGATCGCGGTGTTCCAGGCCGGCACGGTCACCGCCGACACCATGACCAACGCGCTGGCCATCCTCGTCTCCGCGCTGCTGGTGAAGGCGATGTTCCTCGGCGAGCGCCTCGGCCGGGTGGAGATCGGCGCGCTGCTGGCCGCGACGATTCTGCTGCCGGTGAGCAAGCCCACCTACGTGCTGCTCGCCTTGCTGGTCGCCCTGGTGCCCGCCGAGCGATTCGGGTTCAGCGGCTGGCGGCGCGGGATTCCGTGGGCCTTCGCCGCGGCCGGCGCGCTCGCGTTCGCGGTGTGGATGAAGATCGCGGCGCCGACCGGCGACGGTATGGGCCTGATGCGGCCGCCGCACCAGTGGCACTCGGTGCGTCCCGGCGACCAGCTCAGCGGCATCCTGCGCGATCCGCCGGAGTTCGTGCACGTGTTCGGCGAGAGCATCGCGCTGCGCGACCAGCGCTGGTTCAGCCAGTTCTTCGGCGAACTCGGCTTCGCCTACGTCGATGTGCCCGCCCTTTCCATGCTGGCCTGCCTGCTGGCGTTCGCGGTGAGCCTCGGCGTCGCGGAACGAATGACCGCCCCGGCCTTCCGCCGCACCCTGATCGTCGCGCTCACCATGGCGGCGAGCGTTGCGATGATCTACGTGACGCTGTACATGTCGTTCACGCCGGTCGGCTACTACATCATCGACGGCGTGCAGGGCCGCTACTTCGTGCCGCTGGCGATCGTGACGCTCGCGGTGCTGCTGCGCTGGATGCCGCTGCGGCTCACCGACTCCGCGGGTAAGACCCCGTCGGTCGGCCCGGCCGTCACCGTGGTGGTGGCGACGAGTGTGGCGCTGATCGCGGCGGCGGCGAAGTACTACACCATCGTCTGGGGCTGAGCGGCGTGGCGCCTCTGGGTGTCCCCCGGGGCGCCTTTCTCAGTCTCCCGCCGCACTGAGCGTGCGCTCGCCCGCGGCGAGATAGGCGCGCTCGGTCGCGGCTTTGCCCGGACGCCACCAGGTTTCGTTGTCCCGGTACCACTGGATCGTCGCCGCCAGTCCGGCGCGGAAGTCCGCGTAACGGGGGCGCCAACCGAGTTCGGAACGCAGCAACGTCGCATCGATCGCGTAGCGCTGGTCGTGGCCGGGCCGGTCGGTCACGTGGTCGAAATCGTCCGGGTCGCGGCCGAACTCCGCGAGGATCAGCCGCACCACGGACTTGTTGTCGAGTTGGCCGTCGGCTCCGATGAGGTAGGTCTGCCCGATCCGGCCCCGTCGCAGGATCTCCCAGACGGCGCGATTGTGGTCGTCGACGTGAATCCAGTCGCGTACCTGATGTCCCGCCCCGTAGAGCCGGGGACGGACCCCATCGATCAGATTCGTGATCTGGCGCGGGATGAATTTCTCCACATGCTGGTAGGGGCCGTAGTTGTTACTGCAGTTGGAGATGGTGGCGCGTACGCCGAAGGAGCGGGTCCACGCGCGCACCAGCAGATCGCTCGAGGCCTTGGTGGCCGAGTACGGGCTGGACGGGTTGTACGGGGTGGTCTCGGTGAAGGCCGGGTCGTCCGAGGCCAGGTCGCCGTAGACCTCGTCGGTCGACACGTGGTGGTAGCGCACGTCGTGCCTGCGCACGGCCTGCAGGAGGGAATAGGTGCCGACGATATTGGTCTGCACGAACGGCCACGGCTCGGCGAGGGAGTTGTCGTTGTGCGACTCCGCGGCGAAGTGCACCACCGCGTCCACGCTGCTGACCAGTTCGTCGACCAGGTCGAGATCGGCGATGTCGCCGTGCACGAACTCGATGCGGTCGGCCACCGGGTCGAGCGAGGCCCGGTTCCCGGCATAGGTCAGGGCGTCGAGGACGGTGACGGTCGTATCCGGGTGGTCGGACACGGTCTGCTGGACGAAGTTCGCGCCGATGAAACCGGCGCCACCGGTGACGAGCAATCGCACCCCATGACTGTACGTGGGGGCGCGCCGCCTCGGCGACGGACTCGAAACGCGGTGCGGCCTAACCGAACTCCATGGTTTCGATCTGTGACATTCGTCTCATTGACTTCCCAGCGTTTGGAACTCTCAGATTGATTCGGTACGGAAAAGGCCGGTCAGCGCCCCTATTTCCGCGACCCCACCAAGCCGTGAGTCACGATGGTGAACAAAATTTGAATAAACAGTCACAAAGGGTTCACCACGCGTTAGCTGGTCTAGATTTTGCTCGTCTAGTCCCCTCCGAACGCTTCAATCGAGGTTCCAAACAAAATGCTGATGAGGAAATTCGCCGCGACGTCGGCACTGCTGATCGCCGCTCTCGGCGTCACCGCCGGCACCGTCAACGCGGCTCCGGCCTCCGAGGCCGACGGCGCGGTGAACTTCACCGCCCACGCGACCGACACCCAGTCCATCATCACGACCGATGCCGGTTCCATGGTCGTCGAGGACGGCACGTTCAAGGTCAAGGCCGCCAACGGTGACGTGCTCACCGGCATGCCGCTGACCTTCCGGGTGGACGACTTCGAGTTCCCGATCGCTGCCGAGATCGCGGACCGCACCGCCACCCTGACCCCGCAGTTCGACATGGCGCACGCGACCTACAAGCCGGTCGCCCTGCCGTTCGAGGACAAGGCGCCCTGGAAGACCGAGTACGACCGTGAGCAGGCCGCCTTCAACCGCATGAAGGACACCATCTCGACCGGCGCCACCATCGGCACCCTGGTCGGCGGCATCGGCGGCGGCGCCGTCGGCTGCGTCCTCGGCGGCATCGCCGGCGCGACCGTCGCCTCGGCGGCCATCGTCGGCCTGTTCGGCGCCTTCATCCCGGCCGCGGCCATCGGCTGCCTCGGCGGCATCATCGCCGTCGGCGCGCTGGGCACCCTGGCGGGCCAGCTGCTGATCACCGCCCCGGTCGCCATCGGTGCTGCGATCCAGTACTTCACCACCATCAACCAGCCGTTCAACGCCCCGAAGTAATCCGCGGCCGAACGGACAACTGAAAAACGAATCGAAGCCCTGCTCCGCGCTCTCCGCGCGGGCGGGGCTTCATTCGTTCGAACTACCGGCGACAAAGTGAACCAGCGCTGAACAAAATATGAAGAACGATGATTACGGCGTCGTGACCTGGACTATCAAGGATGAATAACTTCGACTCGGAAATAGTTTGATCGGCGCGCCCACTCCGCACAGACGCGAGCCCCGTCCCGTCCGATGCGGGGCGGGGCTCGCCTGGGCAGGGCCCGACCGGGTTACGCCGTCCGAGCCCGCTGGTCCCCTTCGATCCTGGCCCGCACGAACCGCGCGACCCGGGCCAGCGCCGCCCTGCTCTCCGGCAGGTTCGGCGCGATGCTCATGAAGGCGTGGACTTGGCCGCGCCACAGTTCGAGAGCGTTCGGCACGCCCGCCGCGGTGAGCCGCTGCGCCATCAATTCGGCGTCGAAGCGCAGCACCTCGTCCTCGGCGGCGACCAGCAGCACGGGCGGAAGCGCGGACAGCACCGCGTTGACCGGCGACAGGCTCGGATCCAGGACCCCGTCGATCTCCGCGCCGATGCGGACCACCGCTTCCAGCGCCGACAGCGGGATGTACGGATCCCGCGCGACGTTCACGTAATCCCGCTTCGCGCCATAGTCCAGGTCAAGCAGCGGACTCAAGCCGACCAACCCGGCCGGCGAAGGCAGCCCCGACTCCAAGGCCAGCAGGGCGGTCGCGAAGGTGAGGTATCCGCCCGCCGAATCACCCGCGAAGATGATGCGCCCCGGATCCGCGCCGTGGCGCAGCAGCCAGCGGTAGGCCGCCAGGCAGTCCAGCACCGAGTCGCTGATCCGGGTGCGGGGCAGCTGGCGGTACTCGACGTTGATCACGGGCAGACCGGTGCGGCGGGCCAGGCTCGCCGCGATCGGACGGTGGCTGCGGGTACTGCAGATCGCGAAGCCGCCGCCGTGCATGTACAGCACCGCGCCGTGGCGCAACGCACGCGACGCACCGGCCGGGCGGATGATCTCCAGGCGGATGCCGTGCAGTGACACCTGCTCCCGATCGATCCCCTGCGGCCGCGGACGCAACCGCGCCAGCCCGTCGACAGTGACGGCGCCGACCGGAATAGTCGCCTTGGTCACGGGAAAGGTTCGCAGCATCGGCCGGACCACACCCATGCAGGTGGCCAGCAGTAAGCGCGATTGCGCGCTGGGACCCCTCGGATTCATCACCACACCGGGCTCGCCGTCTCTGGTCGACATCGCGCACCTACCTCACAACTGGCGCGCCGAATCACGACCGGACCGTGCCCAGGCGAGCTGTCGGCGCTGACATCTCACACAGTGTCTTTTCAGAACACCATGCGCATCGTGACCTACGCAACAGAATCGCTCCAACACCGCCGCGGCGAAACGTCCGTAACCGAATCGAGGACTACTCGGAACCTCACCGAATCCCGCAGCCGCGAAACTGGCAGACTCCAAGGCATGCGCGGAATCATTCTGGCGGGCGGCACCGGCTCCCGGTTGCACCCGATCACGCGCGGGGTGAGCAAGCAGCTGGTCCCGGTCTACGACAAACCCATGGTCTACTACCCCCTTTCCACGCTGATGCTCGCGGGGATCAGGGACATCCTGGTGATCACGACGCCCGAGGACGCAACGGCGTTCCGGCGGCTGCTCGGTGACGGCACGCAGTTCGGGCTGTCGCTGAGTTACGTGGTCCAGCCCGAGCCCGACGGCCTGGCCAGGGCCTTCGTCCTCGGCGCCGATCACATCGGCGGCGATTGCGCCGCACTGGTGCTCGGCGACAACATCTTTCACGGTCCCGGCCTCGGCACCAGTCTCAATCGCTTCCACGGCATCGACGGCGGCGCGGTGTTCGCCTACTGGGTCTCCGACCCGACCGCCTACGGCGTGGTGGAGTTCACCGAAGGACGCGCGGTGTCCATCGAGGAGAAGCCGAAGACGCCGCGATCGAACTACGCCATTCCGGGGCTGTACTTCTATGACAACGACGTGGTGGAAATCGCCAGGTCGCTGCGTCCGTCCGCCCGCGGGGAGTACGAGATCACCGACATCAATCGCGCCTATCTGGAACAGGATCGTCTGAGCGTGGACGTGCTCGCCCGCGGTACCGCCTGGCTGGACACCGGTACCTTCGATTCCCTGCTCGACGCCGCCAATTACGTCCGCACCATCGAGGAGCGGCAGGGCCTCAAGATCGGCGTGCCGGAGGAGGTGGCCTGGCGGATGGGCTTCATCGACGACGAGCAGCTGTGCGCGCTCGCCGAACCGCTGGTCCGCTCCGGTTACGGCCGCTACCTGCTGGATCTGCTCGAACGCGGACGGGACTGGTGAGCATGGAGTTCCGGGAACTCGCGGTGCCGGGCGCATGGGTGATCACGCCGCGCCAGCACGGTGACGATCGCGGCATGTTCCTCGAGGGGTTCAAGGCCTCGGAGTTCGAGAAGGCGACCGGGCGGGCGTTCGACCTGCGGCAGGTCAACTGCTCGGTGTCGGCGGCCGGGGTATTGCGCGGCATCCACTACACCGACGACCCGCCCGGACAGGCCAAGTACGTGACCTGCGTGCGCGGCGCGTTCCTCGACGTGGTCGTCGACCTGCGCCCCGGCTCGCCGACCTACGGCCGCTGGGACAGCGTGCTGCTCGACGACGTCGACCGGCGCTCGGTGTTCCTGTCCGAAGGGCTCGGCCACGCGATCCTCTCGCTCGAGGACGGTTCGACGGTCACCTACCTGTGCTCCCTGGAGTACCAGCCGGAGTTCGACCATGACATCGACGCGTTCGACCCGACCCTCGGCATCGAGTGGCCGCGGGTGGGGCGCAACGGCCGGGAACTGACGTTCATCCGCTCCGCGAAAGACAGCGTGGCTCCGCCTTTCTCGTGATCCGAACGGCGTCGAGCGCCGCCACCCCGGTGCGGGATGACGGCGCTCGGCCGATACCTCGTCAGCCCACGAGTTGCAATTCCTTCTGCTCGTCCGCCGCCCGCTCCCGGCCGCGGAATCGCGGCACGAAGGCCAGCAGGGCGACGAGCGCGCCGACGATGGACACGCCCGCGGCGAACTCCAGACCGGGACGGTAGGTGTCGAGCATCCCGGCGGCCGAGATGTCGGCGTGCGCGCCGGAGGAGATGATCGCCGTGGTCCCCGCGAGCACGATGGCCGCGCCGACCTGCATGGACGTTTGCAGCACTCCGGCGGCGAGGCCCTGCTCCTCGTCATCGATGCCGTTGGTGGCCTGGATGTTGATGGCCGGGAAGCCGACCCATCCGATGCCGATGAGCAGCACCGCGGGCAGCAGCATCGTCAGGTAGGAGGGCGCGGTGTCCAGCCGCAGGAACAGCAGGTAGCCGACGGCCATCACGGTCATGGTCACCCCGATCACCGGGCCGGTGCCGAAGCGATCGACGAGCTTGTCGGAGAAGAAGGCCGACAGCACCACCAGCAGACCGACCGGCAGCAGCGCCATGGCCAGCTTCAACGGAGACCACTCGAGAGTGTCCTGCATGTACAGGGTCACGATGAACTGCCAGCTGAAGTAGGACCCCGCCACCGCGACGATCGCGAGACTGGCACGGACCAG
Organism: Nocardia araoensis NBRC 100135; assembly: GCF_000308435.1. Lineage (GTDB taxonomy): Bacteria > Actinomycetota > Actinomycetes > Mycobacteriales > Mycobacteriaceae > Nocardia > Nocardia araoensis. The sequence continues at coordinate 59,900 of NZ_BAFR01000003.1, read as the reverse complement.
CGAGGACTTGCGCAGGATTCCCAGGCGAACCAGCGGGTAGCGCACCCGCTTCTCCACCGCGACGAACCCGGCGAACAGAGCGGCGACCGCGACGAACGAACCGATGGTGCGCACCGAAGCCCAGCCCGCTTCCGGCGCAGCGACCACGGTATAGACCAGCAGCAGCATGGCGGCGGTGGACAGCAGCGCCCCCAGTAGGTCGTGTCCGCCTTCCTCGGCGGCCTTGTCCTTGGGCACCAGCACATAGGCAGCGACCAGCGCGGCGAGCGCGATCGGCACCGGCAGCAAGAACGTCCAGCGCCAGCCGACACCGGTCATCAGGCCGCCGAACAGCAGGCCCATGGAGTAGCCGCCCGCGCCGAACACCGTGTAGATGGACAGCGCCTTGTTGCGGGCGGGGCCCTCGGCGAAGTTCGTGGTGATGATGGACAGGCCGGTCGGCGCGGTGAACGCGGCGGCGAGGCCCTTGACGAAGCGGGTGAGGATCAGCAGCGGACCGGAGCTGACCAGACCGCCGGCCAGCGAGGCGACCGCGAAGACCGCGAGCGCGATCAGGAAGACCTTGCGCCGCCCGAGCAGGTCGGCGGTGCGGCCGCCGAGCAGCAGCAGACCGCCGTAGCCGAGGACGTAACCGCTGACCAGCCATTGCAGGGTCGAGGTGGACAGATCGAGTTCCGTGCCGATGGACGGCAGTGCGACACCGATCATCGAGACGTCGAGCCCGTCGAGGAACAACACGATGCACAGCGTGATCAGCATGCCCCAGAGCCGGGCTGACCATCTGGCCGGATCGCTCGCCTGAGCGGCCGAGAGCGTTGCTGGTGAAGTCATGCGGGGAACATTACATGCGTGTGCATTAAATGCCAACACATTAAATGCAATTGCATAGACTGTCCGAGCCCACTAAGATGGGGCCATGTCGAAGCCGACCATCCTGGGCACAGCCCGGCGCGCTCCCGCGCAGGCCGGGCTCGTTGGAGAGTGGCGCGAGCTGCTCGACCGGCATGCGGCGGTGAGTTGCGCGCTCGAGAAAGCGCTCCAGAACGGCCATCAGATCGGGCTCAGCGAGTTCGAGACGCTGGACCGGCTGGTCGATGCCAACTGCGGCGACTACCGGATGAGCGACCTCGCCAACGACATCTATCTCAGCCAGAGCGCGCTGTCGCGGGCCGTGGCGCGGCTGGAACGCGACGGCCTCGTCCAGCGCACCATGTGTGAGCAAGACCGTCGCGCCGTGTTCGTCTGCCTCACCGACAAGGGCCGCGAGGTCTACGAGCAGGCCCTGCCCACCCACCGGGCGGTATTGAGCGACACCTGGGCACTGCCGGGGCCGCCGAAGTGCTGATCAGCGCGGGCTGAGGCCCTTGCTCAGAGCGCTTTCCGCGCGTCTTCGATGCGTGCGCGCGCGTCGATCGCCGCCGCCTCGATGCTCGCGAATGCCGCTCGGAACCGCGCTATCTCGTATTCCTTGTCCACGTAGACGGGCCCGGTGAACGTCTCCAGGTAGACCACCGGCGGTTCCGGCCGCTCGCCGGAACCCACCTCGGCGAACTCCAACAGCACGAAACGGCCCGACGCCATGCCGTCGTGATAGGCGCAATCCCCGGGCACCACCCGGAGCCGGACGTTCGGCAACCGCGCCATATCGAGCAGATGGTCGAGTTGCTCGGCGGTCACCGTCGGGTCACCGATGCGCCGCCGCAGTACCGACTCATCGATCAGCGCGTCCAGCCACAGCGGCGCGTCGGTGCGGGTGACCAGCGCCTGCCTGGCCTGGCGTAAACGCACCCTGCGGTCGAGCTCGTCCGCGGACAATTCGGGATGCGCCGCCGCGCACACCGCGCGGGTGTAGCCCTCGGTTTGCAGCAAGCCAGGGACGAGTTCGTTCTCGTAAGTGAGCAGCCGGGTGCACGCCTCTTCCAGCCCGATGTATACCTCGAACCCCTCCGGAATCACATCGCCGTAGGCGGTCCACCAGCCCTTGGCTTTCGTATCGCGCGCCAACGCACGCAGCGGTTCGAGCAGGTCGGGCGGCGCACCGTAGACCTTGCACATCGCCTCGACATCCAGGCCGCGCAACGAGGTCTGGCCGGTCTCAATCCGCCAGATCTTCGCCTCCGACCACTCCAGCTGCTGCGCGGCCACCCGCGTGGTCATCCCGGCCCGGTTGCGCAGATCGCGCAACTGCCTGCCGAGCTGCCGTCGCGGCATGGTCGATCCGGTCGTTCCCTGTGGTAAAGCCATGCTTCCCCCCTGTTCGCCGTACGCCGCCCGCACCCGTGAACCCATGCACGGTCGGCGGCGCGGCCCGCCCTCGGACACCCGAGGTGGATTCCGGGTATCCGAACAGCATTGTTCACAGTGAAACTCACAGCGGTCACTGCGCGTGTCTCAGCTACGCCGATGACTCCCGTGCGTCAACCACTTCCGCCTGCCGCGATCGGGTCTCTACCTGCGTGGGTTTCGCTTGCGGAAGCGCCAGAACTGCACCGCCCGAACGTCTTCGGACAGCTGGTTGACCGGCTCGGCCACGTCCGACAACGCCTGGAACAGGTCGTCGGCCAGTTCGCTGATGTGCTCCACCCTGGTCGCCAGACGGGAGGCGTTGACCAGGAACTCGAGCATCAGGCGGACGGCGGCGGCGATGGTCAGGCCGAGCGGCACGCCCAGCACCGCGGCGAGCAAGCCGAGCACCGCCGACACCCGCCATGCCGAGACCGTCAGCGTGATGGGCACGGCGAAGGCGAACACCAGACCCAAGATGTAGGCCAGCGGCAAGAGAGTTCGGGTGGCCGGGCGGTGGAACTGCACGTCGAGCAGAGCGCGCGCGGCCGCGGCACTCCACTGTGCGAACGCCCGCGGGCTGCGGAACGGCTCGACGGGTTGTTCTTCGTCGGAGACGGTCGCGGAGAACCGCTTGGCCGCCGACTCTTTCCACGCGATCCAGCGCGACTCGGCCTCGTAGTCGTCGGCGTCCACGGGCGCGCCTGCTCCGTTGGATTCGTCACTCATGTCGTCTCCTCCTCCGAGCCGAGGGTCGTGTTGCGTGTCCCTGTGTCACACAAGCCGGGCCCGATGCGCATGCCGAATCCCGCTGCGGCAGCCCTGCGCCCTGAGCGGTTACGCAAGCTGCCACCTCCAGGCCTGACGCTCATGCCGAGAATCCTCCCCCGCCGGGGGCACGGGGATCCAGCCGGAAATCACCCGCTGCCGGTATGTTTTCGCACCCGCAACACCCCTTACGCCCATCCACAGCGACCGCACAGCTCCGGCGCAGCGAGTGGCCAGGTCCACGGCCGAAAGTAGCTGCGTGGCAAGCGTGGCGAGCCACCTCGGGGTGCCCGGCGGCCCACGGACGAACCTCTCGGAAATGAGACCTAGGCGACACTCCGGAAATTCTTTCGGAGAACCCGTAACGCCCACGGCGCCCCCCGCCGATACGACCCATGAATGCAGGACCCAGAGATCTACCGGGGAATGGAGAAGACAGTGCGCACCACGTTTCCGACTTCCGTCACGGCGGCCGAGCTGACCGCCGCTGCGCAGGACTACAACCAGCGCGGATGGACGGTCGCCGAAACGGCCAACGGTCTGAGCCTGATCACCGACGACGACCTGTCCGGCATCGAGGTCACCGGCGAACTCGCCGGCGAGGTCCGCCGCTTCCTGCGGGCGAACAACCTGTCCGGTCCGGTGATCGAGGTTCCCGGCGCGGAGCGTCGCGAGATTCACCTGGTCACCGGCGTCCGCAAGGCCGCGATGGCGCTCGAGGCGCTGCGCGAGGCCGGCGCCATCGTGTACACCGACGGCGCGGGCATCCCGCTGCCGCCCACCCACCTCTCGGCCGGTTCCGCCTGCTGGGGCGTCGCGCCCGCCGAGGCCCGCTGGGTGCCGCCGGTCGTCGCGATCGCCGCGGCCGTACGCGCCGCCACCTCGTCGCGCCGCGCCAACCTGACCATCGCTTGCTGAACGACGCACCCCTGATCGAGTTCACCTGCTGATCGCGGGCCGGGGCCGCGCTACCCGGCCTGTTTGCGACCGGTATCCGTCCCGGCGCTCCGGATCCCCACCCCGGAGCGCTGCCGGGTACCGGTCGTTTGGCGTTGCCGATATCAAGCGGTCTCTTTTCAGTTCCACCGCGGGACGCCAAGATGGGGTATGGCCCCGATCACGCAATCGCGCAATCTGCTGCGGACCTGCCCGCTCTGTGAGGCGGTCTGCGGCCTGGAAATCACCCTGGACCCGGACGACCACGTGACCTCGGTCCGCGGCGACCGCAGCGACCCCTTCAGCAAGGGCTTCATCTGCCCCAAGGGAGCCAGCTTCGGCCACCTCGACGAGGATCAGGACCGGGTGACCGAACCGCTGATCCGTGATCGCGCGACCGGCACTTGGCACACCGCGACCTGGGACGAAGCCTTCGATTACATCGCCGAGCGGTTTCCCGCCGTCGTGGCCGAGCACGGAAGCCAGTCGGCCGCGGCCTACTTGGGCAATCCCAACGCGCACACCGTGGCAGGCGCGCTGTACGTGCCCGCGCTGCTCCGCGCGCTGGGCACCAGGAACATCTACTCCGCCAGCACCGCCGACCAGATGCCCAAGCAGGTGGCCAGCGGGCTGATGTTCGGCGATCCGCTCACCGTGCCGGTGCCGGACCTCGACCGCACCGATTACCTGCTGATGCTGGGGGCCAATCCGCTGGAATCGAACGGCTCGCTGTGCACCGCACCGGATTTCCCGGGCAGGTTGAAGGCGCTGCGCGGCCGGGGCGGCCGCTTCGTGGTGGTCGATCCGCGGGTGACCCGCACCGCGAAACTCGCCGACGAGCACCTGTTCATCCGTCCGGGCAGCGATGCGTACCTGCTGTTCGGCATCGTGCACACGCTTTTCGCCGAACAGCTGACCGATCTGCGCGTCGAGGTCACCGGTCTGGACGAATTGCGCACCGCCGCCGGCGCGTTCGATCCGGATACCGTCGCGACGCGCACCGGCGTGCCCGCGTCTACCATCGTGCGGCTCGCCCGCGAACTCGCGGCGGCGCCGACCGCGGCGGTGTACGCCCGGATCGGCACGTGCACCGCCGAGTTCGGCACGATCACGCAGTGGCTCGTCGACGCGATCAACGCGCTGACCGGCAACCTCGACTCCCCCGGCGGAGCGATGTTCGCCACCGCCGCGGCCGGCGGCATCTCCCGCACCAAGCCGTTTCGCCCCGGACGCTGGACCAGCCGGGTCCGCGGGCTGCCCGAGGCGATGGGCGAGCTGCCCGTCGCGACGCTCGCCGACGAGATCACCACGCCGGGCGAAGGCCAGATCCGCGCCCTGGTGACGGTCGCGGGCAATCCGGTGCTGTCCGCGCCGAGCGGCGCACGGCTGGACGAGGCGTTCGCCCAGCTCGACTTCATGGTGAGCGTGGACCGGTATGTGAACGAGACCACCAGGCACGCCGATGTGATCCTGCCTCCGCCGCGTCCCACCCAGTCCCCGCACTACGACTTCGCGCTGCTGCAATTCGCCGTGCGCAACTACACGCGCTACTCGCGCCCGCTGGTGCCGCTGGGTGACCGGCCTTCCGAGCCCGCCGTCCTGGCTCGTCTCGCCGCCGCGCTGACCGGCAGGCCGCACGACGGCTCCGACGGGGTCGACCCGCTCACCGCCGTGGACGAACTCGTCATCGCGGGCATGCTGCACAAGGCCGGGATCCCCGAGCGGCGCGGTGACCTGATCGGCGAGAACAGCACCGAGCAGCGCATCGATCTGATGCTGCGCCTCGGGCCGTACGGCGAGTGGAACGGCGGCACACTCAATCTGCAAGTGCTCTTGGACAACCCGCACGGCATCGACCTCGGTCCGTTGCGGCCGCGGCTGCCTGGCGCGCTGCGCACGGCGAGCGGACGGGTGGACCTGGCCCCGCAGCCGCTGCTGGACGACGTGGCGCGGATGCGAGCGCGCCTGTCCGACGCCGCGCCGGAGATCGTGCTGATCGGGCGGCGACAGCTGCGATCCAACAACAGCTGGATGCACAACATCGCGACGCTGGTGAGCGGATCGAATCGCTGCACGCTGCATATCAATCCGGCCGATGTGGCCCGGCTCGGGCTCGGCGATCACGCGGTGGTGAAATCGGCCGCCGGAACACTGACGGTGCCACTGGAGCCGACCGAAGCCATCATGCCCGGCGTGGTGAGCCTGCCGCACGGGTGGGGTCACGGCGACAGCGCGCAGACCGTGGCCCGTACGCACGCGGGCGTCAACGCCAATGTGCTGACCGATGATTCGGTGGTCGACGCACCCTCCGGCAACGCCGTGTTCAACGGTGTTCCGGTGACGCTTGCTCCGGCCTGATCCACGCCGACCGATCCCGCAAATCTCGACCGGCCGGAGATAATTCCGGCCGGTCGGCTTTTAGCTAATCATCGGAAATACTTGCGCCGCGTCGAAATCCGAGGCATTCTCGACGCGGATTTCGACGTTTTGCCGAGCGGTTATCATCTAAAATCGACCGCGATCTCGATACGACCGTGGTTCAACGTCGAGCCTGGTAGAACCCGCATTCCGGCGACCGGAGGGGGCTGCGATGCCCGGTGGACACAGTGGCAGCGACGGGGAATATGAGCTGCAAGAACGGTACGGAACACAAGATCGAGCGCAGCGCTTCTACGACGACCAGGTGCTCGACCGGCTCAATCCGGCGATGATCGATTTCATCGGCCGGATGGATATGGCGTTCATCGCCACATCCGACAAACACGGCGAATGCGACTCCAGTTTCCGAGCCGGACCGCCCGGTTTCCTCCATGTGATAGACGACCGCACCATCGCCTATCCGGAATACCGTGGCAACGGCGTCATGGCCAGCCTCGGCAATATCCTGGAAAACCCGCACGTCGGGATCTTGCTCATCGATTTCGTGCGTGACCTCATCGGACTGCACATCAACGGCACGGCCCGCATCGTCTCCGACCCGGCACTCCGCACCACCGTGCCCGACCTGCCCGTCAACCACAAGGGCCGCGCCGCCGAACGCTGGGTAGTGGTGGACGTGGAGGAGGCATACATCCACTGCCGCAAGCACATCCCGCATCTGATCCCCGCCGTGCGGGAACAACGCGACTGGGGTACCGACAATGTTCGCGCCAAAGGCGGCGACTACTTCGGAGCCAAAGCGGAGAAGGACCAGCTGGCCGACACCGTCATCAGCGGTTCCTGAGGGAGCACGTCGCCGGACGGTCCGCCTACCGACCCACACGGACCGGTAGCTTTCATCCCCGCTGATGGTGCGCCAGCAGGCGAGTGAGCAGCCGGGTCAGATCCTCTCTGTCCCCGGCCGAAAGCGGTCGGAGCAGGTCGTCCTGCACCTTGTCGAGCGCTCGGTCCATGCGGCGCAGCTGCCGATCGCCCGCCTCGGTGAGGGTCACGATATTGCGCCTTCGGTCCTCCGGGTCCGGCTTCCGCTCGACGAAACCCTGCCCGGCCAGTTCGTTGATCGCCGCCACCACGTCGCTGCGGTCCATACTGCACCGGCGCCCGAGGTCGGCCTGGCTGCCCGCCCCGAACTCGTCCAGCGCGGCGAGGATGCGGTAGTGGTAGCCACGCGCACCCACCTCGCCGAAGCCGTCGGACGCCAACCGGTGGGCGTGCACGGCCAACTGGGTGAGCAGCCAACTCGGCTTCGCGGTCAGTCGTGCGGGTGCCTTATCCACGACAGCCACCATACATCGTTGGCAGAGCCAACCATTTGGTATATGGTTGGCGTTACCAATATTGGCCCAGCCAACGAAAGAGTTGCCATGCCCACGGTTACGCCGGTCACCGACCGTATCGAGATCGCCGACCTGTTCACCCGCTTCGCCCGCCTGCTCGACGAGGGGCGATACGACGATGCCGACACCATCTACACCGACGATGTGGAGGTCAACTCGCCGCGAATCCAAGTCCGCGGCATCGACAAGGTCGTCGACTACATGCGGCAGGCCGAGGTCGAGGGGGAACACACCCAGCACACGACCACCGACCTGCTGGTGACCCTCGACGGCGACCAGGCCACGGCCTCGGCGAACTCACTCGTCCACTACTACCGCGACGGTCAACCACCCCACCTGACAAGCGGCCTGCGACTGGCCTGCACGACCGTACGCACACCGGCCGGCTGGCGGCTTCGTGAAATACGGATCACGCTCGCATGGACCCGCAAGGATTGATCCGCGCGGTGCCGAACCGCACCCGTGCCGAAGTATCTGGTGCGCAACATAATTCGTAACGTCGGAGCAATTGCCACCGATCAGTCGGTTGTGCGGCGCTACGAGCCGCCATCCACAGCCACAGAAGAGGACACCTGATGAAGAAGCTTGTCGTCGTCACCGCCGTGATCGCAGGACTCGTCGCTCCGGTTGGCTCGGCCGCCGCGGAACCTCTCGCCGCACCTGTCTCCACACCCGTCGCCACGACGTCGGTCGTGACTCCGGTCGGTTCCTGGTCAGAGGATCTGTTCTGCGCCGTCATCAAATTCCTGAAGGGTGGCTGGGCAGGCCGTCCCACCGACTGCTCCTTCTGACAAGCCGGAAGCGACGCCGCCACGGCCGAACCGCGAGTGGCACACCACCGAGAGCTTCTCTCGAAAATGCCGCAGCCATGTGCCACTCGTGGTGGCTGTCGACGGCGATGACCAGGGTCAGTTGGCTGCGTGGCGCCCGCCGGTGGCGGAATCGCCTTGCCGTTCCTGGAAGGTGAACCGTGGGGGTTTGTACACGCGAGACACGTAGGCGTAGCGCATATCCCGGCCGCCGGGACGGGATACAACGCCGTATTTCGATGGCGTCCCGGCGAACCACACCTCTCGGGTGTTGTGGTTGACCAGCTTTCCGCGATCCCACGCCCAGGTGCTCAGGATCAGGCTCGAGACGATCTCTCCGTTCGGGCCGAGCAGGTCGATCCACTCGTACTTCCCCGCAGCGATGTAACGGATGGGCCAGACCGTCCACGGGTTCCTCGAGAGGGCCTTGCGCCTGCGGCGGTTGATCCAGACGAACACGCCACCGAACATCGTGCCGAAGACGAAAAAGAGAGCCACCGGCTGAATCGCGACTCTACCGAGCTTCGCCAATCCGTGCACGCCCGGATGATCGAACTCGTTCATCATCACGACGGCCAATGGCCCGCAGGCCAAAGCGGTCAGCAGAAGCGGCCAGCGCAGCAGCCAGTTACGGCGCAGCGCAGTTCGGGTCGGCGCCCACTTCGCCGCCGGTACCGGCGGCGGGGACGCCATTGAGCTCGATTCAGCACTTCGGTCGGTACTCACAGGTCGAGGCTCCCCGCCCCGGATGCCGACGCTTCGAATTCGAGGGAAGCAGCCATCATGAAGAGCATCGGGGCGAATTCGGGGCCCGACTCCAAGGATGTTGTCGCGACTTCGATCACTGCCACGGTCGTGCCATCGGATGAGGGAATCAGTGCTTCCATCTGGAACGCCAGGGCATCGTCGCCTACATCGGGAGCAGCGGGCAGATCGGGTGCTGGATAGCGGCGGACACCTTCGGTGAAGAGCACGGGGCGGCTTTCGATCTCTACCGGCTCGACACGCCAGGGCACCTCATCGCGCAGTTTGGCCTGAGCCAAATCGAGGATCACCAATCGCGGATTCCGCGGTTCCCCAGCGTCCTTGCAGGAAATCGTCAGCCACGAGGTGACCGGTTGGCCGGCGTCACCGCGATGCATACCGATTCCGCAGTAGACCGCTCTTCGTACCGCGAGTGCGCCGAGCAGGAACTCGAGGGTGCCGAGAGTCGCCGGTACGCTCTCGCGCAGCGACCCGGTCGTGGAACGCAGCAGGACCGGCTCCGCGGCGCGAACAGCCGTCGCGATACCGGTCAGCGGAAGTTCGTGATAACCCGGCGGTATCTCGACCGAAATGGCAGGCCCCGGTATGCGCTGTCGCTTCTCCATGCTGTCGTCAACCCCCGAAAATGTGATCCAGCGCCGTACCGGCAAGCGTGCTGACAGCGCCTTCTCCGCGTTTGAGCACAGTCAGCGCCACCGCCGGATCCGCCACACTGTGCGCCCCTTCGACTCCAGTGAGTTGCAACAGTCGGTTCACACCGTTGGTGGCTCCGGTGCCGGACAGGATGTTCGTCACGTTACCGACGTTGTGGTCGGTCATGAACTTGTTGACGAGCCCCGGGTTGTGGGCGGCTTCGGACCAGGTGCGGGCCATGCTCTCGAATCGGCCGATATCGCCGACCGCGTCTCCGAGCACCGCGACCTTACCGACCTTCCCGAGCGCTCCTACGCCAGGAATCAGGCCCATCGCATCGCCGGAGATCGTCAAACCCGCGCTGAGACGCTCGCTGAGACTTCCGTGCAACAGATCGTCGCGCATCTCCGCGTCGGTGACGTCGAGCGCCAACGCACCCGCACCCGCGGCAAGGGCGACCCCCAGGGCAATCGCATCAACCGGCGGCGGAGTGACCACCGCGAGCAAACCGGCGATCGCCGCCGTGCACGACAGGAATTCGTGCAGTCCCTCCCGGTGTTCATCGATCCAGTCACCGACCGCTTCTATCGCGTCGGTGATCCGATCCCAGATGCTCTTGTCCGGCGGGCTGGGAGCGAAGTCCTTCGCCGCGGCGTCCAGTGCCGCAGCGATCCGGCCCGCGAGGGCACTGTGCGTAGTTTCCAGATCCCGTGCTCGGCGAATGATCGCCTCGATCTTGACTTGCCAGTCATCGACTGCGGTCACGGCCGCGTTTACCTGCGCAGTGGCGCTGTTCAGCCTGGTTTGCGCGGCACGCAGTTCATCGGGATCGGTGAATCGCACGTTCGCCAGGCCGAGGTCAGGATTGGACCGAGCTTGTTGTAGTGCGCTCAGCGCCTGGGTGTGTTGAGCGCGCGCGTCGGCCGCTTCCTGTTCCAGTCCCTTCGCGGTGTCGTGGTAGCTGACCAGGTTGATGTGCCACTCGTTCAGCAGATCGACGGCTTGCTCCAACGATTGCTGGGCGTATCCCAGATCGCTGGACAGCGTGGCGTCGAAGTTCGTCCGAAAGGCGGTGCCCGCATCGCCTTTCCACACGTCGTCACTGTCGACCAGGCGATTGAGCAGGCTCCTGGTTTCCGTCACACCTTGTCGAGCCGAATCGATCTGCCCGCGCAGGCTCGCGACCTCATCCGGCGTACCGGGAACCGGATTGAACCCGAGGTTCGGGAAGGGGTTGACGTTCATCGGGCGTCACTCTGCTGGTCGCCGGCGGGCGCTTGCCCGTCGACCGGAATCTCCGGTTGCCCGAGTGCCTTCGCGAACGAAGTGTCGAGGGAAAGGTAAGCATCATGGCATTTCGACACGCCCTCGGCAGTCGTGGTCGCGGCCTCACGGATTCGCTCGATTCCGAAGCGCCACCGCCGCTGGAAGCTATCGGCCGCATCGTTGAGCGCCGTTGTACCGATGTCGCCGTGCCCGCCCTTGGCGAGCGCTTTCATCGCATCGTCCAAAACTTGTTCGGCGTCGCGAAGTGACTGCACCGTTTTGGCCAGAACGTCGATATCGACCTGTAAGTATCCTGCCACTACGCCCCCTGCTCCGCTGAAGTATCTTGTCGCCCTTCGGGTTCAGATCGGCGGCGCCTGTTCGTTTCCCCCGGGGCGACGAACACCGTATCCGATGCCGTCCGCTCGCAGAAAGGAGGCAACGGAACCGTCCTGGCAAGACGATGACCGCGTAACGCGGTGAAGGACATCCGGCGTGATCCGTCGTGTGGGATGTGCAGGGACTGGACAGCCCGATCAGCGTGGCCGCATATCCTGCGGGGTCATCCCGAACCGCGCCTTGAAGGCGGAGCCGAAAGCGCTGAGGGAGCGGAAGCCGCTGGCGTAGGCGATTTCTGCCACGGTGCGGTCGGGCGGGGCTTCGCGGAGGCGGCGGTGTGCGCGGTCGAGGCGCGCGCCGCGGATCAGCTCGCTCGGTGTGGTGCCGGTGTGGTGCAGGGCCAGTTGGACCTGGCGCAGTGACCAGCCGAGGCTGCGCGCGATCTCGGTCGGGGTCAGGTTCGGATCGTCGGCGTGCCTGCGGACGTGGTCGCGGACCGCGGTGTCCACCGTGGCCAGCACTGTGGGCGTCGGGTCGCGGCGGCGCATACAAAGGCGGAGCAGATCGACGATCGTGTCACAGGCGGAGGCGAACTCGGGTCCGTCGACGGCCTCCCTTTGCCTGCCGAGTTCGGTGATCATGCTCGTCACAACGGATCCCAGACCCTCGCGCAAGTCGAACATCGCGGGTCCGGCACCGACCTCGAGCGGCAGCGCGCCCGCGGGAATGTTCATCACCCACCCTCGCGCGGCCAGCGGTTGGCCGAAATCCACGGGACGCGTCTTCGTGACCATCGCGCCGTGGCCCGCAAGCACCTGGGCGGTGGTGTCGTCCTGTCGAACGTGCAACGCGCCGGACATCGGGATCATCACCCGCAGGCTCTCGTCGCCGTCGTGCCGGATATCCGCGCGCGTCCTGGAATAGACGACGCTGTCCGACCAGAAGTCGATCAACTGATAGCCCGCGTATCGCTGCACGGCCGTAGTTCCCCGGAACGACGAGCGGCTGGCGAAACGGCACTCCAACGTGCCCTGGTTACGACTGACGTGCTCAGCCCAGAAGTCGGCCGAATCGCGCGGCGCGACCGCGCCGGTATCGACCCGTTCCACCAGGTACGGCTCGGCGACCGACACGAGCAACCTCCGACTGACGTGCGCGTTTCCGTCAGGCCCGTGCGCGCATCAGGTCGAGCGCGCAGAGGTCTGCGTCTTAACGTGAGCCCGATCGTACAGATCACGGCCAGGGCGCGTGCGCCGCTCAGCCGTCGTGGCCGGGCTCGGCGGGAGCGGCGATGCCCGGCACAACGCCGACAACGCGACTGAGGCACCGACACGGTGCGCGCGAGGGGCGCCGACCACTTCGGGGCCGAAGCGGAGAAGAGCGAGCCGGTCGACACAGTGACCAGCGGCTCCTGAACGAAGGAATGGGCACTGTCATGGAAAGCACGCGTGCTCACGTACAAACGCGGCTCGGGCTGCTGCACGTCGTCACGACCGGCAGTGGCGATCCGATGGTGATGTGGCCGAGCCTGCTGATGGACGCGGGCCTGTGGGACGCCCAGGTCGCCCACTTCGGAGGGGATTTTCTGACCATCGCGGTGGATCCGCCCGGTCATGGAAGGTCCAGTCGTCTCGAACGGCGTTTCACGTTCGAGGAGTGCGCGGGCTGCGTCGTCGACGTCCTCGATCACCTCGGGCTACCGCGGACTCATTTCCTGGGGAACTCCTGGGGCGCCATGATCGGCGGCACCCTCGCCGCCGCGTTCCCCGATCGGGTGAAGTCCGCCGTTCTGATGAACGGCACGGCATCGTCGGCGCCGATAGCTCAGAGGTTGCAGTACCGGACGCTGCTGCTGGCGATCCGCGTGCTCGGCGGGATCCGGCCGCCACTGACCAGATCGGTGGTTCGGGCATTTCTCGGTCCGACAACCGAAAGCGCTCGGCCGCAGGTCGTCCGGCAGGTCCTCGACGTCGCCCGGCGCAATGATCCGGCATCGATCATCCACGCCGTGCGATCCGTGGTGATCGATCGCCCGGACCAACGAGACCTCTTCGCCTCGATCACCTGCCCCACGCTGATCGTCGGAGGCCGCGAGGACCGCACCTTCCCCGTACCCGAACTCGCGGCCATGGCCGACGCCATCCCGGACTCGGAACTCGTGGTCATCGACGGGGCCGCGCATCTCGCGGCCGCGGAGATCCCCGACGAAGTCAACCGCTTGGTCGAGAACTTCCTGGCAGGTCGCGGTGCAACCAGCGATTAGCCAACGTCCGCTCAGCGGAGCTTGAAGATCACCAAGCGTTGGACGATGAAGTTGATGACGGTCGCGGTGCCCTGGGCGACGACGAAGGCCAGCGGCTGGCGCCACCACTCGCCGGGGAGGGCGAAGTAGAGCACGTTGTTGATGCCGACCTGCACCGCGAAGGTGAGGGCGTAGAGCGCGACGACCGCGAGGAAGCGGGCGCGGCTGGGCGGGGCCTGGAAGGTCCAGCGGCGGTTGATCAGGTAAGCCGTCGTGGTACCCGCCACGAAGCTGATCGACTTGGCGACGCCGACCGGGAGGCCGACCAAGTTGAGCAGCAGACTGTAGAGCCCGTAGTCCACGACGGCCGAGAACCCGCCGGTGAGGGTGAACCGGATGATCTGCGTCTTGAGGTCGACCTCGGTGCCGCCCGGCTCGTCGACCAGGGGCAACTCGGCCGGAAGCGGCAGGTGGGGTTCGGCTTGCACGCCGATGAGCGTAGCGTCGAACGGGCGATGACCGGGATCGGGTGCTGAACCGACGTGTACGTCACTACCCATGGGTAGAGCGACCCCGCTCCGATCTGGCGTCATACCTGTAGCCTCTATGCCGATGTCCACGAAAGCTCCGACCGCCACCAAGACAACCGGGAACGACAAAGGCGCCGGCGTCACGAACGACGGCCCGGCCGCGGGCACCGCGTTCACTCTTCCGACGCGCACCCGCACGTTGACCGGGTGGGGTCGCACCGCACCCACCTCTTCCGAAGTGCTCTCGACCAGCGATCCCGAACTGATCGCCAAGGCAGTCGCCATGGTCGCCGAGGACAACGACGGCAAGCCCGCCCACCTGCGGCGCGGCGTGATCGCTCGCGGCCTCGGCCGCTCCTACGGCGACCACGCGCAGAACGCGGGCGGCCTGGTCGTCGATATGACCGCGCTGAACAACATCCACCGGATCGACCGCGACACCCGCATCGTGGACGTGGACGGCGGCGTCAGCCTGGATCAGCTCATGAAGGCCGCGCTGCCGTTCGGCCTCTGGGTCCCGGTGCTGCCCGGCACCCGCCAGGTGACCATCGGGGGCGCGATCGCCTCCGACATCCACGGCAAGAACCATCACAGCGAGGGCAGCTTCGGCAACCACGTGCGCTCGATCGATCTGCTCACCGCCGACGGGCAGGTGCAGCACATCACGCCGAAGCGCAACGCCAAGCTGTTCTGGGCGACCGTCGGGGGCAACGGGCTCACCGGCATCATCCTGCGCGCCACCATCGAGATGGCGCCGACGGAGACGGCCTACTTCCTCAACGACGGCGTGAAGACCACGACCCTCGATGAGACCATCGCCGCGCACAGCGACGGCAGCGAGTCGAACTACACGTACTCGAGCGCCTGGTTCGACGTCATCAGCCCGCTGCCCAAGCTGGGCCGGGCCACTATCACCCGGGGCAGGCTGGCGAAGCTCGACGAGCTGCCCAAGCGGCTGCGCAGCAAGCCGCTGAAGTTCGACGCGCCGCAGTTGATGACCGTCCCGGACATCTTCCCGAACTGGACGATGAACAAGTTGACGCTGATGTCCATCGGCGAGGCCTACTACCGGATGGGCGGCAACTACACCGGCAAGGTGCAGAACCTGACGCAGTTCTATCACCCGCTGGACATGATCGCGGAGTGGAACCGCGGCTACGGCTCCAACGGCTTCCTCCAGTACCAGTTCGTGGTGCCGACCGAGGCGGTCGAGGAGTTCAAGCGGATCATCATCGACATCCAGGCGTCGGGGCACTACTCGGCGCTGAACGTGTTCAAACTGTTCGGCCCGGGCAACCAGGCCCCGCTGAGCTTCCCGATGCCGGGCTGGAACATCTGCGTCGACTTCCCGATCAAGCCGGGCCTCAACGAGCTGGTCGGCGAACTGGACCGGCGCGTGCTCGAGTTCGGCGGGCGGCTGTACACGGCGAAGGATTCGCGGACCACCGCCGAGACCTTCCATCAGATGTATCCCCGGATCGACGAGTGGATCAAGGTCCGCCGTAGCGTCGACCCCACAGGCGTTTTCATGTCCGATATGGCGAGAAGGCTGGAGCTGCAGTGATCAATGCCGTTGGCAACCCGCAGTCGATTCTGCTGCTGGGTGGCACCTCGGAGATCGGCTTGGCAATCTGCGCGGAGTACCTGAAGAAGGGGCCCGCGCGCATCACCCTCGCGGCGCTGCCCGGTGATCCGCTGCGTGAAGGCGCGGTCGCCCAGATGAAGGCCGCGGGCGCGAGCCAGGTCGACGTCATCGACTTCGACGCGCTCGACACCGACGGTCACGCCAAGGTGATCGACGCCGCGTGGGACGCGGGCGACGTGGACGTCGCGATCGTCGCGTTCGCTCTCGACGGCGATCCCGAGGAGCTGTGGCAGAACCAGGCCAAGGCGGTGCGGGTCGCCCAGATCAACTACACCGCCGCGGTCTCCGTCGGCGTGCTGGTGGGCGAGAAGATGAAGGCGCAGGGCTTCGGGCGGATCATCGCCATGTCCTCCGTGGCCGGTGAGCGGGTGCGCCGCTCGAACTTCGTCTACGGGTCGACCAAGGCCGGCCTGGACGGTTTCTACCTCGGACTCGGCGAAGCGCTGCGGCCGCACGGCCCGCGCGTGCTGGTGATCCGGCCCGGCATGGTGCGGACCCAGTTCTCCGCACACGTGAAAGAGGCTCCGCTCACCGTCGACAAGGAAGACGTCGCGGCGCTGGCGGTCGCGGCCTCGCAGCGCGGGAAGGAACTGGTCTGGGCGCCGGGCACCTTCCGCTACGTGATGATGGTGCTGCGGCACATCCCGCGCTCGATCTTCCGCAGACTGCCGATCTGATCGGCGATCGAGTTCGGACATCGTGCCCGCGTGATCAGTGATCGCGCGGGCACCTATCGTCTGACGGAGTGACCCTGTGAACCCGGAGGCGCCATGCGAGTAATCCAGTGCGACGAGCGCGGAGCGGTCCGTTGAGCACGGTGACCGCTGCGGACGAAGCGCCGCCGCGTCCTGTCGATCCGGTTCCGGCGCCTGGTCGCGGGTCGCTCGTGCTGCGACAGATCGCCTCGGGTGCCGGCGAGGCCGTGCTCGCCGCGGTCGTCGCCGCCGCGGTGGCCGTTGTCGGACTCGTCGCGTTCTCGCTGGTGCAGTGGCCCGCGTTCAACTCCTCCAACGTCACGCGGGCGCTGACCACGGTCGGACAGGTCGGCGCGGCGGTCATGCTCGCGGTCGCGATCGCGCTGCTGCGGCTGCGCAAGTGGCCCTGGATCGCGAAAGCGCTTTCCTGGGTCGGTCTTTCGACCTTCGTCACGTTCACCCTCGGCATGCCGCTGGCGGCGACGAAGCTGT
This sequence comes from Nocardia araoensis NBRC 100135, assembly GCF_000308435.1. Classification (GTDB taxonomy): domain Bacteria; phylum Actinomycetota; class Actinomycetes; order Mycobacteriales; family Mycobacteriaceae; genus Nocardia; species Nocardia araoensis. The sequence continues at coordinate 42,721 of NZ_BAFR01000003.1, read as the reverse complement.
ATCTGTTCGGCGTCTCGGTGGATCAGGAGTTCCGCACCGAGTTCCTCACCCGGCTCACCGATTCCGCCGCGCTGCGCGACATGACGTACGCGGATCTGCCGTCGTTCTACCCTGCGGGCTGGTTCTGGATCGGCGGGCGGGTGGCGAATCTGCTCGGGATGGACGGCTGGGAAGTGTTCAAGCCGTACGCGATCACGTTCCTCGCCGTGGCCGCGGTGGTCGCGCTGGTGTTGTGGTCGAAGCTCATCCGCGCGGATTGGGCGGTGGGCGTCGCGGCGGCGAGCACGGCGGTCACCCTGGCCTACGCCGCGCCCGAGGCCTACAGCGCCGTCATCGTGCTGCTGCTGCCGCCGGCGCTCGTGCTCGCCTGGGGGGCGCTGTACCGGCCGCTCGAGGACGTTCGATCGGCGGAGCGGCCGCGCACGGCCGGTGGTTGGGGCGCGGTCGTCGGCACCGGGCTGTTCCTCGGCTGGGCGGCCACGTTCTACACCCTCTACTTCCTCGTGGCGGCCTTCGCGGTGGCCCTGATGGGTCTGGTGGCGGCCTTCCTCGCGGTGCGTGCGCGCCGCGCCGCCGACCGTCCGCGTCGTACTCGCACGGCGCCGGGCTCGGCCCGTCCCGCTTGGCGCGCGGCGATGCCGCCGCTGGTGCGGCTCGTGGTGATCGCGGTGATCGCCGGGCTGGTCGCGCTCGTCGTGTGGGCGCCGTACCTGGCGAAGGCACTGCGCGGCACGACCGCGAGCTCCGGAACCGCCCTGCACTACCTGCCGGAGGCGGGAGCGGAACTGCCGCTGCCGATGTTCCAGTTCTCCCTGCTCGGGGCACTGTGCCTGCTCGGAACCATCTGGCTGGTGCTGCGCGGCGCGTCGTCGCGAAGGGCGCAGGCGCTCGGCATCGGGGTGGCGGCGATCTACCTGTGGACGCTGCTGTCCATGGCCGCGACCGCCGCGGGCACCACACTGCTGTCGTTCCGGTTGGAGCCGGTGCTGCTGGTGCTGCTGTCGGTCGCGGGCGCGTTCGGGTTCGTGGAGGGTGCGCGGGCGATCTACCAGGCGCTGAACGAACCCGCTCGGTTCCGGCTCGTGGCGATCGTCGTGGCGACGGTCGGCGCGTTGGCGTTCGTCCAAGACATCCCGCACGTGCTGACGCCCGAGATCACCACCGCGTATACGGACACCGACGGCGACGGCGATCGCGCCGACCAACGGGCTCCCTCGGCCGTGTCGCAGTACGGCAAGGTGGATCAGGCGCTCACCGCGCAGACCGGGCGGCCGCGCTCCGACACGGTCGTGCTCACCGCCGACACCAGCTTCCTCTCCTTCTATCCCTACCTCGGCTTCCAAGCGCTCACCTCGCATTACGCCAACCCCCTCGCCGACTTCGCGGGCCGGGCGGCGACCATCGAGAGCTGGAGCAAGCTGAAGACGCCGCAGGACTTGCTCGACGCGCTGGCGGCGAGCCCATGGCGCGCGCCGGACGCGTTCCTGTTCCGGCGCAGCGGCGACAGCTACACGTTGCGGCTGGCCAAGGACGTCTACCCGAACGACCCGAACGTGGCGCGCTACTCGGTGAGCTTCCCCAAGGAGCTGTTCGCCGACCCGCGTTTCACCACCACGGACATCGGACCGTTCACCCTCGTCACCGTCCACCGCTGATTCACCGGGTTGAACTCGCGCGGAGTGGATACCCCTCTCGTTTGTCGGTCCACGCACGGCGTGGTTGCTACGGAGGGCGCTGGCGAGGAGTGATGCGCAGGTGACACGGGCACAGGACGCCGAGACCGGCCTACCGGCGGAATCGGCGACGGTCGCGATCGCGACGAAAAAGGCGACGGCGACCGGAGTGCTCACCAGTCCCGCGCGTACCCGGCTTCCCGGCCTACCAGTCGCCGACCTGCTCGTCGGCGCCGGTTATCTGGCGCTGGCCGCGACGGTCCTGTCGGGTCAGTGGCGCAACACCGACAGCGGCTACCTGATCAAGAGCGGTCAGGACCAGACGATGTGGGAGTGGTTCTTCGCCGTCACCGCGCACTCGGTGGCCGCTCTGCACAATCCGCTCGGCTCCGATCTGCAGAATTTCCCGGCCGGGGTGAACATGATGGCCAACACGGCCATGTTCGGCGTCGGCGTGCCGCTCACTCCGGTCACCTTGCTGTTCGGACCCACCGTCACGTTCGTGCTCGTGCTCACCTTCGGCCTGGCCGGGACGGCGTTCGCCTGGTATCGCCTGTTCGCCCGCGAGCTGGTCCGGTCCCGGACTGCGGCGGCGCTCGGCGGACTGTTCTGCGGTTTCGCGCCCGGGATGATCTCGCACGCGAATGCGCACCCGAATTTCGTCGTGCTGCTGTTGCTTCCGATCATCGCGGGCAGGCTGATCCGGATGGCGCGCCGCCCGGCCACGGCGGAACCGGAAAGCCCGCGCGGGCGGGTCCGCGATGCCGTCGTCCTCGGATTCCTGGTCGCGATGCAGATCGCGCTCGGCGAGGAACCGCTGTTGATCTTCGCCCTCGCGTTCGGCCTGTTCGCGATCGTCCACCATGCGCATGCTCCGCGCACCGGGCTGCGCGTCACGCGGGCGATCGCCCCCACCCTCGCGCTGGCCGCGGTGATCACGCTGGCGCTGACCGAGATTCCGTTGTGGTGGCAGTTCTTCGGCCCGCAGAGCTACCGCTCGATCGACCACGGCCCGATGGGCAACGATCTCGAAGCGCTGGTGCAGTTCCCGTCCGAATCACTGGGCGGCGTATTCGCTCCCGGCGAGAACGTGGCGATCAACCCGACCGAGCAGAACGCGTACTTCGGCTGGCCGCTGCTGCTTCTGGTGGTGTTCACGGTGGGACTGCTGTGGCGCGACCGCGTGGTGCGGGCCGCGGGCGTGGTGATCGCGGTGTTCGGCCTGCTGTCACTGGGCGCGGTCGCCACGATCGGCAAACGGCCCACCGGCGTCGGACTGCCGTGGCGTTGGGCCGAACATGTTCCGCTGCTGAACACGGTGCTGGAGAGCAGACTGAGTATGGCCGCGATCCCGGCCATCGCGGTGGTGCTCGCGCTGGCCACCGACCGCGCGGTGGGGACCTGGACGCAATCGGCGGTGGACTGGAAGCCGGTGGCATGGTTCGCCGCCGTCACCGCGGCGCTGCTGCCGCTGATCCCGACCATCCTTCCGGTGGTCGAGCGTCCGCCGACACCGGACTTCTTCGCCGACGGCGCCGTCCTCCACTACGTCGGTGACGGCTCCGTGGTCATGGTCCCCCCACCCCGGCCACCCGACGCGCGGGCGCTGCGCTGGCAGGCCGACGCCGGTTTCACCTTCCCGCTGGCGGGTGGCTACTTCGTCGGCCCGACCGGTTCCGGCAAGAAAGGGATCTACGGCCCCGAGGCCCGTCCGACCACCGCTGTGCTGGTGCAGGCGCAGGACACCGGTGTGGTGCCGCCGATCGACGCGGGCGTGCGCACCCGCGCCATGGACGATCTGCGGTTCTGGCAAGCCGACGTCCTGGTGCTGCCCCCGGCGAAGAACGGAGAGGTGCTGCGGGAGACCGTGACCCAGCTGCTCGGATTCACGCCGACGCGGGTGGAGGACGTCTGGCTGTGGGACGTTCATACGCTGCGCACGTCGGGGGCAGTCGGCATCACACCGGGCGGTAGCTAGCATCAACCACCGTGCGACCGGACCGATCTTCTCGAGCGTTCACCCGTATCCGCTTGATCGCCCTCCTCTCCGGGCTTCTCGGATTCCTGCTGGCATTGCTGACCCCGCTGCTGCCGGTTCGGCAGGATCGAGCGAGCCTGGACTGGCCCGAGTCCGGCGCCGGGAGCGTGGCGGCTCCGCTGGTGTCCTACGAGCCGCTGCGGTTCCATGCGGCGCTGCCCTGCTCGCTGATCCGAGAACTCGGATCGGGAGGCACGCTGCTGTCCACCGCCCCGGTGGCCTCCGGGCAGGCGGCGACCAAGGGTTTGGTCGTGTCGGTCGCCGACGGCAGCCTCGCGGTGGTGCTGCGCGACATCCCGTTGTTGTCGGCGCCGCTGGCCGAGGTCGGGTCCTGCACCGCGATCGACATCGAATCGACCGCCGCCGCGACGACCGCTGAACTCACCGGCGTGACTCGGCAGGACGGCACGCCGTTCCGGTCCACGGTCGACCGGGACATCCGGCCGCAGTTGGTGGGCGTGTTCACCGATCTGAAGGCCGATCGGCTCGCCGGAGCGCAGGTGCACGCGGACATCGACTCGCGTTTCTCCTCCACGCCGACGCCGCTGAAGCTGGCCGCCATGATCGCCGCAGCCGTGTTCACGCTGATCGCACTCGTCGCACTGCATCTGCTGGACACCGCCGACGGGCGCCGAGCGCGCCGGTTCCTGCCCGCGCACTGGTGGCGGGTCACCCCCGCGGACGGCGTCGTGCTCGGCACGCTGGCGCTGTGGCACGTCATCGGGGCGAACACCTCCGACGACGGCTACATCCTCAACATGGCGCGCGTCTCCGGCCACGCGGGCTACATGGCGAACTACTACCGGTGGTTCGCCGTCCCCGAGGCCCCGTTCGGCTGGTCCTACGAGGTGCTGGCCTGGATGTCCCGGATCTCCGACGCCAGCCTGTGGATGCGACTGCCCACGCTGCTGGCGGGCGTGATCTGCTGGCTGGTGATCAGCCGCGAGGTGCTGCCCCGCCTCGGCGCGCGGGTGCGCCGCAACAAGGTGGCCCTGTGGACGGCGGGCCTGGTGTTCCTGGCGTTCTGGCTGCCCTACGACAACGGCCTGCGCCCCGAACCGCTCATCGCGGCGGGCGCGCTGCTCACCTGGTGCTCGATCGAGCGCGCCATCGCGACCGGGCGGCTGCTGCCCGCCGCGGCGGCCGTCCTGATCGCCGCGTTCTCGCTCGCGGCGGGTCCGACCGGCCTGATCTGCATCGCGGCGCTGATCGCCGGCTCACGGCCGGTGCTGCTGATCATCATCAAGCGTGCGCGCGGCGTCGTGCCCGCCAGGACCGGGCCCGACGCCGACGCGGCCGCCGCCGGTTCCACCGAAGCCGCGGCCGCGGTGAACGCCCCCGCGAAGGCGCGCAAGCCGTCTCTGGCGGGCACGGTGTTCCGATCCGCCGCGCTGATCGCCCCCGGCCTCGCCGCGGGCACGCTGGTGCTGGTGGTGATCTTCGCCGACCAGACCCTGGCGACGGTGCTGGAAGCCACCCGGGTGCGCACGATCGTCGGACCGAACGTCGCCTGGTTCGACGAGCGCACCCGCTGGGACTCGCTGCTCATGCTGTCGCCGGACGGTTCGCTGGCGCGGCGGTTCGGCGTGCTGGTGATGCTGCTGTGCCTGCTCGTGTGCGTGCTGCAAGTCCTGCGGAAGGGCCGCATCCCGGGCACCTCGCGCGGCCCATCGGTGCGCATTCTCGGCATCGTGTTCGCGTCGCTGTTCCTGATGATGTTCACCCCCACCAAGTGGACGCACCACTTCGGCGTGTACGCCGGACTGGCCGGATCGCTGGCCGCGCTCGCTGCGGTCGCGGTGGGCACCACCGGCATTCGCTCGCCGCGCAACCGGGCGTTGTTCGCCGCGGCGGTGCTGTTCCTGCTCGCCGTGACCTTCACCGGCTCCAACGGGTGGTGGTACGTGTCCAGCTACGGCGTCCCGTGGTGGGACAAGGCGCCGCTGATCGCGGGCAAGGGGCTGTCCACCCTGTTCCTCGGGCTCAGCGGCCTCGCACTGCTGGTCGCCATCTGGCAGCACTACCGCGAGCCGTACCGGCGCGAGAGTGGCGGGGCCCCGAGGCGATTCGACCGGTGGGCCTCGGCGCCGTTGACCGTGGCCGCCGCACTGCTGGTGATCTTCGAGGTCGCCTCGCTCGCCAAGGCCGCGGCCACGCAGTACCCCGCGTACTCGATCACCAAGTCGAACGTGGAATCGGTCGGCGGGGATTCGTGCGCGCTGGCGAACGAGGTGCTCGTCGAGACCGACACCGCCGATTCGCTGCTGCAACCGTTCACCGGATCACCCGCGGACGGATTGGCGGCGCAGAACAAAGGATTCACGCCGAACGGGGTGGCGCGCGACCTCACCGCCGACGCCGAGGAGACGGTCACCGGCGGTGCGAACTCCGTGGACAAGGATTCGGAGAACAAGACCACCAACACCACCGGCGCGGGCACCGGAGGCGGCACCACCGAGCAGGCGGGCATCAACGGCAGCACCGTCGCGCTGCCGTTCGGCCTTGACCCGGCGAAGACCCCGGTGCTGGGCAGCTACCAGGAAGGTGAGCAGCAGCAGGCGAAGCTGACCACCCAGTGGTACCGCCTCGACCTGACCGACAGCATGCGCAACGACCCGGCCTACCAGGTGCTCGCGATCACCGCGGCGGGCCGGATCCGCTCGGTGGACGCCGACGGTGTGCTCACCTACGGACAGGAACTGCACTTGGAGTACGGCGTCCGCGGCGCCGACGGCGAGGTGCGCACGCTCGGCTCGATCGATCCGCTCGACATCGGCCCCGCGCCGTCCTGGCGCAATCTGCGGGTGCCGCTGGATCGGCTGCCCGCGGAAGTGAACGCGGTGCGGCTGGTCGCGGTCGACAACGACATCACGCCGAAGCAGTGGCTGGCCGTCACCCCGCCCAGGCTGCCCAAGCTGGCCACGTTGAATTCCGTGGTCGGGTCGCAGGCTCCGGTGCTGCTGGACTGGCACGTCGGTCTCGCCTTCCCGTGCCAGCGGCCGTTCGACCACAAGGACGGCGTCGGCGAGATCCCGCGGTGGCGCATCCTGCCCGACCGCGTGGGCTCCGACGCCTCCAACGCCTGGCAGGACGACATCGGCGGCGGCCCGCTCGGCTGGACCGGCCTGCTGCTGAAATCCCAAACCGTCCCCGCCTACCTGAACCGCGACTGGTCCCGCGACTGGGGCTCCCTCGAACGCTTCACCCCCTACGACCCCACCGCGACACCAGCCTCCATCACCACCACGACCCGAACCCGCACCGGCCTCTCCACCGACGACCCCATCCGCATCCGCTGAACCCCGCGAGTGGCACATGGTGGAGAGTTCTCTCGCGATTCGCCGCAGCCGTGTGCCACTCGTGGAGGGGGTCAGGGGGTGAGGACGAGGCGGCCGCGGAGGCCGCCGAGTGCCAGGCGGGTCTGGGCTTGCGGGGCGGAGGTGAGGGGGTGGGTTTCGGCGACGCGGAGGGTTAGTTTGCCCTCGTCGACTCGGTTCACGAGGTGGTCGAGTTGGGTTCGGTCGGCGCGGACCAGGACTGTGTGGACGGTGGTGCCGCGCAGGGGGATCGGCGTGTTGGGGACGCTGATCGACACGAATTTTCCGCCGCTGCGTACCGCGGCGAGCGTCGCCGGGCCGAGGGCGGCCGCGTCCAGGGCGGCGTCGACGCCGCCGGGGACGATGGCGCGGACGGCATCCGGCAAAGATGCCTGGCGCGGCACGAAATCGGTGGCGCCCAAGGCGCGCACCGCGTCCTCGTCGGCGGGTGAAGCCGAGGCGATCACGCGGATCCCCTGCGCCGCCGCGAGTTCGACCGCGAATCCGCCGACAGCGCCCGCGGCGCCGGTCACCAACAGCGTGTCGGTGGGCGCGAGATCCAGCGCGTCGAGGGATTGGAGCGCGGTGAGACCGTTGAGCGGGATGGTGGCCGCGTGCACCGGCGACACGGAAACCGGAGCGGGCGCGACATTCCCGGCCTCCAGCACCACGTAGTCGGCCTGCGCGCCGAGCGAGATGTCGAGCCGGTCGCTGATGCCGATCACCGCTTGCCCCACCGTGAACTCCGTGACGCCCTCGCCGACCGCGTCGACCGTGCCCGCGACATCCCAGCCGACGCCCCACTGATCGCGCGGCGCGGCGAACGGCGTGCCGCCCACGCCCGCCCGCACCATCAGATCCACCGGGTTCACCGTCGCCGCCGCGACCGCGATGCGGACCGTGCCCGGCCCCGCCTGCGGCGTCGGCACCTCCACGATCTCCACCACGGCTTCGGGTCCCGGTCGGCGGACTACTACTGCTCGCATGACATTCCTTCCTCTCTGCCGCCGACCAACCTAGAGCGGGTTACTATCCATGAGGTAGTAGTTACCCGAAAGTGCGTTAGAGACAGCGAGGTGCGCTCAATGGCGACGAAGACCGCGGCACAGCGCCGTGAGCTGGCCAAACAGCGGTACGACGCGTACATCGCCGAGTGCCCGACCCGGCAACTCCTGGATCGGATCAGCGACAAATGGGTGAGTCTTGTCTTGACCGCCCTCGCCGACGGGCCGTTGCGCTACGGCGAGCTGAGCCGGATCATCGCCGGCGTGAGCCCCAAGATGCTCACGCAGACGCTGCGCGGACTGGAACGCGACGGCCTGGTGGAGCGACGGATCACCGCGGAAGTCCCGGTCCGGGTCGACTACGAACTCACTCCGCTCGGCCACAGCCTCCAGCCGGTCATGAGCGCGGTCAAAGCGTGGGCGGAGGCTCGCATGGAAGACGTCGTCGCCGCACGGGAGCGCTACGACACCGCCGCGCAATAAACCGGTTGTCCGGTCTGAAAATGTGCTCCCACCTGTGGTTAAACATCGGAAGACGAATCGGGTCGATGGCCTTAATCTGAATGCCATGACAACGGCATTCGATGAAATGGATCTGCGCGATCTTGTCGGACTGCTCAACGAAGAGGAACAACGGGAGCTGCGGCCTGCGGTGCTGCGCGTGCTCGGCCGCCTCCCTTCGCAAGAGGTGCTCCGGCGCGAGCTCGGTCTTCGGCTGAAGGTCTGAGCGCCCGGTAGACACCGGCGACATACGGCAGGGCCGCCGCGCAGGATCAGCCTGCGCGGCGGCCCTGTGTCTGGGCCATGGCCCGAGCGCGATGTCAGAACACCCGCATACTGCCCGGCGACCAAAGGCCCGAGCGCGTCGCGGTGCCGGTGTCCAGCTTCGCCGGGACCGCGTTGCGGTCGTACTGCTCGTAGCGCTCCAAGGAGCCCCAGTCACGCGCCCAGTCGTCCTTGAGGTAGGTGGGCACGGAGATGGACCTGGCCAGCATCTGGGTGAAGCCGAGCACGCCGCCGAACTCCTCGGCCTGCCAGGTGTTCGTCGAGCTGACGGCCAGCGGGCGATCCGGCAGGATGCGGTAGCCGGGCACCTCGGCCACGCCGTTGCGGTGGTCGAACGGACGCTGGCACGGGAACTGCAGGCCCACCGCCCAGTCCAGCAGGATCGGCTGCTCGGAACCCAGCAGGCTGTTGAGCGTCCGCAGCTCGGGCATCCGCGGCGGCGTGAACGCCAGCCACTGGTCACCGATCAGGATCGGGTCGTTGGCGACGATGCGCACCGCGTCGGCGTCGGGCGCGATCTCGTCCAGCGGCACCCGCAGGTTGCGCCAGGACGGGAACGGGCCGATGTCGCGCGGCAGGTAGGTGCCGAGCTTCTGCACGCTGCCGTCGGGCTGCCGCTTGCCGTAGTCGACGGTCAGCGACTGGCCGTACTTCATCGCGCCGGTGTCGTCGAAGGACAGGATGCGACCGGCGGCGGAGATCACCACCAGCGGCTTGTCCGCCGAACGCGCGGGCAGCTGGTACCAGCTGGAAGTGACGTTCGCGGGCTGCTGCATGCCGTTCTGGTAGCTGCCGAGGATCGGCGTGGTCGCGGGGTCCAGGCCGAACGGGAGGGCGACGGTGGAGCCGTTGACGCCGCGCGCGCCCTGACCGCCGCCGGTGCCCGCGCTCTGCCCCTCCGCGAACGCCGCGCCGACCGACTGGGTGGAGGTGTTGCCGGTACCCGGCTTCACCTCGACGGTGTCCGCGGACAGATCGTTGGGCACGCCGTTCGGGTCGAATCCGACCGGGTCGACGCCGGCCAGCGGATCGGCGGGATTCGTCGGCGGATGCGCCGGATCGATGATCGGCTCCAGCTTGCCCGCGTTCGGGTCCGGCTCGACCAGCACGTCGTTGGCCAGGCCGCAGGTGCTGCCGCCGAGCGCGTCGATGTTCGACCGGGCCAGCGAGTACGCCGGATACTGCGAGACCGCGCCCTTGACCAGCGAGACCACCTCGAGCGCGACCATCAGCGCGGCGACCACGGTCAGCGGGATCGCGGCGAACCGGCGGATCCGCCTGCCGCGCGCCGTCTTGGCCGACGGCTGCGGCTTGGTGTAGTCCTCCCGCAGCGCGTACCAGCCGACCAGCGCCAAGGCCACGCCGAACAGCATGAGCATGAGGGTGTTGGACTGGTAGCCGTGCAGCGAGACGCGCTTGTCGAACCACGGCACGCCGAAGCTGGATACGTACCAGTAGCCGTTGATGCCGGAGAACGCGACCGCGAGCACGAACAGCAACCCGGCCAGGAAGATGGCGCGGTTCTTGCGGGCCCGCAGGGCGCTCGCCGAGACCGCTACCGCGGTGACCGCCGCCAGCGAACCCGCGATGCCCGCGTACGCGCCGAAGTGGTGGGTCCACTTGGTCGGGTTGAACATCATGAAGAAGATCGTCCCGAAGACCACGCCCATCAGCCGCCAGGTAGGACCGCTGGAGATACCCGGCACCCGCCTGCGCCGCAGCAGCACCAGCATGGTGGTGAACAGGCACAGCAGCATCACCAGGAAGGCGAAGCGGCGCGACAGCGAGCCGTCGACGGTCTCCACGAACAGGTAGTAGTAGCGCAGGTAGTCCTCGTACCAGGCCAGGTTCGGCCCGGTCACCTGGCGCACCCGGTTGGCCTCCTGGATGCCCGCGAAGGTCTGGTCGGTGTAGACGGCCGTCAGCACGAGCACACCCGCCGCGGCGATCGGCGCGAGCAGCGGCAGCGTCGAGCCCCACCGCCCGGCGCCGAGCGCGGCGAACTGCCGGTGCTTGCGCACCACGATGCGCAGCATCGGGCGGATACCGGCCAGCAGCGCCGCCACGCACATCAGGCCCGTCGGCGCGGCCGCAAGGGTGAAGGCCGCCACCAGGACCGCCACCGCGGCGGGCAGCAGCCGTCCGGTCGCGATGGCCCGCTCGATCGACACCCAGGTCAGCAGCGCGCCGAGCGCGACGATCGGCTCCGAGCGCAGACCGTTGTCGAACGGCAGCCAGAACGCCAGGAACACCAGTCCACCGGTCCACAGCGCCACCTTGCTGGTGCGCACCCCGCGGCCGAGGCGGGGCACCACCTCGCGGCTGATCACAAGCCAGCACAGGATCGCGCAGGCCAGCGCGGGCAACCGGACCCAGGGACTTGCCGTGGAGATCTCCGAGAAGATCTGGATCACGTAGTAGTACCAGCCGAACGGCGCCTCCGGCACGCCGTACCAGCGGAAGTAGTTGGCCATGTAACCCGCGTGCGGCGCCACCCGCACCATGCTGAGGATGTAGCCGTCGTCGGAGGTGTTCGCGCCCGCGAAATGCCACAGCAGCAGCGTGCCCACCACCGCGCCGTCCGCCCAGGTCGGCTTCAGCCAGTTCGCGGGCAGGAACCGGCGGTGCCCGCGCCCGTCACTGCTGTCGAGCCGGGCCAGCGCCGTCAGGGCGATCAGTGTGCACAGCACCGCCGCGATCATCGCGATCAGCTTGATCGCGGTCGGGCTGGAGGAGAATCGGGTGTCCACCGTCATGGTGAACGACAAACCGGTGGGCGCCGCGCCCTTCAGGTCCGAGAACACCCCGACCACCTGGGGCCGCAGATCGCCGCCGAGCTGCCCCTCCACCGGCACGGTGACCGACTCGTTCGCCCCGGGCGCCCCGCCTTCGACCGGCCGCTCCACCTGCCGGGTGAGCCCGCTGAACCCGGCGAAGGTGCGTTCGCTGTCCGAATCGATGGTCAGCGCCGTGCACTCGCCCATGCGGCTACGGTCGGCCGACACCACCACCGCGTTGCGGTCGATCACGTCCACCGACGTCTCCGAGACCCGTACGAACATGGCCTCCAGCGCGGCCCGGTCACCCTGCGGCGGCGCGGTGGCCAGCAGCATGCCACCGCGCTCGGGTAGCTGGGCGATCGTCTCGCACGGGATCGTCGCCTTCAGGTCGATCGGGACCTGCGACATCAGCGGCGCCTGCACGTTGCCGAGCGTCCCGCCCTGCGGCCAGTTCAGCACCGCGGTGGTCTGCGTGACCGGCAGGAACGGGGTCGCCAGGGCGAACAACGCGCCGAGCACTCCGGCCACCAGCGCGATGAGCCGGGCGGTCCGGAAATCGTTCGGGGTCACCACCGGGGCGGCGGGAGGTTTCGTGAGAACAGCGGTTGCGGCGTCGGGCACGGTTGGCAATGCTATCTGGCTCCCCCGCCTCTCCGGGTCTTTAGGCCGTGCTAGTCGAGTGTTGCGAGCTTCGCGTTCAGGTCCTGCGTCGGGCGCCGCTCACATTCTGAGCGTTCCCGGCGAGTTACCCATGTGCATACGAAACCAGTTGTCCATATCCGACCCCGGGCGCCGGAAAAGTACCCGTATGACGCACCGGGCCACAGAGGGATGGAAAGGTGGGTGTATGACCAAGGTGAATATCTCGACGAACTACGGATCGATCGTGCTCGAACTGGACGATCAGAAAGCGCCGAACACGGTGCGCAATTTCGTGGACTACGTGAACGCCGGCCACTACAACGGCACCATCTTCCACCGCGTCATCCCCGGCTTCATGATCCAGGGCGGCGGGTTCGAGCCCGGGCTGCGCCAGAAGGGCACCAAGAGCCCGATCCAGAACGAAGCGAACAACGGCCTGAAGAACAACAAGTACACCGTCGCGATGGCCCGCACCAACGACCCGCATTCGGCCACCGCGCAGTTCTTCATCAACGTCTCGGACAACGATTTCCTCAACCACTCCGCTCCCACTCCCTCGGGCTGGGGCTACGCGGTCTTCGGCGCGGTGACCGAAGGCACCGACGTGGTCGACAAGATCGCGGGTGTCGCCACGTCCTCGGCGGGAATGCACCAGGACGTGCCGGTCGATGACGTCGTCATCGAATCCGTCACGGTCAGCTGATCATTCGAGACGCATGACGCGAATCGGGCCGCGCCCCAAGGGGTGCGGCCCGATCGTTTTCCGGCTGCTACAACGGCAGCAGGTGATGCTTGCGCGGGTTGCGGGCAATAGCTTTGTCCCGCAACAGCTGTAGCGCACGACGGATTTCCAGTCGAGTCGCCGACGGCTCGATGACCGCGTCGATGTATCCGCGTTCGGCGGCCACCCACGGCGTCGCCACGGTGGCGTTGTAGAAGTCGATCATCTGCTTGCGAATCGCCGCACGCTGGTCCTCGGGCGCGGCTTCGATCTGCTTGGCTCCGATCAAGCTGACCGCGCTCTCGGCGCCCATGACCGCGATCCGCGCCGTCGGCCAGGCCAGGTTCACGTCGGCGCCCAGCTGCTTGGAGCCCATCACGGCGTAACCGCCGCCGTAGGACTTGCGGATCACCACGGTGACCTTCGGCACCGAGGCCTCCACGTAGGAGAACAGGAACCGTCCACCACGCTTGATGACGCCGATCTTCTCCTGTTCCACACCGGGCAGGAACCCCGGCGTGTCCACGACGAACACCAACGGGATCTCGAAGGCGTCGCACAGGCGCACGAAATGCGCCGCCTTGTCCGAGGCGCGAGCGTCCAGCGCGCCCGCGTACACCATCGGCTGGTTGGCCACCACGCCGACGCTGCGGCCGTCCACGCGGGCGAAGCCGGTGATGACGTTGCGCCCCGCCGAAGCGCCGACCTCGTGGAAGGCGCCGTCGTCGAAGATGCGCAGCAGGATCTCGTGCATGTCGTAGCCGGCGTTGTCGGAGTCCGGGACGATCGAGTTCAGCTCCAGATCGGCGTCGGTGATCTCCGGCTCCAAGCCGGGATTCACGATCGGCGCCAGCTCCTGGCAACTGGTCGGCAGATAGCTCAGGTAGTCGCGCACCCACTCGAACGCGGACGCCTCGTCCTTGGCCACGTGGTGGATGTTGCCGTACTCGGCCTGGCTGCGCGCGCCGCCGAGTTCCTCGAGGCTCACGTCCTCGCCGGTGACCTCACGGATCACCTTCGGCCCGGTGACGAACATGTACGCCTCTTCGGTCGCCACCACCACGTCGGTATTGATCGGGGCGTAGACGGCGCCACCTGCGCACTTGCCGAGGATCATCGAGATCTGCGGGACCAGGCCCGACAGCGGCTCCTGCCGCCGCCCCAGCTCGGCGTACCAGGCCAGTGAGGTCACCGCCTCCTGCACGCGCGCGCCGCCGGAGTCGTTGATGCCGACCACCGGGCACCCCACCTTGGCGGCGTACTCCAGGATCCCGGCCACCTTACGGCCGAACATCTCGCCGACCGAACCGCCGTAGACGGTCTGGTCGTGCGAGAACACCGCCACGGGCCTGCCTTCGACCAAGCCGTGCCCGGTGACGACGCCGTCGCCGTAGAGCGCGGCGGAATCGCCCGGTTTGCGTACCAGCGCACCGATTTCCACGAAGGTTCCCGGGTCCAGCAGCATGTTGATCCGGTCGCGGGCGCTGGGGATGCCTTTCTTCGCCCGCTTGGCCACGCCCGCTTCACCCGCGGGCTCCTGCGCTAGTTCCAGGCGCTTGCGCAGGTCGGCGAGTTTTTCGGCAGTAGTGCTCACTTGGCCCCTTTCGCCTCGATCGCGGCGAGCTTCGCGGTCAAGTCGGCTCCGATCTTGCCGATCCGCGGTTCGTCGATGATCTGCAGGTGGTCGCCGGCGATGTGGACGACCTCCAAATTCGGGATGTACTCGTTCCAGCCGCCGTTGGGCAACCGGTCGGCGAAGCGCGGCTCCAGTTCGATCATCCCGTCGTGATAGCGATCGGCGAGGTACAGCACCACATCTCCGTCGTAATGAGACGGTTGGGTCTTGGCGAGCTCACGGCTCTCGATCCACGAGGTGCGCTGGTGTTCGAGCACACCGCCTGGGATCTTGGTACCGCTGATCTTGATCAGGTCACTGATCATCTTGAACTGCTCTTCGTCGGAGGCCGCGGCCAGCGTTTCGAGCTGTTCGCGGTCCAGTTCGCCATCGACGCCGTAAGTCTTCTTGGCGAACATCTGATAGCGCTCGATCCGGCGCACCCGCTCCTCGGGACTGTTGTCCTCGCCCTGCGTCGGAATGGCCAGATCGATCAGGCCGACCACGCGCACGTCCGCGCCTTCGGCGCGCAGCAATTGCGCGGTCTGCATGGCCAGCACCGCACCAAGCGACCAGCCGTACAGCACGAACGGACCGTCACCCTGGAGCTTGCGCAGCTCCGGCAGGTACTGGCGGGCTCGTTCCTCGATGGAGCCGTCGACCCGTTCCAAGCCGTACATCGGCGT
This sequence comes from Nocardia araoensis NBRC 100135, assembly GCF_000308435.1. Taxonomy (GTDB): domain Bacteria; phylum Actinomycetota; class Actinomycetes; order Mycobacteriales; family Mycobacteriaceae; genus Nocardia; species Nocardia araoensis. The sequence continues at coordinate 27,459 of NZ_BAFR01000003.1, read as the reverse complement.
CTCCGCGGGCAGCCGCTTCAGCAGCGGTTCGTACACCAGCGTGTTCCCGCCGGAGGGATGGAACACGAAGACCGGCACGGCATTCGAGCCTTCCGGCCGCGCCCGCAGCGGACGGACGAAACCGTCCACATCCGCGCCGCTGTCCTGCAGCGTGCGGACGATGTCGGCCAGCTGCTCGATGGTCTCGCAGTCGAGCACGTCGTCCACGGTGACCTCGGCCTTGACCCGCTCGGTCAGGCGCGCGGCCAGCTTCTCCGCGGTGTCCTCGTCGAGGATCGGCAGCGTGTTGAAGATGCCTCCGGCCGATTTGCCGGTGACCACCGCCCAGGTGGCGAAGGTCAGGCGCTCGGCGGCGTCACGGGGCGGGACGTCGTCCTCGTCGGCCGACTGCTGGGCGCCGCCGCCGAACACGGCCGCGGGGGTGGCCGCGGCGGGAGCCGCAGCGGCTTCGGGCGCAGCGGTTTCCGTCGTCACGGCAGCTGTCGGCGTATCAGCCTGCTCGGCCGGAGCGGCCTCGGTCGTCTTGCCCGTCACCGCCGCGATCGGGTCCGCGCCGGTGACCATGGCCGCACGGGCCGTGGCGATGAAATCGGCGTCGACGGCCAGCTCGCCCGTGCCGCCCGCGGCCTTGTCGGCGGCCTGCTGGTCGGCCATCGCCTGCACCTCGTCGCGGTGCTCGATCGCGTACCGCAGCACCTTGCCGACCTCGTGCAGGCTCGCGTCCCGCACGGCCTGCACCTGCAACTGCGGGATGTCGAACTCGTACTCGACCCGGTTCTTGATGCGCATCGCCATCAGCGAGTCCAGGCCGAGTTCCATCAGCGGGATCTCCATCGGGAGATCCTCGACCGCGTAACCCATGGACTCCGCGACGATCAGTGCGAGCCGATCCTCGACGGTCTGCGTGCCGTTCGGGTCCCACCGGTCTCCGAAGGTCTCCACGACCTCGATGTCGGCATCGCCCTGCGGCTGCGCGGCGATCGCCGGGACAGCCTCGGCCGCGACGGGTTCCGGCAGCGCAGCGCCGGAGGTCACCACGGCGTCGAACACCAGGCGGAAGGCGCTGCCCTCCTTGGCGTGCACCTGCACCGAGGCGCCGCCGGGATGCGGGGTGAGCGTGGTGGTGAGCGTGCCCGCGACCGGGATCGGCGCGTGCGGGATCGACGCGCCCAGCGACACGTCGCTGAGCACCTGCGCCGCCGCGGCACGCACGAGTCCGGCGAGATCGGTCACCGAGGCCGCCTGCACCTCCCAGACGTGCCTGCCGTCCGGCAGCGCCACGTGCGCGCCGGGAACCCGGCCGTTGCCGCCCGAGGCCAGCTGGGCCTTCGGCCAGTACTCCTTGCGCACGAACGTGGTGCGCGGAACGTCGGCGTACTCGCCGGGACCGACCAGCGAGAACAGGTCCACCTTGTGCCCGTGCACGTAGAGCTGGGCGAGCGCCGCGATCACACCCGCGGACTCGTCCTCCTTGCGCTTGAGCGTGGGGATGAGCTGCGCGTCGTGCACGCCCGCAGCGAAGGTGGTGCCGAGCACCTGCATCAGCGCGACGGAATTCGGCGCCAGCTCCAAGAACGTGGTGTGTCCCGCGTCCACCGCGAGCTTCACCGCGTTGGTGAAGTACACGCTGTGGCGCATGTTCTTGACCCAGTAGTCCTCGTCGTGGATCGGGTCGTGACCGGAGCGGAAGAACTCTTCCTTGTGCACCGTCGAGTACAGACCGGTCTTCAGCTTCGTCGGCTCGATACCGGCCAGTTCCGCGGCCAGCTCGCCGAGCAGCGGGTCCATCTGCGAAGTGTGGCCCGCGCCGCGGGTCTGCAGCACCCGGGCGAACTTGCCCGCCGCCTCCACCCGCGCGACGATCGCCGCGACCTGGTCCTGCGGACCGCCGATCACCGTGTTCGTCGGCGCCGCGTACACCGCGACCTCGACGTCCGGGTATTCCGGCAGCAGGTTCGCGACGTCCTCGGCGCTGTACTCGATGAGCGCCATATTGCGCACGTCGTCGTCGCTGATCATCTGCTCGCCCTCGCCCATGAGGCGGGAACGGGCGCAGATCACGCGCACCGCGTCCTCGAGGGACAGACCACCGGCGATGTACGCGCCCGCGACCTCACCCATCGAATGGCCCACCACCGCTTCGGGTTCCGCGCCGTGCGCGCGCAGCAGCGCGGCCAGACCGACCTGGATGGTGAAGATGCCGACCTGCGAGGTGCCGACGTTGTAGTCCTGGCTGTCGTCGAGGAACAGCTCGCGCACCGAGTATCCGGCTTCGTCCTGCACCAGCTCGTCGACCTCGTCGACGGCCGCGGCGAAGATCGAATTCTCCAGGTAGAGCTGCTTGCCCATCTTGCGGTGCTGCGCGCCGAAACCGGCGAGCACCCACATCGGGCCCATGGCCGCGGGCGCGTCGGCGGTGAAGACGCCTGCGCCCGGCTTGCCTGCCGCGATGGCGCGCAGTCCGGAGATCGCCTCTTCGTGCGTCTTGGCCAGCACCACGCCGCGCGAACGCCAGTGGCTGCGCTTGGCCAGCGACCGCGCCACGTCGGCGAGCGGAGTCCGCGTGCCCGCCTCGGATTCCAGCCAGTCGGCCAGCTCGGCGGCGGCACGACGGCGGCGCGAAGGCAGGTAGCCCGACACGGCCAGGATCTGCGGCAGCGGCTCGGTGCGCTCCGCGGTCCATTCCGCGGGGGCTTCGGCCGCCACCTCGGCCACGGCGTCGCCTGCCTCGGACTCCGTCTCCGCGTCGGCGCTCTCCGCCATCGCGTCCTCGTCCAGCCTGGCCTCGAGTTCGGAGAACGGAGCCTCGGTCTCGGTCGCGGTCGGCACGTACTCCTGGACGACGACGTGCGCGTTGGTGCCGCCGAATCCGAAGCCGGAGATGCCGATGGTCGCCTTGCCGCTGTAGCGGGGGAACTCGGTCGGCTCGTCGACGACCTTCAGGTTCGCCTGGTCGAACGGTATGTAGGGGCTCGGGCCTGCGTAGTTGATGTTCGGCGGAATGACGTTGTGCTGCAACGACATGATCACCTTGGCCAGGCTCGCCGCACCGGCGCCCGACTCCAGGTGGCCGAAATTGGTCTTGGCCGAACCGAGCAGCACCGGCTTGCCGGCCTCGCGTCCCCGGCCGACCACCCGGCCGAGCGCGTCCGCCTCGATCGGATCGCCGAGCGCCGTGCCGGTGCCGTGCGCCTCGATGTAGTCGACGGTGGACGGCGGCAGGCCCGCGTCGCGGTAGGCGCGACGCAACACGTCGGCCTGAGCGTCCGGATTAGGGGCGACGATGCCGTTGGAACGGCCGTCGGAGTTGACCGCCGAGCCCTTGACCACACCGAGGATGCGATCGCCATCGCGCTCGGCGTCGGCGAGCCGCTTGAGCACCACCAGGCCCGCGCCCTCGGAGCGCACCATGCCGTCGGCATCCGACGAGAACGCCTTGATCCGTCCGTCCTTCGCGACCGCGCCGACGGAATCGAAGCCGAGCGTGGCCATCGGAGCCAGCAGCATGTTCACGCCGCCTGCCAGCGCCAGATCCGCGTCACCGCTGCGCAGCGCGCGCACCGCCTGGTGCACGGCGACCAGCGTGGACGAGCACGCGGTATCGATCGCGACGGAGGGGCCGCGGAAGTCGTAGAAGTAGGAGATGCGGTTCGGGATGATCGACGACGAGCTGCCGGTCAAACCGTACGCGGCGGCCGAAGCGGGCGCGGATGGGTCGTCCGCGCCGAGACCGAGCGCGGCGATCAGCATGAAGTCGCTGGTCGAGGTGCCGATGAAGACGCCGACCGACTCGCCCTTGAGCTGGCTGGCCGGAATCCTGGCGTGCTCCAGCGCCTCCCAGGTCAGCTCCATCATCAGACGCTGCTGCGGATCGACGCGCTCCACCTCGAGGGGCGACATCGCGAAGAACTCCGCGTCGAAACCCTTCACGACGTCCTGGTCGAGATAACCACCGAGGGTGTTGCCCTTGGCGATCGCCTCGGCCGCCATCGGATCGCCCGCGAACTCCTCCCACCTGCCCTCGGGCAGCTCCCGGATCGCGTCACCGCGTCCGATGAGGAATTCCCACGTCGACTCCGGGGTGTCACCCGCGCCGGGCAGTCGCGTCGACAGGCCGACGATCGCGATGTCGTGCGCTTCCCCCGGACGGTAGCCCGCGGAGTAGAACGCGTCGTCCGCGGATTCCTCCGGCACGTCCGGCTCACCGTTGATGATCCGCTCGGCCAGCGCGGCGATGGTCGGATGCTGGTACACGATCGTCGCGTTCAGCATCACGCCGGTCAGTTCCTCGATGTCCCCGCCGAGGGCGATGGCGTCCCGCGAGGCGAGCCCGAACTCCTCCATCGGCCGGTCCACGGTGATCTGCTCGATCGGTTGCCCGGTCGCCTCGGAGACCCAGCGCCGCAGCCACTCACGCAGCTCCGCCACCGACATGTCGGTCTGCGCGCCGCCCTTCGCGGACTCGGCCGGGGCCGCCGCGTCGGCGACGGTCTCCACGGACGGGGTGTCGGTCGTCTGGGTGGGCGTGCCCTCGTTGTCAGCCATCAATTCCTCAAGCTACCTGTCTGCGTACCGGGCGTACCGTGAATTGACGCCCGGCGCGTGGGAAGCTCGGCGCCGAGCGTCGATGGTCGGTCCGAGGCCGCCCCTGGCAATTACTCTTCCGGTGCATCGGGGAAAGCCTGCTGGGTGTAACCACCCCGCAGCGTTCCCTCCAGATAGGCCGCCCGGCAGGCGCGGCGGGCGATCTTGCCGCTGGAGGTGCGCGGAATCGAACCCGCGGGCACCAGCAGCACGTCACGAACGGTCACACCGTGGCGCTGGGAGATCGCCGCGCGCACCGCGTCGGCGATCGGCAGCGGATCGGCCTTGCCCGCGCCCGGACCGCGCTCACCCACGATGACCAGCTGCTCGGACGCGTCGTCGGCGTCGAACTGCAGGCCGGAGTGGCTGCCCTGCTCGAACACCTCGGCCGGGAGCTGGTTGGCGGGCACCGAGAACGCCGCGACGAAACCGGGACGCAGCGCGGTGCTGGCTTCCTGCGCGGAGAACTCGAGGTCCTGCGGGTAGTGGTTGCGGCCGTCCACGATCACCAGGTCCTTGACCCGGCCGGTGATGTAGAGCTCGCCCTCGAAGTACACGCCGTAGTCGCCGGTGCGCATCCAGTTCGCGTCCGGCTCGGTGCCTTCGGCGTGGCTGCCCTCGGCCAGGCGCTCGGTGACCTTGTTATGGAACGTCGCCGCGGTCTCGTCGGGACGACCCCAGTAGCCGATGCCCATGTTGTTGCCGTGCAGCCAGATCTCGCCGACGTGCCCGTCGGGCACCTCGCGACCGCCGCCCGACTCCACCGACTCCGGATCGATGATCGTCGCCCACTGCGAGAGCGCGATATAACCGCAGGACACCTGCGCGATCGCGTCCTCGTGGCTCGGGTCGACCTTCACCATGCGTCCCGCGTTGAGCTCCTTGCGGTCGACGTAGGTGACCTTGGCCTCGTCCTCGGCCTTGGTGGCGGAGACGAACAGCGTCGCCTCGGCCATGCCGTAGCAGGGCTTGATGGCGGTCTTGGGCAGGCCGTAGGGGGCGAACGCCTCGTTGAACTTCTTCATCGACGAGGTGGTCACCGGCTCGCTGCCGTTGATCAGGCCGATGACGTTCGACAGATCCAGCGACTCGCCGTTCTTCGGCAGACCACGCGCCGCGGCGTGCTCGAACGCGAAGTTCGGTGCGGCGGCGAAGGTTCCGGCCCCGTCGGAAACGGCGGCCAGCTCCTTGATCCACCGGTAGGGACGGCGCACGAACGCGCTCGGCGACATGATGGTGATGTACTTGCCGCCCACCGCGGGCAGGATCACCGTCAGCAGACCCATGTCGTGGAACAGCGGCAGCCACGTGACGCCGCGCGAGTTCCAGTCGAGGTTGATCGCGTCGACCATCTGCAGCAGGTTGGTGCCCACCGCGCGGTGCGTGATCTCCACACCCGCGGGCACTCGGGTGGACCCCGAGGTGTACTGGAGGTAGGCGATGTCGTCGATCGCGATGTCCGGGCGCACCCAGCTCTCGCCGACGCTGTCGGGAATCGCGTCCACCGCGATGATGCGCGGGCGCTGAGCGGCGGGCAGCGAGCGGAAGAACTGCCGGACCCCGGCCGCGGAGGAGCTCGCGGTCAGGATGGCCGAGGGCTCACAGTCGCCGAGCACCGCGTGCAGGCGATCGGTGTGGCCGGGCTCGTCCGGGTCGAACAGCGGGACCGAGATGGTGCCCGCGTAGATCGCGGCGAAGAAGGAGATCACGTAATCCAAGCCCTGCGGCGCGAGGATCGCGACCCGGTCGCCCGGGTTGGTCACCTGCTGCAGTCGAGCGGCCACCGCGCGCAGCCGAATACCGAACTCACGCCACGTCAACTCCTGCGCCTCGCCGTCGCGCTCGCGCGAGTAGTCGATGTAGCGATACGCCAGGGTGTTCGCGTCGTTCCGGGTGTGCTTCTCGACGTGATCAACCAGGGTGTGATCCTCGGGAATGCGGATGTTCCCGGTTTCGTCCAGGTAGTCGTCGAAAGTCTCTTCCATTCCTTCTTCTCCTCCGAGGCACACGCAGCAAGACGGCGAGATCGCCGCTTTTACCTGTGAGGCCCCGACTCGCTTTCGCCCGCGGGTGCTCCAAGTGCAGAGCCAGCCTGCAGATTTTGTGCGGTCTGCGCGGTGACCGCTTATCGGCTAGATGTACTCAAACCAGAGTCATGTTACAGAGAAGACCGGCTCACTCGTCCCGCAGCAGGGGAATAACGGGGGCGAACGCGTCCATCTGGGTGGGGAATACACCGACGTAGGACATCGAGGTGAGCTGCCGCACACGGCGGATCTGCTCGGCGATCTCCTCGAATGTGCCGATCGCCACGTAGGGCGAGTTCAGGATGTCCTCGACGGACAGCTGAACGTCGACCTCCAGGTTCGGGTGCAGTCCCCGGTCCAACGCCGACAGCGCCATCTCCGCGGTCTTCTCGCGATCGTCGGTGATCACGATCGCGGTGATGGCCCAGTTCAGCTCGATGTCGGCGAACCGGTCACCGGCGGCCTCCTTGATCAGATTCACCTTTTCCACGGCCTTCTCGATGGTGATGCCGGAGAGCAGGCCCTTGCCGTTCTTGGTGGTCACCGGAACGACGGAGATGATATCGGCGTGCTTGGCGGCCAGCCGCAGCATCTTCGGGCCGCCGCCGCCGGTGCAGATCGGGGGGCGCGGACCCTGTCGCGGCCGTGGAGTCCCCTTGACACCGCAGACCTGGTAGTGCTTGCCCTCGAAGGTGCACTCCTGGCCGCGCAGCAGCACATCGAGAATGGTCAGCGACTCGTCCAGCTTCTCCAGCCGGACACCGGGCGACTCGTAGGGGATGCCCGCGTTCTCGAATTCCTCCTTGATCCAGCCCGCGCCGACGCCGACCTCGAGCCTGCCCTTGGACAGCACGTCGATGGTCGCCAGGTCCTTGGCCAGCACGACGGGGTGGCGGAAACCGTTCGCCAGCACCGAGGTGCCGAGCCGGATCTTCTCGGTGGCCTGGGTCAGCGCGCCGAGTGCGGCGATCGGCCCGATCTGCTCACCGAGGTGGTCGGGTACCACGAAGGTGTCGAAGCCGTACTCCTCGGCCTGCTGAGCGGTCTGCACGAACTTGCGCGCACCGCCCTCCTGCTTGTTTCCCTCGCCGGCCGCCGCGAAGCGGAACGGACGCAACGGAGTGCCCAGCGCGGACAACGCAGCATCCGCGTCACGGCTCGCCGTGGTGGCCGGTGCGGCGGCTTCTGTCATGAACTCATGCTCCTGGCTGTAAGGAAGATACGGGCGCGACGCCCGCTTCGGGTCTGCGCTGCTGTGGTGCCCGGCGTCGCGATCACCAGCGCACTTTACAGCGTGCTACCCAATTCGAGTTGCGCTTGTCACGCCAATCGGGTGCGGGGTATCTCACGGGCTGTGAATTTTCACGAATGAGCCGGATGCGGCGCTGCCTCGATGAGGCCCGCCGCCCAGTTGGCCGTCCACTGCGTCGCGGTGGTGCCGTCGCCGTCCACGACAAAAGTGTTGTAGAGGGCGTGCACCGGGTTCCCCACGGCCCGGACCAGCGTGTTCACGCTGCCCAGGATGTTCCACGGACTCAGCGCCTCCCGTGGTGCGTCGCAGATCAGATCGCCCGGCGCGCACATGGTGTAGGTGCGATCGGCCAGCGCGCCGAAGCCCCCTTGACGCGGACCCGTCATCGTGATGCCGGGCACGTTCAACCCCTTCAGCGCGACTTCGGCACCCACACCCGGCGGCGGGGGGCCGATCTGGATCGCCTGACCCGGGCCGTTGTCGCCGGTGCGGCGTCCGTCGGCGATCAACGTCACGCCAAGCACCAGGTCGGCGGGCACCGGCCCGTCGCCGGCGCCGATCTGCGCGGCGACGTCACCCGCGATCACCGCGCCCTGGGAGAACCCGGCGATCACGTAGGTGGTGAGCGGGCACTCCTGGTGCCGCGCGACCATGGCCTCGACCATCCGCTGGGTGCCCTCGGACCGGCTGTTGTTGTACGACTGCTGGCCGTCCGGCGGGATCGCGATCGGATTGGAGAACTGCGCGACGTACGGAACCGTGTAGACGTCCACTCGCTCGCTCGGGAATCGCTGGGCGATCGGGCCGGAGACGTTGAGCATCAGCGACACCGGGTTGGCGGTCGGATTGTGCGGATCGTCGGCGCTGTTGGACTCCCAGGTGCCGGGCACCGAGATCATCTGCACGTCGGGACAACTGGCCGGCTGCGAGGTCGGCCGTTCCGGCGGCTTCGGCCCGGGGCCCGGCGGGCGCAAACGCCCCGCGAGCAGATACCACAGCAGCAGGGCAACCAGGACGATCAGCAGGATGCCGCCGATCACGAGCAGACATCCCGCCGGCTTGGACCGGCGGGAGGTCGAACGGACGCGCGAACTCACTGGCAGTACGTGGCGCGAGCGGTGGAGATGTAGATCTGTCCGGCCTTCTCCACCGGCATCTTCGCCGGGTCGAAGGACGGATCGGAACCTGCCATGGCGTTGACGAAGGTCATCAGATCCTGGTCGGACGCGCCAGCGGCCGTGCCCTGGCAGACGTACGCGCCGATGCTCAGCGCGATGTCCGGGCTCGACGGGGTGACACCCTGCTTGGCCAGCTCATCCAGGAACTTCTTGTCCTTGTCGGTGAGCTTCGAGGTGTCCGCGGGCGGGACGGATTCGGTCGGCACCGGCTGCGGACGCTCGGGCGCCGCCGTCGTCGTGGGCTGCTCCGGCGCGGGAGCGGGCTGCCCGGTGTCGGCGGGTGTCGAGGCAACCGGCGAGGTGCTGGCAGCCGCCGCCGTCGTGGTGCGGGTAGACGATGGCGTGCTCGTCGCGGTCGAATCGTTGTCGCCGCAAGCGGCGAGCAGGCCGGTCGCGGCAATCGCCACAACCACGCCGAATACCTTTCCACGGGTCCGTTGCATGAATTCTTGTCCTCGATCTGTCACTGAGCGGGGTCGGGTCGCCCACCAGGCTAGCTGGGTCCGATTTGCAGCGCCTGCGGCGCTGCGTGTTCGCGGCCCCCTTATGGCTCGCGAACAGAGCATGCTCGGTCTCGCTTCGCTCGAAACCGGGAGTTGGGCCCACGTGCTCGTATCCGCTTCATCTCACGATCAGATGCACGCCTCCAGGCGCTGGGTCTGGGCCGATATGCACGACTTCACCTGGCCCGGATGGGCGACGGTCATGCTCAGAGCGCGTGCACTTCCGTTTTGCCGTCGCGCAGCGTGATGAAGCCGCCCTGGAAGTTCTGTTGCACGCCGTCCGAGATTGGGAACTCGTCGCCGGTCGGGTAGCCGAGTTTGCCGTTCTCGTAGCCGGTGTCGCGCCAGGCATCCAGGATCGGGCCGTTGCGGACGGCCCAGGCGCCGGATACCGGGCTCCAATAGATATTCCCGCCTTCGAATCGGCTGAAGCGGCCCGCGTCCTTCGCCGCCTGCTCCTCGGCGACCGGGAAGCCGAGCGGGCTGTTCTCGAAGCCCAGTTGGGCGTACTTGCCGAGGATCAAGCCCTGGACGCGATGCACGCCGGTGGCCTGGCTGTAGTAGAACGGACCGTTCTCGAACGCCTGCACGGCGCCGTCACGGCTCGGCGTCTTGGCCTCCGGCGCGATCGGGTAGCCCGCGGGGCCGCGCTCGAACCCCTGCTTGCCCCACTCGTCCAGGATCGCGCCGCGAACCATCTGAGCGCCGGTCTGCGGGGTCCAGTACAGCGAGCCGTTCTGGAAGGACTGGAACCGGCCGCGGCCGTCCTCCAGCGCGCGTTCCTCGCCGGTCGGCAATCCGAGCGGCCCGGTAGGTCCGCCCGCCGCCTGGTACCCGGAACCGAAGACACCCCCCACCGGGAACGCGCCGTTGTCCGAGGTGAAGAACACCCGGCCGCCCTTGAAGTCCTGCGCGGTGCCCCCTGCTACGGCGTACTCCCCGGTGAGGCAGTCGCCGAGCCAGCCGGCCGCGGTCGCTACCGGGCCGATCGCGCCGCCCGGCTGACAGGCGGGCTTGCCCTGATCGACGCCGAGCGCGGACGCGGCCTGGTTCCAGGACTGGCGCATCTCGAAGTCCCAGTACGGCCAGGAATGGGTGCCGGAAGGGCGATAGTTCACCTGCGCCGGGATGGCCAGCTTGGACAGCTTGGTCACGAAGTTCTGCGAGGTGAGCCGGGAGAGGATCTCCAACCCCATGCCCGCGATGTTGGTGCTCACACCCGGGATGCCGAGGGCATGGTCATAGGGACCGATCGCGCCGCTGCCGCTGGAGACGTAGAGGCTGACTCCCCGCAGCTTGTCGGCCAGCACGTATGGGTCGTGCGCCTCCCACTCCGGGCCCGTCTGCGGGCCCCACATTGCGGCGGAGTCGAAGCCGCCCGCGTCGCGCATGGCGACCTCGATGGCCTGCGGCATGCCCAACGTCGTCGTGGTCAGGAACCCGGAGTACGACGCTGCGTGCCGCACGAAACCCGGATTGCGGGCGGCGAGGAACATCGCGGCCGTACCGCCCATCGAGAGGCCTTCCACACCCCGCACCGGCGTCGCCCGCCAATGACTCTCCAGCAGCGGCGGGAGCTCTTTCGTGAGAAAGGTCTCCCATTTGTAGGTGCGGCCGTTGTCCGGCTGGAGCCAGTCGGCGTAGAAGCTCGACTGCCCGCCCACCGGCAGCACCACGGTGACGTTCTTGTCGGCGAAGAAATCGACCGCGCCCGCCTCTTTGGTCCACCCGCTCTCGTCCTCGGTGGCGCGCAGACCGTCGAGCAGGAACAAGACCGGGAACCTGGCCTCAGGATGGGCGTTCCAGTCCCGAGCCAGCAGCAGCTGGACCTGGATCGGCACTCCCATGGACGGCGAGGTCACCCACAGGGCGACGCGACGGTCACTGAGCCACTGAACCTTCTCCAGCGCGGGCGCGGCCACGGCCGCCGTCGGCTCGGCGACGGCGGGTGCCTCGACGGACACGCTCGCGGCCAGCGGGACCACCATCGCGGTGGCGAGCAGCATGAGCCGCTCGCGTGCCGTACGAGCGACGAGACGCCCGCGTGTGCCACAGCTACCGCGCGTAATCCCTGCCACAAAAGCTTTGTACTCCCGTTATAGCGACGTTTACGGGAGACACGCGCTGCACAGCAAACTATGTTCGCTGCCGCGCGATCGTGGCTGCCCCCGAACGCAATTCAGGCCGCACCGAAACGGTGCGGCCTGAATGCGACGAGGTGGATCAGATCACCAGGAGCCGGTGGCGTCCAGGATCATGTTGCGCGAGGCGAACAGCTCGCCCTCCCAGTACTTCCAGGAGTGGGTGCCCGCGGCCGGGAAGTCGTACCGGGCGGGGATGCCGAGCGAGTTCAGGCGAGCCTGGAACGCGCGGGTGTTCACCAGCGAGAGGGCTTCCAGCGCCATCCCGTTGCCGGTGTTGAACACGCCGACCGCCGAGTTCGGCTGGTCGAACTGACCCGGCAGACCGCTGGCGGCCGAGATGTACATCGGCAGGCCGCGCAGCTGCGGCGCGAAGACGAACGGGTCCATCCGCAGCCACTGCGAGCTCCACGGCGCGGCCATCGCGTCGACGTTGTAGCGGCCCGCGTCCAGCATCGCGATGCGGATCGCCTCACGCATACCCGGCGCGGAGATGTTCAGGTAGCCCGAGTAGGAGGCGGCGAACTTGAACTGGTCGCGGTGGTAGGCCGCGAGAGCCAGCGCCGCGCTACCGCCCATGGACAGGCCGACGACCGCGTTGTTGGTGCGCGAGACGCCGTAGCCCTCCAGGAAGGCGGGCAGTTCCTTGGTGAGGAAGGTCTCCCACTTGTAGGTGGTCTTCTGGCCGTTGGTGTTCGACGGCGCGTACCAGTCGGTGTAGAAGCTGGACTGGCCGCCGACCGGCATCACCAGGGAGATGTTGTCGTTGGCGAACTGCTGCATCGCGTTGGTCTCGAACGACCAGGCGTTGCGGTCGTCGCGCGCGCGCAGGCCGTCGAGCAGGTACAGCGCCGCGTTGCCGCCGCGCGAGGCCCACTGCACCTGGACCTTGATCGGGCCCATGCTGGAGGGAACCATCAGGTCCTCGTAGCCACCCGCGGGCGACCGCAACACCGGCGCGTGCGCCGACGGCGCCGCGGCGGCGAGAGTCGGGGTCGCCAGACCCGCGGCGATCGGTAGCGCCAGCGCGGCGGCTCCGACGGCCAGAATTCGATTACGCCAACCGCGAGGTGCGCCTCGCCGTCCCGACTGTGTTCTCTTCGGCGCGGCGGCCCTGCCGAAACGCATGAATCCTGCTCTCTTTCTGCTGTTGTGGTGCCACTCGCCGCCCGAGGGGCGAAGCGGCACCCGTGTTGCCAACGAGACGCTCGTCACGGACATGGTCCCGACAATCCGATCCCCATGACGGCGCTACAACGATCTGGTCACACTTGCGCTCGCTGGACGATATTCGACGCCCCTCGCTTTAGCAAGATCCGGGTCTTTCCCACTGCCGAAATCCATCCGTTCGCGCAAGGTAATGGTGCGGTGACCTTATCGCGTTCTCGCGGTGATGTCGTGTTGGAACGCAAGATATTTGCACCTCTGGCGGGAACTGTCACCGGCCCGAGATCTTCGCAATCCCGACAGCCGGGACGTCCTCCACACACGCCTGCCGAGCACCCGCCCGACACGACGGCACCCCATCAGCCCCGTGACCCCACCGTGATCGAAGCCGAGATCCGCCGTGATAGCAGCGCGAATATCTCGAGCAAACAGCTCTGAGCACTGACGACAGCACAACAGCGATCAATCAGCAAATTGACGAGCCGAGCTCCACGCCCCCACAACCCCACCCCGCATACCCCTACTGCCCCTATCCCAACTCCCTGGCTCCCTCCCCCCCACTACTTAGGGGCACCGCCAGGCAAGTTAGGGGCACCGCCAGCCACGCCCTGCCGGTCAGCACCACAACTACGCAAACGCAAACAAATTCGCCCGCCGACCACCCCCACACCACAAAACGCAAGATCCCCACCCACAGAACCCGCCCGGGTGCGAGTCTTACGAGCATCGTTCGCGGCCCGGCTCGCGTTCCAGCGGTCGAAGCGCATGCGCCGCAGGCGCGAGTCTCGACCGCTGGAACGCGAGCCATGAAGGGGCCGCGAACACGCGGCGCCGCAGGCGCCGCCAAAAAATTCAGCCGATGTTCGCCGACATATCCGGGATCATTCGCATCGCCTCGTCGGCCCAGTTGTTCCAGGCATGGATACCGAACGGCGGGAAGGAGTAGACGGCGTTGCCGCCGCCCAGGGTCGCCATCCGGACCTGGAAAGCGCGGGTGTTCGCCAGCGCCAGGCTCTCCAGCCCCATGCCGTTGAGGGTGCCGAAGCTGGGCGGGTCGCCGGCCGTGGGCAGACCGCTGGCCGCCGCGATCCACAAGCGGGTGCCGTTGCGGATGAGATTGGGTGCGAAGACGAACGGGTCCATCCGGAGCCACTGCGGGCTCCACGGCGGGGCCATCGCGTCGACGTTGTAGCCGCCCGCGTCGAGCATGGCCGCGCGGATCGCCTCGCGCATACCCGGCGCCGAGTTGTTCAGGTAGCCGGAGAACGAGCCCGCGAAGCTGAACTGGTCCGGGTGGTATGCCGCCAGGGTCAGCGCAGCGCTGCCGCCCATCGACAGGCCGAAGGCGCCGTTGCGGTTGGGGTTGAACCCGAGGCGGTCGCGCAGCGCCCAGCGCAGGTTGTTGGTCAGGAAGGTCTCCCACTGATACCGGTAGCTCTTACCCGGCCCGCCCGCGAATCCGTCCAACCCGCCGGAACCGGTGCTGGAGCCCGCGCCGGCCGGGACGCCGAAGAACTCGCTCGGCGCGATCCAGTCGGCGTAGAAACTCGACATGCCGCCGACCGGCATGACCACGTTGATGTTCTGGCTCGCCAGGACCTGCGGGATGTTGGTCTCGATCTCCCAGCCGTTCAGTGTCTCCGGCGCCCGCATGCCGTCCAGCACGTAGGCGACGCGGTTGGTGTTGCCGTCCGCGGCGCGCAGGATGCGGGTCTTGATCGGACCCATCCCGGAATCGACCCAGAAATCGAACGCCGCGGGGTCGAACGCGGCCGATGCCGTGGCGCCCGTGCCCGTGATGGTCGCCCCGAGCGGCAGCAGCATCGCCGCGGCGATGCCGAGGGCGGACCGCCGCAACCACGATCGGGCTGTTCGGGACCCCTGGGGACAGCGCTTCCCGCGCGCACTACGCATCACATCGACCTTTCCCTCGGATGGCCCGGCTTGGCAAACTTTTAGCAATCTCAACCGGTGGCTCATCGGGCGCCAAGACGCCACGCCTACCAAGAAACAGGCGAGTCGACCTTGGCGCATGTTGTACGGGTATCAATTGACAACGAATGCCTTCATGTTGCTGGATCGTGATCCAAACCACAACTACCGAAGCCTTTTCTCTTCATATTCGTTGCCGAAGTACCCGTGGACGACCCGGTAAACGCCGAAAGGCCGCTCCGCGCCGGTGGCGCGAAGCGGCCTTTCTCGCTATGGCCGGGCTACTACCCGATGTTCGCGGACAGATCCGGGATCATCCGGTAGACCTCGTCGGCCCAGTAGTTCCAGTTGTGCACACCCACGGCTGGGAAGTCATAGGTGACGTTGTTCGCGCCCAAAGTGAGCATGCGGACCTGGAACGCGCGGGTATTGGCCAGGGCCAGCGTTTCCAGACCCATCGCATTGAGCGTGTTGAAGCTGATGCCGTCCGCACCGCTCGGCAGACCGCTGCCGGCGGAGACCCACAGGCGGGTGTTGTTCGCCTTCAGGCGCGGCGCGAACACGAACGGGTCCATCCGCAGCCACTGCGGGCCCCACGGCGGCGCCATCGCGTCGATGTTGTAGCCGCCCGCGTCCAGCATCGCCACGCGAAGCGCCTCACGCATGCCGGGCGCGGAGATGTTCAGGTACCCGGAGTACGAACCGGCGTACCGGAACTGATCGGGGTGGTAGGCCGCCAAGGTGAGCGCGGCGCTGCCACCCATGGACAGGCCGAAGACGCCGTTGCCGTTCGGGTTGAACCCGAGGCGGTCGCGCAGCGCCCAGCGAAGGTTGTTGGTGAGGAAGGTTTCCCACTTGTAGGTGGTGGTCTTGCCCGGCCCGCCCGCGGAACCGGTCAGCAGACCGGAGCCGGAGTTCGCCGAACCGGTGGAGGACGAGCCCGCGCTGCCGAGACCGAAGAAGTCGCTCGGACCGTTCCAGTCGGCGTAGAAGCTGGACTGGCCGCCGACCGGCATGACCACGTTGATGTTCCACTTGGTCAGCTCGCGCGCGACCTCGGTGTCGATCTCCCAGCCACTCAGATCGTTGCGCGCCCGCATGCCGTCCAGCGCGTACACCACGCGGCCGGTGTTGCCGTCGGCGGCGCGGAAGATGCGCGACTTGATCGGCCCCATTTCGGAGTCGACCCAGAAGTCCATGCCATCCGGATTGAACGCGGCGGACGCCGGGGCGGCAGGGCCTGCCACCGACACCCCGAGCGGTAGCAGAACGGCCAGCGATACCAGCATGGACCGCTTGAGCCAGGAACCTGCTCTTCGAGAATTAAGACGACGCCCGATCACGCCTCGCATCAGTTTCAACCTTTCGTTTCACAGCGACAGCGGCAAGCCGTCCACACGGTAACCCGCCATTGCCCACAACCGGTGGACGCCAGGCCGGGCATACGGTCGTAGCGTATATCGGTATCGACACGGCAGCGTTACCAAAAAGAGATAAAGCGGCGTACGCCACTTTATCTACCTCGAAAAATGGGGCCACTGGGCCTACCGTGCCCGGTGGGTCCAGTGTGACTCATGGGGGTCAGCGCTGCGCGACCGGCTGCGGGAAGGGATCGACCAGTCCGCACCGCTGGATCTCGTACTTCGGCACCCGATCGATCCGGTACTTCGCGAAGTGCAGCGCGTTGCGCAGGTTGTGCCGGAAACGCTCGAAGGTGAGCGGATCGCGGTAGGAGATCATCAGCGCCTGGGTGTCGGGGCAGGACATCGCGGTGCGCGCCTGCGCGACCCATTTCTCGTCCAGGTACCAGGGCATCCACGGTTTCTTGTCCACCATGCCGGTGTCCACGATGACCCAGTCCGGGTAAAGGCTCTTGTCGTGGCCGATCCGCCCGTCGGTGAGCCGGTCGGTGTGCGCGGCCAAGGGGTAGGCCAGGCCCATCGGATCGATCACGGGCACGTCCAGCGGAACATTCATGCTGGTCATACCGAGATTCAGGAAGTAGACCGTGTGCCCGGCGCCACCGGCCGGAATCGGCTGGGGCGGCGGTGCGATGTACCAGAACATGAACGACGGCGAGTTCAGCAGCAGACCGCCGTTCGGGCTGTTGGTGATGTCGTTGACCATCGCGCGGATGCGCGGGTAGTCCAAGTAGTCCTCGGCCAGGATCGGGTGGTCGTGCCCGGTGTTGAGCACGTAGTAGACGCGCTCGTCGACGATGCCGGTGGAGGTGATCTTGGTGCCGGTCTTGATCGCGGTGGTGTTCGCCGCGAACATCGCCCAGCCCGCGACGCAGACGAATGCCACGGCGACCGCCGCGTAGGACCAGTCGGCGATGGTCGCCGCGCGCACACCTCCCTGAGGCGCCCGGATCGGAAGGACCGCGACCGGGAGCAGGAACAGGAACAGCTGGGGCAACAGCATTCGGCCGTGCATGAAGTCGCCGCCGACCCGAAGCGCGTAGACGGTCAGGAGGAACCCGCTGACCAGAACCAAAGCCACAACCGCACCCGGCGAGCGCAGCCAGACTCGGATCCGGCCGATCGACCAGCCACGCTTCGCTTCCGTATCGGCAGGCGCCGTCCTGGTCGCACCCGTACGCGCGGCGAGCACACCGGCGATCAGCAACACCAGCAGCGGAGCCCACAGGAAGTACGGACCGACCAGATCCCACAGGTAGGTGAAACCCTGCCCCCACTTGGCGCCGCCCGCGTCCTTCGCGACGGCGGTGTTCGGGTAGGGCAAGCCGTAGTAGCCCATCCGCCAGATCTGGTAGCCCAGCGGCACCAGCCCGGCCACCGCGACGATCGCCGCGCGCAGCACGATCGGCCGCAGCCTGCTCTCGGGCATGGGCGCGCAGAAGATCATCAGCAGCGCGAGCGCGCCGACCAGGGTCATCTCGGGGCGGATCAGCGGGGCCAGACCGGCGAGGAAGACCAGTCCGAGCAGACCGGGCAGGCGCACCGACTTGGCCTGGCTCCAGCGCAGCAGCTGCCACCACAGCAAGCCGATCCAGCAGATCACCAAGCCGCTTTCCAGACCGGAGGTGGCGTAGTCGCGGGCCGGGGGCAGCGCGATGTAGACCAGCACGCCTGCTGGCAGCAACAGCCCGGTGCGGGTCCCGCCCCACAGGCGCGCCGAGCCGAGCATGGCGAACACGACCGCGGCCAGCGACACCGTGAGCGCGACGCCGAGCACCACGTACTCGAGCCGCGCCTGGGTCAGCCAGCTGAAGAACCAGACCAGATAGGTCCACGCGGTGCTGGTGTTGGTTTCGACGCGCTCGCCCTCGTTGAAGACGGGGCCGTTGCCCGCCAGCAGGTTGCGCACCGTGCGCAACACGATGAGACCATCATCGGCGATCCACCGCCGCTGCCAGCCCCCGACCGCGAAAAGAACAACGGTGAGCGTGATCCCACCGACGAACGTGGCTTTGGACAGACGCGCGAACCGCGACGCGGAGCCGGACGACTCATCGGCCGACCGCTCCGCCGCGTATTTCGTTCGCTCCGCTACCAGCATCTCGTCAGGTGAGATAGACAGCGACACCTACCGCTCCGATCCAGGCGATTGCGAGCAGCTGAAGGACGCGGTCCCCCAGCGCGATCTCTTCCGGCTCCCCGGCCTCGCCCCCATCGACGTCGACCGCGTAACGCAGGATTGCGATGGTAAACGGGATCATCGAGATCGCGAACCAGTTGGTGTCCTTGATGCCGTCCTGCTGGAAGGCCCACAGCCCGTAGAACACCACGACCGCCGTCGCGGCCAGCGTCCAGATGAAGCGCAGGTAGGTGGGCGTGTAGTACTCCAGCGACTTGCGGATCTTGGCGCCGGTGCCCAGCGCGATCTGCAGCTCCGCGTAGCGCTTGCCCGCCGCCATGAACAGCGAGCCGAAGGCCATGATCAGCAGGAACCACTGCGACAGTTCGATGTCGGCCGCCGCGCCACCGGCCACCGCGCGCAGCAGGAAGCCGGAGGACACGATGCAGATGTCCAGCACGGCCTGATGCTTCAGCCCGAAGCAGTAGGCCAGCTGGATGCCGATGTAGACCGCCATCACCACGGCCAGGTGCCACGACGCGAGGAACGATCCCGCGATCGACCCGCCCAGCAGCAGCGCTGACAGCAGGTAGGCCAGGTTCACCGGGACGACGCCCGCGGCGATCGGCCGGAACCGCTTGGTCGGGTGCGCCCGGTCGGCCTCCACGTCGAGCGCGTCGTTCACCAGGTAGATGCCCGAGGCCGCCATGCAGAACACCACGAAGGCGATGCCGACGTGCGCGAGCACGTCGACGTCGGTGGCGGTGCCCGCGGCCAGCGGTGCGGCGAGCACCAGGACGTTCTTGACCCACTGCCGCGGACGGACTGCCTTGAACAGACCGCCGGCCAGCGTCTTGGGCGGGCCCTTGACTACCGCCTCGGCCAGGTCGGCGCCGGTCGGCTCTTCACTCATGTCAACGAAGGCTCTTTCTTGTGCGGTCACTGTCGAGTCTCTTTTCGGCGGCGAGCAGGGCGGCGGCGGACGCGGCGCCGAGCGCGGAACCGGCGAGCACGTCAGTGGGGTAGTGCACCCCGAGGACCACCCGCGAAAGCAGCATCGGGGGGACGAGCACCGCAGGCAAGGGTAGCCCGGTCAATTTGCCGAGCAACACCGCCGCTGCCGTCGTCGAGGTGGCGTGCGAGGACGGGAAACTGAGTTTGCTCGGCGTGCCCACGTTGACCTGCACCGACGGATCGTTCGGGCGCGGACGGCGAACGACGCGCTTGATGACGATCGAGGCCGCGTGCGCGCCGACCGCGCCGACCGCGACCCCGGCCCACTGTCTGCGCCGCGGCTTGTCCACCAGCCAGCCCGCGGCGGCGATGCCGACCCAGCCCAGCGCGTGCTCACCGAAGTGCGACAGGCCGCGCGCCGCGGACACCACGGCGGGCTTGCCGCCGAGCGTGGCCTGCACGGCGTTGATGATCGCGACCTCCGGCGGCGTCTGTCCGGCCGCGGGAGGGTGCGCGGACACCGGGCCGCCGTGGCCGTTCGCGCTGTGCGGCGGCGGCTGCACCGCCGCGTCGTCGGCGGCGCTCGCTCCGATACTCACTGCTGCTCATCCTTCGTGTCGATGCCGAAGACCTTCTCCCACGCCGCGGTGCTGGTCAGCTGCGGGTGGGCGGCGCGGTAGCGCTGCTGCATCTCCGGGAAGCGGGCGGCCAGCTCCTTGCGTAGGCGCATGGCCTCCTTGAACAGGCCGAGCGCCTGGCGCGGGTCGCGCTTGCGGTAGACGACGCCGCGACCGTCGGCCGTGGTGACGGTGACGCCGTCGACCTGCGAGAGCAGGAACCAGCGCGCGTCCAGCGTCGGCACGTTCAGCTGCGGGGTCTCGTGGTGTTCGGTGCGCGCGGGACGGAAGTTGTGCACCACGCCCTTCGCCAGCCGGGCCACCTTGGCGATCGGATTGGCGGGCTCACCGACCGCCCCGACACCGATGTGGCTGGCCAGCGGCAGTTCGGTGGACGAGGGCAGGATCACCGCGTCCGGGTACTGCTTGCGCAGCTCGTGCACCGCCCCCAGCGCGCTGGGCAGTAGCTGGAACAGCCGCTCCGGGCCTGCGAGGAAGTCGCGGATGGCGAGGTTCTGGATCGCGACCGTCGAGTACTCCAGGCACAGCAAATGCTTCAGGGTGGCCTTGATCGTGTTGACGACCATGCCGCGCCCGTTGCCAGGCAGGTGCAGCGAGGCGACGACCAGGCGGTTGCGCAGGTGGAAGTACGCCTGCCAGTCGATGGCGTCGTCCTTGTCGCTCCAGGCCATGTGCCACACCGCCGCGCCGGGCAGGGTGACGGTCGGGTACCCGGCCGCGCGGGCGCGCAGGCCGTACTCCGCGTCGTCCCACTTCAGGAACAGCGGAAGCGGCTGACCCAGCTCCTCGGCGACGCGCCGCGGGATGACGCAGGTCCACCAGCCGTTGAAGTCGACGTCGATGCGCCGGTGCAGCAGCTTGGAGTTGTCCCGGTCCTTGAGCGGGTACTTCGAGAAGTCGTGGTCGTATTCGACGTTCGGCGCCGCGGTCCACATGAAGATGCCGCGATCGACCACTTCGCCCATGACGTGCAGGTGCGAGCGCTCCTGCAGGTTGAGCATCTGGCCGCCGACCAGCACCGGAGACTTGGCGAAGCGGGCGAAGGCCAGCGCGCGCAGGATCGAATCCGGCTCGATCTCGATGTCGTCGTCCATGTAGACGATGTACTCGGCGTCGGTGGTCTTCAGCGCCTCGTACATGACCCGGCTGTAGCCGCCGGACCCGCCGAGGTTGGGCTGGTCGTGGATGGACAGGCGATCCCCGAGGGCGGCCGCCGATTCGGCGAAGCCGGGCTCGTCGACGACCTTCTTCGTACCCTGGTCGGGGATGATGACGGCCTTGACCTTCTCCAGCACCAGCGGGTCGGAGCCGAGGGCAGCGAGGGTCTTCACCGCGTCGGTGGGCCGGTTGAAGGTGGGCATGCCGACGGCGATGCTGCCCTCACCGGGCGCCTCGACCGGCGCGTACCAGCCGCCGGACAGCAGCGTGACCGCCGTGTCGGTGGTGATGTCGAACCAGATCCAGCCGCCGTCCTCGAACGGGCCCAGGTCGGTTTCGAATTCCACGACCACCGAGTCGGCGCCGGTCGCGACCGCGAATTCCTTGCCCTGCACGTGGATCCGCGAGCCGTCGGCCTTGGAGCGGTACACGTCCACGCGGCCGTGACCGGCCAGTTCCAGCCGCAGCACCACCGAGGACAGGATGCTCCAGCGCCGCCAGTAGCTCGCGGGCAGCGCGTTGAAGTAGGTGCAGAAGGAGACCTCGGATTCCGCGCCGATCGACAGCGACGTGCGGGTGGTCGCGTGCGCGCGCCTGGCGTTGGTCTCCGATTCCTCGACGTAGAGCGTGCGCACGTCCAGCGGCTCACCCGGCCGGGGCAGGATGATGCGCTGCAACAGCGATTTCGCGCGGGTCTCGGTGGTCATGTCTTCCAGAATGGATTGAGAGGTCATCGGCGCTCCTATGCCTCCTGATCGACCAGCGGCGCGCCGTCCGCCAGATGCGGGCGCAGCACGTTGTCGAACATGCTCAGCGCGCTGCCGATCGCCATGTGCATATCCAGGTACTGGTAGGTGCCCAGACGTCCGCCGAAGACGACCTTCGCCGCGGCGGTCTCCTGCTTGGCCAGCTCACGGTAGGCCAGCAGCTTCGCCCGGTCCTCCGGTGTGTTGATCGGGTAGTACGGCTCGTCGCCGGTCTGCGCGAACCGGGAGTACTCCCGCATGATCACCGTCTTGTCGGTGGGGTACTCGCGCTCGGGATGGAAGTGTCGCGGCTCGATGATGCGGGTGTAGGGCACGTCCGCATCGTTGTAGTTCATCACCGACGTGCCCTGGAAGTCGCCCACCGGCAGCACCTCGGTCTCGAAATCGATGGTGCGCCAGCCCAGTTCGCCTTCGCTGTAGTCGAAGTAGCGGTCCAGCGGGCCGGTGTAGACGATCGGCGCGTCCGGGTTCTCGGCGCGCAGCTGCTCGCGCACCTCGAACCAGTCGGTGTTCAGGCGCACCTCGATCAGGTCGGAGGCGGCCATGTTCTCCAGCCACTTCGTGTAGCCCTCGCGGGGCAGGCCCTCGTAGGTGTCGTTGAAGTAGCGGTTGTCGAAGGTGTAGCGGACCGGGAGGCGGGTGATGTTGCCCGCGGGCAGCTCCTTCGGGTCGGTCTGCCACTGCTTGGCGGTGTAGTCGCGCACGAACGCCTCGTAGAGCGGGCGGCCGATCAGCGAGATGGCCTTCTCCTCGAGGTTCTGCGCGTCCTTGGTCTCGATCTCCGAGGCCTGCTCCGCGATCAGTTTGCGCGCCTCTTCCGGCGAGAAGTAGCGGCCGAAGAACTGGGAGACCAGGCCCAGCCCCATCGGGAACTGGTAGGCCTGGCCCTTGTGCATCGCGAAGACGCGGTGCTGGTAGCCGGTGAACTCGGTGAACTGGGTGACGTAGTCCCACACCCGCTTGTTCGACGTGTGGAACAGGTGCGCGCCGTACTTGTGGATCTCGATCCCGGTCTCCGGGTCCGGCTCGGAGTAGGCGTTGCCACCGATGTGGTGGCGCCGTTCGATCACCAGAACCCGTTTACCCAGCACGGTGGCGGCGCGTTCGGCAACGGTCAGCCCGAAGAATCCGGAGCCGACGACGATCAGATCGAACTGTGAGGCGGAATGGACGGAGGTACCCGGGGACGATGCGACGGTCACGGGAGCCCAGAGTATCGGAAGTCCCCGCCGTGTCCGGGCGGAGTCGGAACTGTGCTGAACGGCACCGCTCGCCTGCCCCGGTTTCATGTCCCTGACCTCGATATTTCGCCGGATGTTTGCCCAAACCGCCTTCTTTGGCAACCGGCCGGTTGTGTACTGCCGCGGCCGAACGAGCGCGCAGGGCCCAGGCCGGTGCGCGCTCGGGACTTGTCGGGGCGGACCTCAGGCTGGGAAACCCACGTCGAGCTCCACTTTGTCCCGCTCGGTGTACAGCCGCCAGTAGTGGTCGCCGAGTTCGTCGCCGCTCATGCGGACGATTTCCAAGCCCGCCGGGATCACTTCCGGATTCTCATCGATGATCTGCGCGGCTGCGCTGCCGTCGATCAGCGCGCCGATATTGAGCAATCCGACGTAGACGCCGGTACCGCGCAATTCCACCTCGAGCTGGCGCAGGTAACCGCGCTGCGCGGCCAGCGCGATGCCGAAGTTGGCCAGGTAGGGCGCCACGAAGTGCTCGGACGAGCCGGAGGAGAACAGCAGTGCGCCGTCGCCGCGCCGCACCATTTTCGGCGCGAGCGCCCGCGTCACCAGGATCGGTGAGTGCAGCTTCAGCGCGATCGGCGCATCGAGGGAGGGGATGTCCACCTCCAGCGTGGAAGCAATCCGGTCGCTCATATTGCCCGCGGCGCCGTGCATGGCCACGTCGATCGGGCCGAAGGAAGCCTCGATTTTCTCGATCACGCCCGTGACCTGCGCGGCGACGGTGACGTCCGCGGGGAAGGCCGCGGCCTCGATTCCTTCGGCGGTCAGCTCGTCGGCGTGCCGCCGCGCCTTCTCGGGATCACGTCCGATGACGGCCACCCGGAATCCCTCCCGCCCGAATCGGCGTCCCGTGCCGACGCCGAGGCCGGGTCCGTAGCCGAAGATCGCGATGGTCTCGGACATTGCCACTCCTGATTAAGTTGAGAGATGGTTCAAGTTTCGGCTCGACAGTAGCACTAAGTTGAACCATGGCTCAACATATTCCGCCTGCCCGATTTGTAGGATCGGCCCGTGGACAAGCCGTTACGCAGCGATGCCCAGCGCAACCGGGACGCGCTCGTGACCGCCGCCCGCGCCGTCTTCTCCGAACGCGGTCTCGACGCGCCGCTCAAAGAGGTCGCCGCCCGCGCCGGAGTCGCGATCGGCACGCTCTACAACCGCTTCCCGACCCGGGACGACCTCATCGCGGCCGCGGTCGAGGACCGGATCGAAGCGGGTGGCCGCATCGCCGAGGACGCGCTGGCCATCGCCGACCCGTGGGAGTCGTTCGTCTACCTCGTGGAGCGGGTCTGCGCGCTGCAAGCCTCCGACCGGCTGCTCAGCGAACTGGCCGTGCGGGCGGCGCCCAGTCCCGCCATCGCGCAGGCCCAGGAGTACGGCCACGGCCTGATGCGCCGGATCATCACTCGCGCGCAGGAAGCCGGTGTGCTGCGCCCGGACTGGGTGCTCGAGGACATCGCCTTCATCACCTGGTCACACACCAGGATCGTCGAGGCGACCAGTCACATCGCCCCGGAAGCCTGGCGTCGCCACCTCGCCCTGATGCTCGACGGCCTGCGCGCGGAGGCCGCCCACCCGCTTCCGGTGCCTCCCATCACGGAAGACCAATTGATGCACGCACTCGGACGCGACGGCGAAGCGCGACCGGGCTGAACCCGGGTCAGGAGGTCGCGTACCGGCCGCCGGATGGTCGCGCTCTACAGTCGTCGCTCGGCGTAGACCTTCATCGCATCGCGCACGAACTCGGCGGTGCCGGCGCCGTGCACGTCGTAGTTGGCCGCGAAACGCGGGTCGGCCACGTACATCTCGCCGAGGTTGACGAATGCCTCCTCGACCACCGGACGACCCTGCCAGCCGATGCCGATCCACTCGTAGTGACGCTGGACGATGGCCTGCACCTCGTCGGCGTCGGGCGCCAGCCCGTCGGCGTGCGCCCGGCCGTAGTCGGCG
The DNA here is from genome assembly GCF_000308435.1 of Nocardia araoensis NBRC 100135. GTDB lineage: Bacteria > Actinomycetota > Actinomycetes > Mycobacteriales > Mycobacteriaceae > Nocardia > Nocardia araoensis. Next base: position 2,424 of record NZ_BAFR01000003.1, on the reverse strand, counting down.
GCGATGTCGAGATGAGTCTGCTGGAAGTTCTTCTTGTCCGTGTCGGACATCGAGTTCCACCAGCGGTCACCGCTCTCGTAGGCGTCCTTGCCCCAGCGTTCGATCACCTCGTCCTTGTACTTCGTGTGGTCGAAGCCGTCGAAAACTTCTGCTGCCACGAGTTGTTCACCTCTTTCCGTTTTGTGCAGCGTGGTTCGCACCGACTCGATCTGCCGCCGGATCCGATCCTGTTCCTGCCGGAGCAGTTCCAGGTGCGTACGCAGCGCGGCGGCGGTTTCCTGCTCTCCGGCGAGAACTTCGGCGATGACCGGAAGGCCGAGGCCGAGTTCACGCAGCAACAGGATGCGTTGCAACCGCACGAGGGAGTCCTGGTCGTAGTACCGGTAGCCGTTGGCTCCGATCCGGCTGGGCGGCAACAGCCCCAGCTGCCCGTAGTGGCGCAGCGTGCGACTGGTGGTACCGGCCGCCTTCGCCAGATCCTGGATGGACCATTCCTTGCCGCCCACGATCGGTCTTCCCTCGTGCTCTCGTCGGTGTAACCAGCTTGCAAGTTGACGTTACGTCAAGGTCAAGACCTTCTTCGGCGAAGTTTCGGTGCTCAGCGCAACGCTGGAGCCGCCGGCCGGAACGGGCGCGGGCTGAACCGGTTCCTTCGGCGCGCCGACCGCTTGGCCGAGCAGTGTGCCGCCCAGCGCGATCGCCATGCCGGCCATCTGGAGCGTGGTGAGCGCTTGCCCGAGCGCGACCCATCCGATCACCGCGGCCGACACCGGGCTGAGCAATCCGAGGAAGGCCACCGAGGTGGCGGGCACTCGCGCTATGCCGCGGAACCAGAGCCAGTACGCCACCGCGGTCCCGATCACGCCGAGGTACAGATAGCCGCCGACCGCTTCCGCGTCCAGCGCGGGCGGGGCGCCTTCCACCAGCAGCGCGAGCGGGGCGATGAAGAGCCCACCGGCGGTCAGCTGCCAGCCGGTGAGCGTCAGCGGGCCGACGCCGTCCGGCCGACCCCACTTCTTGGTCAGAACGGTGCCCATCGCCATCGACGCCGCGCCCGCCAACCCCGCGACCACCCCGACGACGTCGAGTTGCGCGTCGGCCCGCAGCACGACCAGCGCCACGCCGAAGACGCCGACCACCCCAGCGAACAACTTCCGCGCGCCGGGATTCTCGCTCAGAGCCACGGTCGCGAAGGCGAGCGCGAACACCGGTGCGACCGCGCCGAGCACGCCCGCGACGCCACCGGGCAGCCGGTAGGCGGCCAGGAACAGCAGCGGGAAGAACGCACCGATATTGAGCGCGCCGAGCACCGCCACCCGGCCGATCCACCGGCCGCGGGGGAGAACTCGCGTGATCGCGAGCAGCGCGAGTCCCGCGGGCAGGGCGCGCATGAGCGCGGTGAACAGCGGGCGGTCCGGCGGGAGGAACTCGGTGGTGACGGCGTAGGTGGAACCCCAGACGATCGGGGTGAGCGAGGTGAGCGCCAGGGTGGCCGCGACCGAAGCCTCGGCGGGCCCCGCGGTGCGTGTCGTCATGTTTGACTCCTCATTGATAATCTCAACGTTGAAATACTTACTCGCCGAGTTGCCTTGGCGTCAAGTAGATGAACGTTGAGATTATTCCTGTAGAGAGGAGACTCATGTCCGACGCGGTGGACCTGTTCGGGCGTCAGTGGCAGCGCGAGCGCCCGGACGTCGACGTCTCGCCGATGCACGTCGTCGGCCGGATCCAACGCTTGGCGCGACTGGTCGACCAGGACCTGAAGCGGTTCTTCGGCGAGTTCGGCATGGAGTTCTGGGAATTCGACGTGCTGGCCACGCTGCGCCGCTCCGGCGCCGAAGACGGACTCACCGCGGGCGCGCTGCTCCAAGTCGCCATGGTGACCTCCGGCGCCATCACCAACCGGATCGACCGACTGGAGACCAAAGGACTGGTCGTGCGCAAACCGTGCGCGGAGGATCGCAGGGCCGTCCGGATCCACCTCACCGAGCAGGGCCGCACCCTCATCGACGACCTGCTGCCCAAGCACATGGCGAACGAACAGCGGCTGCTGGCGGCGCTCGACGCCGCCTCCCGCGAGCGATTGGCCGGATTGCTGCGCACACTGGCCGAGTCGCTCGGCGATACGCCGCCGGAGTGAAGCGCCGCCGGGACACCACGACGACGCCCGGACCGGCACCCGTCGACGAGAGGGCGCGGCAGAGGCCAGCGGTCAAGCGGGCCGAGATCCGGCGACCGGAGGCATGTCCACGGTCTGCGCAGGCGGACCGAGTGGCATCGCACCGGCCGATGGCGGAGAACCGATGGCTGGTGCCGCACCGTCAGGAGTGACGGCGCCGGGCCGAGCCGTACCGCCCGCTTCGGGCCGAAGCGCGGCACCAGGCGGCGCACTGGGCGGGACCTGCTGCGCCCCCAGCGACTTCC
>NZ_BAFR01000004.1 GCF_000308435.1 Nocardia araoensis NBRC 100135 | reverse complement strand
GCGGCATGCCCAGGCGCAGCCGTTCGGCCCTGATGTGCGCGGCCAGCCGGGGCAACCGGTTGTCGGCGGCGATGCGCGCGCCCTCGTCCAGCCGCGTGGCCGCGGTGAACAGATCGCCCTCGACCGCCTTGACCCGGGCGCCGACCACGAAGGTCGAGATCAGGAAGTCCACCGGACCGACCCGGGTGACCAGCTCGTGACTTTCGTCGAGCAGCCGGCCGGCGGTGGCCAGATCGCCTCCGCGGTAGCTCATCTCGCCGAGCAGCGCCGCGGCCACGCGCACCGCGTGCGAGCGGGGTCCTGACCGTTCCCGTGCGGAGTCCCAGGCCTGCTGGAAACAGCGCGTGGCGGTGGCCACGTCGAGTTGCTCGTAGGCGGCCGCGCCTTGGCCGCAGCGGCCGAACACCAGGCCGAGCGGGTCTTTCGAACGTACGTGGTACTCCTCGGCCCACTCCTGGATCTTCCGCGCACCCTCGAAGTCGAATACGCACAGACGCACGAATGACGTCAGGTTGGCCGCGGTCGAGACCGTCCACGCGGGTAGATCGTCCGGCTCGCGCAGGCAGTCGGCGATCCGATCCAGCACGCCCTCGGTGTGGTCGCGCGCGATCTGGTCCGACGCGGCGAGCACGGCCGCCTGGCAGCGCTGCACGCGCACATCGGCGTCGCCGGTGGAGCCGCGGGCCAGGATGTTGGACAGCCTCCCCAGCGCGTTCCGTGCCGCGCCGGACTGCTGCAGGTTGACGTTCGCCCTGGCCACCGCCATCAGCAACTTCGAGCGCGAGGCCACCTGCTGCATCGGCAGTTTCGACACGCTGCCCAGCAGCGTGGCGAGGCGGGACCCGTCGATCAGGTCCATCCCGCCGCCCTCGAGCAGGTCCAGCGCCATCTTCAGGTCGGTCGCCGCCAGTGCGTGGTCGACGGACTTGCGCAGCAGCTGGTGTTCGGCATACCAGCGGGACGCCTTGCGGTGCAGCGACTTCAGCTTCCCGGGGTGGACGCGGTCGAGCCGGGTCCGCAGATGCTCGGCGAACAGCGGCTGCATCCGGAACCACTCGGGGTCGTGCTCGATGCGCCGCAGGAACAGCTCGCGCTGCTCGGCCTGCTCGAGCAGCTGTTCGGCGTCCGGCTCGCCGGACAGCGCCGCGGCGAGCGAGCCGCACACCCGTTCGGTCACCGCGATCGACATCAGGAACTCGAGCATCTTCGGTTCCAAGGTGTCCAAGACGTTCTCGGCGAGGTATTCGCGAATGCCGTGGTCGCCCTCGGAGAGGGTGGCGATCAACTGAGCGGGATCGGCGTTGCCGCGCAGGGACAGGCCGACCAGCTGGATGGCCGCGGGCCAGCCGTCGGTGGCGGTATGGATTTCGGTGACCTGCTCGGGTGTGAGGTCGAATCCGTTGCGCTCCACCAGGATCTGACGGGTTTCCGCTTCGGTCAGCCGCAGCGCGGCCGAGCCGATCTCGACCAGTTCGTCGTGCACCCGCATGCGGCTGGTCGGCAGACCGGACTGCTCGCGGCTGGTCACCACGAAGCGCAGGTGGTGGCAGCAGTTGTCGAGCAGGGCCTCCATCGCGCGATGCGCGCCCGCGTCGGTGATCCGCTGCCAATCCTCGACGATCACCACGACCGTCCTGCCCGCCGCGTGGATCTCGTCGATGAGGGTGGGGATCACGAACGCGGCGGCGTCGGCGGGCCGCTCCTCCAGCACCTGGTCCAGACCGGCGCCCACGTCCGGATGCACCCGGCGGATGGCTTGGATCAGATGAGCCAGCAGCCAGATCTCGTTGTCGTCGTCCCGGTCGATGCCGATCCAGGCGACCGCGGCATCGCCCTCGGCGAGCTCGGCGCGCCACTGCGCGGCCAGCGTGCTCTTGCCGAAACCCGCGGGCGCGTGGATCACCGTCAGCCTGCGCCGCCCGCCCGCACGCAGGACGTCCAGCAGACGTGGCCGTGCTATCGGCTCGCGCGTGGGCGTGTGCGGGCGGAACTTGGTCACGGCCGTCGGCGGCGCCGTCGGCATCGCCATCGGATGCTGAGAGACGGCGGGCCGTAGCGTCAGCGGCCAGCTGCGCCGCGCGGTGACCGCGGGAGGGGGTCCCGTCCACACAACCGTCTGTTCGCCGGCGCCTTGGGAGGTCGTTTCGGGCTCCGGCGGGGTCTCCAGCAGCGCCATCTCGTCGGGCAGCTGATCGTGGCCGCGCTGCACGGTGCGCAGCATTTCGCCGAACTCGTAGGCGCTGGCCGGGCGATCCCGTGGATTCGGGGACATGGCCTGTTCGATGACGGTGGCGACGTCCGGCGGAATGTCCTGTTCACGCAGATCGGGCACCGGCTGGGTGGTGATCCGCAGGAACTGCGCGACCACCCGCTCGCCCGCCTGCCGCTCGAAGGCCGCGTGCCCGGTGAGCAAGGCGAACAGCGTCGAGCCGAGCCCGTAGACGTCGGAGCGGATGGTCGGCTCGTCGCCTTTGAGTACCTCCGGCGCGGTGAACGCGGGCGAGCCGGTGATCATGCTGCTGGAGGTGCGGAACCCGCCCGGGATGCGAGCGATGCCGAAATCCGTCAGCTGCGGCTCGCCGTAGCCGCTGAGCAGCACATTCGCCGGTTTCACGTCGCGGTGCAGAATCCGGGCGCGGTGCGCGCTCTCGATGGCGCCCGCCAGCTTGACGCCGGCTCGCAGAGAATCCGCCCAGGTCAACGGGCCTTGATCGCGAATCAGCTGCTCCAGCGATCCATGCGTGCAGTACGGCATGACGATCAGTGGCATTCCGGTCGCCGTCACGTCCACCTGGAGGATGTCGACGATGTTCGGGTGGCCGGACAGCTTGCCCATGGCTTGTTCCTCGCGCAGGAACCGTTCCCGGCTTTCCTGGTCGATCTCCGAGGGAAGCACCTTCACCGCGACCACGCGATCCAACGCGGTCTGGATGCAGCGGTACACCACCCCGAATCCACCGCGGCCGATCTCCACGGCACCGGACAGGCCCATCGCCTCCAGTTCGTCGGCGATGTCGGGAGGCGTCTGCCGCTGCGTCTTCTCCTCGGCCGCAGGAATTTCCGGGCGCACCCGGCCCGAACGCGTCTGTGGATTCATGTGATCACCTCGAACACTCACATCGAATCGGCGACATCGGCGACCAACTCCGCGCCTGCTGCCGGACGCGGTGTCCGATATGCCTGCGCATACTCCAACGTAGCGCGGTGCGGTATCACGCGGGTGACGTTTCCGAACAGGTCGGGTGTGTTCCGAGTCGGCGTGTTCCGCGCCGGTCGAGACTGGCCGCCCGGCGCGAAAAGGACTCTCGCGCTCACCATTGCAGGTGTCGCCCTCGGTTGTGACCACCGCCACGTCAGGTCCACACGAGCGGATACCCAGAGAGGGTTCGGCCAACCACGTGACGTCGGAGAATCCGGTCCCGCGGTAGTAACCGGCCATGATAGATTACTTCTCGAGAGAACTTTCTTCTCTATCGAACTATCTTTGGATGAGCAGACGTCAGGTGCGGAGGAATCTCGTGTCCACATCCGAACCAGGCCGGGAGCCCGCGGCGCGCGGCCTCCGCTCGGACGCCCACGAGGTCTACCGGCGCTACCTGAGCGCGGTCATGCTGCACGGACAAGCCGGGGCGCGGGCGGTCGATCTGGGCGCCACCGATCTCTACGCGCTCAACATCCTCGAACTGGCCGGACCGATGACGCCGGGCGAACTCGGCGCGCGCAGCGGCCTGACCACCGGCCCGACCACCCGGCTGATCGACCGCCTGGAAGACGCGGGCTACGTCCGCCGCGCGCCGGTCCCGGGCGACCGCCGCAAGGTGATCGTCGAATTGATCGGCAAGCCCGCCGATCTCGACGAGGTGCTCGCCCCGGCGCGGCAGCGCATCGCCGAGATCATCGGCGGCTACCCACCCGAACAGCGCGAGGTGCTGTTCGACTACTTCACCAGGGCGGCCGCCGCGTACCAGGCCGCCGCCGAGGAGCTGCGGCCCACGGACTAGGCGACGGCGAGGGCGATGATCTGGGTGATCTGGCGGCTGTCGAAATTGTCGTCGCTGACCAGGACCAAGCTCCGTTCGCCGGAGGGCAGGCGGGGACCCCAGGTCATGCCTTCCACGTTGTCGACGGCGCTGAGCCCGACCTCGTCGAGATCCACCAGCAGCCGCTTGGTCACCGGGCGCGCCGCGCCGATCGGGGCATCGAGGATGTTGGTCGCGGCGCTCAGGTCGGCCTCGTAGACGCGGATCTTGTTGGGCGTGCCCGGTGAGAAAGAACGTTCCAGCACAAGAAGTTTGGTGGGATCCAGCGGATCGGCGGCGAGGATGGAAGCGATACCGTTCGCGCCGCGGCCCGGCTCCGGCCGCGACTCGGCGAAGACCGGGTCCAGCGGATACGCGTACTGGGCGAGCAGAGGCCCGGTTCGAGCCTGGACGGTGATTCGCGTGAGCGCCCCGCTCGTCGTGGTCGGCGACGGCCCGTCCGGCAGCAGTGGCCCTTCCGTGGCGGTGGCGAACAATGTGCCGCCCGCGAGGAAAGTCGCGGCCTCCAGCGCCTGATTCTGCTGTGGGCCGGAGCCTGGGCGCATCCTTTCGTTCTCCGGAATCGGCAGCTCACCGGCATAGGAGCCGTCCGGGTGCGCGATACGCACCGACGGGTCTTGCAGCACGGCGCCGTCCCGCTCGCCTTCTTGCGTCCAGTAGTAGTCGCCGGTCCACGGGTCCACCCGGATCTCCTCCGGATCCACCGACATCGGCGCGTAAGGCGCGCCCGCCGCGGTCAGAAGGGGTCGCGTGCCGGTGAAGGTCACCGGTCCCACTCCGCGCTCGCCGACCTCGAAGCGCGCGGTGTAGTACCGCGCTGGGTTCTTGTTCGATCGATCATCGCTGATCAGCACGAAATCACCGGTGCGCGCCGAGTAATCGATCCCGGACAGGCCGCCAACGGTGGTGCCTCCGAACTCCAGGCCCGATGCGACGACCTGCTCGCCCAGCAAGCGCACCGACGGCGCTGCCCCCACCGGATCGGCGGCCGCCACCGGGGCCGATGCGAGCGCGAGGGCGCAACTGGCGATCAGAACATGGCGACTACGTCTCGGCACGGCTGCCAACCTATCGCGCCGAACGGACGCGGAGGTGAACAGGCCCGGAAAACGGCGGAAGCCCGCCACCGCGAAAAGCGATGGCGGGCTTCGCCGTTGCGTTGCGACGCGAGACTACTTACGCAGCGAGGCCGGGACCTCGAAGCGCTCGCCGTAGGTCTTGGCGAGGTAGTCGGCGCGCTCCACGAAGGCCTCCTGGCCACCCGGGTAACCGACGATGAACTGGTGCACACCACCGGTCCAGGCCGGGAAGCCGATGCCGAAGATCGAGCCGATGTTCGCGTCGGCGGTGGAGGTGAGCACACCCTCGTCGAAACACTTCTGGGTCTCGATCGCCTCCGCGAACAGCATGCGGTCGATCAGATCCTGCAGCGGAACACCGAAGTCCGCCGTGGTCTTGAAGTGCTCACGCAGGCCCGGCCACAGACCGGTGCGCTTGCCGTTCTCGTCGTACTCGTAGAAGCCCGCCTTTTCCAGGCGGCCCGGACGGCCTTCGGACACCATGTAGTCGATGACGTCCTGGGCCGGGTGCCGCTTGGCGCCGAGGGTGGTGTCGCCGGACTGGGCGGCCTCCTCGGTCTCCTTGGCGATCTTCTGCATGAGCTTCATGTTCAGCTCGTCCGACAGCTGCAGCGGCGCGGCCGGGTAGCCCGCCTGCAGACCGGCCTGCTCGATGGTGGCGGGCTCGATGCCCTCCTTGAGCATGGCGATCGCCTCGTTGACGAAGGTGCCGATCACGCGGGAGGTGAAGAAGCCACGGCTGTCGTTGACCACGATCGGGGTCTTCTTGATCGCGAGGGTGTAGTCGAACACCCGGGCCAGCGCCTCGTCCGAGGTCTTCTCACCCCTGATGATCTCCACCAGCGGCATCTTGTCGACCGGCGAGAAGAAGTGGATGCCGATGAAGTCCTCCTGGCGCTTCACGCCGGTCGCCAGACCGGTGATCGGCAGGGTGGAGGTGTTGGAGCCAAGCAGCGCGTCGGGGGTGACGACGTCCTCGATCTCCTGGAACACCTTGTGCTTCAGCTCGGTGTTCTCGAACACGGCCTCGATCACGAAGTCCACGCCGGCGAAGTCGGCCGCGTCCGCGGTCGGCTTGATCCGGTCCAGCAGCGCCTTGGACTTCTCCTCGGTGGTCTTGCCCCGGGAAAGCGCCTTGGCCTCGATCTTCTCGGAGTAGTTCTTGCCGCGCTCGGCCGCCTCGATCGAGACGTCCTTCAGCACGACCTCGTAGCCCGCCTTCGCGGAGACGTACGCGATGCCCGCGCCCATCATGCCCGCGCCGAGCACGCCGACCTTCTTGATCTCCTTCTTCGGCACGTCCTTCGGACGCGAGCCGCCGTTGTTGATCGTCTGCAGGTCGAAGAAGAACGCCTGGATCATGTTCTTCGCGACCGGGCCGGTGAGCAGGTGCACGAAGTAGCGGGACTCGATCAGCGACGCGTTGTCGATGTCGACCTGCGAGCCCTCGACCGCGGCGGACATGATCGCGCGCGGCGCAGGCATGTTCGCACCCTTGATCTGCTTGCGCAGGTTCGCCGGGAACGCGGGCAGGTTGGCCGCGAAGGCCGGGGAGGACGGGGTGCCGCCGGGGATCTTGAAGCCCTTCTTGTCCCACGGCTGCACGCCGGCCTCGGGGTTGGCCTTGATCCACGCCTTGGCGGCGGGGACCAGCTCCTCGACCGAGCCGACCAGCTCGTCGACCAGGCCGATCTCCTTGGCCTTGGCCGGCTTGTTGCGCTGGCCCTGCAGCAGCACCTGCATCAGGGCGTTCTGCAGGCCAAGCATGCGCACGGTGCGGATGATGCCGCCGCCCGCGGGCAGCAGGCCGAGGGTGGCCTCCGGCAGACCGATCTGCGAACCCGGCACATCCGCCGCGATGCGGTGGTGGGTGGCCAGCGCGATCTCGAGGCCGCCGCCGAGCGCCGCGCCGTTGATGGCGGCGACGACCGGCTTGCCCAGCTGCTCCAGGCGACGCAGGGCGCTCTTGATCTCGGTGAGCTCCTCCATCAGCGCAGGGGCATCGTTCGGACCGACCTTCATCATGTTCTTCAGGTCGCCACCCGCGAAGAAGGTCTTCTTCGCCGAGGTCAGGACGACACCGGTGATGTTGTCCTTCTCCGCCTCGAGCCGGTCGACGGTGGCCGTCATCGACTTCTTGTACAGCTCGTTCATCGTGTTGGCGCCCTGGTTCGGGTCGTCCATCGTCAGCACGACGATGCCGTCCGAATCCTGCTCCCAACCGATCATGTTGGTTTCGCTCACAGCTCTGTGTCTCCTAAGTGAATTGGCGGCGTCCGCGGCCCTACGTGGTTACGCAGGCTGCCGCCTCCGGGCCTGACGCTCACGCCGCGTGAATTCTCAGCTGTCGGTTGGGGGTCAGACCCGCTCGATGATGGTGGCCACGCCCATGCCGCCGCCGATGCACAGGGTGATCAGGGCGTAGCGGCCATTGCGGCGCTCGAGTTCGTCGACCATGGTGCCGGTGATCATCGCGCCGGTCGCGCCGAGCGGGTGGCCCATCGCGATGGCGCCGCCGTTGACGTTCAGCTTCTCGTCCGGGATGTTCAGGTCCTTCTGGAACTTCAGCACCACGGAGGCGAACGCCTCGTTGATCTCGACCAGGTCGATGTCGTCGAGGGTCAGACCGGCCTTGGCCAGGGCCTTCTTGGCGGCCGGGGTCGGGCCGGTGAGCATGATGGTCGAGTCGGCGCCGCTGGTGGCGGTCGCGACCACGCGCGCACGCGGGGTCAGGCCGGAGGCCTTGCCCGCCTCTTCGGAACCGACGAGCACGAGCGCGGCGCCGTCGACGATGCCGGAGCTGTTGCCGCCGTGGTGCACGTGGTTGATCTTCTCGACGAAGTGGAACTTCTGCAGCGCCACGGCGTCGAAGCCGCCCATCTCACCGATCACGGCGAAGGAGGGCTGCAGCTTGGCCAGGTCCTCGGCGGTGGTGCCGGGCCGCATGTGCTCGTCGGTGTCGAGCACGACGATGCCGTTCTGGTCCTTGACCGGGACGATCGACTTGGCGAAGTAGCCGCCGGTGGTGGCCTTGGCGGCCAGCTCCTGCGAGCGCACCGCGTAGGCGTCCACGTCGTCACGGCTGAAGCCCTCGATGGTGGCGATCAGGTCGGCCGAGACGCCCTGCGGGACGAAGTAGGTGTCGTAGTTGGTGGCCGGGTCCAGCGCCCAGGCGCCGCCGTCGGAGCCCATCGGCACCCGCGACATGGATTCGACGCCACCGGCGATGACCAGGTCGTCGAAGCCGGAGCGGACCTTCTGGGCGGCGAGGTTGACCGCCTCGAGGCCGGAGGCGCAGAAACGGTTGAGCTGGAAGCCGCCGACGGTGTCGGGCAGCCCGGCCACGGTGACCGCGGTGCGCGCGATGTCGGCGCCCTGGTCGCCGACGGGCATGACCACGCCGAGGATCAGGTCGGAGATCCGGTCCTCGTCGAGGTTCGGGAAGCGGCCGCGCAGCTCCTGGATCAGACCAACAGTCAGGTCGATCGGCTTGACCGAGTGCAGCGAGCCGTTCTTCTTGCCACGGCCGCGCGGGGTGCGGATGGCCTCGTAAATGTAGGCCTCTGTGGTCATGGAGTGTTCCTTCCTCAATGTGGGCGGCCGGACTCGTTCGTCCGAGCGCTCTCGAGCTGTCGACCGGACGTTCGTCCGTCCGAGCGCTGCGTGTGCGGCGACACCGCGGGTGCGGCGTGGCTGCGGCTGACCTCGCCGACCGGCCCGACCGTTCCTAACGCTGTACAAAACCAGGCAGACAAGGACGGACGCACGGCCCGGTCGCCCGTACGCCTGGGCATACCATAGAACGTCGGCGTACCGAAGCTCCCGGCTACCCGTCCATACTACCGTGGAGTGCGAACTCCGGTTAACTTAACGTCGTGAGAACGGTGGTTGTCAACCATCCAGCCGTGTGGCACCAAGCTCAGTCTTCAGCAATTCGAGAGCGACCTCGTCCGGGTCGCGGCGATCGCCCGGAGCCACCGGATCGGCAGCGGCGGCCATCATCTCCTGCTCCTCTTCGGGGGTCGAGGCGGGAACGACCCGCGCCCGGTCCCGGTCCAGGTCGGCCGCCGCGTCGTCCACACTCGGCCCGGCGTCGTAGCGCGGATAGTTCGCGGGGCCGGGATCGTCGGGTAGGTCGGGGTAGTCGGGCGGCGGGATATCGTCGTCCGCCGGGTACGGGCGCTGGTCGGCTCCGCCGGCCCGCGAACGTCCCGCGCCGCCCGCCTTGTCGGCGTTCGCGTTCTTCGCCTGGCTCGGGCGGGAGAAGCGTGGCGCGGCCGCGGTCGAACCGCGGCCCGCGGCGTTGCCGGATTCACGTCCCGGCTGATCGCCCGCCTGCCCGCGGGTCCGGTTCGCGGCACCGCCCGCTCGCGGCGCTGCGGCCGGCCGTGGCGCCGCTCCGCCCGCTTCCCAGCGCACCTCGTGGTCGCGGCCGAGCACCGCCCGCACCGCCGACCGGACCGCCTCCAGATTGCGCGGATCGGACAGGCGCTGGGCCAGCGGCGCGTGCTGGTGAGCGAAGACGATGACCTCGCCCTCCACCCGAGCGACCGACGCACCGGCGAGCATGGCCTGCACGGCCGCGCCGAACTCACGCACTTTGGCGCGAATGTCCGCCCAGGCTGCTTCTACTTCGCGCAGCAGATTACCGCTCGGGACGGGAGCAGCACCGGCGGCGGACTCCGGCGCGGAGGCGGGGGCGCCGGTGCGTCGGCCCGATCCCGAGCGTCCCGCCCGACCGCAGAGCTACCTGGGCCGACCGAGTCGGCAGTCCCGCGATCACGGCCGACAGCGAAATTCGGCGTCGCAGCCGGGTCCACGGCCCCGCGGTCGGCTCCGGCAGCAGAACTCCGCGCAGCAGCCGAGTCGGCGGCTTGGCGATCACGCCCGACGGCGAGCGATCCCGCCTCCGCGCCCGATGCCGAAGGTCCCGCCGCCTGCGCCGACATCGCAGATCCAGGCCGTGCTGCGGATTGGTTGATGCCCTGCGCGGCAAGGGCTTCGGAGGGGACGCTTCCTGCTGCGCCTTCCCCACCGCGCGCGGTGTCGTCAGCCTGCGCGGACTTCCCTGGCATGGACCCCGACGCGGCGGCCGTCTCGGTCATCGAAGCGCTCGGCCCAGAAGTCGCGCTCGGCCCGCCCGCCGAGGACGCCCCTCCAGTGGCGGACGGAGCAACAGAGTCCGGTCCGGTGATGGGAGCAAACGGCTCCGCGCCACCTTCCGGCCCCGCAGTAGAGTTCGCGAACTGCCGCCCACCACCGGCAGGCAGCGCGCCACCTGCGTATTCCCCGCCACCGGCAGGGGGTCCACCACCCGGCGCCGCAACGCCGGAGCCTGCCGCACCGCCGGACGAACCGTGCCCTGGCCCGTCACCGGCCTGCGCTGAGCCATCAGCGATTTGGGCGTCAGCGGACGATCCCGCGTCGGACACCGGCCCCTCGGGACCGGCGCCACCAGTTCCAGCAGCGCCTTCCGAGCGACCACGGTTCTCGCGACGAATCGCGGCCAGCGCCTCGGCACCCCGCCGACGCGGCGGGTCCGACGGCGAACCAGCCGCCGAGGACGGCGCGGGCGCGGGCGCGGACGACGCGGCAGAGGCCGGGACGAAGGACCCACCGGCAAGACCACGCTCGAGCCGTTCCAACCGTTGCAGAGTGGCGGATTCCGCGTCGGACACCGAGGGCAGCAACATACGCGCGCAGACGACTTCGAGCAGCAGCCGCGGCGCCGTCGCACCGCGCATCTCCCCGAGACCTTCGTGCAGCAGTTCGGCGTAACGGGTCAAGGTGGCCGGACCCAACCGCTCGGCCTGGTCGCGCATCCGGTCGAGTACGTCGCCGGGGCCGGTGACCAGACCGCGTTCGGTGGCGTCGGGCACCGCGCGCAGGAGGATCAAGTCGCGGAAGCGATCGAGCAGGTCGACGGCGAAACGGCGCGGATCGTGGCCCGCCTCCATCACCCGGTCGACGGTGCCGAACAGCGCGGCGCCGTCGTCGGCGGCCAGTGCCTCGACCGCGTCATCGATCAGCGCCACGTCGGTGACACCGAGCAGCGAGACCGCGCGGGCATACGTCACGCCCTCGGGGCCCGCGCCGGCCAGCAGCTGATCCAGCACGCTCAGGCTGTCGCGCGGCGAGCCGCCACCCGCGCGAATCACCAAGGGGTACACCGCTTCTTCGACCGGCACGTGCTCCTGCTCGCAGATCCGTCCGAGCAGTCCGCGCATGGTGGCGGGCGGCAGCAGCCGGAACGGATAGTGATGCGTGCGCGAACGGATGGTCGGCAGCACCTTGTCCGGCTCGGTGGTGGCGAAGATGAAGATCAGGTGAGCAGGCGGCTCCTCGACGATCTTGAGCAGCGCGTTGAATCCGGCGGTGGTCACCATGTGCGCCTCATCGACGATGAATACGCGGTACCTGGACTCCGCCGGTGCGTAGAAGGCGCGATCCCGTAATTCCCTGGTGTCGTCGACACCGCCGTGGCTCGCGGCGTCGAGTTCGATCACGTCCAGGTTGCCCGGGCCGCCCGGCCCGAGCGCCACGCACGACGGGCAGGTGCCGCACGGCGTCGATGTGGGCCCCTGCACGCAGTTCAGCGACCGGGCGAGAATGCGCGCCGAGGACGTCTTGCCGCAGCCGCGCGGACCGGAGAACAGATAGGCATGACTGATCCGCCCCGTGTCGAGCGCGGTACTCAGCGGGTCGGTGACGTGCTCCTGACCCACCACCTCAGCGAACGTTGCCGGTCGGTACTTCCGGTACAGAGCCACGGCCAGAGGTTACCGGCGACCACCGACAATGCACATTCCCGCCTACCGCCCCGGCCGGCGATCAAGAGGCCGCAATTGATGTGATCCAAGTCACAACATGCGCAGCGCCTTCTTCGTGGACCGCCCAGGATATGCATGATAGCAATCTTGGAGCTATCGTCCATGCTGCACGTGGGAATACCGGACGCACCCGCCGAGACACCCCGCCACGCCCGGAAAAGATGGACTCGGACCCCGATTCACCTCCACTTTTTGGAAATAACGAAACCGTCACCATGGGTGACAGCGACGCAATCCTCTGGCTAACGTGGCAGACGGCAACTTCGGTAGCCAAACCTTCATCAGGTTGGTGACCCCGGCCGGTCCCTCATCCCGACCGGGGCACAACCAACAAAGCTCGGCCCATGGGTGACCAGCGCCAATTCCCCACTTCCACCGGAGGACCGTCCACGTGTCGTGTGACGACATCGCCGCCGCCTGGCTCTCCAGCACCGATTTCGCAGGCGACCGCTCCGCCGTCGCCCTCCTGAGCCGCGCCATCAGCCCCCAGGAGTTCGCCATCAAGCGCGACTCGCTGCCGGTTACCGCGGCCGCCGATCCGGCCACCGCCGCCGCCATACTCGAACTCCTCGAACGCGGTCAAGTGCCCACCATGGCCGCGATCCGGACGCTGACCGCGCAGAACGAGATGCGCCGCGAGGCCGAGCGCATCGAACGTCTCGGCCGCCGCGCCCAGCGCAGCATCGACGACTTCGGCCGGGCGCTCGCCAAACTGGCGGATGCGCACTGGACCGCGCACGGCTACGGTCCCACCCGCCGTGACGTGCTGTGCAGCGAGCAGATCATGACGCTGATCCGCACCCGCGTCGGCAATATCGCGCCGTCCGCGGTCAAACACCTCTGGCTCATCGAACGAGCCCAGCGCGCGGGATGGATCGCCTCCAACGCCAATCCCAGGTCCCTGTGCGCAGCGCGGCGTTTCTACGCGGCCCAGTACGGCAACCGGGTGTCATTGCGTCCGGTGAACACCATCGGCACCGCGATCGCGACCTATCTCGCCGACTACGAGGCAGAACACGGCCGACCGCCACGCTGGTCGGTGGTCGCGCAAGAACTGCGCGACGACCGTGGCCGCCGGATCTTCCACAACACCGCCGACGCCCGTGCGCAGCAGCTGTGGCTGACCACCGCGGAGTGGGTCGAGATGCGCGACGACCTTCCCGTGCCCGGCCGCAGGGGCCTGCGGGCCATCCGGAAGTCCCGCGGCTGATCCCGGGCGCATCGTGCGAGTCGACAGCATAGGTTAACGGCGTTACTCTAACGCCGTTAACCTAGCGAGCGGAGCCGCGATGCTGACCCGGATGGCCCGATTCATCACCCGATCTCCGCGTGCCGTGCTGACCGCGGCGCTCGCCATCGCCGTGCTGTGCGGAGTCTTCGGCGCCACCGCGCCCGCGCACTTGAAATCCGGCGGTTTCACCTCCGACGACGCCGAGTCCGCCCGCGTCGCCCAACTGATCTCGGACAACTTCGCCGGGGCCGCGCCCAACTTCGTGCTGCTGGTCAGCTCGGACGCGGGCGCGGACGATCCGGCCACCAAGGCGGCGGGCGCCGGGCTGGCCGACGCGCTGAAATCCCGCACGGATGTGCAGGGCGTTCAGTCCTACTGGACCACGCCGCAGCCGCTGGCGAACGCGTTGCGCAGCACCGACGGCAAGAGCGCCTTGGTGGTCGCCTTCATCGACGGCGACGAAACCCAGGTGCAGCAGACCGCGAGCGAACTGGAACGGCAGTTCGCGGGCGTGTCCAACGGCATCACGGTCCGCCAAGGCGGCATCGCCGCGATCTATCAGGACGTCACCGAGCAGACCACCCGCGACCTCGCGCTGGCCGAGGGCGTCGCGGTGCCGCTGTCGATGATCGTGCTGATCCTGGTGTTCGGCAGCCTGGTCGCCGCGTCCCTCCCGTTGGCCATCGGGGTGTTCGCCATCCTGGCGACCCTGGCGCTGCTGCGCATGTTCACGCTGTTCACCGACGTCTCGATCTACGCGCTGAACATGACGACGGCGATGGGTCTCGCGCTGGCCATCGACTCCAGCCTGTTCATCGTCAGCCGTTTCCGGGAAGAACTCGCCAACGGCTTGGATCCGGCCGCGGCCACCATCCGGTCCGTGCAGACTGCGGGGCGCACCGTGCTGTTCTCCGCGCTCACCGTCGCGCTCTCGATGGCCGTGCTGAGCGTTTTCGACCTCTACTTCCTGAAGAGCTTCGCCTACGCGGGCGTCGCGGTGGTCGCCGCGGCGGCGCTCGCGTCGATCGTGGTCCTGCCCGCGGCGCTGGTACTGCTCGGCCACCGGGTGAACTCCCTCGACCTGCGGGCTCCGTTGCGTCGCCTGTTCGGTCGCGACGCGCCCGCGCCCGGCCCACAGCGGCCGGAGGACACCGGCTGGTACCGGCTGGCCGGCGTGGTGATGCGGCACGCGGCACCGGTCGCGGTCGCGATCATCGCCCTGCTGCTCGCGCTCGGAGCGCCGTTCCTCTCGGTCAAGTTCGGTTATCCCGACGACCGGGTGCTGCCGGATTCCGCCGCCAGCCGCCAGGTGGGCGATGCCCTGCGCACCGAGTTCCCCCAGGCCGATCCGGTCGCCAGCACCACCATCGTGCTGGACGGCTATCGCGGCGGCAGCGCGGCGCTCGGCGGATACGCCGCGGAGCTGTCCAAGGTGGAGGGCGTGCCCGCGGTCCTCTCCGCCGCCGGGGTCTATGTGACCGGCGCACGGGTCGCGCCACCTCCGCCCGGAATGATCAACGACACCGGGACCTACCTGAGCGTCGCGACCAAACTGGATCCCTTCTCCCCCGCGGGTGACCGGCAACTGAAAGCGATCCGGACGATCCCCGCTCCGGGCGACGCGCTCTACGGCGGCGCCGCGGCGGCCAACGCCGACTCGCTCCAGGCACTGGCCGCGCGGCTCCCGCTCGCCGCCGCCCTGATCGCGCTGACCACGTTCGTCGTGTTGTTCCTGTTCACCGGCAGCGTCGTGCTGCCGATCAAAGCGCTCGTGCTGAACACGCTGTCGCTGGCCGCCGCTTTCGGCGCGATGGTGTGGGTGTTCCAGGAAGGGCACCTGTCCGGTCTGCTCGGTTTCACCGCGGTCGGATACCTGGTGCCGACCATGCCGATCCTGATGTTCTGCCTGGCCTTCGGCCTGTCCATGGACTACGAGGTGTTCCTGCTGTCGCGGGTGCGCGAGGAGTGGCTCGCCACGCACGACAACACTCGCGCGGTCGCGATCGGGCTGGCCCGCACGGGCCGGATCTTCACCGCCGCCGCGGTGCTGATGGCCATCGTGCTCGGGGCCCTGGTGACCGCGAAGGTGTCGTTCATGCAGCTGCTCGGCCTCGGTCTCACGTTGACCGTGCTGGCCGACGCCACGCTCATCCGCGGCTTGCTCGCGCCCGCGCTCATGCGTCTGCTCGGACCGGCCAACTGGTGGGCGCCCGCGCCGCT
Organism: Nocardia araoensis NBRC 100135; assembly: GCF_000308435.1. Taxonomy (GTDB): domain Bacteria; phylum Actinomycetota; class Actinomycetes; order Mycobacteriales; family Mycobacteriaceae; genus Nocardia; species Nocardia araoensis. Next base: position 39,313 of record NZ_BAFR01000004.1, on the reverse strand, counting down.
GGCCCGCCTGCACGCCAAGATCGGGCTGACCGAGGGCGAGGAGGACGCCGCCGCACGCCCGCTGGAAACCGCGGGACGCGCATGATCGGTGGCAGGCGTCCGCGGTCGCCGCGCGGTTCCGGAGCCCAGCTGCGCGAGGAGATCCTGCGGGCCACGGCCGACCTGCTCACCAGGACCGGGCATGCCGAGGCCGTCTCCATCCGGGCGGTGAGCAGGCTGGTCGGCGTGAGCGCGCCGTCGATCTACCGGCACTTCGCCGACAAGGACGAGCTCATCGATGCGGTCGTCGCCCAGGTCTTCGAAGACCTGGCCGACGCGCTTCGGGCCGCCACCGACCCCGCGACCTCCCCGTTGACCCAGCTGCACGACCAAGGCATGGCCTACGTCCGCTTCGCCCTCGACCATCCCGAGCAGTACCGGCTGGCGACCGCGCCCACCGAAACCGGAGGCGCGGTGGACCAGGTCCTCACCAGTGGGGCTTTCCAGCATTTCGCGAATACCGTGCGCAAGTGCATGGACGAGGGGACGATCGCGCCACGCGACCCGCTGCCGATCGTGCTGGAACTGTGGTCGGTGGGTCACGGCATCGCCTCCCTCCTGCTCGCCAAACCCTTCCTGCCCTGGGGCGATGCGGAAGCGACCGCCTCACGCGTGATGGGCGCGGCATGCATCGGCTACACCGTGCTCGACCTGGTCGGCACCGACCCGCCGACACCGGACGCGGTCGCCGCGTGGCTGCGCGGTGTCCGGAAGGATCAGCCCTCCACCTGACCAGAGGACCGCGTTTTCCCGATCGGCTGTCGGCCCGTGAGCGACCGTTCGGTAACCTCGCAGCGCACCTGCGCGGAAGGAATACCCCGTGACCTCGACCATCGACCCCGCGGCCACCGCTTGGCTGCTGATCAGCACGGCCCTGGTCCTACTGATGACACCCGGCCTGGCCATCTTCTACGGCGGGATGGTGCGCTCGACCGGCGTACTCAACATGTTGATGATGAACTTCATCGCGATCCCGCTGGTCACCGTGACCTGGCTACTTTTCGGCTACAGTCTGGCGTTCGGCGCCGACGCGGGCGGCGGCCTGATCGGCGGCCTCGATCACCTGGGCATGGCGGGCATCGATCCCGGTTCGGTGCGCGGCTCGGTGCCCGAGCTGCTGTTCGTCACCTTCCAGCTCACCTTCGCCGTTCTGACCGCCGCGCTGGTCAGCGGCGCCATCGCCGACCGCGCCAAATTCTCCGCGTGGATGATCTTCGTGCCGGTGTGGGCGCTCGCGGTGTACGCGCCGATCGCCCACTGGGTGTGGGGCCCGGACGGTTGGCTCGCGCGGTTCGGCGCGCTGGACTACGCGGGCGGGCTGGTGGTGGAGATCGCCTCCGGCGCGTCGGCCCTGGCCCTCGCGCTCGTGCTCGGCCCGCGCATCGGGTTCCGCACCGACGCGATGCGTCCGCACAATCTGCCCTTCGTGCTGCTCGGCGCGGGCCTGCTGTGGTTCGGCTGGTTCGGCTTCAACGCCGGTTCGGCGCTGGCCGCCAACGGCCTCGCCGCGGCCGTCTTCCTGAACACCCTGGTGGCGGGCTGTCTCGGCATGCTCGGCTGGCTGGCGGTCGAGCAGATCCGTGACGGCAGGCCGACCACCTTCGGCGCCGCCTCCGGCGTGGTGGCGGGCTTGGTCGCCATCACCCCTTCGTGCGGATCGGTCAACACCCTCGGCGCGGTGCTGGTCGGGCTGGCCGCGGGCGTGGTGTGCTCGTTCGCGGTGGGCTGGAAGTTCAAGGCGGGTTATGACGATTCGCTCGACGTGGTCGGCGTGCACTTCGCAGGCGGCGTGGTGGGCACCGTGCTGATCGGCTTGCTCGCCACCGCGGTGATGACCGGCGGCGCCGAGGGCCTGTTCTTCGGCGGTGGACTCGCCCAGCTCGGCAAGCAGCTGGTGGCGGTGCTGGTCGTCGCGGCCTACGCGTTCGGCGTCTCCTTCGCACTCGGCAAGGGCATCGACCGGCTCGTCGGCTTCCGGGTCAGCAAGGAGGACGAGACCGCCGGGATCGACTTCGCCCTGCACGCCGAGACGGCATACGCCGAAGGAGTGCACGGGCACGCGCCCCGCAGGCTCGGCGAGGGGCTTTTCGGGCGTCCACATCCCGAGCGCCCGCTCGATGACGATCCGAAGCTCTGACCCAGAGCGCCGGGCTCGCGGCGGTTCACCGACGCCGACGATCGCACCGGGGATCGCTCGCTCCCGTCCACCGAGCGCTGCGGCCTGAGCCGAGCCGGATGACCACCGCGCGGGCGGTGCCCGCTCGGCGCCTCAGCTCACCGAGCTCGCCGACGCGGTGAACGTATTGCACTGGGCGGCACGATTTTTGTCCAGGCCGGTCTCGAACCACTGACCGCCGTTCTCGGCCGACCCGTGGTCGCGCATGTCCCCGGATTGGTCGCCGCGCCCATAGGCGTCCTTGCGGGCCACCGTGAGCTGCGGAGCCGTCAGCGAGCCGCCTTTCGACGACGAGGAGAGGTACATGCCGTCGAAACAGTTGGCCTGTAATTCGACTCGGCGGGACAATTCCAGCCCCTTGGCGGTGCGCGGCCCGGCATCGGCCCGCTCGCTGTTGGCCTTGCGCAGGATGCCGGACATCGCCTGCACGTGGTGTCCGTACTCGTGCGCGAAGACCGAGAGGTAGACCACCCAGTTGTCCTTGAAATAGTCCGTCTGCAGCTGGCTGATCGGCATGTAGATCGTTTTGTTCGCCGGGCAGTAGAACGCGGCGAAATTGCTGGTCGAGCCGGTGCACGGCGTGGTTATGCCCGCCGTGGTCGCGCTCACGTTCAGCGACGGCGGCTGGAACGGCAGATTCGCCTCGCGCAACACGGGTTTCCACGCCGCCTCCAGGCACGACGCGGCGCTTTCGAAGAACTTGCGGGCGGCGTCCACCTGGGTGCCCCACGGCGAGTAATCGCACCGCGCCGGAACGAGGGTCGTGCTCGGGTCGGTCAGCAGCGGGTTGGCGCCGGTTTCCGACGGTCCGGTCGAGCCGTCGGGCTGGGCGTCGAACGTGAGACTCGGTCGGGGGCCGGACGCGTCGCTGTCGCCGCGTCCCACCGCGATCGCGTTGCGCACCAGCCCGGCCGCGACCAGGAAAACGACGACGACCAGCAGCACCACCCATCCGCCGCCACCGCGTTTGCGCTGCGGCGGGTAAGGAGGCCGCCCGGGCGGGCCATAGGGCATCGGCGGAGGGACCGGAGAGCCGTAGCCCGGCGGCGGGCCGTAACTGGGCTGGGCATACCCCGGCGGAGGGCCGTAACCGGGGGGCGGGCCGTATCCGGGTGGCGGACCGTAACCGGGGTGTGGTCCATTGGGCGCACCGTAGCCGGGCGGCGGAGGAACCGGACGCCCCCTGGGCGGGACCGGTCCGTGTCCGTACGGTGGTTGTGTCACGCCCCCGTACCCCCTCGTCTCAGTGATCGCCGACAGCCGCTGACGCAGAATAGCAAGCTGTCTAAAGTAGGCAGCCATGCTGACTTTTCGGGGGGCCGCCCTAGGCGCGCTGCTTCTCGCCATCGCGGCAATGTTCGCGGCGGCCCCGGTCGCCCTGGCCCAGCCCGCACCCGACGGCGTGGCCATCACCGCCGATCTGAAGCTGAACCGCGAGGGCGTCCTCGAAGTCGTCGAACAGGTCTCGGTGCCGCCGGACGGCTCGTTCCGGATGTCGCTTCCGCTGCGGCTGAAGGTGAGTGATGACGCCGAGCGCGTGTTCCGGGTCACCGATGTGAACACCGAAGGCCCGGGGACAGCGACGGTCGCCAACGACCAGTTCACCATCGAGGCGCGGCCGGGCAAGTCCACCTTTCAGTACTCCGTGCAGAACACCGTCAGTGACGCGCCGGGCACCCAGGTGTTCCATTGGCTCGGCGTGCTCGGCGCCGACATCGCGTCCATCAGCGCCTCGCTGATCAGCCCGAGCTTCGAAATGGGCATCGTGGATTGCAAACTCGGCCCGCCCGGCAGCACCCGGCCGTGCGCCGACGTCAAGATCGAGTCCGATGGCGTTCTGTTCCTGGAACAAACCGACCTGCACAAGGGCGACGCGATCGACCTGACGCTGCAATTGCCGCCCGGCACCGTGCCCAGCAACGCCGACGTGCGCGGCGGCGACGCGGGCCCCTTCGCGATCACCGCCCCGGTGCTCGTCGCGTTCGGCGTCCTGCTGCTGGCGCTGGCGGGGCTGGCCGCCTTCGTGCTGCGCGCGCGCCGCGAGGACGCGACGGTGGGCGAGGGGACACAGACGCTCGACCCGCTGCTGCGCGAAGGCGATCGCGTGCAGTTCACCTCGCCCGAGGGCGCGCTGCCCGGCGAGGCCGGTCTGCTGCTGGACGGGCATGTCGATCCGGTCGACATCGCCGCCACGGTGGTGGATCTCGCGGTGCGCCGGTATCTCCGGATCATGCCGCTCAGCGACAGCGACTGGCGGATCACCCGCGTGAATACGCCCGACGATCAGCTGCGCGACTACGAGAAGGCCGTCTACCAGGCGTTGCTACCGGGCGGCGCCGACGCCGTGACGCTGGGCGAACTGCGCAAACCGGGGCGCGTGGCCTCCGCTCCGGTCCGCACGGCTCTGGTCGCCGATGCCGTCGCCCGCGGCAATTTCCTCGATCGCCGCCGTCCCGGCCTCGCGGTGTGGCTCGGTGCGGCGCTGGTGGCCGCGGGTGCCGTCGCGACCGTGGCGCTCGCGCTCACCTCCGGGCATGCCTTGGTCGGCGTCGCCATCGCACTCGGCGGCGTCGCGACCCTGCTCACGCCGAAGTACCTGCCGGTGCGGACGACCCGGGGGCTGGAACTCGCCCGGCAGATCCGCGCGTTGCAGCGCGGCCTGGAAATCACCCGGCGCGAACAGATTCCGCCGATCGACCAGGAGACCGTGTTCTCCCGCGCCCTGCCGTTCACGGTGCTCGGTGCGCGCGCCGACAATTGGATCCGCGCCTTCCGCGACCTCGATCCGTCTGCCGACGCGCAACCCGGCCTCTACTGGTTCGGCGGCTTCGAACGCGACCGCAACCTGCAACGCTTCGCAAGCCACTTCCCGTTCTTCATCACGGCGTTGGAAGGCCTCTTCGCTACCGCGGGCGACCCGCATCGGTAAGCCCTATACGCACGAAAAGGGCGACCGGACAGCGGGTCCGATCGCCCTTCGTCGTATTTGCTCAGTCGCTCAACGCGGTTCGCCGGATCGCCGCCAGCGGATCGGCGTAGAGGACGCTCAGCGAGGTCACCACGGCGGCGTATTCCTGGACCTTGCCGCCGAATCCGCTGATCCGGATATCGGTGGGCGGCAGCGTCGAACCCTGGTTGAACGCCCTGGCCACATGCGCCACGGCGGGGCGATAGCCGGTGAACGCCTGACCGCCGAGAATCACCCGATCAGGGTTGAGCATGTCGCGCACCATCGCGACGGTGTGGCCCAGAATGGTGGCCCGCTCGGCGAGCAGCTCGCGCGCGGATTCCGACCCGGCCTCCGCGGCGCGGTACAGATCGGCGATGGTCGAGCCCGCGGTTCCGTTGTGCGCCGGGATGATGCCACGGCCGACGGCCCTGGAGTGCAGCGACCGATCGCCGACGGTCACCTCCAAGCAGCCACGCCGTCCGCAGGTGCATTCCACGTCCGAGCCCGTCGGCAGGTGCGCGATCGACCCGGGGCCGTTGCTCGGCGTGTGCACGCGGCCGTCCAAAGTCACCGCGATACCGGCGGTCTCACGCACGTAGAAGTACAGGCTGCTGCCCCGCTCGACGCGCGCCTGATCCTTGGGTTCAGCGGTGGGCAGCAACAGCTCGGAACCCGCCATCGCCTCGACGTGCGGCGCGACCGAGACGGGCAACTCCAGTACCTCACCGAGCACCGAACCGACTTGCGCGCCACGCCATTCCAGCTTCGGGTGGTCGACGACGCCGGTCAGCGGATCTACCCGGCCACCGATCGCGACACCGGCCCACAGCGCCTTACGCCGGTGCCAGCGCTGCAGGAACGCCTTCGCGCTGCGGGCGACGGTGGTGGTGGCGAATTCCTGACCGGTCTGCGGAGTGGCGATGGCCAGGCCGCCGAGGATGCGGCCGCGCAGGTCGGCGGCGACGATCTTGGTGACCGCGGCGCCGATGTGGATGCCGATGGTCAGATAGGCGTCGTGATCGATTTCGAAGGGGACGCGGGGGCGTCCGACCGCACCCGAGGCCGTCAGGTCGGGGCGCTCCCGCAGCAGGCCGGCCGCGAGTAGTGCGGACACCTGACGATTGACCGTTGCGATGCTCAAACCCGTTGTGCGGGCAGCATTGTCGCGGGAGACGGGACCGCCGGTCGCGGCGCGCAGCACCGCGGCCGCCGGATTGTCGCCGATGCGGAGTTCGGGGGCGACGACCGGGCGCTGGACGCGGGCACGGCTGCCCGCAACCCTGGAGACGGATCGTTCGAGGGTGGGAAGGGACATTGTGCAGATCCTTGCTGAAGTCCCGTAATCGAACGGGACGTGCCTACATGGGCGGCGAGGCAGCAAACGAGCAGGAAAAACAGCTCAGCTGCAGCAAGAGAGGCGACACAGTTCGCGCGTCAACGGCAGCCGCAGACCCAGCGCGGCGGTCACGTAAGTGACGCGCAGGAGGTTCGATCGGCCGGCAGACATGTCATTAAAATTAACACTGATTTCCGCGACGCACCAACCCCAGACTCGCCGTTGTGCGCACCCGCACATTGTTTCCCCAGGTCGCACGCACACGAAAAAGACCCCGCTCCCCGGAAGACGGGCGGAGCGGAGTCTTTTCAGGCGGAAGGATTACTTCGGTGCGACGAACGGCTGATTGATCGTCGTGAAGTACTGGATCGCGGCACCGATCGCCACCGGGGCGGTGATCAGGATCTGGCCAGCGAGGGTGCCCAGCGCGCCGACGGCGATGATGCCGCCGAGGCAGCCGATGGCGGCCGCCGGGATGAACGCGCCGAACAGGCCGACGATCGCGGCCGAGGCCACGGTCGCGCCCGCGATGCCGCCGAGCACGCAGCCGATGGCGCCGCCCGCCAGGCCGCCGACGAGCGTTCCGATGGTCGCACCGGCGGCGATCGTGCTGGTCAGGCGGGTCCAAGCGGCGACCTCACGGTCGTACTCGGTCTTCCACGGCGCCTTGTCCTCGTACGGCAGGGCGACCGGCTTGTAGACCGCGTGTTCCCGGTCGAACACCGGCGTCAGCGTCGCGGTGCGGCCGGAAACCGCTGCGGCGATCGGGAATTCGAAGTCCTCGAGCTGAAACCTCAGCGGCTGCGCGGCGAGCACGGTACCGTTGGAGGCCTTCACCTGGAGCACCTCGTTCTCGACCACCAGCGAGCCCGCGTCGATTTCGATGATCGACTGGGTATCGGTCGCGTGCGCGGTGAAATTGATTGCGCTTTCCGCGCTTTCTTCTGCCGGGGTGGCGCCCGATGTACCCGCGGCCACTCCGGTCGCAATGGTCACCAGCGCCGCCACCACGGCGAGCTTCCTCATCCTCATGTCCTGCAATCCCTCATCTCAGGTGGAGCCCTACCAGCCAAAAGCATCGGGCACGGGCTCTGCGAGAACGAGGAAAAAACGCAGGAAGATTTCAAATAGGCAACCGGGGAGTTACGCGCACCGGGCTACTTCGCTTTGGCCGCCGCTTTCGCCTGCTTCTTGAATTCCCTTACCTGCGCGAGGGATTCGGCGTCGGTCACGTCGGCAACCGATCGGCGCGAGCCTTCGTCGCCGTACGCGCCCGCCGCCGCGCGCCAGCCTTCCGGCCGTACGCCCCGCTGCTTACCCAGCAGCGCTAGGAAGATCTTCGCCTTCTGCTCGCCGTAGCCGGGGAGGTCCTTCAGGCGGCGCAGCACCTCTTTGCCGTCCGGGTCGCCCTGGGTCCAGATGTTCTCGGCCTTGCCGTCGTAGTGGTCGATGACGTAGCGAGCCAGCTCCTGGGCGCGCCGGGCCATGGACCGGCCGTAGCGATGGATCGCGGGCGGGGTAGCGGCGAGGTCCTCGAATTCCTGCGGATCGGCCTCGGCGATGCGCTGGATGTCGAACCCGCCCATCCGGTCGGCGATCTTCTTCGGGCCGCGGAAGGCGTGCTCCATCGGATACTGCTGGTCCAGCAGCATGCCGAGCAGCGTGGCGAAATGGTCCTCGGTCAGTAGCTGGTCCGCCTCGGCGTCCTGCGCCAGGCACAGCGTGCGCGTCACTGTCCCGCCTCTCCGTCTCTTGGGCAGTACCAGACTAGTCGGCAGCGATAGTGACCCACCTCACATCCCCTACGCGCGGGTAGATGACCTGCCGCGTAGGCTCCAGGCCATGCCTCAGACGACGGCGACACCGACCAAGACGACGGCAACGGCCAGGGATGGACACGGGCCCATGAACACCTACGCATTGCGCCCCGATCGGTTCGACCGAGCGGGTCAGGATCAGCTCGTCGACGTGCGCGACCTACAGGCCGCGCTGCCCGGTATCCGCCGCTTGCGCACCTGGGCGCACGAAGCGCTCGCGCTGCGGCCGGGCGAACACGCCGTTGACATCGGCTCCGGCACGGGATCGGAGGTCATCACCTTCGCCGAGGCGGTCGGCCCGAACGGCAGCGCGGTCGGCGTCGAGCCGGACCCGCAGCTGCTCGCCTCCGCCGAGCGCCGTGCCGCCCAGGCCGGCTCGACGGCGAAATTCCATTCCGGGGACGCCTACGGCGTGCCGTTCGGCGCGGACTGCTTCGACGCCGTTCTGTGCGAGCGCGTCTTCCAGCACCTCACCGCCCCCGCCCGCGCGGCCAACGAGATCGCGCGCGTGCTGCGTCCTGGCGGCCGCGTGGTCGTGGTGGACAGCGACTGGGGCACGGCGATCGTGCACCCCGGTGACCGGCGGGTCGTCCGCGAGGTGATCGACACGCTCGTGTCGGCGACCACCAATCCGCTGTCGGGCCGTCGCCTGCCCGGTCTGCTCACCAAGGCCGGCCTGGTGGTCGACGACATCGGCTCGGAGGCCCTGGTGCAGGACCGCAGCGTGGGCGCGGGCTCGCTGATCACCAGGATCTCGGCGATGGCGGTCGCGCGCGGCGCGATCACCGAGGCGGAGCGCGATCGCCTGCTCGCCGACCTCGACGCGGGCGCCGCCAATGGCGACATCCACCTCTCGGTGACCATGTTCGCCGTCCTCGCGCACAAGCCGCGCTGAGCAGGCCGATGGCCGTCGACGTGCTGACCGACGTCGTGATCGACCGATCACGCGAGCTGGTCGCCGCGTACTCGGCCGATCCGGCGCACGCTCCGGCCTGGTACTCGCGCATCCACAGTGTCACGTGGGAAACGGAGCCGCCGCTGCGCGTGGGCTCGCGGATGACGTTCGTCGCCCACTTCCTGGGCAGCAGGCTGACCTATACCTATGAGGTGGTGGACTACGCGGCCGGCGTGCGGCTGGTTATGCGCACCGCGCAGGGGCCGTTTCCGATGGAGACGACCTATACCTGGGCCGATACGCCGGAGGGCGGCACCCGCATGACACTGCGCAACCGGGGCGAACCGAAAGGTTTCCGGAAGCTGACCGCACCCGTGTTGGAAGCGGCGATACGGCGGGCGAATCGCGCGGATCTGGCGCGACTGAAGGAACTGCTGGAGACCGGGTAGGCGGCGCGCCTCGATCGGGCTGCAACCTCCATCGGCGTTCGAGACAGATCGAAACGCCCGGCACGAATCCGTGCCGGGCGTTGTTCGCTGGTCCGCGCCTACTTGCCGAGCAGCTTCTCGGTAGCCGCCAGCAGCACGCAGGTGGCCAGGCCGTCCATGGCCTTCTCCAGCTCGGGCAGCTTCGGGAAGCTCGGGGCGATCCGAATGTTCTTGTCTTCCGGATCGTTCCGGTACGGGAAGGCCGAACCGGCCGCGGTGAGCGCGATGCCCGCCTCCTTGGCGAGGGCGATCACCCGCGCCGCGGTGCCCTCGAGCACGTCCAGGCTGATGAAGTAGCCGCCCTTCGGCTCGGTCCAGGAGGCCACCTTGGTGGCGCCGAGGCGGTCCTCGAGGATCTTCAACACCAGCGCGAACTTCGGCTCCAGGATGGCGCGGTGCTTCTGCATGTGCGCGCGCACGCCGTCGGCGTCGCGGAAGAAGCGCAGGTGGCGCAGCTGGTTGATCTTGTCCGGGCCGATGCTCTTCTTCGAGGCGTGGCTCAGGTACCAGTCCAGATTCGCGGTGGAACCGCCGATGAAGCTGACGCCGGCGCCGGCAAAGGTGATCTTGGAGGTCGAGGCGAACACGATCGGGCGATTCGGGTTTCCGGCGTCGGCGGCAAGGCCGAGCACGTCGATCACCGGGGCCGCGGTGTCGGTCAGCGGGTGCACCGCATACGCGTTGTCCCAGAACAGCCGGAAGTCGGGCGCCGCGGCCGGCATCGAGACGAGTTCGCGGACAACGTCTTCGGAGAAGACGACGCCGGTCGGGTTGGAGTAGTTCGGCACCGCCCACAGACCCTTGATCTGCGGGTCGTTCGCCAGCAGCTCGGCGATGGCGTGGGTGTCCGGGCCGTCGTGGCGCATCGGGATCGGGATCATCTCGAAGCCGAGCGCCTCGGTGATCGCGAAGTGCCGGTCGTAGCCGGGGGCGGGACACAGGAACTTCAGAGTGTCCTCGGCGGCCCAGCGACGCTCGGAATCATTGGTGCCGTAGAGCATCGCGTAGGTGATCACGTCGTGCATCAGCTCGAGACTGGCGTTGTTGCCCGCGAGCAGATTGTCCACCGGGATGTTGAGCAGCTCGCCGAAGATGGCGCGCAGTTCCGGGAGACCGTGCAGGCCACCGTAGTTACGGCAGTCGGTGCCGGTGCCGTCGCGGAAATCGCCGTCGCCGGGCAGTTGCAGCAGCGCGGCGGACAGGTCGAGTTGCTCCGGCGAGGGTTTTCCCCTGGTCAGGTCCAGCGTGAGCTTCTCGGTCTTGAGCGTCGCGTAGTTCGCGGTCTGGGTGTCGTGCTCGAGCACGAGCTCCTCATGGCTCATCAAACCGATCTGCGTTTGCCGGGGCATCCTGGGCAGCCTTTCAAGCAGCGAGGGGACGATGGGTTTGGCCGGACCGATGTGCGGCGGCGACCGAACAGTTGTCCGCGCAGACGCACATGCATCCACGGACGGTGTTCACGTTACCCGTGCGACGCCCGGAATTGGAGGCGTTATCCGAGGGCGGGATGAAGAGGCGAACGACCGGGGCCATCCGCGGCCCGCACCGGCCGGGCACCCACGAGAGGCCTTCGAAAGGGGACCCCGCGCACCCGGCAGAGCCCGTTGACCCTTGCTGCCTTCCGGCCCTGGGGGGGTTCACAGGATGCGCGCCGCGCGGGATCCGTCGGCCAGTGTAGCGCCTCCCGCGCGTAAACCCATCTTCCGGGTCCACCACCCGACTCGACCAGGCACTTCTCCCACGTCACCCCACCTATTTGGCGACCGGCCGGGGGCTACCGGTATGCTGCTCCACGGAGGATTCGCCTAGTGGCCTATGGCGCTCGCCTGGAACGCGGGTTGGGTTAACGCCCTCAGGGGTTCAAATCCCCTATCCTCCGCTGGAGAAGGGCCTGGTCAGGACGGTTTACCCGTTCTGACCAGGCCTTTACTCGTTAGCGGCCGATCGCATCGAGGAGATATCGGCGGACCCCGTTCCGATGGTCGTGGCTCCGCTGAAGGGCGGCCCGCCGGGGGCGGCGTCGACTCCGTGACCTGCGTCGGTCAGCCTGCACGACGAATAACGCGCCCCGCCTCCGTTGATTCGGAGGCGGGGCGCGATTCGTTATATCCGGTGCGCTGGTCTACATCTCCAGCTTCGCCAGCATCCAAGTGCCGAGAGCGTACATGTCGTCGGCGGGGATGGCGCGCGTGTAGTGCAGGGGCGGAGTTATCCAGCGGAACCGACGCCACCCGCTGGCGACGGATGACCCAACCGCCGTATTCGCGGTGAGGATGCCACTGGCCTTCACCGGTATAGCCGGGCTCGCGGGATTCACGCCGGAACCAGGCGTGCACGTGGCGGCGCAACAGAAACCAGCGAGTGGACCATGTCGGAGGGCCGCTAGTGATAACGAGCAGCTTCATCGGAGTGAACTTAGCACTGGAGGATGGCGGGCACGGTTTCTTTGCGGCTCTCGCTCAGTCACGAAAGCCAGGTCGGCGGCGCAGCGCGGCCTTGGATCAGTTGGGCATGGTCGAGGCCCGAATCATCGAGGGCGAGCTCGAGGAGGCATGCCGCGTCGGGCATCCGACCGTGTCGCGAAGAAACTCGCCAGGGTGTACCACCGCACCGGCCATTACGTGACGGTGGGCGCAGTGGTCGAATTGCGGGAGCGGATGCGGCCGCTGATTGCCGCGACAGCATAGGAGCACATCTGCATGGTGCGTATCGGTGTCACCGGCCACATGAACATCACCGAGGCCACCGCGCCGTTGGTGTACGACGCGGTGCGCGCGCTGCTCGATGGGCATGATCCGAGCGATCTGGTCGGGGTGAGTTGTATTGCGCGCGGGTCTGATTCGGTGTTCGCGCGGGCGGTGCTCGATGCGGGCGGTCGGCTCGAGGTGGTGTTGCCCTCACGGAACTACCGCGAGCGGAAGGTGAAGCCGGATCACGCCGAGTTGTTCGATGAGCTCGTGAAGCGCGCGACCACCGTGCGTGTGATGGATTTCGACGACGCGGGCCGTGCAGCGTACGAGGCGGCCAACGATGTCGTAGTCGGGTCGGTCGACCGGCTGGTCGCGGTTTGGGATGGCGATGCCGGGCAGAAGGCGGGCACCGGGACGGTGGTCGAACTCGCGCGTGAACGTGGTGTGCCGGTCGATGTCGTATGGCCGAAAGGCGCCGCACGAAGCTGACGCCCCGTTTGCCCGATCTGGACTGTGCGACTTCCCATTCCGATGGAATGATCTTCTCCGTGACTCAGTGGCTTCCGCTCTTCGGTTCCTTCATCGTTGCCATTGCGGCGTTGGTCGGCGTGCTGGTCAACAACCGAACGAACCGTGCGGCGCTCACCGCAGCGGACGAGCGGAACCGGGTCACCTTGGACGCGGCGCAGCGCGCCGTGGAGTCGACCAACGCGGCGGCCGAGCGGCGGGAGCACGACAAGTGGCGGCGGGAATCGGTGTTGACCGCGGTCTCGTCCGTGCTGTCGATTTCGAGCGACGTCCGCCAGCAGCTGTTGCACTGCGAGCACTGGGAGGCCGACGAGCTGGACGACGTCGACGCGGAGATCCGGCAGCTCATCACCGGCTCGCGGGGTTATATCAGCAACCTGCGCGTCCTGTCGCATCGCAAGATCCCCAACCGCTGCGAGGACCTGATGCGCACGCTCACCGCGGCGCTGAACATCAGCTTGCAGCGCCGCCGGATCGAATTCGACGGCGAGGCCACCGCCGAGGAGATCACCGAGATCCAGGCGCTGTGGTCCCGGGCGATCGAGAACACGGTCGAGGAGGAGCGTTCGGTCATCAACGCCACCCGGCTCGAACTGGATATCAAGATCTCCGCCGAGGTGCACCAGGCCGCTCCGCAGCCTGCTCTCGCCCGTTCTTGACCGGCGGACTCGTCACGCCGGAGCCGCGTCGACCCGCGTGAGATGCGCTTCGAGCAGTGCGGCACGAAGGTGGGCGGCGTAGGCGTCCACGTCGGGCAGCACCTCGGGGTCCGCCTGCAGGGAGATGGTGACGGTGTCGCCGAGTCCGTGCACCCCGTGGGTGAGATGCATGACGGAGCCGAGGGCCGGGAACCCGGCCGTGAAACGCACCGCGCCGCCACCGAACGAAAGATCGGCCGGGCCGCGGTCGACGCTGGAGACGACGGTGTGGCCCGCGATCGAGTCGGGGACGGCGTCGAGGGGGTAGCTGTCCACGTCCCGGCGCAGCAGTGGGGCCGGCATGGCCGCGGTGACCCGGTCCTGCGCGGACAGCAGCGGGTGCCGTGCGCGGACGCGCCGGTCGGCGAGCGCTGCGGCGATCTTGTCGGCGCGCAGGCGCAGATCGGGTTCGTCGATGAACAGGTCGACGCCGAGACTGCGATAGTTGTTGCGTAGGCGGGTTGCCTCGGGAAGAGCCATCGGCACCTGCGCACCGAGCCGCTCCACCGGCTCGCCCAGCTCGGCCAGGTAGCGGGCGAGCGCCAGCGATACCGCGGTCAGGACGACAACCGTGACGGTCCGGCCGGGCACCCGCAGGTCGGCGGACGGGAACACCAGCATCCGAGCTTCGTGCCGCGAGACGCCTTGCGCTGAAGATCGATTCAGCACACTCGGCGGAAAACCGGAAGCGGGTGGCGGCACCGCACCAGACTCGGTCAACTCCGCCAGCCGCCGCTGCGCTCGGAACGCCTGGTAGCCGCGCACCGCCGTCGCCGCCACCCGGACCGGCATGCGCAGCACACCGACCGCCGAGTCGACCAGCACCCCGGCCGCCGACACCGCGGCACCGATGCTCCGCCCACGTGCCGCGACGTCTTCCGCGAAGGGCCACCGCAGCAGCCGCCATCCAGCCTCATCCACCGCTTCGACGCCGCCATCGGACGCAGGGTCCAGCCGGTCGCCGTCCTCGACCGCGAAAGTCTCCGAGAACAGCGCGCGCGCGATCGCCGAGGACCGCCGTCCATCGGCCAGTGCATGGGACATCTGGAGCACCACCACCAGCGCGGGCTCGCCTTCCAGCCCCGGTGCGTCGTCGATCGCACGGAACACATGCAGCCGCCATGGGTGCACGGCGGCATCCACGCCGGTGCCGAGCAGATCGCCGAGGACCCCCAGGAAGCACGACCAACTGCGCTCCACCAGTACATGTTCTACGAATTGCTCGGCGTCGAATTCGCACCGTGTCCAGAACGGGTAATCGATGTCCGCGGGCAGTTCGCGCAGCCGGACCCGCAGATCGGAGATCCGCGCGCTCCGTTCGGCGACGGCGGCACGCAGTTCCGCTGTGGGCAGTCCGCGATCGGCGAAGCAATACAAGAGAAAAAGGTCGTTGCGCGTACGTTCGGACAGCCAATACATCGTCGCGTCCTGCGGTGCCATCGCGCTCACAAGTAAAACGATATCGACTCGGACCCGATCGCGTCCGGTCGGCCGGAGCAATGTGAATGATCTTGTTCCACAATTCCGTCCGGAAAACCCCATCGATTCCGGCACGCGGCTCTGCTACCGTCTGTAGTAGGAACGGATACCACTCACCCAGGCGGGGTGCCGGCCATGGCTATAGATCTAGCTCGCAAAATCGCCAACCAAGCCGATGAGGCGGACGAGCGATATAAGGCCGCCGCGTTCGTCAAGCGGTCGATCAACAAGGTCTTCCCGACGCATTGGTCGTTCCTCCTCGGCGAGATCGCCCTCTACAGCTTCATCATCCTGCTGCTGTCGGGCGTCTACCTGACGCTGTTCTTCGACCCGTCCATGACGGAGGTCGTCTACAACGGCTCGTATCAGCCGATGCGCGGGGTGACCATGTCGCGGGCGTACGAGACGGCGCTCAACCTCTCCTTCGAGGTCCGCGGCGGTCTGTTCGTGCGGCAGGTCCATCACTGGGCGGCCCTGCTGTTCGCGACGTCGATCATCGTGCATCTGTTCCGCATCTTCTTCACCGGCGCGTTCCGCAAGCCGCGTGAGGCGAACTGGGTACTCGGCTCGTTGCTGCTGATCCTGGCGATGTTCGAGGGCTTCTTCGGCTACTCGCTGCCCGACGACCTGCTGTCGGGCACCGGCCTGCGCGCCGCGTTCTCCGGCATCACGATCTCGATCCCGATCATCGGCACCTGGATGCACTGGCTGATGTTCGGCGGCGACTTCCCGGGCGACATCATCATCCCGCGCTTGTATGTGGCACACGTGCTGTTGTTCCCCGGCATCATCCTGGCACTGATCGCCGCCCACGTGGCGCTGGTGTGGTACCAGAAGCACACCCAGTTCCCCGGCCCCGGCCGCACGGAGAACAACGTGGTGGGCGCCCGGATCGTGCCGGTGTTCGCCGCCGACCAGGGCGCGTACTTCGCCTTCACCCTCGGCATCGTCGGCCTCATGGGCGGCATCTTCCAGATCAACCCGATCTGGAATCTCGGTCCGTACAACCCCTCGCAGGTCTCAGCGGGTTCGCAGCCGGACTTCTACATGATGTGGACCGACGGCATGGCGCGGTTGATGCCACCGTGGGAGCTGTATCTGGGCCGCTACACGGTGCCCGCGGTGTTCTGGGTCGCCGTGATCATGGGGTTGGTCTTCGTCGTGCTCACCGCTTACCCCTGGATCGAGAAGCGGCTGACCGGCGACACCAGCGCGCACCACAACCTGTTGCAGCGCCCCCGCGACGTGCCCGTTCGCACGGCGATCGGCGCGATGGCCATCGCCTTCTACACGGTGCTCACGCTGTCGTGCGTCAACGACATCATCGCGTACAAGTTCCACATCTCCCTCAACGCGACGACCTGGGCCGGACGCATCGGCCTTCTGCTCGCGCCCCCGATCGCCTACTTCCTGGCCTACCGCATCTGCCTCGGCCTGCAGCGCAGCGACCGCACGGTGCTCGAGCACGGTGTGGAGACCGGTGTGATCAAGCGCCTGCCGCACGGTGAGTACATCGAGGTGCACCAGCCGCTGGGCCCGGTGGACCGGCACGGTCACCCGGTTCCGCTGGAGTACCAGGGCGCGCCCGTACCGAAGAAGATGAGCAAGCTCGGTGCGGCCGGCAAGCCGGGTACCGGCAGCTTCTTGCGCGCGGATCCCCGGGACGAGAGCGCGAAGCACTTCGAGATCGAGCACGAAGAGGAACGCAAGCAGCTCGCGGTGCTGCGCAAAGTCCAGGAACGGGCGAACGGCGACGGAAATGGTTCCGCCCACTGAACATTCGACACGGCGCGCAACCTGTCCGAAAAACCGCGAAGGCCCCGAGTCCATACGACCCGGGGCCCGCTTTGCCTTGTTCAGGCGATTCCGAAGCAGTTCAGCCGCACCGGAACGCTCCCGTCGAGACCCCCCCTAGGAATGCATCCCACTCGCCCGGCGCAAACGCCAAGACCGGTCCACGTCCACTGTCCTTGGTGTCACGAACGGCGACACGGCCGTCGACGAGAAAAGCGACTTCCACACAAGCTCCATCCGGACCACTGTATGTGCTCTTGCGCCATACAGCGCCCGTCCAACCAACCTCCACGGTACTAGCTCCTTTGCTGCGTCGAGAGCGAGATTTCTCCTGACATCGTTCCAGCTAGCATCGGTACCCGACTGAAAGTCGAATCCCGTGGTGCACCCTTTGCCGGAGCCCACTTCCCGGTGCGTCTATATCGCACATCGAGTTCGAGAGGAAATTAACCTCGCACGGGGCCCGTCCCCGCGCGGTAACACTAGCAGGTCCCTCGAAAGTTTGCCCGGCTCTTGCCTATTCAATCATCGCAACTACACACGTTTGCGAAGCAGCAGAGTTGCGGGAACATTGCCGACCCTTGGTATTCATTCCAAACACTGGCGTACCACAATGTTTTTAGCGGATGTGATTGCTCTGTTATCGGCGGCAATTCACCCGGGGGCGCGGGCCCGCGTCGACGGACGCACAGCGGCCGTGCATGATGGAGCCTATGGTCGAACGCGATCGAGACGACGCAGGTCGCGCCCGTAATGCCCGTCCGCGCGACCGCCTCGGGCGTCCGCTGCCCGCGGGCAGCACCGGAGTTGCCCGAATTCCGGACGATCTCGATCTTCCACCCCAGCAAACCTTGACCTTCGCCCAGCAACTGCTGGACGAGGGACTTGCATTCAATGCACACGAGGTTTTAGAGGCCGCATGGAAGAACGGACCGTTCGCCGAGCGGATGCTGTGGCAGGCGCTCGCGCAGTTCGCTGTCGGACTAACACACATACAGCGCGGAAATCCGAAGGGGGCGCGTACACTGCTCGCCCGCGCGGTGTCGCGGTTGACGGCATACCGAACCGACGGCGGGGAGGCGCCCTACGATATCGACCTTCCCGGATTGGTCGCCCACGCCGAGGCCCTGCTCGCCACACTCGAGGCGGGCGGCGAACCGGCGGACGCCGACCTGCGGCCGCGTCTGCGCGGCTGATCGGCTCGCTTCTACCATGGCCGACGTGCGCATCTCATCGTCCACCAGGCGAGCCCGTGACTGAGCCGGGTGCGGGCCGGTATGCGCCGAGCCCGTCCGGAGACCTGCACCTGGGCAATCTCCGCACCGCACTGCTGGCTTGGGCGTTCGCCCGGTCCACCGGCCGCCGCTTCCTGCTCCGGATCGATGACCTGGACCGGGTGCGTCCCGGTGCGGAGCAGCGGCAACTCGACGATCTCGCGGCGATCGGCGTCGATTGGGACGGGCCCGTAGTACGCCAGTCCGATCGACTGCCGCAGTACGAAGCGGCCATCGAACGCCTCACCGCCGCCGGCCTGACCTACGAATGCTTCTGCACGCGAAGAGAAATACAGAAAGCCGCGACGGCGCCGCACGGACCCATGGGCGCTTACCCCGGTACCTGCCGCACCCTGATCCCCTTGGAGCGTGAGCGGCTGCGCGCACAGGGCCGCCCGGCCGCACTGCGCCTGCGCGCCAAGGCCACCGAGTTCGAGGTGTACGACGAGCTGCACGGTCGCTACCGGGGCCCGATCGATGACGTGGTGCTGCGGCGCGGCGACGGCGTTCCCGCCTACAACCTCGCCGTCGTGGTGGACGATGCCGCGCAGGGCATCGACCAGGTGGTCCGCGGCGACGATCTGCTGCCGTCGACCCCGCGGCAGGCATACCTCGCGACGCTGCTCGATCTGCCTGTGCCGCACTACGCCCACGTGCCGCTGGTGCTCAACACGGAAGGGCGGCGGCTGGCGAAACGGGATGGGGCGGTGACACTCCGCGAACGATTGGCGCTCGGCAACACGCCGGAGGAAGTAGTCTCGGCACTGGCCGCTTCGCTCGGCTTCAGCGCGACATCGTCGTCCGAGCTACTCGAGCGTTTCGACACCCGGCGGCTACCCCGTGAACCGTCGGTATTCGACGTGGACGGGTTGTTGCGAAGCAGCCCATGTCCGTAACGTACGCATCGTCCAACTACTGATCAATCGACGAGGACAAACAACTATGACAAGCGGTGGGTACGACCCCAACCAGTATCCGCAGGGCGGGCAGCCGTACGGGCAGCCGTACCCACAGGGGGGCGACCAGTACGGACAGCAGCCCCAATACGGCCAGCAGCAGCCCCAGTACGGCCAGCAGCCGCAGTACGGGCAGCAGCCCCAATACGGCCAGCAGCAGCCGCAGTACGGCCAGCAGCCCCAGTACGGCCAGCAGCCGCAGTACGGGCAGGAGCCGTTCGGCCAGTACCCGCAGCAGCCGGGTTTCAACAACTACGGCGGCCAGCCGGGCGACCTCGGCACTCGTATCGGTGCGCGTGTCATCGACGCGCTCATCCTCTACATCCCGTACATCATCCTGTACACCCTGGTCAACAACTCGCTGGGCCTGACCATCGGCCTCAGCGTGGTGTGGACCCTGGTCCAGGTCGGCTACTTCGTCGGCATGGAGACCTCGCAGGGCACCACGCTCGGTAAGAAGATCCTCGGTCTGAAGGTGCTCGCTCCGGGCGGCGCCGCGAAGATCGAACCCGTTACCTCGCTGAAGCGCAACATCTTCGTCGCGGCCAACATCATCCCGTGCGTCGGCGGCCTCGTCTCGCTCGTTCTGGCGATCTACATCATGGTCACCATCTCGCAGGACCCGAACAAGCAGGGCTGGCACGACAAGTTCGCCGGCGGCACCCAGGTCGTGAAGGCCTGATCCGCCGCGGCGGGCACGAACACACAGGGGCGCACCCAATCGGGTGCGCCCCTGATGTTTTCGCCGAACCGCGCCGCTACGCGCTGGTCGTCCCCGCGATGATCACGACGACGAACCACAAGATGGCGAGCACGATCGCGCCGACGCCGATCCAGATGCCCGCGAGCGCCATACCGCGCCCCTCCTGGCCGTTCTGCTTGATCTGGTTCAACGCGATCACGCCGAGGATGATGCCGACGATCGAGCCGAGCCCGCAGGTGACGAACCCGACCAGCGACGAGATCAGCGCACCGATCGCCATGCCATTGGTGCCCTGCGACGGGACCCCGTAGGGCTGGTACGGAGTCTGGTAGCCGTATTGCGGCTGCCCGTACGGCTGCGCGGGCGGCTGGTAGGACGGGTACTGCGGCTGCGGAGGCGGCGTCATCGGCTGCGCGGACGACTGCACCGGGTACTGCGGCGCCGACGGGTAGCCCGACGGCTGCTGCCCCTGGCTCGGATACTGCGGGACCGAATTCTGTCCCCCGGACTCCGGCGACACGCCTTGGCCGCCGTACTGCTTCCACCACTCGTCGGAGTCCCCGGGATTCGTCATGGCTACAGGGTATTCCACAACCTGGTTGGATGATGCGGGTGAGTGAGTCGAAAACCACGCAAGAGCACGGCGGGCCTGGGCGCCCCGCGGACCACGCGGCATTTGCCCAGGTAGCGCGGGGGTACTACGCACCGATCGTGGCCCTGTTCACGGCAACCCTGATCATTTCCAACATCTGCGCCACAAAGGGGGTGGAGTTCTTCGGCGACCGGTCGGTGTCGCTCGGGCCGCTGCAAATCCTTCCGATCGCCACCGACGGCGCCTTCTTCCTGTTCCCGCTCGCCTACATCCTCGGCGATGTGCTGAGCGAGGTGTACGGCTTCCGCGCCACCCGGCGCGCCATCTACTACGGCTTCGCCATCCTGCTGCTGACGGTCGTGTGCTTCGCCATCGCGATCCGGTTGCCTGCCGCGAGCTTCTACGAGAACCAAGAGGCGTTCCGCACCGTCCTCGGGACGACGCCGCGCCTGGTCGCCGCGGGCCTGGCCGGGTACTTCGTCGGCCAGCTGCTGAATTCCGCGACGTTGGTGCTGATCAAGGAACGGACGAAGGAAAGGTATCTGTGGGCCAGGCTGATCGGGTCGACCATCGTCGGCGAGCTCGCCGACACGCTGATCTTCTGCTCGATCGCCGCGGGCGCCATCGGCATCGATACCTGGCAGCAGTTCGTGAACTACGTGATCGTCGGCTTCATCTGGAAGACCCTCTGCGAGGTGTTCGTGCTCCCGATCACATACCGGGTGATCGCGTTGCTCAAGAAGCACGAACCGAGTTACGCGCCTACCCGAGCGGATCCGTTGCACACCTGACGAAGTTCCCGGCGACACCCCAGAGGGCGCGGGCCGCACGAGACGATCGAAGACGCTGTCGAGCCACCGATCATCCGTTCGGGCCGCGCCCTCCCTTACTTTTCCAGCGGCCCAGCGTTTCCGCTTTGTGCTCGTCGAAGTAGCCGCCCTCGATGCTGTGGCGGATGCGGTCGACCAGGCGAACCGTGAACCGCTCGTTGTGAATCGTGCACAGCGTGGCCGCGAGCATCTCCTTGGCCTTGAACAGGTGATGGATGTAGGCGCGCGTGTAGTTGGCGCAGGTGTAGCAGTCGCAGTGCTCGTCGATGGGGGTGAAATCCCGGCGAAAGCGGCTGGTGTTGATGTTGAACCGACCGGTGTCGACGTAGATCGCGGCGTTGCGGGCGACCCGGGACGGATTCACGCAGTCGAAGGTGTCCGCGCCGTTCTCGATGGCGGTGAAGATGTCCTCCGGCTCGCTGATGCCCAACATGTGGCGCGGTTTGTCCTCGGGCAGCTCGTCGCAGCACCACCCGACGATGGCGCCCAGGTTGTGCTTCTCCAGCGCGCCGCCGATGCCGTAGCCGTCGAATCCCGTTCCGGCATTTCCACGAATCGATTCGAGACCGCGGCATGCCTTCCTGCGCAGGTCCTCGTACTGAGCGCCCTGGATGACGGCGAACAGCGCCTGATACGGACGGTGCGTGCGCGCCGCGGTCAGCCGCTCGTGCTCGTCGATGCAGCACTGCGCCCACTCATGTGTGCGCTGCACCGATCGTTCCTGGTAGGCACGGGTGTTGAGCAGCGTGGTCAATTCGTCGAAAGCGAACATGATGTCGGCGCCGAGCTGGTGCTGGATGCCCATCGAGACCTCGGGCGTGAACCGGTGCACGGAGCCGTCGAGGTGGGAGCGGAAGGTGACGCCGTCGTCGTCGACGGTGGCCAAGCGCTCCTTGCCCGGCGCGATCACGTCGTCGCTGCGCACGTCGACCGCCTCCATCGCGAGCACCTTCTTGAAGCCGACGCCCAGCGACATCACCTGGAACCCGCCGCTGTCGGTGAAGGTCGGACCCGGCCAGTTCATGAACGCGCCGAGCCCGCCCGCCTCGTCCACGATGTCGGCGCCCGGCTGCAAGTAGAGGTGGTAGGCGTTCGCCAGCAGCGCTTGGGCGCCGAGTTCCCGCATGGTCTCCGGCAGCACCGCTTTGACCGTCGCCTTGGTGCCCACCGGGATGAAGGCGGGCGTGGCGATCGGCCCGTGCGGCGTGGCGATCACGCCGGATCGGCCGTGCCGCCCATCCAAGCGGGTACCGACGGCGAAAGAGAAGGATTCGGGACCGGACACCCCGCTATCCTCGCAGTTCGGTGGACGCCGCCCGAACCAGGCCACCGCTCGCCACTGGCACAGGCTCCGGTCAGTCGGACTCGCCGAGGCGCGACACCCGCTCGGTCTGCTCCTGGTGCACCCGCAGCGCGGTACGCAGGAAGTCGAGTGCGACGCGCAACTCGTCGGTGTCGAATCGCGTGAGAGCCTCGGCCCCGGCCGCCCCGACGGGCTCGAAGATCTCTCGCGCCACCTCCACGGCACGCGTGGTGCCCTCGACCAGTATCCGCCGTCGATTGCCGGGATCTGGTGCGCGCGAGACGAATCCGGCCCGCACCAACCGGTCGACGACGGTGGTGGTGGCAGCGGGACTCAGTCGCAGCGCGGCGCTGAGCTCCCCCGCCGCCAACGGCCCACGACCCAGCACGATGTCCAGACAGCGCAGGTCGGTGCGGTTCAGTCCCAGACGCACGGCCGCGGCCTCGTCGAAGGCGTCGAAGCTCTGCTGTAGCAGCCGCAACTCCTGCGCGATCGCATCGATCAGTTCATCTTTCGACATTCGAAACTTTCGCCTATCGTACATTTCGACGATCGAATCTTAGCATCGAAAGGTACGACCCATGGACGCGACACTCGATCAGCGCCGCACCGACGATCTCGCCCTGCGCAGCTTGTTCGACAACCTCATGCAGGCCTGGACCGACAACGACGCCGCCGCTTACGCGGCCCTGTTCACCGACGACTCCGACTACGTCTCCTACGACGGCACCCGAGCCACCGGGCGCAGCGAGCACCAGGCCAACCACGACAAGCTCTTTCGCGGCGTCCTGGCCGGTTCGGCACTGGTCGGCGAGCTCGAGTCGATCCGCTTCGTCAGTCCGGACGCGGCGATCGTGCACGGCACGGCATCGGTGCTGATGCCATGGCGTTCTCGCCTGCCCGAGCGTCGCCGGTCCCGTCAGACACTGGTGACCGTTCGCACCGCCCAGGGCTGGAAGATCACCGCACTCCACAACGGCCGCGTCCGCCCGGTCCGCATCCCGGAGCCGGACTCCTTCCCATCGAGAATGTCCCAGCTCATGACCCGCCTGGCCCGCCGCCTCGGCCTCGGCGCGCGACGCTCGTGAGTGCTCGATCTCCGAGGTCGAGTGCTCGGCCGGGAGGTGAATGGCCGTGCGGACGAGCGGATGTGTTGCCGGCAAGGGGCGGACCGACCCTGAACGCCCTTGCCGGGCAACGCCGCAAACGATCGGCGGGCCGCAGCCTGCCGATCGTTTGGCGTGCCTAGCGTGTTGTCATCGAGTGACCAACGAGCGCAGGGCGAGGATGGAGTCGCGGCGCTCGTAGGCGATCCAGGCGAAGATCCCCGACAGCACCAGCGGGAAGGGCGCGTAGGCCGGCATATCGGTCAGGAAGAGGTTGGTCGCCGCGGCCAGCAGGGTGAGGACCGACAGGCCGACCGCGGCCGGTCCGCTCAGGCGCCGCACGAGCAGGCCGATACCGCCCGCGATCTCGCAGGCCCCCACGAAGTACATGAACCAGGGCGAGCCGATACCGGCCTCACGCATCGCCGCCATGTTCTCCTCGGGAACCATGTCGAGCACCTTCGGCAAGCCCGAGGCGACGATGAAGAACAGGCCCAGGAAGATCTGCAGTCCCCACAGGACCCGGTTGCGGACTTTGCCGGGGCGCACGGCGGTGTCGGTGGTCGCGGCGGCGATGGTGGTCATTGGTCGTTCCTCCAGGGTCGGTCGCGCTGTCCGGTAGCGCGTTCACCTGATAGGACGGCGGCACTCGCGCGGATTCATCGGTCCCGGCGAATAATTTCTCCGCTGCGCCTTTTCCCGCACGTAGGACCTGCGACGACGGTGTGGGCGACCAGCTCCCGCCGTGCACGACGCGCCCAGCGGACGGCCGCGGAGCCGGGAAGGCGGCCCGGCGTTGTCGGCGGTGGCCGCCGGGTTCACCAGGCCCATGCACCGCAACACCAGGTTTCGAGCGAAGCGAGACCGAGCATCCGCCGTTCGCGGCCCGGCTCGCGTTTGCGCGGCCGCCGCGTCCGCGGTGCAGTCGCGGCCGATTTACACAGCTCCCGCGAACTGGGCGTTGTACAGCCGGTAGTACGCCCCGCGCTCCTCGAGCAGGCGTTCGTGCGAGCCGTGTTCGACGATCCGGCCCGCTTCCATGACGACGATCAGGTCGGCGTCGCGGATGGTGGACAGGCGGTGGGCGATGACGAAACTGGTCCGGTCGCGGCGCAGGGCGGCGGTGGCGTGCTGCACCAGCAGCTCGGTGCGGGTGTCCACCGAGCTGGTCGCCTCGTCCAGGATCAGGATGGACGGTTTGGCGAGGAACGCGCGCGCGATGGTGATCAGCTGTTTCTCGCCCGCGCTGACGCCCGAGCCCTCCTCGTCGATGACGGTGTCGTAGCCGTCGGGCAGCGCGTGCACGAAGCGGTCGACGTAGGCGGCGCGCGCCGCGGCGAGGATCTCCTCTTCGCTCGCGTTCGGGCTGCCGTAGGCGATGTTATCCCGGATGGTGCCCTTGAACAGCCAGGTGTCCTGCAACACCATGCCGATGCGTGAGCGCAGGTGGTCGCGGGTGATCTCGGTGATGTCGACGTCGTCGATGGTGATCGTGCCCGCGTCCAGTTCGTAGAACCGCATGAGCAGGTTCACCAGCGTGGTCTTGCCCGCGCCGGTGGGGCCGACGATGGCGACCACGTGTCCCGGCTCCGCCACCAGGGACAGCCGCTCGATCACCGGCTTGTCGGGTTCGTAGCGGAACGAGACGGCCTCGAACTCCACCCGGCCGCGGTCGACGGGGCGCGCGTCGGCCATCACCGGGTCGGGACTCTGCTCCTCGGCGTCGAGGATCTCGAAGATCCGCTCGGCCGAGGCGACACCGGATTGCAGCAGGTTGGCCATCGCGCCGAGCTGGGTCAGCGGCTGGCTGAACTGACGGGAGTACTGGATGAACGCCTGCACCTCGCCGAGCGAGAGGCTGCCCGTGGCCACCTTCAGCCCGCCGACCAGCGCGACCAGCACGAAGTTCACGTTCCCCAGGAACATGATCGCGGGCATGATCAGGCCCGAGATGAACTGCGCTTTGAAGCTGGCCTGATAGAGCTGCTCGTTGCGCTGGTCGAATTCCTTGCCGACCTCGCGGTTGCGGCCGAACGCGGTGACCACCTCGTGCCCGGTGTACGCCTCCTCGACCTGGGCGTTGACCAGGCCGGTGTACTTCCACTGGTCCACGAAGTGCGGCTTGGACCGCTTCGCGATCTGCGCGGTGACCACGACGGCGGCGGGCACGGTGAGCAATGCGATCACCGCGAGCTGCCAGGAGATCCAGAACATCATGACCAGGATGCCGAGCACCGAGAACACCGAGACCAGCAGTTGGCTCATGGTCTGCTGCAGGCTCTGCGAGACGTTGTCGACGTCGTTGGTCACACGGCTGAGCACGTCACCGCGCGGCGCGGAGTCGAAGTAGCGCAACGGAAGCCGATGGATCTTGTCCTCGACCTCGCTGCGCAGCCGCTTCACCGTCCGGTTGATCACGATGTTGAGCAGGTACGCCTGCAGCCACCCGAAGACGGCGGCGCCGATGTACAGCACCAGCACCAGGGCGAGCACCCGTCCGACCGCGCCGAAGTCCACCCCTACCCCGGGCACCACATCCATGGCGCCGAGCATGTCGGCGAACGTGTTGTCGCCCTTGGCCCGCAGGGCTTCGATCGCCTGGTCCTTGGACACACCGGGCGGCAGCTGCTTGCCGACCACGCCGTCGAAGACCAGGTTCGTCGCCTTGCCAAGGATGTACGGGCCGATGGTGTTCAGCACCACCGAGACGATGACGAGCGCGACGATCAGCGCCACCTGCAACCGCTCCGGCGCGAGCCTGCGCAGCAATCGCTTCAGCGAGGGCACGAACGACTTCGCCTTGGTGCCCGGCGCACCGGGCGTGGGCATTCCGGGTCTCATCGCGCCTCCTCGGCACTCAGTTGCGACTCGACGATCTCCCGGTACTCCGAGCAATCCCGCAGGAGCTGCTCATGGGTGCCGATGCCCGCCATCGCGCCGTCCTCCAGCACCACGATCTGATCCGCGTCCCGGATGGTGGCGATGCGCTGCGCGACGATGAGGACCGAGGCGTCCGCGGTCTCCGGCTTCAGCGCCTCGCGCAGCCTCGCGTCGGTCGCCACGTCCAGCGCGGAGAACGAGTCGTCGAACAGATACACCCGCGGCTTCTTCACCAGCGCCCGGGCGATGGCCAACCGCTGGCGTTGACCTCCGGAAACGGTGGTGCCGCCCTGGGCGACCGGGGTCTGCAGCCCCTCCGGCATCTCCCGGACGAAGTCGGCGGCCTGCGCGATTTCCAGCGCGCGCCACAGTTCCTCGTCGGTGGCGTGCGGGTTGCCGTAGCGCAGGTTGCTCGCGACCGTGCCGGAGAAGAGGTACGCCTTCTGCGGGACGAGGCCGATCTGCGAGCGCAACACCTCCAAGTCGATGTGGCGCACGTCGGTGCCGCCGACGTAGACGGCGCCGTCGGTGACGTCCATCAGCCGAGGGATCAGGTTGATCAGCGTGGTCTTCCCCGCGCCGGTGGAGCCGACGATCGCGGTGGTGGTGCCCGGGCGCACCTGGAACCGGATGGCTTTCAGCACCGGTTTCTCCGCGCCGGGGAAAGCGAACTCGGCGAACCGGAAGTCGACGACGGCCGGGTCGTCGGTGAACGGCTGCGGCAGGCGCGGCGGGTGCACCGAGGACTCGGTGTCGAACACCTCGCCGATCCGGTCGGCCGAGACCGCGGCGCGCGGCGCCATCATGGCCAGGAACGAGGCCATCATCACGGCCATGAGGATCTGCATGATGTAGGACAACATCGCGGTGAGCGAACCGATCTGCATGTGCCCCGCGTCGATCGCGCGTCCGCCGAACCAGATCACCGCGACCGCGGTCACATTGCTGATCAGCATGACCGTGGGGAACATCAGCGCCATCAACCGGCCGACCCGCAGCGCGGTGTCGGTGAGTTCGGTGTTGGCCAGGCCGAACCGCCAGATCTCCTGCCGCTCTCGCACGAAGGCTCGCACCACCCGGATACCGGTGATCTGCTCGCGCAGTACCCGATTCACCTCGTCGATCCTGGCCTGCATGTCGCGGAAGCCGGGCACCATCCTGGAGATCAGCACGGCCATGGACAAGCCGAGCGCGGGCACCGCGATCAGCAGCAGCCAGGACAGGCCGAGATCCTCACGCAACGCCATGATGATGCCGCCAACGCACATGATCGGCGCCATCACCAGGATGGTCGCCGACATCACGATGAGCAGCTGAACCTGCTGAATGTCGTTGGTATTGCGGGTGATCAACGAGGGCGCGCCGAACATCCCCACTTCGCGTGCGGAGAACGTGCCGACGCGGTGCAGCAGCCCGCCGCGCAGATCGCGGCCCGCGCCCATGGCCGCCTGCGCGCCGAGATAGACCGACGCGGCCGAGGCGACGATCTGCACGCCGGTGACCGCGAGCATCCACAAGCCGGTGGTCCAGATGTAGCCGAGATCACCTTTGGTGACGCCGTTGTCGATCAGGTCCGCGTTCAGGCTCGGCAGATACAGCATCGCGATCACGGAAATCAGCTGCAACACAACGACCCCCGCCAGCTGGGCGCGGTACGGGTACAGATGCGTGCGGAGCAGTCGGATCAGCATGATGAATCGCAGGCTACCGGCTGGCGGCGCGATACGCCGTGGACATTTCTGACCTGCATGAATGCTCTCCCGTCGGGGTGTGCGGAGCTAACGGCGCGCCCAGGCGCCGGGGTCTTCGGTCAGCGCGTCGACGAACCCGGGCAGCCGGTCGCTCGCGATATCGGCGATGGTGACGTTCTCCAGCACCGCGCGAATATTGACCCGCAGCGCGATCCACACCCGCTGCAACGGCTCGGCCGCACCGGCGTAGTGGACGTCCTCCGGTCGCGCGCCGCGCACCGACGCGAGCGGACCCTCGATCGCGCGGATCACGTCGGCGATGGAGATGTCGGCGGCGGGCCTGGCCAGCCAATAGCCGCCGTCCGGGCCGCGCCTGCTGATCACGAGTTCCGCGCGGCGCAATTCGCCGAGCACGGACTCCAGCACCTTGGGCGGAATCCGCTGGGCGGTGGCGATCGCCTCGGCCTTGACCACCGGCGCGGCCTGCACGACGGGTGCGCCGAGCCCGCCCACGGAGTGGTCCAGCCGCGGCGCACTGGCGATCTCGAGCAGCGTCCGCACCGCGTAATCGACCTTCGCGGTGATGTGCACAGCGGCGACTCCTGGCATCGGGGGGGATGGCTCGAATCTACGCGCCGCCGCCTGCGAGCACGCAGGTCGCGGCGTTCAGCAGTGACGATTCCACCAGCGAGTCGTCCGCACCAGGCACGAGTTCCTTGGACACCAGCGCCACACCGATCACCTCGAGCGCGGCGCAGGCGCGCAGTTGCGCCTCCTCGGTGGCGTCCGGCCCGGCCAGCCACTCGCGCAGCGCCTTGCTGGTGTTCTTCAGATCGGGGTAGCGGTCGGCCATGGCGTTGATGATGGCGACCGTGTCGCGCACGACCAGCGCCCCGGCGTCACGGTGATGGATCAGGCCGCGCAGATAGGTCCCCAGGACCTGGCGAATGCTCTCGGCGTTGTGCGGCATCCGGTCGAGATCGTCCACCACCGAACGCATGTGATCGACGATCGGATCGATGATCGCCAGTAGCAGATCGAGCTTCGACGCGTAGTGATAGTAGAGCGACGCCTTTGTGATTCCCACCGCATCCGCGACCTCGCGCAGGCTCGTCTGCTCGAATCCTTTGGCTCCGAACAGCTTCACCGCGGCGTCCCGAATCGCGATTTTAGTGCCTCCACCTGCGGCTACAGCGCCGGGTGTGTCACGCACAGCCATTCGATGATCCTCTCATCACCTTCGCACCGAGCGAAGGTCGCACGCAGAATAGAGGTTGTACCTCCGCTTAGACCCTGGGTAGTCTACCTACCGCACGGTAGGCAGAAAGCGTCAGTGGAGGCGGAGGCAGGCAGGGCACCTCCGCGAGTGCTGTCTACACGCGGAACCAGCACGATCCCAGTCATCGCTAGGAGTAACCACTCGTGTCCGTTTACCTGTACAGATGGGGGAAGTTCGCCTTCCGCCGGAAATGGATAGTGCTTCCCGTCTGGCTCATCTTGTTCGTGCTCCTCGGTGGCCTGGGGTCCCAGCTCAGCAAGCCGATGAGCAACGACTTCAGCATGCCGAACCTGCCCTCCGAGCGTGCCAACGAAATCCTCGACAAGCACTTCCCCGGCGCTTCCGCCGCGTTCAAATTCGACGCGGTCACCGGCACCTACGTCGCCGCCGCGCCGGAGGGGCAGAAGCTGACCGATCCGGCGAACCGTGCGGCGCTGGAGGCGTTCATCGCCAAGCTCGGCCAGCTCGACATCGTCGACCACAGCAAGCCCGTCACCAACCCGGTGGAAGCCACCGAGAAGATGGGCTGCCTGAGCAATCCCGACCCCGCGCAGTGCAGTGGCGCCCCGCTGAACGTGCTCAGCAAGACCGCGCCCGCGACCGTCGCGGTGATCAATGTCCCGTTCACGATCGCGAAGTTCACCGACGTGACCGACGCCCACCGCGAAGCTGCCTACGATGTCGCCGCCGACGCGCGCAACGCCGGGCTGACGGTCGAGATGAGCGGCTCGATCGCGCAGAAGCAGGAAGCGCCCAGCGGCAAGTCCGAGATGATCGGCATGGCCGTCGCGCTGGTCGTGATGGTCGTCGCGTTCGGCGCCATCGTCGCGGCGTTCGTCCCGATCGTCACCGCGATCGTCGGCCTCGGCGCGGCCACCTCGCTGATCATGCTCGGCACCTCGGTGATCGAGATTCCCAGCTTCACCACCTTCCTCGCCTCGATGATCGGCATCGCGCTGTCCATCGACTACGCGCTGTTCATCGTGTCCAGGTACAAGCACGAACTCGTGGTGCAGGATTCGCCGGAAGAGGCCGCGGGCATCGCGCTCGGCACGGCCGGTTCCGCCGTGGTGTTCGCCGGTCTGACCGTCATCATCGCGCTCGCGGGCCTGAGCATCGTCGGTGTCCAGTTCATGACGTTCATGGGCCTGGGCGGTGCGATCGCCGCCGGTTTCGCGGTGCTCACCGCGATCACGCTGATGCCTGCGCTGATCGGCGCGTTCGGACGCTTCCTGTTCAAGCCGAAGCTGCCGGTGGTCGCCCAGCACGATCCCGAGGACGAGAACTCGGTCACCAACGGCATGCGTTTCGGCCGCCTGATCGGCCGCGCGCCGTGGGCCGCGCTGATCCTGAGCATCGTGGTGCTCGGCGCGCTCGCCGCCCCCGCGGCCGGCCTCAACCTGGGCCTGCCCGGCGAGGACAGCATGCCGAAGACCTCCACCATCAGGAAGGCCTACGAGCTGCGGACCGAAGGCTTCGGCGAAGGCAGCAACGGCGTGCTGAACGTGGTCGCCGACCTGAGCGCCGTCCCCGCCGAGAACCGGGACGCCGCAGTGAAGGCGCTGCGCGACAAGCTCGCGTCCTACCCCGACATGGACTACGTGACCGAGCCGCAGTTCAGCCAGGACCAGCAGGGCGCGATGTTGAACGGCGTGCCGAAGTCCGGGCCCAACAACCAGGCCACCAAGGACCTGGTGCGCGACGCCAGGGAGGCCGAAGGCCAGCTGAAGGCCGAGTACGGCATCGAGTACGGCATCACCGGCACCACCGCGATCTACGCCGACGTCGACCACGTGCTGCTCAGCAAGATCGTGCCCTACCTGGCGATCGTGGCGGGCGCGGCGTTCGTCCTGCTGATCCTGGTGTTCCGGTCGATCCTGGTGCCGCTCACCGCGGCGCTCGGGTTCCTGCTGTCGATGGCGGCGACCTTCGGCGCGACCGTGCTGATCTTCCAGGAGGGCAAGCTCGGCCTGATCGAGGATCCGCATCCGCTGGTCAGCTTCATGCCGATCATGCTGATCGGCCTGGTGTTCGGCCTCGCGATGGACTACCAGGTCTTCCTGGTGACCCGGATGCGCGAGGAGTTCGTGCACGGCAAGTCGGCCAAGGAGGCGGTGGTCGCCGGTTACCACCACGGCGCGCGCGTGGTGACCTCGGCGGCGATCATCATGATCTCGGTGTTCGGTTCCTTCCTGCTGGAGACCGACGTGACGGCGAAGTCGTTCGGTTTCGCCCTGGCGGCAGGCGTGCTGCTGGACGCGTTCATCGTCCGCATGGTGCTGATTCCGTCGCTGCTGGTGCTGATGGGCAAGTGGTCGTGGTGGATGCCGAAGTGGCTCGACCGCATCCTGCCCGACATCGACGTCGAGG
Organism: Nocardia araoensis NBRC 100135; assembly: GCF_000308435.1. GTDB lineage: Bacteria > Actinomycetota > Actinomycetes > Mycobacteriales > Mycobacteriaceae > Nocardia > Nocardia araoensis. Next base: position 7,439 of record NZ_BAFR01000004.1, on the reverse strand, counting down.
GCTCGAAGCTGCGTGAGTTGCAGCGGCGTTCCGCCGAGACGGCGAAGGTGCCGGTCGGCGTCAGCTGAACCGAAAGCCCACGACTCGGCCCCCGCATCCGGACTAAGGATGCGGGGGCCGAGTGCGTCTCACCCGCTCGGTTGCGGCAGTTCGCAGTCGCCGACCTTGGGATTCACGCCGACGTAGTTGAGCGGGCCCGCGAGGGCGGTGAGACCGATCGTGCCCCAGCCTGCGCAGTTCAGCGGGGGGCCGCTGTCGAAGTAATGCCGCTGACCGGCCGCGAGTAACCCGACCACCAGCCAGGCCAGCATCAGGAACCCGAGCAGCCGGGAGCCTGCGCCGGGGCCGCGCCCGGCACGCGCACGACGTTCGAAATCACGCTCACGACGTCCGTAATCGCGCATCTCATCGGTTCCTTCCGTGCTCCCCGTCGAGGGGGGATACCCGGACACACCGACAGCTATCCAACAAATCCGTGTATGTGGCGGCACTTCGCATGATCAGCAAATATTTAGTTCACTGCCGAGGATCATGGCTCGCACGGCGGACGAAAAGGACGGCCGGGTGGCGTACCACCCGGCCGTCCGACTCACTCGATCGAGTTACGGGCTGGGTTGCGGGACATTGCAATCCGCGACCTTCGGGTTGACGCCCATGTAGTTGAGCGGTCCCGCGATCACCGTGACGGCGATCGTGCCGAAACCGGCGCAGTTGACCGGCCCGCTGTCGAAATAGTGCCGTTGTGCTGCGGCGACCACGCCGATCAGCAACCAGATCAAGACGATTACACTTCCGATTCTCATGTTTCTCTCGCGCATCGTTCCCGCGCGGATTGTCCGACGGCGCATCTGGCATCGCGTCCTTCCCGCACTTGCGTATCGGGCGTATACCCGCGATCACGTCGGTTACCCGTCGTGAAACGGACAATTTTCGCCCCGCTCCGGCGGAGGCGTCGGCTGGTAGCTTCGATGGCATGGCAGCGCTGTTCCAGTGGATGATCCCCGGCTGGGTGATCCTGCTCGTGCTGGTGGCCGTCTACGAGCTGACCGTGAACAAACGCCGCAGGCGCCGCCGCACCCCGATCTCCGGCACGTTCACCGACGAGTTCACCGCGCTGTTCTACTCGACCAAGCGCATGGAGCTCGACCACCGCGAATCGGTGTCGATGATGCGCGACGAGCAGGAGCAGGGCGCGCCGCCGCTGATCGGGGTCGACCTGGCGGGTCGCAAGGTCGTGTTGCGCAGGGACAGCAGCGAGTAGCGCTGCGCGCCCTTGATTCTCAGCGAAGGCGACCGTCGTCGGACAGAATGACGCTCATGCGTGGCTCGATGAGTGAGAAATGGCAGCGATTCGGCGAGCACCTCGAGTCCGCCCCGGGGCGGCTGCCGAGCCGCGTGCGCCGGGCACTGAAAGCCAGAGCCGCCGGGACGGTGGACTCCGGCCAAGACGTGCCGGCGGAACTCGCCGCCTTCGCCGACCTGGTGGCCGACCGGTCCTATCGGGTCACCGAGCAGGAGATCGCGGCGCTGAAAGCGGCCGGGCACAGTGACGACGAGATCTTCGAGGCGACCGCGGCCGCCGCATACGGCGCGGCCGACCGGCGCCTGCGCGCCGCGCGCCTGGCTTGGGAGGGGAACTGAGATGTGGCTCGAGGCGGTGCGATCCGGCCACGACCGGCCGACCAAGCTCGTGTTGTGGACCATGCGGCGGTTCAGCGGCGTAGAGGTTCCCGCCGTGCTCAAAGTGCTGTTCTACCGGCACAGGTTCTTCGGATCGCCGCTGTCGGAGTTGATCCAGGACATCATGCGCGGACCGTCGTACTGGACCGTCGCCGAACGGGAGATCTTCGCGACGCACACCTCGCAGGCCAACGAGTGCCCGTTCTGCGCCACCTCGCACGAGGCGATCGCGGGCGCCTACATCGACGCCGACGTGGTGACCCGAGCGTTGGCCGACGGCGCGGATTCCCCGCTGCGTCCCGAGGCGCGCGTCATGCTCGGCTTTCTCGCGAAGATGGCTCGTGATCCCGGTGGGTTGACCGCCGAGGACGCCGCGGTGGTCCGGCTGGCGGGTGTCTCCCGGGAAGCGTTCGACGAGGCCGTCTGGGTCGGCACCTGCTTCAACGTGATCAACCGGATGATGAACACGGTCGGAGCGGGCCCGCTGGAAGACGGGCAGCGCAGCGTGAGCGCCCGCTTCATCAAACTCGCCGGCTACCGCATGCCGCCTCCGGTGACATTGTTCTCGCGCGGCGTCTGACCGTATTTCACCCGATCCGCTCGCGTGCCGGGTCGATATGTGTTTTCCTCGAATGGTGAGCCAAGTCCACTTGGGGCACATTTTCCACATCGCCGGGAGTCCCGCTACCGGTGATGCGGCCGACGCGTTGGCCGACCTGCCGGACGGTGCTCTGATAATCGGAGAAAGCGGCCGGATAGTGTTCTGCGGACCGCGCTCCGATATCCCGGCCGAGCATCGTGCCGGAGAGGTGTGCGATCATCGTCCAGGATTCCTGCTTCCCGGATTCGTCGACACGCATATTCACTTCCCACAGACCTTCGCGGGAGATGCCTACGGCGGCGGCCAGCTGCTGGAGTGGCTCGAATTGTGTATGTACCCCGCAGAATCCCGTTATGACGATCCAGAATTCGCGCTATCGGCGGCCACCGAGTTCTGTGCACGGCGCATCGCCGCGGGGACCACGGCGGCGATGGTCTTCGGCTCGGCGTTCCCGCATGCGCAGGACGCCCTGTTCACCGAGACCCGGCGGCGTGGTCTGCGGATTGTCGCCGGCCGGGGAATCCAAACGACCGGAGCGGATGCGGCGGCACCGCTGATCACCACCGAAGACGACGCCATCCGATTGACGAGCGAAGAGATCGACAAATGGCATGCCGCCGACACAGGTGACGTGGACACGGCGCTGCTGCACGTGGCGGTCGTCCCGCGATTCTCGCTGGCGGTCACTCGCGCGACGCTGAGAAACCTGGGCGACCTCTATGATTCGGTACGCGAACGCGGCGTCTATTTCCACAGTCACCTCAACGAGAACAACCGCCCTGGCACCGGCGAAGTCGACGCCACCAAGCAGGCGTACGACGTGGCGACCTATCTGGACACCTACGACGGGAAGTTCCTGCCCGGGTCGGCGGTGGGCGGCAAGAGCATGCTCGGCAAGCGCACCATTCTCGCCCACTGCGTGCACTGCCAGGATGCCGAGCTGCGGCGGATGGCCGAAACCGGCACGTCGGTCGCGCACTGCCCGGTGTCGCAGCAGTTCCTCGGTTCCGGCACGATGCCGTGGAAGCGGACGCTCGCCTCCGGCGTCACGGTGGCCGCGGGCACCGATTACGGCGGCGGCGACGAATGGCTTATTCCACAGGTACTTTCCGCCGCGTTCAAAGTGCACATTTCCGAGCCTGGCGAGCAGGGCGTGTCGATGCATCCCGCGGAAATGCTGTTCACCGGCACGCTGGCCGGTGCACGTGCCTTGGATATGGAGAACCGTTTCGGGAATTTCGACGTCGGTAAGGAAGCCGATTTCATCGTGGTCGAACCGGCGCGTGTTCCAGCGCTGGAAAGCACGCTGGCATACGGCGTTCGCTCCGACGACCCCGTATTGGCCCGGGATCAGACACTGTTCGCCTTGCTGATGGGTATCCGAGAGCCCGCGATCACCGAGGTATACGTGCGCGGCCGTCGCGTCGACATCGCATAAACGTCGATGAACGCCGCGGCTACCGTAGTAACGGTCTTCCATCGACCGGAGCACGACACGGCTTTCCGGGACTGGCTGGCGCAGTTGACCGAAACCGCCCGCGCCATGCATGGATTCATATCTTCCTCCATCGCTGTGACCGAGAGCCCGCTGCTCGAACCGGGTTTCAGCGCCACATTCAGTTCCGAGCCGTTACTGCACGAATTCCTGGACTCGGGCGAACGAGCGGCCACTATGTCCGACGGTGCATCGCGCGGCTTCCATTACAAGAGCTCGGATCTGATCATCGTAGAAGGCGAGTCTCCGCCACCGGGCATCTGCGTATTCCGGCACAGCGTCGCGCGCGACAAAGAACCCGAATTCGAGGCGACGGAGGCACAGCTCGTCGCGGTGAGTTCGAGATTCCCGGGATTCGAAGGCGCCGCGCTCTTCCCGGCCGACGGAGGACGCTGGTTCTCGGTGCTCCGATTCCGCACGCAACGGCAGTTGACCGAATGGCTGACCTCGGACGAACGCGCCGCCGCCTTACCGGAATTGCGCGCGGAGCTGACCGAAGACTTCACCGTGGACGCGCACACCACACCGTTCGGCTCGACCGTGCGCACGGTCGACGGCGAGACCAGGATGACGCCGACCTGGAAGATCGCCATGCTCGTGTTGCTGGTGTTGTACCCGACGGTGATGGTGCTGTCCCGATTCCTCGGCCCGGTGCTCGATCGGCTCGGAGTGCAGCCGTGGCTGGCGTTGTGGCTCAGCCAGATCGTCAGCGTGGGCTTGATGAGCTATTTCCTCTCCCCCGCAGTCGCCCGCCGATTCCGCCGGTGGCTCGATCCGGTCGACGGCGCGAGCCCGCGGATCAGCGTCGTCGGGGCGGCGGTGGTCGTCGTGCTCTACGCGCTGACGCTGCTGCTGTTCGCCTCGGTGCGCTGGCTGCAGTACTGGGACTACGACTGATCAGGACAGGTCGAGGTGCCGGTTCATCGACATCGCCGCCTCGGCCAGATCGGCGAGCTCGACCACCGTGACGCCCGCCTCCCGCAGTTTCTCCACTCCCACGCAGTTCACCACGAACGTCGACGGCTCGCGCCACGCGATCACCACCACCGGAATACCGGCCCGCAGTATCCGGTCCGTGCACGGCAGCCGGTTCTTTGTCCCCCGCTCCGAACAGGGCTCCAGCGTGCTGTAGATCGTGGCGCGCGCCAGCCGGGGGTCGGCCGGGTCGACCTTGCGCAGCGCGGCCTCCTCGGCATGCTCCTTGGGATCGGACTCGCGAGAGTAGCCGGTGGCGATCTCCGCACCGTCGGCGACGATCACCGCACCCACCGAGAACGCGCCCTCGGCCACCGGGCACAAACGCGCGAGTTCGATGGCCCGGTTCATCCAGTAGTGGTGGTCGGGCTCGGTCACCGGTTCGATCTCCTTCGGCTCGTCCTGCGAAAGAAGAGAAAAGCCCCTCATCTGAGCGAACAGATGAGGGGCTGTGGCGGTGGCGGAGGGATTTGAACCCTCGGAGGGGGGTTACCCCTCACACGCTTTCGAGGCGTGCTCCTTAGGCCGCTCGGACACGCCACCGCCGACAACCATACCGGACCCGCGCCGGATCACTAAATCGCCTGTTGACCCGGGGTGGGCTCAGCGCTGGGCGCGGAAGAAACCGTCGAGCAAGGCCGCGCAATCGTCCGCGAGGACCCCGCCGCGTACCTGGGGCCGGTGGTTGAGACGGCGGTCACGCACCACGTCCCACAGCGAGCCGACGGCGCCGGTCTTCGGCTCCCACGCACCGAAGATCAGGCGGCCCACCCGCGCCAGCACCAGCGCACCGGCGCACATGGTGCACGGCTCCAGCGTCACGGCGAGCGTGGCGCCCTCCAGCCGCCATCCGTCGCCGTGGACGGCGGCGGCGCGGCGCAGCGCCAAGATCTCCGCGTGCGCGGTCGGATCGCCCAGTGCCTCCCGCGCGTTCGCGGCGCGCGCGAGTTCCCTTCCGGCGGAGTCGAATACCACTGCGCCGACGGGTATGTCCCGTTCCCCCGCGGCCGCCGCGGCGTCGATGGCCGCGCGGACCATGTCGGTGTCCGAGGGGAACGGGTCGTCCGGGAGAACGCCCACGTCAGCGCGGCAGCTTGTCCAGCACCGCGGCGAATTCACCGGCGAAGCCGAGACGCTGGGCGATCATGCCGAGCTGCTCGTCCGGATAGAGATCGGTCTCGGCCAGGATGACGCTCAGCACCGGTTCGGGCAGGCCGAGATCGGCGAGCACACCGAGGTCGCCCTCCTCCCACGGCTCCACGTCGTCCAGCTCATCCGGATCGATGTCGGGAATTTCCACGTTCAGGGCCTCTAGGACGTCCGCGGCGATGTCGTAATCGATCGCGGCCGTGGCGTCCGAGAGGAGCATCCGGGTCCCGCTCGGCGCGGGCCGGAGCACGATGAAGAACTCGTCGTCGATGTCGAGTAATCCGAACACCGCTCCGGAGCTGCGCAAAGCCTTCAGTTCGTTTTCCGCGGCGGACAAATCGGTGAGCGTGTCCCGGCTCAGCGGGCTGCACCGCCATTTGCCTTCTTCGCGGACAACCGCCACTGCGAACCCTTCCACGTCGTCGTAATCGTCCGACGCCGCCCTGTTCGTGCCCGAGCGCTGTGCTGCCATGGCCGCAACGGTAGTCTGCTCGAGCGGAAATGTTGAAGTCGTATGCCAATCTGTTCCGGTGACTTCGGCGAAGAAAGCACCCGTGTGCGTCCTCGGGACCGGTTTGATCGGTGGGTCGCTCTTGCGCGCGGCCGTCGCCACGGGGTACGGCAGCTGGGGGTACAACCGCTCCGCCGTGGGCGCGCAGGCCGCCCGCGCCGACGGATTCGACGTCACCGAAGACCTACCGGCCGCGCTGCGGCGAGCCGCGGAAACCGACGCGCTCGTCGTCATTGCGGTGCCGATGCCCGCGGTGGACCACATGCTCTCGGCGATCGCCGACTACGCGCCGGAGTGCGCCATCACCGATGTGGTGAGCGTGAAGGGGCCGGTCGCGGCGGCCGTGCGCAAGCACGGCCTCGCCCAGCGGTACGTCGGCGGGCATCCGATGGCCGGTACGTCCGAATCGGGCTGGGCCGCCACCGATCCCGCGTTGTTCCGCGATGCGGTGTGGGCGGTGGGCGTCGACCAGGGCACGCGGGTGGACCCGTGGACCCGCGTGGTGCGACTGGCACTGGACTGCGGCTCGGTGGTGGTACCGGTGGTGGCCGCGGAACACGACCGCGCTGTGGCCCGCATCTCCCACCTGCCGCATGTGCTGGCCGAGGCACTCGCTGTGGCCGGCGCCGCCGGAGGCGATCTCGCGCTCGGGCTCGCGGCGGGGTCGTTCCGCGACGGCACCCGCGTCGCGGGCACGGCACCCGACCTGGTTCGCGCGATCTGCGAACCGAATGCGGCGGCGCTACTGGAAGTTCTGGACGAAACACTCACCGTGCTCGGCGCGGCGCGCGATAGCCTGCGCGACAAGCAGTCCCTGGCGGATCTCGTCGAAGCCGGGCACGACGCGCGGCAACGCTACGAATCCGCGCGCCGCTGGGAGATCACCGACATCCGTCCCGGTGACTGCGATTGGCTGGAAGAGCTGCGGGCGGCGGGCGAACGCGGTGGGGTGCTCACCCGGCTGAACTGAGCGTGCGAGGACCGTCCACTCCCGGCATGCCGGAGTCGGTCCGGCCGCTGCTGATCGT
>NZ_BAFR01000005.1 GCF_000308435.1 Nocardia araoensis NBRC 100135 | reverse complement strand
GCAGCCCGGCCAGCCGGGACATTCGGTGAACGACCTGAATCTGCTCCGGCGCGCCCGCAGGGCGCCGCGCAGCGGCTGGCGCCGCGCGGTGCACAAGGTGTCCGGCGGCATGATCAATCCGGGTGAGTCGGCGGCCGACATCGTCTACCAGGACCTCGTCGACCGGGTGAACCAGCCGGTGCGCGGTGACTACCGGATCGCGATCCTCTCGCTCAAGGGCGGCGTCGGGAAGACCACCACCACGGTCGGTCTCGGCTCCACGTTCGCATCGCAGCGCGGCGACCGGGTCATCGCGATCGACGCCAACCCTGACCTGGGCACGCTCGCGCACCGGGTGCCGCGGCAGACCCGATCCACCGTGCGCAACCTGCTCGAGGATCAGCACATCACCAGGTACTCCGACGTGCGAGCGCACACCTCGCAGGCGCCGAGCCGCTTGGAAGTGCTCGCCAGTGAACAGGATCCGGCGGTCTCCGAGGCATTCAGCGAAGCGGACTACCGCAAGGCGATCGGCATTCTGCAGTCGTTCTACAACATCATCCTGACCGACTGCGGCACCGGCTTGATGCACTCCGCGATGGCGGGCGTGCTGGATATGGCGAGCTCGCTGGTGCTGGTCACCTCACCTGCCATCGACGGCGCGCGCAGCGCGTCGGCCACGCTGGACTGGCTCGACCACCACGGCTACGGCAAGTTGGTGGAGCGAACCGTCGTGGTGGTCAACGCTTCCCGGCGCGGCGCCTCCACCGTGGATCTCGATCAGCTGCGCAAGCTGTTCCTCGATCGCACCCGCGCGGTGCAGATCGTTCCGTTCGACGATCATCTCGCCGAGGGCGCGGAAATCGATCTGGAACTGGTGAGCAAGCCGACGCGGCGGGCGCTGCTGGAACTGGCGGCGATGGTCGCCGACGACTTCGGCTACGTCAGCTCGCAAGCCCAGCATCCCTACCGGCACCAGCCGCCGCCGGGATTCTGATCGTCCCGGCCGCCGCGCTGAGTCATGCCCGTGCGGCGGAACCCTTTCCGTGTACGGAATCGGCTGTCGCCAGTGCGACGGCCGATTCGAACGCGGCGAGCACGGCCGCGATCGCCGGACGGGCATCCGCCCGGGGCCGGGTGGCCAGTTCGTACATCCGGGCCGCGCGCACGCCGGACAGCCGTAGTACCGCCAGGTCGGGGTGGCCCACCGCGTAGCGTGGCATGAGCGCGACGCCGTAGCCGGTGGCGACCAGCGTCTCGATGACGCGGAAATCGTTGAGTCGCTGCGCTATGCGGGGCTGCACCCCGGTCACGGTGGCGATCGAGCGCAGGACGTCGTCGACGGGGAATCCACCCCGCACACTGAGCCAGGTCTCGTCGGCCAATTCCTCCGGCGCGACGGCCGAACGGCCCGCGAGCCGATGGGTCGGCGCCGCGACCACATCGATCGGCTCGCGCATGAGTACCCGGGTCGCGACGCGCGGGTCGGCGATGGGCGCGGCGCGTTCGTCCCGATGGGTCAGCACCACGTCGTAATCGGCGAGCAGTCGCGCCACTTCCGAGGGCGGCACGTCCTCGTCCCGCGCGACCACCTCGACTCCGCTGCCCACCAAGCCGGGCAGCACGTGCGGCAGCAGCAACGCACCGCCCGAGGGGAACACCGCGACGCGCACCCGCCCGCGCGGCGAGCCGCGATAGTGCGCCATCTCGGCGACCGCGCGGTCCATGGCAGCCAGCACTTCGTCGGCGCGCACCACCAGGGCCCGCCCTGCGTCGGTGAGCCGCACGCGTCTGCCGTCCGGTTCGAGCAGGGCCACGCCCGCCTCCCTCGCCAGCACCTTGAGCTGCTGGGAAACCGCCGATGGCGTCATGGACAGCGCTGCCGCCACGGCGGACACGGTGCCGCGATCGGCCAGTTCACGCAGCACACGCAACCTCTCCAGTGCCATGGGCGGACCGGGCGCGAGGGATTCGGAACCGGAATCCATTAAGTGAAGCTACATCATCGATCCAGAATTATTCGATTGTTCTGATCTTTAGCAGACCGCACGATGAAGTCGTGACCAACCGCGACCGCCTGCTCGGCCTGACCGTCGTCCTGCTCTGGGGATTGAATTTCCTCGCCATCCGAGTGGGGCTCGACCACTTTCCCCCGTTCTTCTTCGCGGCGCTGCGCTTCGCGGTGCTCGCGGTGCCCGCGCTGCTGTTCATCCCGCGTCCTCCGGTGCGGATGCGCTGGATCCTGCTGTACGGCACCGGTTTCGGCATCCTGCAGTTCGCGTTCCTGTTCACCGCGATGCGGGTGGGCATGCCGACCGGGCTCGCCTCGCTGGTCCTGCAATCCTCGGCGCCGTTCACCGTGCTGCTCGGCACGCTGCTGCTGGGTGAGCGGATGCGCCCGATGCAGATCGCGGGCATCGCCGTCGCGGTGGCGGGCATGGCGGTGATCGGCTGGGACCGGCTCGCCCACGCCACCCTGGTGCCGGTGCTGTTGACCCTCGCGGGCGGACTGGGCTGGGCCTTCGGCAATATCGGCGCGCGCCTGGCCGGTACCGAGACCCCCGGCGTCAACCCGCTGCACCTGATGCTGTGGACCACCGCCATCCCGCCGGTGCCGCTGTTCGCGCTGTCGGCGTTCGTCGAGGGGCCGACCACGGGAGCGCACGCTGTGGTCGAGGCGTTCGCCCCGGCGGGCCTGCCCGCTCTCCTGGCGCTCGCCTACATCGCCGTCCTCGCCACCGTGGTCGGCACGGGATTGTGGACCTATCTGCTCGGTCGCTATCCGGCCGGCCTGGTCGCGCCCTTCTCCCTGCTCGTTCCCATCGTCGGCATCGCGGCGGCGTGGACCTTCCTGGGCGAGACCCCGACCCCGTTGTCGCTGATCGGCGGGGTTGTGGTGCTGGCCGGAGCGTTCGCCGCGACGTCGAGCAGACCACGTGCGGGCACGGTGCGCGCCCCCATCCAGACCTCGCGAACAGCCGCGATGGCAGGCACCGGTCGCTCGGCCTGAGCGGGCGGACCCTGCACCCGGTGTGCACTCCGTCACGAAAATCGCATGCCGTACGGGGTCGGTGCGAATCAATCGACTTGCCGCTTTACAGTAGTGCCCGGCGTGGAAGTTGGTCCCTAGGCTAGGCAGCAGAGCGGCGCATGGCAGACAATCAGTGGACCGTATCGCGAAGAGCACTGCTTCGTAACACGGTCGCGGCGGGGGTGGCTACAGCGGGGGCACTGACGGCGGGTGCGCTGAGACCCGCGCCGGCCAGGGCGAATCCCGGTGGCAAGAGAGTCGCGGTACTCGGTGGCGGTGTCGCGGGCCTGACCGCGGCACACGAACTGGCGGAACGTGGGTTCCAGGTCACCATCTACGAGAAACGGGCGTGGGGCGGCAAAGCCCGAAGCGTCGGCGTGCCCGGCACCGGAACGGGAGGGCGGCCGGATCTTCCGGGTGAACACGGCTTCCGTTTCTTCCCCGGCTTCTATCAGCACGTGCCGGATACCATGCGCCGAATCCCGTTCCCCGGCAACGCGAACGGCGTATGGGACAACCTCGTCGCGGTGCCGGAAGCACGATTCGCCCGGCACGGCGGCGACGACTTCCGCGTCCCGCTCGGTCCGCGCGCCCGTGCCGAATTCTCGCCCGACAGTTTCCGCGAAACGCTCGGCGCGGCGCTGTCGACCGCACTGAAGATGCCGCCCAACGAGGGCGCCTACTTCGCCGAACGCCTGCTGGTCTTCAACACCAGCTGCGACGCCCGCCGCCTCGGCCAATGGGAGCGCACCTCCTGGCACGATTTCGTCGGTGGCCACGCGCGCTCGCACGAGTTCCGCGCACTGCTGTCGCGCACGCTGACCAGCATCATGGTCGCCGCGAAGGAGAACATCGCGAGTGTGCGCACCATCGGAACCATGGGCGAGCAGTTCCTCGGCAATCCCATGGGGATCGGCAACGACGGCGGCTTGGACCGGGTGCTGAACGGTCCGACCAACGCGGTCTGGATCGAGCCGTGGACGCGGCGGATCCGCGAACTCGGCGCGGAATTCGTGCTCGGCGCCGAAGTGCGCGGGCTGGAGGTGCGCGACCGCAGGATCGTCGCCGCCCAGGTCGTGGACGAGACCGGTGCGCAGCGCACGATCGAGGCCGACCACTTCGTCGTCGCGCTGCCCGCGGAACGGGCGCGCACGCTGTGGTCGCCGCAAGTGCTCGCCGTCCAGCCCGAATTGGCCGGGATGGACAACCTGTTCACCGACTGGATGAACGGCATCCAGTTCTATCTGCGCCGATCGGCCGACATCTCGCACGGCCACACCGCCTACATCGACGCGCCCTGGTCGCTCACCTCGATCAGCCAGAACCAGCTGTGGCGCCGCAAGCTGACCGAGTTCGGCGACGGCGGTGTGCAGGACTGTCTTTCGGTGGACATCTCCGACTGGAACACTCCCGGCATCCTGTACGGCAAACCCGCGAAGGAGTGCACCCACGAGGAGATCGCTCGGGAGGCGTGGGCGCAGATCAAAGCCCACTTGGACGATCGCGGCGAGGTGCTGGGCGACGCCGACCTGCACTCCTGGTTCCTCGATCCGGGCATCACCTGGCAGGAGGGCCAGCGGCGCAACGCCAACGCCGACCCCCTGCTGATCAACACCGCCGGTTCGTGGGAGTACCGTCCGCAACCGCACGGCGCACTGGAAAACCTCTTCCTGGCAGGCGATTACGTGCGCACGAACATCGACCTGGCGACCATGGAGGGCGCCAACGAGTCCGCCCGCGCCGCGGTGAACGCCCTGCTGGACGTGGCCGGTTCGAACGCGGAGCGCTGCCGGATGTACACGCTCTACCGCGCGCCCGAACTGGAACCGCTGCGCCGGATGGACGCCGACCGCTACGCGGCCGGGCAGCCGAACATGTTCGACGTCCCGGTCTGAACGGATGTGATCGATCTCCTCCCGCGGGAACCGAATTCGATCGCCATCCCCCGGGCCCGCGGTGCTTGAATCGAACTATGCGTGAGAGCACCGCCTCCGAGGAGATCACCGACCCGGCGGACCTGCGAGCACTGCTCGGCGAGGTGGCACCGCGTGCCGCCACCAAGGAGCGCCCCGCCCTGCACGCCAGGGACCGGGAGTGGATCGCGCTGTCCCCGTTCCTGGTGATGAGCACCTGCGACGCGGACGGCAACTGCGACGCCTCGCCGAAAGGCGATCCGGCGGGGTTCGTGCGGGTGCTCGACGACACCACCCTCGCCATCCCGGAGCGCCCCGGTAACCGGCGCGCCGACGGCTACTTCAACATCCTGGCCAACCCGCACGTCGGCCTGCTGTTCGTGATCCCGGGCCGCCGCGAGACGCTGCGGATCAACGGCCGCGCCCGGCTGGTGCGCGACGCGCCGTACTTCGACGACATGGTGGTGCGCGGGCACCGCCCGATCCTCGCCGTCGAGGTGGACATCGATCAGATCTTCTTCCACTGCGCGAAGGCGTTCATGCGCAGCCACCTCTGGGAACCGCAGCAGTGGCCGGATGACACCTTGCCCAGCCCCGCCTGCCTGGTCAAAGAGGTGCAGAAGAACGTCACCGAGACGGTGGAAGTGCTGGAGCGCTACTACTCGCCGGAGAACTACGCGGCCAAGCTCTACCGGGACTGACGGGCCGTGGCCCACGCCACCCGACCGCGGCGAGCCGGGAGCGCGGGTCGAACATAGACTCGCGGCGTGGCAGAACTATCGGTGCGCGGACGGCTCGCGCTGGCGGCGGCGGCCGCGGCGTCCTGGGCCTCGCAGAAGGCGGGTCGCGGCAAGGGCTCGATGATCGGCGGCCTGATCGCGTTGAAGATCGATCCGACCGTCATGGACCAGCTCGGGCAGCGGCGGCGCACCGTGCTGGTGACCGGCACGAACGGCAAGTCGACCACCACGCGGATGACCACCGCCGCGCTCAGCACCCTCGGCGCGGTCGCGACCCAGGCCGACGGCGCGAACATGGACGCGGGCATCGTCGCCGCGCTGAACGCGCACCGGCGCGCGCCGCTGGCCGCGATCGAGGTCGACGAACTGCATCTGCCGCACGTCACCGATTCGCTGAACCCCTCGGCGGTGGTGCTGCTGAACCTCAGCCGCGACCAGCTCGACCGGGTCGGCGAGATCAACATGATCGAGCGCAAGCTGCGCGCGGGCCTGGCCGAGCACCCGGCCACCGTGGTGGTCGCCAACTGCGACGACGTGCTGGTCACCTCCATCGCCTACGACCATCCCAACGTGGTGTGGGTCGCCGCGGGCAGCGGCTGGGCGATGGACGCCACCAGCTGCCCGCGCAGCGGCGAGCCGATCGTCTGGGAGGGCGCGCACTGGCGCAGCACCGGAGCGGATTTCCAGCGTCCCGAGCCCGATTGGTGGCTCGACGGGGACGACCTGGTCGGCCCGGAGGGCAGGCGTTTCCCGTTGCGGCTAGCGCTGCCTGGCCGCGCCAACCGCGGCAACGCCGCACAGGCGGTGGCCGCCGCCGTCGCGCTCGGCGCCGACCCGGAGCAGGCCGTCGCGGCCGCGGGCACGGTTCGCGAGATCGCGGGCCGCTACCGCACCGTGCAGGTCGGCGAGCACGACGCGCGGCTGCTGCTGGCGAAGAACCCGGCGGGGTGGCAGGAGGCGCTGTCGATGATCGAGCCGACCTCGGCGGGCCTGGTGATCGCGGTGAACGGCCAGGTGCCCGACGGCGAGGACCTGTCCTGGCTGTGGGACGTGCGCTTCGAGCACTTCGAAGGCGTGCAGGTGGTTGCGGCGGGCGAACGCGCCACCGACCTGGCGGTGCGGCTGACCTACGCGGGCGTCGAGCACACCCTGGTGCCCGATCCGGTGCGCGCCATCGCGTCGTGCCCCGCGGGGCACGTGGAAGTGCTGGCCAACTACACCGCGTTCCGTGATCTCAACCGTGACCTCGAGGAGCGGGCATCGTGAGTGAATCGACCTTCCGCATCGGCTTGGTGCTGCCGGACGTGATGGGCACCTACGGCGACGGCGGCAACGCCCTCGTGCTGCGCCAGCGGCTGCGCATGCGCGGCTACGACGCCGAGATCGTCGAGATCAACCTGTCGGAGCCGGTGCCGGATTCCCTGGACGTCTACACCCTGGGCGGCGCGGAGGACTCCGCACAGCGCCTGGCCACCCGGCACCTCCAGCGCTACCCCGGTTTGCAGCGCGCCGCCGGGAGGGGCGCTCCGGTGCTGGCGATCTGCGCGGCCATCCAGGTGCTCGGCCAGTGGTACGAGACCTCGGCGGGCGAGCGGGTCGACGGCGTCGGCCTGCTCGACGTCACCACCTCGCCGCAGCACAAACGCGCCATCGGCGAGGTGACGACCACACCGCTGCTCGACGGGCTCACCGCGGCGCTCACCGGCTTCGAAAACCACCGCGGCGGAACGAAACTCGGCGGCGACGCGCACGGTCTGGCCCGCGTCACCCGCGGCGTCGGCAACGGCGTCGGCGACGGGCTGGAGGGCGTAGTCCAAGGGTCGGTGATCGGCACCTACATGCACGGCCCCGCGCTGGCCCGCAACCCCGAACTCGCCGACCTGCTGCTGATGCGCGCCCTCGGCGTCACCGAACTGGCTCCCCTCGACCTGCCCGAGGTCGACCAGCTCCGCCGGGAGCGCCTGCGCGCCTGAACCGGCGGAGCACAGGAGCATCCGTTCCGGCCTCGCCGTGTCGGCGCACGTGACCGAGCACGCGCCGGGAGCGTACGTCACGGCGCGGTGCGCCGAGTTCGGTCGCCGTAGCGTTCTCCCAGCTCTCGGGGGCAGGAGTCGGCGTTCTCCGGTTGGATGTGGTGGTGGAGTTCGAGCACTACCGCGGTGAATTGACGGCGTACTGCTACCGGATGGTGGGTTCGGTGCACGACGCCGAGGATGTGGTGCAAGAAGTCCTGTTACGGGCCTGGCAGTCGCGGGAGCGGTATGACCCGCAGCAGGGGGCTTCACGGCCGCGGAGGTGGCCGGACAGCTCGGTACTTCGGTCGCGGCGGTCCACAGCGCGTTGCAGCGCGCGCGGACCGCTCTGGCCGCGGTGGGCCGGATCGAGGACATCGCCGAACCGGACGATCCACAGGTGCGGGCGATGGTCGGACGGTATCTGCGTGCGTTCGAGACCGCCGACGTCGACGCACTGGTCGAGTTGCTGACCGACGACGCGGTGCTCGAAATGCCACCGGTGCCGCTGTGGTACCGCGGCCGGGAGCACTACGGGCGGTTCATGCGCAGGGTGTTCGAGATGCGTGGGGCCGGTTGCCGTCCGAGCCCGGCACTGACCACCACGTCCGGCCACAGCATTCACGACGCCGTCGACCAGCCGAGCCGGACGCCGTCACGCTGCGCCGCACGTCCCGGCCGGTGATTCCGCGGTGCCCGGCTGTTCCGCCGTGTACTTCACCGGTCGTGGTCGCGGACCGTGTCTCGGACACCGACCTCGGTGACGTCCACGGAGACAGTGATCGCGCTGTCCTTCGCGTCGGTGTAGATGATGCCGCGCAGCGGAGGGATGTCGGCGTAGTCGCGGCCCCAGGCCACGGTGATGTAGCGCTCGTCGCCGAACTGGTCGTTGGTGGGGTCGAGGTCGATCCACCGGCCCGAGCAGTCGTGTCCGTCGGCGCCGGGCGCCCACACGGCCGCCCAGGCATGCGTGGCGTCGGCGCCGACCATCCGCTCCTTCCCGGGCGGCGGATCGGTGGCCAGGTACCCGGACATGTACCGGGCGGCGAGGCCGTGCGAACGCAGGCAGGCGACCGCGAGGCGCGCGAAGTCCTGGCAGACGCCCGCGCGGGCCGCGAACACGTCGGCCACCCGGGTGGACACCGTCGTGGCTCCGGACCGGTAGGCGAAGTCGGTGTAGATCCGGGTGTTCAACTCGGCCACCGCGTCCAGCAGCGGCCTGCCCGGCCGCAAGGATTCGGCCGCGTACGCGACGATCTCCGAAGTGATCTCCTGCGGGTGCAGGTCGAGGGCGAACTCCACGGCGAACGGGCCGTTCGCCCCCGTCGGACACGCGCGTTCCCACGGCTCGGCTGCCGCCGCGTCATCGCGGGTCGGGGCGTCGACTTCGACCAGTGATTCGCCGACGACCGTCAGAGCGCGATGCGCGGTGGTGACGTGGAAGTAGGAAGTGACGTTGCCGTACACGTCCGCCCCCACCGACCGGTCCGAGGGGGCGGGGTCGATCCGGATCTCATGGGCGAGCAGCCGCTGGCCGGGGAGATCGCGGGGGGTCAAGTACGCGCGCCCGTAGGAGTTGATGACTTCACCGGAGTACGAATACTTGGTCCGATGCTCCACCCGGTAGCGCCGGCCCGCACGACCGGTCATCCGACGACCTGCGCGCTGCCCCACAACGGCTGGATGTCGACCGGGAGCGACAGCGTCGTGGTCTCGAAGGATTCGGACAGCTTGCGCAGGCGCAAGTGCACTCCCTCCAGCAGCTCCGCCAGTTCGGTGCGCCGGTCGTCGGAGTCGGTGACCTCGAGATCGTCGGGGTCGAGGCGGCGCAGCATGCGGCGCGCCTCCGCGAGCAGCCGCTGTGGACGCGACGAGCCGGACGCACCGGGCAGCGCCTGGAAATCGGCGTGCAAGCGGCCCAGCTGATAGGCGAGCGATCGCGGATTGGCGGTGTCGAACAGCAGGAGCTCGGCGACGTTCGCGATCCGCACGGAATCCTGATGGCGCCGTCGGTAGCTCACCGAGGATTCGGTGGCGCGCAGCACCCAGTCGGTGACCTCGCGCTCGACCTCCTCGGTATACCGCTGGGTCAGCGCGGCCGACAGCAACGCGGTCAGGGCGAGACCGCGCTCGATCCGCTTACCGATGTCCCTGACGTGCCACCCGGTGTCGCGGATCAGCGACTCGCCATCGATCCCGGACAGGGCGAGCAGCCCGGCCAGGGTGCGCGAATGCACGTCCGACAGTTCCGCCTCCTGGTCGTCCACCGCGGCCGGGTAGCAGGCCAGCGCACGCTCGACCGCGCCGAGGATCATCCAGGTGTCCACCGACAACTGGTCGCGCACGGCACGCGCGGCGCTGCCGTACCGATCGAGCGCGAAGGCCAGCGATCCGGGCAGCTCCCGGTCGATCGTCAGCGCGACGAGGTAGTCGTGGCCCGCACGGGACGCGCCCGGCACCCGGTTCGCTTCCGGCCTGGTGTCCTGCGCCGCCCCGGCCGCCTCGTCGTCCGGTCGTTCGGCGACGGCCTCCACACCGGCGGTAATCGGTTGTCGCGCATCGGCATCGGCCACGGCCTCGTTCCGGGCCACGGCGCAGCGGTGCTCGATCCGCTCCGAATCGCCGTCGCCCCGAATAGGTTCGGACTCGCCCGCACCGGGCACATCACCGGAACGCGGGAACCACCCCGCCGCCGAGTGCGACCGCTCGTCGCCGTACCGAGCGACATCGACGCCGACGCCGGACGGAGCGAGCATGCCGCGGTCGGCCGAACTCTGCTGCGGCGCGAGGGCTCGCACCTCGGGACCGAACAGCCCTTCGGTCGGAGCCGCGGTGGCGGTGGTCCGTCCCAGCGCGGCCAAGAGGATGGGTAGCGCGCCCGCGCCTTCCAGCCAGGGGCGATACCGGAACTCCTGGTAACGCTCGTGGGTGGCGATCAGCAGTCGAGCGGTGTCCTCCGCGCGTTCGCCGTAGCGGCCGATCCAGAAGAGGTCGTTGAGCACGCGTGGGGAGCTGATCGCGGCCACGATCGGAGCGGTGCGCCGCGGCTCGCGCGGCGGCTCGGTGCTGATCGCGGCGGCGGCCGACGGCGCGGCACGCACCCAGATGTCCTTGGCGGCGACTTTCCGAGCGGCACGGTCGGTCGTGCGCTCGCGCAGCTGGCCGAGACCGCCGGACATCACGGTGTAGCCGCGCCGATGGGCGAGCGAGAACAATCGCATGCCGACCGGGGCCGCGGCGATGCCGTCGTGCTCGCGAACGGCGGGCGCGACGGAGAACTGCGCCGGTTCCTGGCCCACCCACTGCCATCCGTGCGCATCGATCCGCGCCTTCATCTCGTCGCGCTGCTCCCGGCTCAACTCGGGACCGAACAGCGTGGCCCCGTCGACCGCCGAGCGGAGAATCAGTTTGTCCAGATTCGCGATCAGATGTCTGTGCTGCCGCTCGTGACCACCCCAGTACGACGGCGCGCTCTCCAGCAGCAAATCCTCACCGAGCAGCGCGCGCGACAGGGCGGGCAGGAATCCGGCCAGCGCGGGGTTCTCCAGCAGCCCGCTGCCGAGCGTGTTCACCACCGTCACCGCCCCGCGGCGCAGCACCTCGACCAGCCCCACCACGCCCAGTCGCGAATCCGGCCGCAGGTCGAGCGGATCGGAGAACTCGGCGTCCACCCGGCGCAGCACCACGTCCACCCGCTCCAGCGTGCCGAGCGACCGCATCCACAGCGCGCCCTCGCGGACCACCAGATCCGCACTCTCCACCAGCGGGAAACCGAGTGTGGCGGCGAGATACGCCTGATCGAACGCGGTCTCGGAATGCACGCCGGGGCTGAGCACGACCACCACCGGCTCGTCGTCGTCGGTCTGCGCGGATTCGATCAGCATCGAGCGCATCGCCCTGGTGAAGGGCGTCAGCGGACGCGGATTCGCGTGCTCGAACGCCTCCGGGATCGCGGTCGACACGACCCTGCGGTCGGCCAGCGCGTATCCGGCGCCGGACGGCGCCTGCGCCCAGTCGGCGAGCACTCGGAACCGGCCGTCACCCCAGCGGCTGAGATCACAGGCGTGCAGGAAGAGCTGGTGCCGCCCGGGCACGGTGATGCCGTGCGCGGCCCGCACGTAGCCACGATTGCCGAACACGACTTCCGGTGCGAGCAGCCCCGAGGCGAGCGTCCTGCGCGGCCCGTACACGTCGGTGAGCACCTCGTCGAACACACGGGAGCGCTGCTCCAGCCCGGCCTCCAGCCGGCTCCAATCGTCCGCGGCGACCGGCAAGGGAATCGGGTCCAGGCGCCACGGCGCCGGCGTCGTGCTCTCGGCCGACGCGCCGACCTCGAGGTAGGTGATGCCGTCGTCGTCGATCAGCCTGCGCACGCGGCTGTCCAGCCTGCCCAGGCCGTCTCCGCCGAGTTCGGCGAAGTCGGCGGACAACTGCGACCACACCCGGCGCACCTTGCCGTCCACGTCGACCAGTTCGTCGTAGTAGCCGGCGACGGGCGTGCCGCACTCGTCGTAGGCGGCGGTGGCGGCGGCCTCCCCGCGGTAGCGCGCGACCTGCTCCCGGACGGTGGTCGCGGTCTCCCGCCGCTCATCACGCAACGTCACCGCGCCGACCTCACTTCCGCCATCCGTACCGAACGGTCGCCGAATGCTGCCCGGGCAGTCCGGACCGATCGGGGCGGACGCGCCTCATCGGTGGGCTGTGCGGCCATTTTCGCATGTCGCAGCACACACTCCGGGCAAGACGGCCGTGCGGCGGCGACCGGTTGCACCGCGTTCGCACCGGCACCGAGGGCGGCGACACGCCGGCCCGGGTCCCACCGTGACCGCCGGGCCGGTGGTATCACCGAACGACGACAACGATCTCGTCAGGAGGTCATATGCGTAGATCAGACTGTTCGTCTTGTGAATCCGCTTCAGACCACTGCCACGGAACCCTGATCGTGCACGTCAGCCGGATCGCCGAATGCACCGAGGAGCAGTGCCTCGAGCTCAGCCACGCCAGGCACGCCTTCGTCCTCGATTGCCGAGACCTCGCGGGCGGCTGCCGGTGCGGCGAGGGTGATACGGCCCGGCGCCGCGCCTGAGCGGTTCCGTACCCTGGCCCGGTGAGCTATGACCACCTGTTGCTGCCGTCCGGTGTCGCGTCGTCGATCGCGGAGGTCGACGCCTACCTGAGCACCCAGCAGGGCGTCCCCGAGTCGGGGGCGGTCGCGCAGATCGCGGCCGAACTGAACAGACGCAACGCGGAACTGCCCGAGGAGGACAGTTTTCTCAGCACCGCGCCGGTCGGCGGCGCGGCCACCGGTGCGGCACTGCATGTGCCGTGCCCCTACGACGCGATCGGCTTCGTCCGCCACTTGCTGTTCGAACTCGCCACACCGCTGAACTACGCCGTCTACGACCCGCAGCTGGCCTGGCTGATCGATCCCGCCGGGCACGTCGGGGCCATCGTGACGCACGGGGGGGCGGGCGAGTTCCCGTACCTGACCGAAGCCTTGGTCCGGCAGTGGATTCCGGAGTTGAGCCCGCCCAACCCGTACCTCGTCGTCGAACGCGGCGACCAGTTCTACATCCAGACCTACCGGGAGAACTCCGGCGCCTACACCGTGGAATACCGAGACGGCTCCCCGGACAAGCATTTCGGCACCACCGTCTCCGATCCCGCCACCGTGGCCGCCCTCATCTGGGGGTGGGCCAACGACGACCGCTCCCGCTTCCCCGGCCTGCCCTGGTCGCGCGTCGCCCTCTGAACCGCTCACTGGTTCTGGGCGGCCAATCGGCCCGCGAGCGCGAGGAACGACGCGCCGAAGACCCTGCGCGTCCAGGTGACCACGGCGGGACGGGAAACCACCTGATCGCGGACGACGGCCGCGCACGCGCCGTACACCGCGAACACCACCAGAGTGGCGAGCATGAAGATGCCGCTCAGTTCGAGCATGCGCGCCAGCGCGTTCGGCGCGCCCGCGGGCACGAACTGCGGCAGGAACGCGAAGAAGAAGATGGTCAGTTTGGGATTGAGGAGGTTCAGCAGCACCGCCGAGGTGATCACTTTCCGCGCCGAGGGCGCGGTGTGCCCCGTCTGCTCCGGCACGACGAGCGCGCCCTTGTCCCGGAAGGTGCTCCACGCCATGTACACCAGGTAGGCGACGCCGAGGTACTTCAACGTCTGGAACGCGACCGCGCTGGCGTCGAGCAGCGCGGCCAGACCCGTGATCGCCGCGATCATGTGCGGCACGATGCCGAGCGTGCAGCCGCGATCACCGCGGCCCGCACGCCGCGAGACAGGCCCGCCGCCAACGTGAACAGCACACCGGTGCCGGGGGTGGCGACGATGACGAGCGTCGTCAGCACGAATTCGATGCTCATCCCCGACACGGTAACGCACCGTCCGCACAGCGCAATCCCCCTTGCGGAGAACGTTTTCGCAGACTACATCGTGCGCCGGCCGGACAATGCGCGCCCGAGGGTCAGCTCGTCGGCGAACTCGAGATCGCCGCCCATCGGCAGGCCCGAGGCCAGCCTGGTCACGCTCAGTCCAGGGAAGTCGCGCAGCATCCGGACCAGGTAGGTGGCCGTGGCCTCACCCTCGGTATTCGGATCCGTCGCGATGATCACCTCGCTGACGTCGACGCCGTCCTCCTGATTACCGATGCGCGCCAGCAGTTCCCGGATCCGCAGCTGGTCGGGCCCGACACCGCTGAGCGGATCGAGCGCGCCGCCGAGCACGTGGTAGCGACCGCGGAACTCCCGCGTGCGCTCGATCGCCTGCACGTCCTTGGGCTCCTCGACCACGCAGATCATCGTCCGGTCCCGGCGCGGGTCGGCGCAGATGCGGCACAGCTCGCCGTCGGAGACCGTCCCGCACGTCACGCAGAACTGCACGCCGTCGCGCACCTTCTGCAGCGCGGCCTGCAACCGATCGATCTCCGGCGGCTCCACCTGGAGCAGGTGAAAGGCGATGCGCTGCGCGCTCTTCGGACCGACGCCGGGCAGCTTGCCCAATTCGTCGATCAGATCCTGGACCGGACCCTCGTACAACTGCTACCTCGGCTCAGAAACCGGGCAGCGAACCGCCGCCGAGACCTTGGGACAGCGGTCCCAGCCGTTCCGCGGCGAGGTGCTGCGCATTCGCCATCGCGTCGTTGACCGCACCGATGACCAGGTCCTGCAACGTCTCCACGTCGTCGGGATCGACGGCCTTCGGGTCGATGGTCAGCGACACCACCTCGCCGCTCGCCTTGAGCCTGACCTGGACCAGGCCACCGCCCGCCGCGCCCTCCACCTCGGTCGCCGCGATCTCGGCCTGGGCTTCCATCACCGCCTGCTGCATCTGCTGCGCCTGGGCGAGCAACTGTTGCATATCGAATTGGCCACCTGGCTGCACGGGAGGGTCCTCTCTGAAGAAGGTGTCACCGGCCAGCCTAGTCCTGCCCGGCCGTGTCCCCGGTGCGGCCCGCACGGTCCGATGTCCGCGGCGCATGGTGGATAACAGGTTGGGTAGTTCCGAAGGGAACCGACAGCGCGCGCCCTACCATCGACACTGAGTCGGAGAGCGGTGTGCAAATCTGGAGCCAACGATGATCGCAGTTCGTGCACGTTTCCTGAGCACCCTGGTGCTCACGCTCGGTATTCCCAGCATCTTCCTCGGCGTCGCGGGTCCCGTGGCGTCCGCGGACACGGAGATCACCGAGCCCGCGGCCACCCCGGCGGTCGCCGATTACGGGGGCGGTTGCGTCCTCTACCCCGACGACAAGGCGGCGACGCTCGATTCGCTGCGCTTCCGGTGCTCGCCGGAGCAGCAGGACGCCATCTTCCGGTCCGCGCCGCTCGGCGCCGTTCCGGTCGGCGTGAAATCGGGCTGGGTCACTCGTCCGCCGGTCATGCAGGCCATCGCGCCCCCGCTGTGGATCGGCAAGACCTTCTACACCGGCCCGGACGGCGGCTTTCTGATGAACCGCCTCACCGGTGCGGGCTTCGAGGCCTGGGGCGCCGATGTCTATGTCGCGCCCGCGTTGACCGACGGGCAGCCGACCTGGGCCCTGAACTACGCACCCTCGCCGACGCCGCAGGTCTATGACGAGATACGGGAGATCACGCCCGGTGTGTGGTTCGGCTATTCGTGGTGGCGCGGCGCCATCCAGACCACGCTCCTGCTGACCTTCGCACTCGCCTGAACAACGGGTGTCGTTTGACCCTCCCGCTACTGGAGGGTGTTGGCTGATCCCATGACGGCAACCGTCCCCATCGGGGAATTCTCCAGGCTGAGCAATCTCAGCGTGAAGACGTTGCGCTACTACCACGAGATCGGCCTGCTCGCTCCGGCCGGCATAGACGCGAGTTCGGGCTATCGGCGGTACGCGACGGCGCAGGTGACGCAGGCACAGTTGATCCGGCGGCTGCGCGAGCTGGACATGCCGGTTCCGGAGATCCGCGCGGTGCTGGCCGCGCCGGACGAGAACGCCCGTGACGCCACGCTGCGCGCGCATCTGGAGCGCATGGAAGCCGAACTGGCCCGTACCCGCGCGGTCGTGGCCTCGTTGCGCGCGCTGCTGACGCCGTCGGCTCCGATCGCCGTGGAGTATCGCGTGGTCGGGGCGTTCCCGGCGGCGGCGATCGGCGCGACGGTGGCGCGCGAACACATCGGCGCGTGGTGCGCTTCGACGTTCCAGGCGTTGTACGAGGCGCTGGCCGCCGCGAATATCGCGCCCGCGGGTGCGGGCGGCGCCACCTACGGCACCGATTTCTTCGAACAGGACGAGGGCGCGGTCGTCGCGTTCGTCCCGCTCGCCGACGCCCATGTCGCCCTGCCGCCGGCGCTTTCGGCGATCGAGTTACCCGCGCGCCGCTTCGCCGTCGCCGTGCACGAGGGCCCGTTCGACGATTTCGACCGGACCTACGGCGCACTGGGCAGTCATGTCGCCGAACACGATGTCGCGCTGCCGGAGCCGATCCGCGAGATGTACCTGCTCGGACCGGACGCGTCCGACGATCCCGCCACTTACCGGACCGAAGTGTGCTGGCCCATCGCCCAGCCGTGAAAAGGAGATATCCATGACGATCTCGATCGCCCACGTCACCATCGATTGCGAGAACGCGGGCGCGCTGGCCGAATTCTGGTCGCGATTGCTGGAAACGCCCGTCGATCCCGACCCCAACCCGGAGTTCGCCACCGTCGGCCGGACCACGGGCGCCGCGACCCCGCTGATGTTCATCCGCGTGCCCGACAAGAACCCCGGCAAGAACGTCATCCACCTCGACCTGCTCGCTTCCGGCCGGGACGAGGTCGCGCGCGCGATCGATCTCGGCGCGAAGCACGTCGCCGACTTCGACGAGTGGGGCATGAAGTGGACGACGCTGGCCGATCCCGAGGGGAACCTCTTCGACATCGCGGCCGGATAGACCCCGAGCAGACCGCGGCGACGGCCCGAACGGGCCGTCGCCGTATCCGTACGATCAGGCCAGCTCGCGCTGGAGATTGCCGAGGACCTCGGCCTGGATCTTCTTCAGGCCGAGCGGCGCGAAGATGCCCTCGAAGATGCCCGCGATGCCGCCCGCGCCCTTCCAGGTGGTGCGCAGCGTGACCCGCGAACCCGCGCCCTCCGGCGTGACGGTCCAGGTGTTCACCAAGGTCGAATTCGAGTCGCGCTCGGTGACAATGGAATCGGACACCGAGACCACCGCGTGCACATTGCGCGAGCGCTTCTCGGTGGCCTGCAATGTCCATTCCGCGACGGTGCCTGCGCCCTTGCCCCCCTCGACCACCTTGTAGTCGCGGTAGTGCGACGAGAGGATGCGCGGACGCACCGTGTCGTAGTCGGCGATGGCCTCCAGCGCGCGCTGCGGATCCGCCGCCACGTCGATCGAACTACTGGCGCTGACCTGTCCCACAATGAGCTCCTTGTCCGGATGCGGTGTCTCGACGGATCTCCATCCTGCCCTGTCGGCACCGGAGCAAAGCGGCGAGGGCGGAGCGTGTGGCGAACTTCTCCGAACGATTCGGTATTCCTTTTCGCAACATATGCGTGACATTTCTCCATGACCGTGACCTCGCGGTGGCCCCGTCGAATGGTCCGTACTAGCGTCGAGGAGTGGCAGTGAGTCTGTTGGGGAAGGCCGGACACGCACCGGCCGCACGCGAATCAGGATTTGCCGCGCATCGAGCGGGCGTGGACCGCCTTCTGGCGAGTTACCGCGCCATACCCGAGCACGCCAACGTCCGTTTGGCCAAGAAGACCTCGAACCTTTTCCGCGCCAGGGCCAAAAATCCGGCGCCCGGCCTCGACGTATCGGGGCTGACCAGGGTCATCGCGGTGGACCCTGTGGCGAAGACCGCCGACGTCGCAGGCATGACCACCTACGAGGAGTTGGTCGCGGCCACCCTTCCCTACGGGCTCGCGCCGCTGGTCGTTCCGCAGCTCAAGACCATCACGCTGGGCGGCGCGGTCACCGGCCTCGGCATCGAGTCCACCTCCTTCCGCAGCGGTTTGCCGCACGAATCGGTGCTGGAGATGGACGTGCTCACCGGCGCGGGCGAGATCCTCACCGCCACCCCGGACAACGAGCACGCCGATCTGTTCCGCGGCTTCCCGAATTCCTACGGCACGCTGGGCTACACGGTGCGGCTGAAGATCGAGCTGGAAGAAGTCCAGCCGTACGTCGCGCTGCGGCACCTGCGCTTCCGGGACCTGCGCGAGCTGGAGGCCACCCTCGCGACGATCGTCACGGATCGGGTCCACGAGGGCGAGCCGGTGGACTACCTGGACGGCGTGGTGTTCTCCGCCGAGGAGAGCTACCTGACGCTGGGCCGACGGACCGACGAGCCCGGTCCGGTCAGCGACTACACCGGCATGGACATCTACTACCGGTCCATCCAGCACGACGGCGACACGCCGAAGCACGACCGCCTGACCATCCACGACTACTTGTGGCGCTGGGACACCGACTGGTTCTGGTGCTCGCGCGCCTTCGGCACACAGAATCCGAAGATCCGCCGATTCTGGCCGAAGCGTTACCGGCGCAGCAGCTTCTACTGGAAGCTGGTGGCGCTGGATCGCAAGTACGACATCGGCGACAAGCTCGAGGCCCGCAAGGGCAATCCCCCGCGTGAGCGGGTCGTGCAGGACATCGAGGTACCGGTGGAGCGCACCGCCGACTTCGTGGAGTGGTTCCTGCGCGAGATCCCGATCGAACCGATCTGGCTGTGCCCGCTGCGTTTGCGCGCGACCGGCAGTACGGATCGCCCCGCCGGACGTGCCTGGCCGCTGTATCCCCTGGAGCCGGACCGAACCTACGTGAACGTCGGATTCTGGTCGGCCGTGCCCACCGCACCGGAGCAGCAGGAGGGGGCGGCCAACCGCGCCATCGAACACAAGGTGACCGAATTCGACGGTCACAAGTCGCTGTACTCGGATTCCTTCTACGACAAGGATGAGTTCGCGGCGCTCTACGGCGGAAACACCTACACCGAACTGAAAAAACGCTACGACCCGGACCAGCGCCTGCTGGATTTGTATTCGAAGGCGGTGCAACGCAAATGACGACATTCAAGGACCGTTCCGATGTCTTCGCGGATCTCGGGACCAAACTCAGCATTGCCGAGATCTTCGAGACCCTCGTCGAGGGCGAGGTGCCGATCCGCTTGACGGCCTACGACGGCAGCGCGACCGGACCGGAGGACTCGGAGTTCGCGCTGGACATCCGGACCCCGCGCGGCATCAACTATCTGGCCACCGCCCCCGGCGACCTGGGTATGGCCCGCGCCTACATCGCAGGCGACATGACCGCCAGCGGCGTGCACCCGGGTGATCCGTACGAGATCCTGAAGGCGATGGACGGGTTGAAGTTCCGCCGTCCGTCCGCGCTGGCCCTGGTGACCATCGCGCGCTCGCTGGGCTGGGAGCGGCTGAAGCCGGTCGCCCCGCCGCCGCAGGAGACGCTGCCGCGCTGGCGGCGGATCGCCTTCGAGGGCCTGCGCCACTCCAAGACCCGTGACGCCGAAGCCATCCACCACCACTACGACGTCTCGAACAAGTTCTACGAGTACGTGCTCGGTCCGTCGATGACCTACACCTGCGCGACCTACGGCGACGAGAACTGGACGCTCGAGCAGGCGCAGGAGAACAAGTATCGCCTGGTGTTCGAGAAGCTGCATTTGAAGGAGGGCGACCGGCTACTGGACATCGGCTGCGGCTGGGGCGGCATGGTGCGCTACGCCGCCAAGCGCGGCGTCAAGGTGATCGGCGCGACGCTGTCGGCCGAGCAGGCGGACTGGGCGCAGAAGAAGATCGCCGAGGAGGGCTTGGCCGATCTGGCCGAGGTGCGGCACTCCGACTACCGCGACGTGCCGGAGGGCGAGTTCGACGCGGTGTCCTCGATCGGGCTCACCGAGCACATCGGGGTGCACAACTACCCGTACTACTTCGACTACATCAAGAACAAGCTGCGCGACGGCGGCCTGTTCCTGAACCACTGCATCACCCGCCCGGACAACACCCGCACCACCAAGGCGGGCGATTTCATCGACCGCTACGTGTTCCCCGACGGCGAGCTGATCGGTTCCGGCCGGATCATCTCCGAGATCCAGAACATCGGGCTCGAGGTGCTGCACGAGGAGAACCTGCGCGAGCACTACGCGCTGACCCTGCATGAATGGTGCAAGAACCTGGTCGCCAACTGGGACGCCTGCGTCGCGGAGGTCGGTGAGGGCACCGCGAAGGTGTGGGGCCTGTACATGGCGGGCTGCCGGCTTGGCTTCCAGCGCAACGTGGTTCAGCTGCACCAGGTGCTCGGCGTCAAGCTGCCCGCCGACGGCGACTGGACCGTACCGCTGCGCCCGTGGTGGCAGCCGTAGCCCAGGCTGGTTCAGAAGGCTTTGCTGCCCGCCTCGTTCAGGAGTTCATCCAGGAACGATGCGGGCAGTTCCACGTCGCCGACCTGGGCGGAGGCGGGCAGGTCGGTGCGCAGCACGCGCAGGATGCCGACCACGCCGGGGCCCGCGTCCAGCAGCGGCCTGGTCCAGCCGAGGTCGGCGCAGGTCGTGACCGAGGGCAGCAGCAGATTGGTGGCCTCGCCCACCCAGCCCGCTGCCGCCAGGCATTCCGCGAGCAGCAGCGCGGCGTCCAATTGGGCGCGCGGGCGGTGCTTCTGGCGGGTGTGGTCGTACAGCGCGCGGGCGCGGCGCACCGCCCGGTCGTCCGAGCCGAGCCGGTGTTCGGCGAGCAGCGCGCGGATCGCGGCGAGCTCCTCGGCCTCGGCGGTGAGCAGGGCGGCCCCGGTCAGCCGGTGGCCCGTCTGTAGCGGCGTG
>NZ_BAFR01000006.1 GCF_000308435.1 Nocardia araoensis NBRC 100135 | reverse complement strand
GGCGTCTTCGAGGCGATCCGGGCGGGCAAGGGCTGACCGCACAGCATTGAGCGCGGCCGGTGGCGAGATTCGTCACCGGCCGCACCCGTTAAGATTGCGTAAGGTGTGCCGGGAAGTCTGGTCGGCGAGCGGTCGCGTACCCGTCGAGCCGATTCCGGTGGGTGCGGCCTCCGCGCCGCCCGACCACCGGCCGAAAGGTTTCCCGTGATCACGCAAGTGCGCTCGGAACTGTCCCGCTATCTGCGCACGGAAACTTTCGGCGGCGCATTGCTTCTGATCGCGGCGGCCAGCGCGTTGCTGTGGGTGAACTCCCCCTGGGGAGCCAGTTATCTGGCGATCACCGAGACGGTCGTCGCGATACCGCGGCTACACCTGGAACTGACCTTGGCCGAATGGACCGCGGACGGTCTGCTGGCGGTGTTCTTCTTCGTCGCCGGACTGGAGCTCAAACGCGAACTGGTCGTCGGCGAACTCGCCGACCGCAGACGCGCCACCCTGCCGGTGGTCGCGGCGATCGGCGGTGTGGTGACCCCCGCGCTGATCGCGGCGGTGGTCGGGTTCGGCATCACCGGGATGGATCGCGGCTG
The DNA here is from genome assembly GCF_000308435.1 of Nocardia araoensis NBRC 100135. Taxonomy (GTDB): domain Bacteria; phylum Actinomycetota; class Actinomycetes; order Mycobacteriales; family Mycobacteriaceae; genus Nocardia; species Nocardia araoensis. The sequence continues at coordinate 51,595 of NZ_BAFR01000006.1, read as the reverse complement.
GGCGATCCCGGTCGCCACCGATATCGCGTTCGCGCTCGCCGTGCTGGCGCTGACCGGATCCCGCATCCCGGCGGGCGCGCGGGTGTTCCTGCTCAGTCTGGCCGTGGTCGACGACCTGATGGCGATCGTGCTGATCGCGGTGCTGTTCACCACGACCGTGTCGCTGTGGTGGCTGCTCGCCGCCGCCGGGTGCTTCGCCGGGTGGGCATGGGGTCAGCACGCGCGAATCCGCACGCCGTTGCTCTATGTCCCGCTGGCGTTGGTTTCCTGGTACGCGCTGCACGAGGCGGGCATCCATCCCACTTTGGCGGGCGTCGCACTCGGCTTGCTCACGCGGGTGCGTCCGGATCCCGGTGAGCGGGAAGCGCCTGCCACCCGGCTCGAGCACCTCTTTCAGCCGATTTCCGCGGGATTGTGCGTTCCGCTGTTCGCCTTCTTCGCCTCCGGAGTCCCCTTGAATCCGAGAATCTTCGGCGAGTTGTTCACCGACCGCCTCGCGCTGGCCGTGATTCTCGGCCTGCTGGTGGGTAAACCGCTGGGGATCTTCGGGATGAGCTGGGCGGCAATCCGGTTCGGGGTGGCGACGCGCCCCGGCGGTCTCGGCTGGCGGGACATGTTCGCCCTGTCGGTGCTCGGCGCGATCGGCTTCACGGTTAGCCTTCTCGTGGCGGAACTCGCGCTCGCCGATGCCGCGGGCGAGTCGGCCGTCGAGTTGGCGAAGGCCGCCGTGTTGGTGACATCAATGACGGCGTCGCTCGCCGGTTCGGCGCTACTGTTGCGGCGTGGGCGTGTCCACCAGGCTCGGCGGGACGCCCGTGCGCTACAACGTGAACAATACGGCGGCGCGAGCGATCCGCCCGGAGGCGGTAGCCTGCGTGACCACGGAGGACACCGGGAGCACCGCCGATCGAACGGGAGTTGAAGCAGTGCCGGGACAGGGAGAAGGGTCGACCAAGTGAGTTTCAACCACGGCGGTAACGGGAACGACGCGGAGCGCGGTCGTACGGTCACCTCCATTCCGCTCACGGATGCCGATCCGCTCGGTTCCGCGAGTTTCGGGACCCTGGTCCGCGACGCCGCCGAGCAGATGTCGACCCTGGTCCGCGCCGAGGTCGAGCTGGCCAAGGCCGAAGTCACCGGTGAGATCAAGAAGGGCCTGCAGGGCAGCGTCTACTTCATCCTCGCGCTCACCGTGCTGTTGTTCAGCACGTTCTTCTTTTTCTTCTTCCTCGGCGAACTGCTCGACGTGTGGCTGGCCCGCTGGGCGGCCTTCCTGATCGTCTTCCTGCTGATGGTCGTGGCGACCGCCGTGCTGGCGTTCCTCGGCTACCGCCGGGTGAAGAAACTGCGCGCGCCGGAGAAGACGATCGATTCACTCAAGCAGGCGCGTACGGTACTGCCGCACGGCTTGGGCGCCGCCGCGCACGACGACCGCATCGCCTTGGAGAAGCAGACTTCCTAGGCGCGCGTTCGCGAGCCGGTACGGCGGCTACTAGGCTCGATCGGCGTGTCGGCGAACTTCCTTCCGGATCCGTCCAGCGTCCGTTACGACGGACCGTGGACGCATCGGGACGTTCACGCCAACGGCATCCGATTCCACGTGGTGGACGCGGCGCCGGAACGGCCGGATGCTCCGCTGGTCGTGTTGCTGCACGGCTTCGCGGACTTCTGGTGGTCCTGGCGGCACCAACTGACCGGCCTGGCCGAACTCGGCTACCGCGCCGTGGCCGTCGACCTGCGCGGCTACGGCGACAGCGACAAGCCGCCGCGCGGTTACGACGGCTGGACCCTCGCCGGTGACGTCGCCGGGCTGATCCGTGCGCTCGGCTATACCGAGGCGACGCTGGCCGGGCACGCCGAAGGCGGCCTGGTCTGCTGGACCACGGCGGTGCTGCATCCGCGGCTGGTTCGCTCGATCGCGCTGGTGGGCTCGCCGCACCCGTCGGCGCTGAAGAGTTCCGTGCTGCGCAACCGCCGCCAGCGCGCGGCCTGGCTGCCGAACTTCCTTCGCTATCAGCTCCCCCGGTACGGCGAGCACTTGCTGACCACCGCCGACGGCTTCGAAGTCGAACGGCTGCTGCGCCAGCGGGTGAGCGCCGGTTGGGCGGGCACCGCCGAATTCGTCGACACCGCACAGCGGATGCGGTCGGCGATCCGGATCCCCGGCGCTGCGCATTGCGCGCTGGAGTACCAGCGCTGGGCCTTCCGCAGCCAGTGGCGTCCGGACGGCCGCCGGTTCATGGCGACCATGCGTGAACCCATCCACATCCCGGTCCTGGCCATGCGCGGCGAGCTGGACCCGTACGTGCTGCCGGGAACCTTCCGCCGCGACCTTCATCTCTCACCGGAGCGGCGGCTGGCCGGTATCCCGGCCGCGGGGCACTTCGCCCATCAGGAGAACCCGGACGCCGTGACGAAGGAACTCGCCGAACTCCTCGACTGATCTCTTTGGTCCCCGACCGCGGGTTCGCGGCCGGGACCAAAGGGAGACGAACGGGCGCCTACACCGAATCCGTGCCCTCGCGTCCACAAGCGCGAGCACCCCTGCGGCCGAACGAGTCACGCGGCACCGATGGTGTGTGCGGCCCGCGTCGCGCTGAGCACCGCGGATCAGCTCAACACGCACGCTCCGGTGGCCACCGGACCATCGGAACGCTGCGAAGCGTCGAGCTCGGAGCGGACTTCGTTGAGCGTCAGCACATAACCGGTGTCGTTGTCGGTCACCGCCGCGCCGAACACGACCCCGAGCACCTGTCCTTCGGTATCCACCAGCGGCCCACCGGAGTTGCCTGCCTGGACGAGCCCGCGGACCGTGTACACCTCACGCTTCACCGTTCCGTCGCGATAGATGTTCGGGCCGGTCAGATCCAGGGTCTCGCGGATCCGGGCCGCGCTCGCGGTGTACCGGCCACCGCCCGGGTAGCCGAGCACGATGGCGCTGTCGCCGGTACGGGCGGGCGACGGCGCCTGAGGCACGACCGGAGCGGTGAGGCCGGGCACCGACAGCACCGCGACATCCGTGAACGGATCGAACAGCACCACCGAAGCGGGCAGCGACCCGTAAGCGGTGTCCACGTCGACGCTCGTAGTGCCCGCGACGACGTGGGCGTTGGTCATCACACGCTCCGGAGCGATCACGAAGCCCGAGCCCTCCAGCGCCCGCTGGCAACTCGGCGCGACACCGCGGATACGCAGCACGCTCTGTTGCAGCGAGGCGGCGACCGGGCTGGCCAGCACGCTCGGATCGGGTGGTTCCACGGCGGCGATCGGCGCCCGCCCGAACGGCCCGATCACGTCCGGAAGGCCGGAGGTGTTCAGCAGTTTGGAGAATTCGTTCGGCAGCTTGCGCAGCCAGTTCGGCGCGACGTCGTTGACGTCGGCGAGTACCCGGGAGCCGTTGATCGCGGTCGCGATGGCCGGCTGCGACGAGGTGGCCAGCGGCAGCGCCAGCAGCCACGCGGTGACCAGCACGGCGACCGCCTGCAGCACCGCCCCGACCACGCTGTCCACGCTGCGTGTGAACGGATGACGCATGCCGCTGCGCGCCGCGCGCCCGAGCACCATGCCCGCGACCTCACCGACGATCACCAGCACCACGATGAGCAGCACGCCCGTGAGCACTCTGGTGCGTCCCTCGTCGACGTGCACCAGGATGTGCGGCGCGATCAGGATGCCCGCCACCGCACCGAGCACCACGCCGAGAAAGGCCAGCGCGGAGGCCACCGCGCCTTGCCGCCACCCCGAAGAGGCGGCGAGCAGGGCCAGCAGCACGACGGCGATGTCGAGCCAGGCCGATGAGCTCATAACGTCATCCCCACGGCGGCGAGTGCGGTCTGTAGATCACGGACGTCCTCGTGGTCCCATTCGCGGTCCCAGCCGGAGGCCTTGCTGATCCCGGCGAGGATGCCGCCGGTAAGGCCCCAGACCAGCATGCCGTCCACCTGGAACGCCGGGCTCTGATAGCCGAGCGGGCTGCGGACCAGGAAGCGGTTGGCCGGGTCCAGCAGTCGCGCGAGCGGAACGCGCACGACCCGCTCGGTCTCGCTCTGGTCGACCACTTTCACCGCACCCGGCGTGCGCCAGTACGCGAGCACCGGCGTCACGTCGAAACGGGACACCGGCACGAACAGCTTCGGCTGCACCGCGAACGGTTCCACGCCGGAACGGTCGAGGCCGGTCTCCTCGCAAGCCTCCCGCAGTGCGGTATCGATCGGTCCGGCGTCGCCCGGGTCCGCCGCACCACCGGGGAAGGCCACCTGGCCGCGATGCTGGCGCAAGGTCGAGGCGCGCTGGGTGAGCAACACTTCCGCATCGGCGGGCAGCCCGCCGGGCGCTTCCGGGTCCGGCTCCGGCGAGCCGCCGAACAGCACGAGCACCGCCGCCTGACGCGGTTTCGAGGTCACGGTCATGGCGCGGCGCAGCGCACGCGCCCTGGTCATGGTGTCGGCGCTGTCGGGGGCCGGTTCGGCCGAGCGGGTCAGCCATGCCGGGATGCCGGGCGGCATCTCGATGGTCATCGCGCACCTCCCCCGCGCCTTCGCCCACCGACCCGCGTGCACGCCCGCACCGTCACCTCCACCATCGATTCATCCACCCGCATCGTCATGCGACCACTCCGAGCTTGCCCGCGACGGTATTCGCGATGTCATCCACCCCGTCGAAAGCGCGCACCTCGACGTCGGCGACCGAGCCGTCTGCCCGCACCAGCACCGAGATCGGCAGCACCGCGGGGGCTCCGACGGCCGTGCGCACTCGCGCGTCGGCGTCGAGTACGCCGGGCAATCGAACATCCAGTCCGCGCAAACGGGACAGTGCCTTGGCCTCATCAGGGTCGCTGTGCACGGTCAGCACCGTAATCGCGTTTCCGGCGCGTTGGGCGTATTGCTGCAAATACGGCAACTCCCTGGCGCACGGTGCGCACCAGTAGGCCCAGAGGTTCAGCAGGGCGGGCTTGCCGGCCAGCGCTGCGGCCAGGTCGACCGGCCTGCCGTCCGCCAGGCATCCCAGTGTTATCCCGGCCAGCGGACCGTTACCAGGGACTGCGCCGCTCGGGCAGTCGGGCAGACGGGCGGCGGCGCGCAGGTCGTCGGAGACGCCGGAGGCGACGGGAGCCGGGTGTTGTTCTTCGGTCCGGTCGTCGCCGCGCGGCCACACCGCGACCGCGAGCGCGACCACGACGATCAAACCGGCAAGTGCCCAGCGCCACGCATGTCCCGTACTCCTTCGGCCCGAGGGCTCCGAACTCACCGGCCCACCAGCTCGAGCAGATGCTCCCGCTCCGGCCCCTTCACCAACTTGGCCGCGGCTTCCGGATCGGTCGGCCCGATCCCGAACGACGGACAGTCTTTGACGAGGACGCACGCGCCGCACGCGGGCTTGCGGGAATGGCAGACGCGCCGTCCGTGGAAGATGACCCGGTGCGAGAGGATCGTCCATTCCTTGCGCTCGATCAGCGCGCCGACGATGTGCTCGACCTTGACCGGGTCCTCCTCCTCGGTCCATCCCCAGCGGCGCACCAAGCGGCCGAAGTGGGTGTCGACCGTGATGCCGGGGACCCCGAACGCGTTGCCGAGGATGACGTTGGCGGTCTTGCGCCCGATGCCGGGCAGCTGGACCAGTTCGGTCAGGGTGTGAGGCAATTCACCGTCGTGACGTTCCAGCAGCGCTTGGCCGAGTCCGATCAGGGAGGAGGCTTTGTTCCGGAAGAACCCCGTCGGGCGGATGTATTCCTCCAGCTCCGCGCGATTTGCCTCGGCGTAGGCCCGGGCGTCCGGGTAGCGGGCGAACAGCGCGGGCGTGGTGAGATTCACGCGCTCGTCGGTGCACTGCGCCGAAAGTATCGTCGCCACCGCCAATTCCAGCGGTGTGGTGAAATCCAGTTCGCAGTGCGCGTCGGGGAAAGCGGTCGCCAGTTCCCGGTTCATCCGGCGCGCGCGACGAACCAGCCCGAGCCGGGTTTCCGCCTGTCGTGCCCTGGTTTTCCGTTTCGGAGCCGCGGCGGCGACCGGCGGCGTTCCGGAGGGCTCGGAGCCGGGCGGAAGCCCGTTCCCGGAGGCGGTGGAGGGGGAGACGCGCACGCGTCCACCATACGGAACCGCCGGACAACGTTGCCCTTCCAGTTCAGTTGCCGTGTTCCATCTGAGACCTCGACGGTGTTTACTGCTCGTCATGCAAGGACTCGCTGTGGTGCTCTTCCCAGTGGTGCTGATGCTGTTCGCACTGGGTATGGAGCGGGTCGAGAACCGGCTCCGCAAGCTTCTCGAACCCGACGAAGAGGTTCAGCAGTACCTGGACAAGGCAAGCAACGCCGAGGTGAAGGAGCTGACGAAACTCGGTCTGCCCGCCGCCGTTGCCCGGATGCGCAAGCGCCGCTCCCGCGGCGAGGAGATGGACGTGGCCCGCGCGAGCTGAGGCGGCGCGAGTGTCGCGCAATCCACTCGTTACGTGGTGTCCGTCACTACGCTGTAGTGACGCCGCGTAGACTGCGCTGTTGGCCGAGTCGCTTCGGTCCGGTACAGAGCCATTTCCCTAAGGAGCACATTCGTGGACGAGGCCCTCGCCAGAGCAGGCATCTTCCAGGGCGTCGAGCCCACTGCGGTGGCCGCCCTCGCCAAGCAACTTCAGCCGGTGGATTTCCCGCGCGGTCATGTCATCTTCAACGAGGGTGAGCCGGGTGACCGGCTGTACATCATCACGTCCGGCAAGGTGAAGATCGGACGCCGTTCGCCCGATGGGCGCGAGAATCTGCTGACCATCATGGGCCCGTCCGACATGTTCGGCGAGCTGTCCATCTTCGACCCCGGTCCGCGCACCTCCACCGCCACCACGGTGACCGAGGTACGCGCGGTGACGATGGACCGCGACGCCCTCAAGACCTGGATCGACCAGCGGCCGGAGATCGCCGAGCAACTGCTCCGCGTCCTCGCCCGCCGCCTGCGCCGGACCAACAACAACCTGGCCGACCTGATCTTCACCGACGTGCCCGGCCGCGTCGCCAAGGCGCTGCTGCAGCTCGCGCAGCGCTTCGGCACGCAAGAGGCGGGCGCGCTGCGCGTCACCCACGACCTGACCCAGGAGGAGATCGCCCAGCTGGTCGGCGCCTCCCGCGAGACCGTGAACAAGGCGCTCGCCGACTTCGCGCATCGCGGCTGGCTGCGGCTGGAGGGCAAGAGCGTGCTCATCTCCGATTCCGAGCGCCTGGCCCGCCGCGCCCGGTAAACGAGCACCCATACGACGAAACGCCGGGTTCAGCGCTCCACTGAACCCGGCGTTGTGTCGCTCCCGCTAGCCGTGCACGCGCAGGTAGTCCAGTTGCGCCTGCACCGAACTGCGCGCCGCGGGCCACAGCCGCTTGTCCACGTCGGCGTACACGCGCCGTACGACCGCCATCGCGCCCGCATCCGAGCCGAGCGTCCGCAGCGCCTCCCGCACCTGATCGAGGCGCTCGTGCCGATGCGCGATGTAGTAACGCGCCACCGGCTCGAGATCCGGATGATCGGGCCCGTGCGCAGGAAGCAGCGCCTTGCCCTTGCCCGCTTCGACCAGCCGGTCCAGCGAGGACAGATAGTCGGCCAGCGTGCCGTCGCTCGAGTCGAGCACGGTGGTGCCCGCGCCGAGGATGGTGTCGCCGGTCAGTATCGCGTCGTCGAGCACGAAACTCACCGAGTCACCCGTGTGGCCCGGCGTGTCGAGCACGGCGATCCGCAGGCCCGCGGCCTCGATCACCTCACCGTCGACGAGCGGGGCGTCCGAGCCGCGCAGGAAGCCGGAATCCTTGGCGCGCACCGGCGCCCCGGTCAGCTCGACGAGCCGATCGATACCGCCGGTGTGGTCGTGATGGCGATGGGTGATCAAGGTGAGGGCGACCCGGCCGCCGGTCGCCTCGGCGATCGCGGCGCTGTGCGACTCGTCCTTCGGCCCCGGGTCCACCACCACACAGTCCGACCGCCCCGGCGCGCGCAGGATCCAGGTGTTCGTTCCCTCCAGGGTCATCTGTCCGGGATTGTCGGCGAGCAGCACCGCCGCCGTCTCGGTGACCTGCCGGAGCTGCCCGTAGGCGGGGTGTGTCAACGTCATCGCAAAACCTCGGATAGAAACGGAGCCGACAATTCCGGTCTAGCGCACCTCGGCGATCAGTTCGACTTCGACCGGAGTGTTGCGGGGCAGTTCCGAGACACCGACGGCCGAGCGCGCGTGCTTGCCCGCGTCACCGAAGACCTGACCGAGGAACTCCGACGCACCGTTGATCACCACCGGCTGATCGGCGAAACCGGGTGCCGAGGCGACGAATCCGACCACCTTCACGATCCGCACCACCGCGTCCAGCCCGACCAGATCGTGCACCGCGGCCAGCGCGTTGAGCGCGCACAGCCGGGCGGCTTCCTTGGCCGCCTCCACCGAGACCTCCGCGCCGACCTTGCCGACCGCGGACAGCTCGCCGTTCACGAACGGCAGCTGACCGGAGGTGTAGACGAGCGACCCGGTGCGGATCGCCGGAATGTAGGCCGCGACCGGGGCCGCGACCGGGGGCAGGGTGATTCCGAGTTCGGCGAGGTTCTTCTCCCACTGGGTCACTGCGTCACCCTCCTTCGCTACTTGGGCCGCTTGAGGTAGGCGACGTGCTGTTCACCGGTCGGGCCGGGCAGCACGGTGACCAGCTCCCAGCCGTCGGCTCCCCACTGATCCAGAATCTGCTTCGTCGCGTGCGTCAGCAGCGGGACGGTCGCGTACTCCCACAAGGTCGTATCACTCATGTGCGAGAGCGTAGCTCTGTCTGATTGCCGCGACTTCGTCGCGGCGTGTTCGCGGCCCCTTTGTGGCTCGCGTGTGCGCGACCGCCGCTTGCTCCTTCGTCGCGGACGCGGCGGCCGAGCACACGCGAGCCGGGCCGCGAACGGGACAGGCTCGGTCTCGCTTCGCTCGAAAGACGTGGTTGAGGTGCGCTGGGCGCGTTCGTTTGCGAGCCTCGTGGTTCGGGTGCGCTGGGCGCGTGGGGCGGGAGTCGCGCTACCCGGGATCGAGGTGGTTTCGCGACGTCATCGCGATATTGCTGCCGATCTTGTCGCGTTGTTCGGACAGAGCTCGGGGCCGCGGGGAATGAACAGCCGGTCTCGCTTTGCCCGAGCCGGAGCCACGCCGAATCGGCTGTGTGGGCGACGTACCGCGCCTACCCGTGGATCGAGGTAGCGCGGCGGTCCGGGGCAGCCACCGATTCTCGGAGCCGCGAACTGGAGTCGGGAGCGCCGAAAGCCACAGGCGGTACGGCCGCGTCCGCTACCGGGAGCTGCGCCGGCACGGTCACGTGAGGAACTCGACATGCGTCGCCGTCGTCGCAGGGAGGCGCGCCCTTCGACTCACCCGTCTGGTACGGCCCGTGCCCCGCGGCGGCGAACCAGTTATAGGCTCGCGATCGTGGGAGTACCAACAGCAGTGCCGCTTTCGGAGGAGCCGGGAGTGGGCGCAAGGTGGCCGAAGCGCGCTGAACAGGCCCGCTTGCACTACGTCTCCGGCAAGGGAGGCACGGGCAAGTCGACGGTCGCCGCGGCGCTGGCCTTGGCGCTCGCCGCCGGCGGGCGCCGGGTGCTGTTGGTCGAGGTGGAGAGCAGGCAATCGATCGCGCAACTGTTCGATCTGCCGCCGCTGCCGCCGACCGAGACACGGATCGCCACCGCGGACGGCGGTGGCGAGGTGGTCGCGCTGGCCCTCGACATCGAGCACGCTTTCCTCGAATACCTCGACATGTTCTACAACCTCGGCTTCGCGGGCCGCGCGATGCGGAGGATGGGCGCCATCGAGTTCGTCACCACGATCGCGCCGGGTCTGCGCGACGTCATCCTGACCGGCAAGATCAAGGAGTGCGCGGTTCGGGTGGACAAGTCCGGCAAACGGGTCTACGACGAAATCGTGGTCGACGCTCCGCCCACCGGCCGGATCGCCGGCTTTCTCGACGTCACCAAGGCGATGGCGGAGGTGGCCAAGGGCGGGCCGATCGCGTCGCAGGCCGAGGGCGTCTCACAACTGCTGCACTCCGACCAGACCATGATTCACCTGGTCACACTGCTGGAGGCGCTACCGGTGCAGGAAACCGCCGACGCCGTCGCCGAACTCACCGCCGCGGACCTGCGCATCGGCACCGTCATCGTGAACCGGGCGACCGAGGGGCAGCTCCCGCCCGAGCTGCGCGCCCGGGCCGCCGAGGGTGATCTGGACGCCGACGCGATTCGCGCGGGCCTGGACTCCGCGGGGATCAGCCTCCCGGACAGCGACTTCCAGGGGCTGCTCACCGAAACGATGGAGCACTCCGCGACTCTGCAAGCACAGGACGACAGCGCCGAAGAACTGGCGAAGGTCGACATCTCCCGGCTCTACTTGCCCGCCCTTCCCGACGGAATGGACCTCGGCGGGCTGTACGAACTAGCCGAACACCTCACCGCACAGGGAGTCCGATGAGCACGCCGACCCATCCCCCGGCTGCCCCGCTGAATATTTCGCGGATCATCGCCGACCCGTCGGCGCGCGTGGTGGTCTGTTGCGGCTCCGGCGGCGTCGGCAAGACGACCACCGCCGCCGCCATCGCGCTGCGCGCCGCCGAACAGGGGCGCAAGGTCGTGGTGCTCACCATCGACCCCGCGCGCCGACTGGCTCAGTCACTGGGCGTCGCCGACCTCGGCAACAACCCGCAGCGGGTGGCGCTGGGGCCGGAGGCCAAGGGCGAGCTGCACGCGATGATGCTCAACATGCGCCGCACGTTCGACGACATGGTGCTCGAGCACACCAGCGGAGAGAAAGCGGAGCAGATCTTCGCCAACCCCTTCTATCAGACGGTCGCCTCCTCCTTCGGCGGCACACAGGAATACATGGCGATGGAGAAGCTGGGCCAGCTGGCCCACCGCGGGGAATGGGACCTGATCGTGGTCGACACGCCGCCCTCGCGCAACGCTCTCGACTTCCTGGACGCCCCGAAGCGACTGGGCAACTTCCTCAACGGCCGGATGATCCGGGTGATCATGGCTCCCGGCCGTGGCGTGACCCGGCTCGTGACCGGGGCGATGAGCCTGGCGGTGCGCGGTGTGTCCACCGTCGTCGGGGGGCAGATGCTCAAGGACGCGTCGAACTTCCTGCAATCCCTGGAGTCGCTGTTCGGCGGCTTCCAGGAGCGGGCCGAGCGCACCTTCGCGATGCTGTCGAAGCCGGGCACGCATTTCCTCGTGGTGGCTGCGCCGGAGCCGGACGCGCTGCGGGAGGCTTCGTTCTTCGTCGACCGCCTCTCCACCGAGCGCATGCCGCTGGCGGGCCTGGTGCTCAACCGCACCCATCCCGTGCTGAGCTCGCTGCCCGCCGATCACGCGCTCACCGCCGCCGACCAGGTGGCGGACTCCGATCCACTCACCGCGGCGGTGTTGCGGGTGCACGCCCGCCGGGTCGCCACCGATAAGCGGGAACAGCATCTACTGCACCGCTTCACCGGCGCCCATCCGCGGGTGCCGATCGTGTCGGTCACCGCGCTTCCGTTCGAAGTGTCCGACCTCGACGCGCTGCGCGCCGTCGGTGATCAGCTCGCCGGTACGGCGCCCGCGACCGCCTGATACTTAGGCGTATCCGCTATTGCTCCGAACGGAAATAACAGTCCTGAAACGAAACTGAGCCCGCTTCCGCGGGCTCTGTTTCGACTTCGCCGGGGCTACATCGCCACTTGATGCTGGCGCTGGGCCTGGAAGAAATCGGCCCACGAGGTCACTTCCGGATGCTGCTTCAACAGGGCGCGACGCTGCCGCTCCGTCATGCCGCCCCACACACCGAACTCGACGCGATTGTCCAGCGCGTCGGCACCGCACTGCATGAGCACCGGGCAGTGCCTGCAGATCGTCGCCGCTTTGCGCTGCGCCGCGCCGCGGACGAACAACTGATCGGGATCCACTTCCTTGCATCGTGCCTGGGCTACCCAGGCGATCCTTGCTTCGGCCTGCTCCACGTCCAATCGAGCGATGGGGGTTGTCATGTGCATTTGGTGTGCCCCTTTGCAGTCCGAACACCGGGTCAACGGCGCTCCAGAATCGCGTTGTCACCACGCAGCACCCAAACCCCGCTGCGAAGTGCACCACATTCCACTTTGAGTGTTAGCTCTATCACACTGGGTTCTCAATCTAGGTAAAGGTATGGCGCTTGCGCAAGACCACCTCGAGATTTTTTGGTACGTCCGTCCCTGCAAAGCCGGGCGCGCACTGGACGGGCAGGCAGATTGCGTGCGCGCCCTCCCGCGACACGCCGGGCACGATGACGCGACACGCCCATTCCGGTTCCTGAACAACCAGTTCCGCCCTTCGGACAAATGCCGCCAAGAACGCCGGAATGGCAACCCGTAGTCTTGATTCGTGCCGATCACACATACGCTCGCGCGGCTGGCCGGTAGCTGCGTGCTGGCCTCCGTGCTCGTCGCCGGGTTGTTGTTCCCGCTCGCCGGCGGCTTCGGGTTCGTCTCCAACCGTGCCGCCGACGCTGTCGACAACGTCTCCTCGGAGCTGGTCGAGGGAACGGTGCCCGCGGTCTCGACCATGGTCGACGCGGCGGGCAATCCGATCGCCTGGCTGTATGAGCAGCGCCGATTCGAGGTGCCCAGCGACCGGATCTCCAACGACATGAAACTGGCGATCGTGTCCATCGAAGACCGCCGCTTCGCCGAGCACGAGGGCGTCGACTGGCAGGGCACGCTGCGCGCATTCCTCACCAACTCCGCCAGCGGCGAGGTCCAGCAGGGCGCCTCGACGCTGGACCAGCAGTACGTGAAGAACTTCCAGCTGCTGGTGGTCGCCAAGACCGACGCCGAGCGCCGCGCCGCCATCGAGACCACTCCGGCCCGCAAGATCCGGGAGATCCGGATGGCGCTGACGCTGGACCGTCAGCTGACCAAGGACGAGATCCTCACCAGGTACCTCAACCTCGTCCCGTTCGGAAACTCGTCCTACGGCATCCAGGACGCGGCGAAGACCTACTTCGGCGTGGACGCGGCCGAACTGAACGTCTCGCAGGCCGCGATGCTCGCAGGCATGGTGCAGAGCTCCTCCAAGCTGAACCCCTACACCAACCCGGACGGCGTGCTGGCCAGGCGCAACACGGTGCTGGACACGATGATCCAGAACATTCCCAGCCGCGCCGAGGAGTTCCGCGAGGCGAAGACCAAGCCGCTGGGCGTGCTGCCCGAACCCAAGGGCCTGCCGCGCGGCTGCATCGCGGCCAACGACCGCGGCTTCTTCTGCGACTACGCGCTGGAGTACCTGGCCAACGCCGGGATCAGCCGCGAACAGATCGAGAAGGGCGGCTACCTGATCAAGACCACCCTCGATCCGGCCGTGCAGGACTCGGTGAAACGAGCGGTGACCGACGCGGCGAACCCGAACCTGGACAACATCGCGGAAGTCATGTCGGTGGTCGGCCCCGGGCACGACACCCACCCCGTGCTCGCGATGGCCAGCAGCCGCACCTACGGCCTGAACCGGGACGCGAACGAGACCGTGCAACCACAGCCGTACTCCATGGTCGGCGACGGCGCGGGCTCGATCTTCAAGATCTTCACCACCGCGGCGGCCATGGAGAAGGGGCTCGGCATCGACGCCCAACTCGACGTGCCGGGGCGGTTCGAGGCCAAGGGCATGGGTAACGGCGGCGCCCGCGGCTGCCCGCCCGCCACCTACTGCGTCGAGAACGCGGGCAAGTACAAGTCGCCCATGTCGGTGACCGAGGCGCTGGCCACGTCGCCGAACACCGCGTTCGTCAAGTTGATCCAGGCCGTCGGCGTCACCCCGACCGTCGACATGGCGGTCCGGCTCGGCATGCGCTCGTTCACCGAAGCGGGCACCTCGGGCCACGGCAACCAGAGCCTCGCCGACATGATCAAGGAACAGAACCTCGGCTCGTTCACCCTGGGACCGGTCGCGATCAATCCGCTGGAGCTGTCCAACGTCGCCGCGACGCTCGGGTCCGGCGGCCGGTGGTGCCCGCCGAACCCGATCAAGGAGGTCGTCGACCGCCAGGGCAAGCAGGTGCCGCTGACCCAGCAGGCCTGCGAGCAGGTCGTCGAGCCGGGCTTGGCCAACACCCTGGCCAACGCCATGAGCAAGGACGACATCTCCGGCACGGCGGCGGGCGCGGCTCAGTCGGTGGGCTGGAACTTCCCGATGTCGGGCAAGACCGGCACCACCGAAAGCCACCGCTCCTCGGCCTTCCTCGGCTTCACGAACGCTCTGGCCGCCGCGGTCTACGCCTACGGCGACAGCCCGACCCCGGGTGAGATCTGCTCGTTCCCGCTGCGCAACTGCGGCGACGGCAACCTGTTCGGCGGTAACGAGCCCGCGCGCACCTGGTTCAACGCGATCAAGCCGGTGATACCGCTGTTCCCGCCGCCGGGGTTGCCCCCGCTGGACCACAAGTACGTGCGCGGCGCGAACAACGCGCAGGTACCCGATGTCGTCGGCATGACCCAGGGCGAGGCCACCTCCGCTCTGGTCGCCGCGGGCTTCCAGGTGTCGCCGGTGACCGGGGCGGGCGATCGCCCCAAGGGCACCGTCATGGGCACCGCGCCCAACGGGTCGGCGATCCCCGGTTCGGTGATCACGCTCTACATCAGCGACGGCACCGTCCGGGCCGCGCCGCCGCCGGGGCCGCCTCCGCCGCCGCCGGGCCTCCCGGGACTTCCCGTGCCCCGGCTGCCACCGATCCCCATTCCGATCCCGATTCCGCGCTGAGCAAGCGAAAGGGGCCGCGAACCCATACGGTTCGCGGCCCCTTTCGCGTCGCGAACCTACAGCCGCGCCTTCACCGCGGCCGAGATGCGCGAGCCGTCGGCCTTGCCCGCGGCGAGGCCGGTGGCGATCTTCATGACCTGCCCCATCTGGCGCATGCCGGGACGCTCGCCGATCTCCTCGGCGACCTGCGCGATGGCGGTGTCGGCGAGATCGGCGACCTCCGCCTCGGTGAGCTGGGTCGGCAGGTACTCCTCGATGATCTGCGCCTCGGCACGCTCGTTCGCCGCCAGTTCGCCGCGCCCGGCCTGCGTGTAGACCTCGGCGGATTCGCTGCGCTTCTTGGACTCCTTCTGCAACACGGAGACGATCTCGGCGTCGGTGAGTTCACGAGCCTGTGCCCCGGCGACCTCGGCGTTCTGAATCGCCGACAGCAGCATCCGCAACGTGGAAAGGCGCAGCGTGTCCTTGGCTTTCATCGCGGCGGTGAGATCCGCTCGCAGCTGCGATTTGAGTTCCGACATGCCGCTCACGGTAGCCGCTCGGCCGCGGTGGTCCCACTACATTTGCCGCGCGGCCCGATTTCCGGCCGGAAAAACGGTCGCCTGTGCGGAAACACACTCGGCGCTCCTGCGCGAGGTCACCTATGCTGGGCAAATGCCCGTGATCTCGACCTCTGCTGTACGCACGACCGCGCTGGGAGCCGCCGGGGCCGCGGTGGCCGGAATCGGCTACGCCTCGCTGGTCGAACGCAACGCCTTCGTCCTACGGGAGGCGACCATGCCCGTGCTGGCGCCGGGGTCGTCGTCGCTGCGGGTGCTCCACCTCAGTGACCTGCACATGATGCCGGGTCAGAAGCTCAAGCAGCAGTGGCTGCGGGAGCTGGACCGGCTGGAGCCGGACCTGGTGGTCAACACCGGCGACAATCTCTCGCACCAGAAGTCGGTGCCCGCGGTGGTCCAGGCCCTCGGCGGATTGCTCTCCCGCCCGGGCCTTTTCGTTTTCGGCAGCAACGACTACTTCGCGCCGGTGGCGAAGAACCCGCTGAAGTACTTCAAGAAGGACCACCGCCGCACCTACGGCGCTCCGCTGCCGTGGAAGGACCTGCGCGCGGCTTTCACCGAGCGCGGCTGGCTCGATCTGACGCATGTGCGTCGCGACCTCGAAGTGGCGGGCATCCGCATCGCCACCGCAGGCGTCGACGATCCGCATTTGCAGCGCGACCGGTACGACACTGTCGCCGGCGCCCCGAATCCGCTGGCCGACCTGCGGCTCGGCCTCACCCACTCCCCCGAGCCCCGGGTGCTGGACCGCTTCGCCGAGGACGGGTACGACCTGGTGCTCGCCGGGCACACCCATGGCGGCCAGTTGTGCCTGCCCGGATACGGCGCACTGGTCACCAACTGCGGGATCGACCGGTCCCGGGTGAAAGGGTCGTCGAAGTGGGGCGAGCACACCCAGTTGCACGTCTCCGCCGGTGTCGGCACCTCGCCGTGGGCGCCGTACCGATTCTGCTGCCGCCCGGAGGCGACCTTGTTGACGCTGGTGGCCGCGCCGCCGAAGCGGCCGGGAGCCGACACGGGCCAGGGAGTGTCGGCATCGGAGGCCATCGCCCGCTAATGTCCCCTGCCGAGACGTGTGGCAGGTAGGGGACAACTGTGAGTGGATTCGACGACCGGCGCGACCCGACGACTCCGGGACGGCCCGCCGGGCCGCCGACTCCTCGGCAACAAACCTTTCCCCCATTGCATTCGGTCCCCACTCCGCCGGACGACGACAACAGCGCTCGTCCGCCGCACAGCGGAGCGCATCCGGGCGCGCAACAGCAGCCCACGCAATGGCAGCCGGACCCGGGACGCCCAGCAGGCACGCCTTGGCAGCGTGCGGCTCAGGACCAGCCCTCCGCCGAGACTCCGGGGCACCCGTCCCAGTGGCAGCCATACCAGGAACCCGCACCGACACTCCAGTGGCGACCCGGCTGGCAGAGCGATCCCGCTCTCTCCTGGGCCCCGGACGGCGGTTCCGCGCCGAACCAGTCCGCGCAGGACGACCCGACCTTGCTCGCCCAGTGGGGCGGCAGGCAGCCGGGACCCGAGCAGCCCGGAACAGCGGGCCGCAACGACCCGACCATGCTCGCCCGATCCCTCGGGCAGACGCCATCCGGGCAGTGGCCGCCGCAGGCCGAGCCGGATCCCGGCGCACCCGGGCGCAACGATCCGACCATGCTCGGGCAGCCGCTGGGCGCGCTCGACCAAACCGCCGTCTTGGGCCGCCGCGGGCCGAGTTCCCCGACGGGACCCAGTGATTCTGCGCCGACCCTGTTCGGCTATCCGAACGCCAACGGGTTCGGCCAACCGGGGCAGGCCTCGCAGTGGCAACCCGGCGGCGGCCCCGGGCAGTTCGGCACGGCGCCCGATGGCGGATTTCAACCTGGCTACGCTCCGCAGGGCGGATTCGGAGGTCCGCCGAACCCTCCGGGCGGAAGCAAGGGCGGAAAAGCCGTCCTGACGGCCGGCCTGGCGGCGCTGCTGGTGGCCGGTCTCGTGGCCGGAGCTGTGGCCCTGACGAGGATGAAGACGGACCGATCCGCTCAGGGCGCGGAGCCGTCGATGGTGAACGCGCTCACTACCGCCAACAGCCCCACAGCGGGCGCGCCCGCCCGAACCACGACCGGATCCGCCCCGACGACGACCACGCGGGGTTCCGGCGACAAGACTCCGGTCGTCCCCGGCTTCCAGGTCGTCCGAGCGCCCGACAGCGGCGCAGCCTACGACGTGCCCGCCGACTGGACGGTCGCGCCGCAGGGCACCATCGGGGGCTTCGGCGAGCCGCCGAACGCCGTCGCGGGGAAAGGCTTGGCCAGCGAGGGCAAAGGCTACTGCCCCGGCTCGACCCGGACCGTATCCTTCCTCACCGGCTCCAACACCTCCGACCCGGGAAAGGCGGCCACCGAACTCGGCACGAGAACCGCCACGCTCGCCTACAAGGCGACGCCCGGCGGCACACCCGGTCTGCCCATGCCGCTGGCGTCGCTGGACGGATCGCAGCACGGCATGTTCGTGGAGACCAAGGGCACCGTCGCCGACGCCAAGCCCGGCTGCGCGAAGGCGTACTCCGTCTACACCGCCGCGTTCCCCAACGAGCAGGGAAACTTCGTCATGGTGATCGCCGCCGACACGGGCGTCCCGCACGCGCTCGACGCCGAGACCGCCAAACGCATCTTCACCAGCATTCGACCCCTCGCAGGGTGACTGACCTGCCGGTTTAACGTCTCGGGCACCCCTGTTGTAAGCTACTCCAGGTTCGCTTCACGGGGTGTGGCGCAGCTTGGTAGCGCGCTTCGTTCGGGACGAAGAGGTCGCAGGTTCAAATCCTGTCACCCCGACTCGTGGTTGAGACGACGGGAAGGCCCCCGACCAATACTGGTCGGGGGCCTTCTCCGTTGCCGGACACGATGACGGTGGGCGGACCTTTGTAGGTTGGTCGGACCGCATGCGGGAATATCATCGCTGAAACCCAATTCCCGCAATCGACGAAAGGTCGGCAGATGAGCAAGCCCGTCGATGGCGCGCCCGCGGACAAACCGCTGTCCGGGAAGACCGCGCTGGTCACGGCGGCCTACACCGGAATCGGCAGGTCTATCGCGAAAACGCTTGCCGCGCAAGGCGCTCAGGTCGTGGTGCAGCATCCGCACTTCCCCGAACCCGCCGCGGAGGTCGTCAAGGAGATCACCGAGGCGGGCGGCGCGGCGCTGGCCCTCGCGGCGGACATCGCCGATCGCGACGAATACGAGGAGCTGGTGCAGGCGCTGCTCGAGGACTGCGGAGGCTGGCACGTCCTGGTGAACACCGCGGCGGTGCCGGAGTCCGAGCCGTTCCCCAAGCTCACCTCGGAGGCGTTCGACAGCGGCTTCGCGGCGACGGTGAAGGGCGTCTTCCACGGCCTGCAGCTGGCCCTGCAGCACCTGGCCGACGAAGGCCGGGTCATCACCGTCTGTGATCCCACCAACCCGGGCAGCGCGGTCCACGACGCGACGCGCGGCGCGGTCGAGCAGCTCGGCCAGGCCGTGGCCCCGGACTTCACGCCCCGGCGGATCACCGTCAATACGGTCAGCTACGGCGTCGGCACGATCGGCAACGCGGAACTCGAGACCGCCATCGCCGCGATGCGGCCGACCGAGCCGGGCGCGGTCGTCGCCTATCTGGCCGGTGCCGCGGCCGGCACGGTGAACGCCCAGATCATCCGGCTCGACGGCACCGGCGGCCGGTAGCCGCGCACCCGCTACCGGCGCGCGAGCGATCGGCGAGCGCGCCGGTCGGGCGCTCAGGCGGTGACCGTACCGCCGTAGGAACTGAATCCCCGGCCCAGCGCCTGGCAGCTGAAGCTGCCGTGGAAGCCGACCTGGCACGACGCCCCGGCGTGCTCGATGATCGGACCCCATTGTCCCGAGCCGGTTTTCACCGCGTCGATGCTCGGGTTGCCGCCAGGCAGTGTGTACGGCGTGGCCGGGTCGAAGGTGGGATGCGCGGGCAGCCAGCCCTGGTCGATCACGATCTCGTTCACCGTCACCGGCACCGGGATGTAGGTGCCGCCGACGTGGTAGCTCATGTGCTGGGGATAGCCGAAATCACATCCTACGGAGCCGTTCGCGAAGATCGCGCAGTTCGTGCTGCCCGCCGAGAAGTAGACCGTACCCGGGTCGGCCTGGGCGTTACCGGCCGCCACTAGGGTCGCCGCCGCAACGGCGGCAAGTGCTCCGGCGAACTTCGTGCTGCGCTTCATACCGTCTCCTCGATGCTTCGCTGATGGACAACCGACCCGATGACTCTGTCGAGCCGGCACCGCTTTCCGTTTCACCCCGGGTACCCCGTATGGCCGCCGAACATTGCTCCGACCGGCGCGGTGAGCAGACGCTAACGCGGCGATAACTTACGGACACTCCACCGAAATGCGAGGTCAATAGCGTATACAGCCATGTCGACACGGATAGCGACCCTGGCCGACGCGGCGGGCAAACCGCTACGCGACGTGGTGTACGAGAAGCTGCGCGGCGAGCTGATGAACGGGGACATCAAGTTCGGCGAACGCCTCACCGAGCCGAAACTCTCCACGCGCTTCGGCATTTCGCGCACACCGATCCGCGAAGCGCTGACCGTCCTGTGCTCGGACGGACTGCTGCAACGCGAAGAATACGGGTTCAGTCCGGTCCGGCCGAGCATCCCCTTGATCCGCGATCTGTACGAGCTGCGAATCACTTTGGAGCTGGGCGGTCTCCAGCGCGCGATGACCAACCCCGCAGTCGCCCACGATCGGGCGCTGCTGGAAGCCGAGCGCGCCGCCTGGCTGGAACTGCGCGCCGACCCTCCCGTACAGGAACCCGGTTTCGTGGTGCGCGACGAGGAATTCCACGTCACGCTGCTGACCGCGGCGGGCAACACCGAGATGGTGCGCGCGCTCAAAGCCGTGAATTCCCGCATCCGCCACGTGCGCATGTACGACTTCATGGTCAACAACCGGATCGAGACCACCATCGCCGAGCATCTCGGAATCCTGGACGCCGTTCTGGCGGACGACCTTCCGCTCGCGTATCGGCTGCTGCACACGCACATCGGCGAATCGCTGGACGTGGTGCTCGAACGGGTCACCCGCGCGATCGCGGCGATGTCGCTGGCAACGGAATAGCAGGGAGCGGGCAGTGAGTCTGGAATTCGATACGGTGCTCGTCGCCAATCGCGGCGAGATCGCTTGCCGCATCATACGCACGGCACGGGAACTCGGGCTGAAGACGGTGGCCGTGTACTCCGATGCCGATGTCGGCGCGGCGCACGTCGAAATGGCCGATGTCGCGGTGCGCTTGGGCCCGGGACCGGCCGCGCGGTCCTACCTGCGCGCCGACTCGGTGGTCGAGGCGGCGCTGACGACCGGTGCCGGAGCC
The DNA here is from genome assembly GCF_000308435.1 of Nocardia araoensis NBRC 100135. Taxonomy (GTDB): domain Bacteria; phylum Actinomycetota; class Actinomycetes; order Mycobacteriales; family Mycobacteriaceae; genus Nocardia; species Nocardia araoensis. Next base: position 30,925 of record NZ_BAFR01000006.1, on the reverse strand, counting down.
ATTCATCCGGGCTACGGTTTTCTCTCGGAGAACGCCGATTTCGCCGCCGAGGTCGAGAAGGCGGGCATCGCGTTCGTCGGACCGACCCCAGAGCAGCTGCGCGTCTTCGGTGACAAGCACACCGCCCGCACCGCGGCCCGTGCCGTGGGCGTGCCGCTCATCCCCGGCAGCGACCTGCTCGAATCGGCCGAGCACGCGGTGGCGGAGGCGGAGCGGATCGGGTTTCCCGTGATGCTGAAGGCGGTCGGCGGCGGTGGCGGCATCGGCATGCAAGCTTGCTTCGGCCCGGACAAGGTACGCGCGGCCTACGAGCGGGTGCAGCGCATCGCCGCGGCGAACTTCGGTTCGACGGGCGTCTTCCTGGAACGTTTCGTCGCGCGGGCCAGGCACGTCGAAGTGCAGTTGTTCGGCGACGGCAACGGCCGCGTCGTCAGCCTCGGGACCAGGGACTGCTCGCTGCAACGCCGCAACCAGAAGGTGATCGAGGAGGCGCCCGCGCCGGGACTCACCGCGGAATTGTCGGAGCACCTGCTCGCCGCGTCGCGGGAACTGGCCCGCTCGGTCGGGTACCGCTCGGCCGGGACGGTGGAGTTCGTCTACGACGCCGACAGCGGCGCCGCGTCTTTCCTGGAGATGAACACTCGCCTCCAGGTGGAGCATCCGGTGACCGAGGCGGTCACCGGCGTCGACCTGGTGGCATGGATGTTGCGCCTGGCCGGTGGCGACACCACGATGGTGGACGAGCAGCCCGAGAGTGGACCGGCGATCACCGGTCACGCGGTGGAGGCGCGTGTCTACGCGGAAGATCCCGGCCACGACTACCGCCCGAGCGCGGGCCTGGTCACGGCCGCGCACTTCCCGGACGACGTTCGGGTCGACACGTGGGTCGGCACGGGTACCGAGGTCAGTTCGTATTACGACCCGCTGCTGGCCAAGGTGATCGGCACCGGCGAGAACCGAGCCGACGCCTTCGCCGCACTGCGCACCGCTCTCACCGCGACCCGGATCTACGGTGTGCAGACGAATCTGCCGCAACTGCGTCAGGCCACAGCCGACGGCCGGGTCCTGCGCACCGCGCACACCACCACCACGCTGGCCGAGATCCGCCCGGTCGGACGCCGTATCGACGTGCTGCGCGGCGGAACCATGACCACGGTGCAGGACCATCCGGGCCGGATCGGCCTGTGGGAGGTCGGCATTCCGCCGTCCGGTCCGATGGACGACCTCTCCTTCACCCTCGCCAACACCGCGGTCGGCAACCCGGCCGGCGTCCCCGCGCTCGAATGCACCTTGCAGGGCCCGCAATTGCGCTTCTCCGACACCTCCATCGTGTGCGTGACCGGTGCGCCGACTCCGGTGACGGTGGACGGCCGGCCGGTGCCCATGTGGGAGCCCGTCACCGTGGCCGCGGGCGCGGTACTGGACATCGGCGCACCGACCGACACCGGCCTGCGCACCTATCTGGCGGTACGCGGCGGCATCGACGCACCGCTCTATCACGGCAGCGCGTCCACCTTCACCCTCGGCGGATTCGGTGGTGTGACCGGTAAGGCGGTGGCCACCGGCGACGTGCTGGGTATCGCCCCGGCGGACGTCGGCACACTCGGCGCACCCGCCGCGGTACCGCCGGGTGACCGGCCGGAGTTCACCCACGAGTGGCAGCTCGCGGTCGGTGTCGGCCCGCAGACCTCGCCCGCGTACTTCACCGACGCCGACATGACCCAGTTCTGCACGCACCCGTGGCGAGTCGGCAGCCACGCCAATCGCACCGGCATCCGGCTGGAGGGCCCGAAACCGGCCTGGTCGCGCACCGACGGCGGTGAGGCCGGGCTGCACCCGTCCAACCTGCACGACAATCCCTACAGCGTGGGCGCGTTGAACGTCTCCGGCGACACGCCCATCCTGCTCGGTCCCGACGGCCCGAGCCTCGGCGGCTTCGCCTGTCCGCTCACCGTGGTGTCCGCCCATCGCTGGCGGATGGGTCAGTTGCGCCCCGGCGACTCGGTGCGGTTCGTGCCGGTCGACGATGACAAGGCGGCCGCTTTGCGCGCGTCCAACGGCAGCCGCGTGTCGGATCTGGTCACCGATTCCCGCGCCGCCTTGCGTGATCGAGGCGTGCTCGGCGGCGTCGAGGCGTCGCGGGACCGCCCGCGAGTGCGCTACCTGCGCGGCGGGGACGACAACGTGCTGGTCGAATACGGGGAGATGGTCCTCGATCTGGGGCTGCGCATGCGGGTGCACGCACTGGCCGAAGCACTCGCGGCCATCCGGCTGCCCGGCATTCTCGATGTGACCCCCGGCGTCCGGTCCCTGCACGTCCACTTCGACCCGGAGGTGCTGGCGCAGCACCGGTTGCTCGGCACGTTGGCCGAACTCGAACTCGACCTGCCGGCCACGACCGACCTGGTGGTGCCGAGCCGCACCATCCGGCTGCCGCTGTCGTTCGACGATCCCTCGATCGCCGAAGCCATCGACCGCTACCGCAGCGGCGTGCGCGACGCCGCGCCCTGGCTGCCGTCGAACATCGAGTTCATCCGCCGCATCAACGGGCTCGACAGCGTCGACGATGTGCGCGCCACCGTCTTCGACGCCGAGTACCTGGTGCTCGGTCTCGGCGATGTGTACCTCGGCGCGCCGCTGGCGGTTCCGCTCGATCCACGGCACCGTCTGGTCACCACCAAATACAACCCGGCGCGCACCTGGACACCCTCCGACGCCGTCGGTATCGGCGGCAAGTACCTGTGCGTCTACGGGATGGCCTCCCCGGGCGGCTACCAGCTGATCGGCCGCACCGTGCCGATCTGGTCGAGCTACCGGCAGTCCGCGCCGTTCGAAGCGGGCACGCCCTGGCTGTTCCGGTTCTTCGATCGCATCGTCTGGGAACCGGTCGGCGCGGAGCAGTTGCTCGAGCACCGTGCCGCGGCCGAGGCGGGAAGATTCGACGCCGAAGTGAGCGAGGGCAGTTTCGCGCTCGCCGACCACCTGCGGCTGCTGCGCACCGAGGCCGACTCCATCGCCGCGTTCGAGGCCGGGCAGGCCGCCGCGTTCGAGGCGGAGAAGCAGGCGTGGCGGGCGGCGGGCGAGTTCGAACGCGCCACCGTCGCGCCCGTCACCGCACCGGTCGACGACCCGCTGGCGGGGCTGCCCCCTGACGCGACGGTGGTGACCGCACCGATGATCGGCAATGTGTGGCGCGTGGAAGTCGCACCGGGGCAGAGGGTTACACCCGATGCGCCGGTGGCCGTCCTGGAGGCGATGAAACTCGAACTACCCGTGCACAGCCCGAACGCGGGCACCGTGCTGAAGGTACTGACCACGCCCGGCGCCAAGGTGGAGCCGGGAACTCCCCTAGTAGTGATCGGAGTCGACTGAATGCCCCTCCTAGGCAACACGGCAGCCGATCCCGTCGAACGCGTCGCGGCCGCCTATCGGCGGATCGCCGAAGTCGATCGGCCCGAGGTGTGGATCACCCTGCGACCCAAATCCGAAGTCGCCGCCGAAGCGGCCGCTCTCGTGCGGCGGCTCGCCGCCGGAGAGACGTTGCCGCTGGCCGGAGTGCTGGTGGCGGTGAAGGACAACATCGATGTGGCGGGGCTGCCGACCACCGCGGCCTGCCCGGAGTTCGCCTACCTGCCGGAGGTGACCGCGGCGGCGATCGAGCGGCTGCGCGCGGCGGGGGCGCTGATACTGGGCAAGACGAACCTGGACCAGTTCGCCACCGGACTGGTCGGGACGCGCAGCCCGTACGGCGCGGTGCGCAACGCCTTCGATCCGGAGCTGGTCTCGGGCGGGTCGAGTTCCGGTTCCGCGGCGGCGGTCGCGCTCGGCATCGCGGATATCGGAATCGGCACCGACACGGCCGGATCCGGCCGCGTGCCCGCCGCACTGCACGGGATCGTCGGCATCAAAGCCACCCTCGGGGTGATCCCGGCGCACGGGACCGTCCCCGCCTGTGCGGATTACGACGCCGTGACGGTCTTCGCCGCCGACCTCGCCTCGGCGGTGTCCGCGGCGGCGGTGATGGCGGGCCCGGAGCCGCGTGACCCGCGCAGCCGACCCTGGCCGGCCGATATCCGCCTGGCCGCCCCGCTCGCGCCGCGCATCGCCGTGCCGCGCCCCGAGGACCTGGCCGCGCTCAGTGAGCCGTATCGGGAAGCGTTCGCGCGCACCGTCTCAGGTATCGCCGACACCGGCGCGAAGACCGAGGAAATCGACATCTCCGTCCTGCTCGACGCCGCGCTGTTGCTCTACGACGGCGCCCTCGTCGCCGAACGCTATGCCGCGGTGGGCGCGTTCCTGGACACCGCACCCGCGGGCGCCGATCCGACGGTCGCCGCCATCATCGGCGCGGCGCGGCAGAAGACCGGTCCGGCGTTCGCCGCCGACCTCGACACGCTGGCCCGCGCCAAGGCAGCGGCCGCCGAACTGTTGTACGGCTTCGACGCACTGCTGTTGCCGACGACCACCGAGCACCCGAGCATCGCCGCTGTGGCGGCCGATCCCATCGGTATCAACCGGCGGATGGGCACGTACACCAACTTCTGCAACCTGCTGGACATGGCCGCCGTCGCCGTTCCCGGCGCACCCACCGCCGACGGCGCGCCCTTCGGCGTCATGCTGGTCACTCCTGCCTTCGCCGATCAGGTGGCCGTCGATCTCGCCGCCCGTCTGCTCGGACTCGACAGCGCGCCGCTGCTCGTCGATGGCGGTGTCGACCTGGCCGTCTTCGGTGCGCACCTGCGCGGGCAGCCGCTGCACTGGCAACTCGAGCAACTCGGCGCCCGCTTCCTCGGCGACATCGAGACCACCGACGCCTACCGCCTGACCGCACTGGACACCACCCCGCCCAAGCCGGGACTCGTGCGCCACGGACCGGGCCTCGGCGCTCCGATCGAGGGAGAGCTGTTCCGCGTCTCCCCGGCCGGGCTGGGCCGCTTCCTCGCCGAGTTGCCCGCCCCCATGGCGCTGACCAGCATCGAACTCGCCGATGGCCGCACTGTCGTCGGATTCGCCTGCACCTACGACGCCGCGAACGCCGCCACCGACATCACCCGCCACGCGAGCTGGCGCAGCTACCTCCACCATCGCTCTTAGCTCTCGCGATCCTTCAGTGGCCCATGGCCGCGAGACATCCTCGCCGCCATGGGCCTTTCTCCTGCGTCCCTGGTTAGACATTTGTGCTAGACATTCGTGCCACAGCTGTGTTAGACATATGTCTAAGACATTTGGTCAAACACAGTGGGAGTCGAGGAAAGTCATGAGCGCCAAGTCCGTAAGCAGCCAGCTCCGCGTGCTCGTCGCAGGCGGCGGCATCGGCGGCAACGCCGTTGCGCTGCAACTGCTCCGGTCCGGCATCCGGGCCACCGTGGTGGAGCGCGCCGCGGCCCCGCGACCCGGCGGCCAGGCCGTCGACCTGCGCGGACCCAGCCGCGAGGTGGCCGAGCGGATGGGCATGATGCCGGGCATCCGCGAATATCAGCTCGACGAGCGCGGCATGAAGTACGTCGACGACGCGGGCCGCGAGATTCTCCGCATGCCCGCCGAACTCTTCGAGGGCAAGGGCGCGGTCGCCGAAATCGAGATCACCCGAGGCGATCTGAACCAGGTGCTGCTCGACCTGCTCGACACCGAGGGCGGCGTCGACTACCGCTACGGCGAATGGATCACGGAGATCCGCCAGGACGACGCGGGCGTCGACGTGACCTTCGCCTCCGGCGCGGCCGAGCGATTCGACATCGTGATCGGCGCGGACGGGCTGCACTCCGCCACCCGCAAGGTGGTGTTCGGCCCCGAGGAGCAGTTCGCGACATATCTGGGCGGATACATGTCGTTCTTCACCCTTCAGCGCCCGGAAGACCTGGAGCCGCACTGGTTCACGATGCATTCGCTGGTCGGCGGCACCGGCTTGGGCATGCGCCCCGACGCCGACCCGGCCACGTGCAAAGCGCTGGTCGTGCTCCGCGCGGCGGCGGACCCCGCACTGCGGCGCGACGTCACGGCACAGCAGCAGTTCATCCGCGAGCGGCTGGCCGGCGGCGGCTGGGAGGCCGCTCGCATCGCGGCGGCGATGTCCGAGGCGCCGGACTTCTATTTCGACGAGCTGGCGCGCATCGACATGCCGAGCTGGGTCGAGGGCCGAGTGGTGCTGCTCGGCGACGCCGGGTACTGCGGATCCCCGCTCACCGGGCAGGGCACCGCGATGGCTCTGGTGGGCGCGTACGTGCTCGCCGGTGAACTCGCCGCGCACGCTGATGACCTCGGGCAGGGCCTGGCCCGCTACCAGGAGGTGCTGCGCCCCTTCGTGAAGACGGCCCAGCAGTTGCAGCCGGGCGGCCTGAACGCCATGACGCCCAAATCCCGCTTCGGCATTCGCGCGGGTCACGCCGTCAGCAAGCTGATGATGTCGAAGGCCATGCGACCGCTCATGATGCGGATGCTGAGCAAGACCGAGACCTACGATCTGCCCGACTACTCGGCGGCGACCGTCTGAGCCCGCGGCCCGCGCTTCGACCGGAGTCCCGCGCGGCTCCGGTCGACGATCGGCGTCAGTCGATCACGGTCCGGTCGTCGAGCAGGAAGGGAAGCACGAAATTGCGCAGCATCGCCCGTTCCTCGTCTTCCCCCGCGCCCGGCAGCGTCAGCAACGACACCATCGCACGCACCACCCACCGGCCGACCCGCTCGGCCGCGAGCCCGGACAGCCCCGGACGGAATCCGGCGACGAAGTCGGTGGCGAGCGCGTCGACCACACCCGGCGAGTTCGCCAGCTGGGCCACGATCCCCGCGTTGGACGGCTCGAACCAGACCGCCAGATGCGGCGTCTTGCGCACCTCGGCGAGCAGTGCGGTCAACGTGTCGAGCAACTGCTCTCCCGGCTCCACGCTCGCGGGCGCGGCCCGGTCCCGCCAGACCCGCTCGACCAACTGCCGCGCCTCCCGGCCCGCGAACGCCACGTAGAGCGCCTGCCGATTCTCGAAGTAGCGATACAGCGTCGCCCTGGAACAGCCGGCGGCGTCGGCCACCTCCGCCATGCCGACCCCGCTGACGCCCTTGTCGATGAACAGCGCGCGCACCGCGTCGAGAATGCGCTCACCGGCCAACTCGGCGCGGCCGTCGGCCAGCCAATCGCCACTCATGCCGTGTCCCTTCCGCCGCGCACGAGGTCTTCCGCGCTCACGCCACGCACCGGAACGGCACAGTAGTCGGCCTGCGGACGTACGGACCGTTCGCGTACTCGACCGCCTCGATGTCCACGACGTAATCCGGGAAGCGATCGAGCAACTCCTCGAGCGCGACCCGGGCTTGCATCCGCGCGGCCGCCGCGCCGAGACAGTGATGCGGCCCGTGCCCGAAGGTGAGGATGCGCTGCGGATTCCGGTCGATGTCCAGTTCGGCGGCGTCGGCGCCGAACGCCCGCTCGTCCCGATTGGCCGACCCGAACACCAGCAGTACCTTCCGCCCCGCCGGCACCGTCTTCCCGGCCAGTTCCAGGTCGCGCGTGGCGGTCCGCGCCAAACCCTGCACCGGCGAGGTGAGCCGGGCGAACTCCTCCACCGCGACGCGGATCCGGTCCGGTTCCGCGGCGAGCGCGGCACGCTGGTCCGGGTGCTGCTGCAGCAGTTGCACCGCGCCGCCGAGCAGGCCCGTGGTGGTGTCGTTGCCACCGGCGACCATGGTCCAGGTGTAGGCGAGGATCTGCACCAGGCCGCGCACGTCCGTGTCGTCGGCCGCCATTCCCGCCTGCACCAGCAGGGACACGGTGTCGTCGCCGGGGTCGGTGCGCCTGCGTTTGATCAGCTCGGCGAAGTACCCCATCATCTCCGCCGACGCCGCCTGCGCCTTGGTGTTCGTCCGGTCGATACTGCCCGCGACGACGGCGTCGGTCCACCCGTCGAACCTCGCCCGATCCTGCTCCGGCACCCCGAGGTAGTACGCCACCACCATGCTCGGCAGCGGTTTGAACAGCTGTTCGACGATGTCACCGCCGCCATCGGCCGCGATGGCGGCGAGCCGGTCGCGCACGAATCGGCGGACCACCGGCTCCACCTCCTCGACCTGGCGCGGGGTGAACCCGCGAGCGACCAGTTTGCGGAAATCGGTGTGTTGCGGCGGGTCCTGCATCACCAGCGGAGGGTTGTCGGTCAAGCCGAGTTCGTCGAGCTCGCCGTATTCCACGGTCAGACCGTCGCGGGAGGAGAACGTGTCGCTGTCGCGCGCCGCCGCGTAGACGTGCTCGTGCCGGGTGAGCACCCAGTAGTCGTTCTCCGGCCGCGCTGCCGGGACGACGTGCTGCACCGGATCGTGCTCACGCAGTGCCGCGTACATCTCCCACGGCGATGCCCAGGTGGGGCCGGAACGGAGTTCGAAAACCGGAGCCGCCCGATACGCAACGTTTACCATGTATCGACCGTAAGACAAATTATGGAAACTGTCTAGAACAGGTTTCAGGTCGGCCGGCCGATCCCATCGCGACCAGCCCAGCCGCTCCCGCTCCATCGGACCCGGCGCCGCACACCCGTGGGTTACCTTCGGCAGCCGCAACACCGTCTGGTTGCCGGTCAGCTCCAGGAAGAGCCAGCGCGAGCGACCGCTCCGCGTCCCGCGTCCGCCGGGCCGGCCACCCCTCGTAGACCGGCCCGGCGGACACCACCCCCGAGGCCCGACCTGTCACCCCTCGAGACAGGTCGCTCCTCGGTTCGCACCTGCGGTGCTGGGTATGTCCCTCCCGCGAGACAAAGAATGCAGGCACGGGCTTGGCGCGCTCTTAAGAACACCTTGCAAGATCGAAATCGCCGGTCAGCAGGTTTACCGAGTGGTGACCCGGCAAGCGCCTACCGCCCAGCCCCTGATCGCGGGATGATGGTCATAAGTGCGCCAAGGAGATTGGGAGCGACGATGGAAACCGTGGTGGTCTGGATTCTGGCGACCCTGCTGTACTGGTGGGGCTTGCTGTAGCTGACCGAGCCTGGCCGCCTGATCCGGCCAGGTCTACTACAACTCGTCGTTATCCGCTCGCCGCTTCGCGGGCGCCGAGCAGCCACAGCTGCCGCCGTGACGGAATCCGCCGCACCGACCGCATCGCCGCTCCCGGGCGGGTCACCGGAGCCGGTCTACGGCCACCTTCGTCACTTCCGCCAGCAGGTCGTTGTTCACCTCGGCGTCCGCGGCCGGCTTGCGGCTCAGGATCGCGATCACGATCGGCGCCCGGCCACCCTCCGGCCACACGATCGCGACGTCGTTGGCGGAGCCGTAGGAGCCGGTGCCCGTCTTGTCGCCGGTGACCCAATCGGCGGGCAACCCCGCGCGGATGCGCTTGCCACCGGTCGTGTTCGCCTTCAGCCAGGCGACCAGCTGGTCGCGTTCCCGTGCGCCGAGCGCGTCGCCCAGCGCCAAGGCGCGGTAGTCCGCGGCCAGCGCGGCCGCGGTGGTGGTGTCGCGTTCGTCACCGGGGATCGCGGTGTTGAGGTCGGTCTCCCAGCGGTCGAGCCTGCTCGTCGGATCACCGAGCGTCCGGAGGAACGCCGTGAGCCCCTCCGGGCCGCCGATTTCCCGCAACAGCAGATTGCCCGCCGTGTTGTCGCTGCGGGTGATCGCGGCCTCGGCCACGCGCGCCAGCGTCATACCCCCGGCCACCTCGGCGCTGGTCACCGGCGAGTTGTCGACCAGGTCCGCCTCGTGGAAGCGGAGCACCTGGTCGAAGTATCCCGTGTCGAGCGGATGCGCGCGCAGCACCGCGGCCACCGCGAGCGTCTTGAAGGTGGACAGGAACGGGAAACGCTCGTCGGCGCGGTGGGTCACCGTTCTGCCGGTGCCGGTGTCCAGTGCGAACAATCCGATCTGCGCTCCGTACCGAGCCTCCAGGTCCGCCACGCCCGCGTTCGCGACGGGACCGGCCTGGACACTCGGCGTGATCGGCTCCGGCTGCGCCGCATCGGTTTCCGCACCGCAACCCGCCAGCAGCGCCAATGCGGCGGCCAGCGCCACCCGGTAGTCGCGTGTCAGCCGAGACATGCCATCACTCTGACACCCGAGCACCTACCGGGCAAACAGGATCGGCCGGACACGCCGAAGGCAGGTGCGCGGCGCTGCGCACACCTGCCTTCGATGCGGATTTCTCAGCCCCGCGAGCTGTCCAGGCCCGCGCGCACGCCCTCCTCGACCCGCTTGCCGAGATCGGCGTCCACGTTCTTCCAGTACTGGAATACCCGGCTCAGCACGGGCTCTCGGACGCCGCCGAGTACGTGGCCGACGATGTTGTCCACCAATCGTTCTCGCTGCGCGTCGTCGTACACCTCGCGCACGAGGGTGCCCGCCTGGGTGAAGTCGCCGTCCTCTGCGTGCTGGACGTAGCCGGCCCGCACCATGGTCGGATCGAAGTCCCAGATGCCCCCGTCCGCGGCCTTCTCCGGGTCGGCGTGCGGTCCGCCGAACGAATTGGGCGCGTACACCGGCACATTCGGCTCGTTGTAGTGATACCGCATGGCGCCCTCCTTGGAGTAGGAGTTCACCTGCGCCGCCCTGGCCTGGTTCGGCGGCAGCTGCGCGTAGTTCGTGCCGATGCGGTAGCGGTGCGCGTCCGCGTAGGCGAAGACGCGGCCGAGCAGCATCTTGTCCGGCGAGAAGCCGATGCCGGGAACGACATTCGACGGCTCGAACGCGGCCTGCTCGATGTCGACGAAGTAGTTGCGCGGGTTGCGGTTCAGCGTCCACTTGCCGACCTCGATCAGGGGGTAGTCCTTGTGCGACCACACCTTGGTCAGGTCGAACGGGTTGAACCGGTAGCTCTCGGCCTCCGCGACCGGCATGACCTGCACGTACACCGTCCAGCTCGGGAAGTCGCCGCGCTCGATCGCCTCCCACAGGTCCTTGCGGTGGTAATCGGCGTCCTCGCCCGCGATCCGGTCGGCCTCGGCCTGGGTCAGGAACTCGATGCCCTGGTCGGTCTTGAAGTGGTACTTCACCCAGAAACGCTCACCCGCGGCGTTGATCCACTGGTAGGTGTGCGAACCGTAGCCGTTCATGTGCCGGTAGGTCTTCGGGATGCCGCGATCGCCCATCAACCAGGTGACCTGGTGCGCGGTCTCCGGACGCAGGGTCCAGAAATCCCACTGCATGTTGTGGTCACGAAGACCGTTGCCGGGCAGGCGCTTCTGCGACCGGATGAAGTCGGGGAACTTGATCGGGTCCTTGATGAAGAACACCGGCGTGTTGTTGCCGACAAGGTCGTAGTTGCCGTCCTCGGTGTAGAACTTCACCGCGAATCCGCGCGGGTCACGCCAGGTGTCCGGGCTGCCCTGCTCACCGGCCACGGTGGAGAAGCGCGCCAGGGATTCGGTGCGGACACCGGGCTGGAACAGCTTCGCCTTGGTGTACTTGCTGACGTCGTTGGTCACGACCAGCTCACCGTATGCGCCCGAGCCCTTCGCGTGCACGATGCGTTCCGGCACCCGCTCGCGGTTGAACTGGGCCAGCTTCTCGATGAGGTAGTGATCGTGCAGCAGGATCGGGCCCTGCGCGCCCGCGGTGAGCGACTCGTCGTCGCTTTCGACCGGGATGCCGGTGTTCGTGGTGGTCGGTTCGGTCACAGAAGACTCCTCGGCTGGTGAACATCGTTTCCCGGGATGCGCCGCCCGGGTGTATGGACCGCTACTCGGAACGGCAGGTCGGGCACAGTCCCCAGAAGACGACTTCGGCTTCATCGACCACGAATCCGTGCGCGTCCGAAGGGTCCAGGCATGGGGCTCGGCCCACGGCGCAGTCGACGTCGACGACCGCACCGCAGCTTCGGCACACCAGATGGTGGTGGTTGTCACCGATCCGGGTCTCGTACCGCGCGGACGAGCCCGCGGGCTCGATCCGCCGCAGGATTCCGGCGCGCACGCAAGCATGCAAGACGTCGTAGACGGCCTGCGTGGACACCGAACCCAGCGCTTCCCGGACGGTGGCGGCCACCGTGTCGGCATCCGAATGCGGCCGTGCCGCGACCGCGTCCAGTACCGCGAGCCGCGGCGCGGTGACCCGCAAACCCGCTGCTCGAAGCCACTCACGTGAGGCAGTGCCGTTGGCGTGCATACTTCGATTCTGGCCATCTTCTGGAATCAGTCAAGAAAAGAGAGTGGAATCACTCCAGAAAACAGGCTCGGTCGGCGCTGTTCCAGCGGTCCACAAGGCGCGGCTGAACCGACAGCGCACGAAGTGGCGAGCGTCACAATTTCCGGCCGGAATAGCCTCCGGGAGCACGTGGTTGAATCCCCTGTCGACGTCCGGACAGCCCCGGGCCGCACCCTTTGTCGCTACGAGCGACCACTCGCCGAGAGGCGCTTGTGGGACGTCGGCACCCACCGCCGATGTCCGGACAGCCCCGGGCCGCACCCTTCGTCGCTACGAGCGACCACTCGCCGAGAGGCGCTTGTGGGACGTCGACGGCTATGACATCAGCACGGTGTCCGAGCGACAGCGCCGCCAGGTCCAACCTGGCGGCGCTTCCTCGTTTCCAGCCCCACGAGTGGCACATGGTTGTGGGGCTTCTCGCGTTTCGCCGCAGCCATGTGCCACTCGCGGAGTCGCGCTGCGGGGGTGGGGGTGGTGGGGGAGGATTCGTGTCATGGCGTCACTGGATGGGAGCTTGCGTCGGAGGCTCGGGCTTGTCGATTCGGTGGTCATCGGGTTGGGGGCGGGCATCTTCGCGGCGCTCGCGCCTGCGGCGGCTTCGGCTGGGAGTTGGTTGCTGGTGGCGCTCGCACTCGCCGTCTACACGCTGGTCGCGGTCGCGACGCTGAGCGTGCTCGGCTCCGCCGGGCTGGCCGAGGCGACCGGCCCGCTCGCGCGAATGGTCAGCGCGGCGGGAGTTCCCGCTGCCGCGCCGGTGGTGCGGATCGGCGCGGTGGTCGCGGCGGCCGGATCACTGCTCGCCCTGATCCTCGGGGTATCCCGCACGGTGCTGGCCATGGCGCGGGACCGCTATCTGCCGGGCGCGCTCGCCGCGGTGCATCCACGATTCGGGGTGCCGCACCGCGCCGAACTGGTGGTCGGCGCGATCGTCGCCGTGGTCGCCGCGCTCTTCGATGTGTGCGCGGCCATCGGGTTCTCCTCGTTCACGGTGCTCTTCTACTACTTGATCGCCAACATCTCCGCCGCCACACTGACCGCCGACGAGAATCGGCCGCCCCGGTGGATTCCCGTGGTCGGCGCGGTGGGATGCGTCGTCGTCGGATTCGCACTGCCCCTCGGCTCCGTTCTGGCCGGGCTCGGCGCGCTGATTCTCGGCGCGGCGCTGTATGCGTTGGGTGAGCGCTACCGCTAGGAACTGGGACCCAGCTATGTCACCGAGCGCCCCCTGTCCGGTCAGCGTCTCGTTGCCGAGATCAGACGTCCAGTTCCCCGCCTGTTTACCGCGTGAACAGGCCGAAGGGCGCTAGCCTTTGCCCATGGGGCGTTTCGGTGGATTCCTGGCGGGAATCGCGGCGGTTTCGCTGGTGGCGGGCAATCTCTTCGCCGCAAGCGCGGTTGCCGCGACCGGCGACGAGGTCCGGTGCGCGGTCACCTCGGGGCGTGATCTGGAGCGGGCGGCACCGGAACAAGTCGGCTTGGATTCAGCGAAGCTGCAGGACGCGCTGACTTTCGCGGCCGGGCGAAACCGTTTCAACGTGCAGGTCTTCCGGCACAACTGCCTCATCGGCGAGGGGCCGACGAACGACCAGAGCGGGAATGTGGCGTGGAATATCTGGAGCGCGACCAAGAGCGTCGTCTCCATTCTCGCCGGAATCGGTTGGGACCAAGGAAAACTCGATCTCCATGCGCCCATCGATCGGTATCTGCCCCCCGGACTCGGTGATGCGGAACACCGGTCGATCACCGTCGAGAATCTGCTCACCGAGACCTCGGGCATGCGGGTCGGCGTGCTGACCGAGGGTGTCACCGGTGTGATCCCGGTCGACCCGGACAGCGCGGTGCAGGCGCTGGGCGTGCCGCTGGACAACCCGCCGGGCACCGTCTTCACCTACAGCCAGCGCAACGTCGACCTCTTGTCCTATGTGCTGGAGCTGGCCGTCGCCGAGCCTCTGCAAGATTTCGCGCAGCGTGAATTGTTCGATCCACTCGGGATTCCGCGCAGCGACTACTACTGGGCTCAGGACCGCTCCGGGCACACTTACGGCTACGCGCACCTGATGATTCCGCCGAACGACTTCGCGAAGCTCGGACTCCTGGTGAGCAACGACGGGCGCTGGGGCGGACAGCAGATCGTCTCCCGCGACTACCTGCGCAAGGCGCGCACGCCCTCACCGACGAACGCGTGCTACGGGTACCTGTTCTGGCTCGGCGGCGGTTGCGCCGAGATTGCGGACTTCCTGCCCGACGACGTGTACGCGATGGCGGGCCTCGGCATGCAGAACGTCTTCGTCATACCCAGCCTCGACCTCACGGTGGTGTGGACCGGCGTCTTCGGGAACGTCAGCAGCCAGGGCGTGTCCGGAGTCGTGCAGAACACCCAGGAATTGCCCTACGAGTTCTTCCGCAAAGTGTTCGACGCGTTCTACGACCGACCGGTACCCGACCCGGGCCCCTACGTCGAGCCGCCGCTGCGGCTGGACCCGCGCCGTTTCGTCGACACGGACATCCTGATCGCGGTGTTCGGCCTCGGGCCCGCCGCCTATCCGGGCTGCAACGTCTTCGCCTGCCTGAATCACCCCCTGGATCCGCCGTTCTCGGATACTCCGCCCGGGTGCGCCATCCTGGTCTGCCTGGGACCCGACCCGCGCACCCCGGCTATCCGCTGAACGAGCTGTTACCGAGTCGCGGACAGATCCGTGACCCAGCCGTGCACGTCGTCGGTGCGCAATGCCGCATGGTGGCGTTTGCGCAGCGCCTGCGAGATCGGGCCGGGGACGCCGTCGGCGACCAGGCGGCCGTCCACCTCGACGACCGGCGCGGCGCCGGATGACGTGCCGGTGACGAACACTTCGTCGGCGATGTACAGCTCGGTGAGATCGACGGTGCGTTCCACCACCGGAATCCCGTCTTCGGCCGCCAAGGTGAGAACGGTCCTGCGGTTGATGCCGTCGAGGATGTCGCAGGAGACGTCGGGCGTGATCAGCGTGCCGTTGCGGACCAGGAAGATGTTCGCCGCGCTGAGTTCGCAGACGTGCCCGTTGCCGTCGAGAAAGACGCAGTCGTCGTAACCGCTGTCGATCGCGTCCTGCTTGGCCAGCACCGAGTTCACGTACGCGCCGTTGACTTTCGCGCGAGACGGGATCGCGTTGTCCGGAATGCGCCGCCACGGACTGGATTTCAGGCGCATGCCGTCCTGCGGGACGATGGGCACCGCGTCGTAGACGAACATGCTGACCCGAATGGCGCAGCCCCGCACCCGCGTGCCAGGAATGGACTCGACCACGTGCACCGTCGCCCGCACGAAAACGTCCTCGCGCGGCGCATTCGCCGCGATCAATTCCACGACGGCCGCGCGGAACCGCGCGTAATCCCACTCCGCCGCGAACCCATCGATCCCGATGATCTTGCAGGATTCCTCGAGCCGGCGGAAATGGTCGTCCAAACGGAATGCCGTGCGCGCTGCCCCATCCACGTGCACCGGGAAGACGGTGTAGACACTGAGTCCGTACAACACCGCCGACGACGCGACGCTCACCGTGGCCGCTTCGGCCGCAACGATCCGGTCGCCGAGATACACGTGAGGATGAGGATTCGCCATCGGCGCAGGCTAACAGCACCCCCCTGCGCGGAGCGAGGCCTTTTCCGCGGCGATGTCAGTCGTAGCGCTTGCCGACCTCGGCGATCCAGACCGCATCGTCGACCACTCGCTAGGCGACTTCGAGGCGCGCCGACAGCGGGGTACTGCCGAGCAGGAACTCAGCCCGCGGCCAAGCGGGTGAAGCGTGCGGTGTCCATGTAGTCACGGAAGAGCACCACTTCGCCGTCGCGGACTCGCACCACGTTGACGGAGGTGCGCACCCGGGCGCGGCCGGAACCGGGGACGGTCATGTCGACCTCGTTCTCCACGAGCAGTACTTCGGGATCGGTGGTCTCGTAGACCTGGGGATGAATCGCGTGCACTTCGATTCCGGACAGCCCCGACCAGCGCCGCGCCAGATGCTCGCGAATCGCCTCGCGGCCTTCCAAACGGGTCGGAAGCCCCGGGATGGTGAACGGGATCTCGAAGACCGCGTCGGGCGCGAGCAGCGCGACGAACGCGTCCGCATCGCGCGCAGGTAGGTCGGCGAACAACCGCTCGACCAGCTCGCGCGGGCTGCGCACAGAAGAATCAGCCGCCATCACACACCTCCAACTAACCGGAACGCAAGACCCGGTTATCATCCGGAACGTGCGCCCCGTTTGTCAACAGTAAACTCGCTTCTCGTGACCGAACCCGAGCGCCGACCGCTGCGCGCCGACGCTCGCCGCAACCGCGAGCGGGTCCTGGCAGCCGCGCAGGAAGCGTTCGCGGCGGAAGGGCTGTCGGTGCCGCTGGACGAGATCGCGCGGCGGGCCGGTGTCGGCGCGGGCACCGTCTACCGGCACTTCCCCACCAAGGAAGCGCTGTTCGAGGCGGCGATCGTGGATCGGGTAGACCGGATCATCGCGCTGGCACGGGAATTGGCCGATGCCGCGGAACCGGTGCCCGCGTTCTTCGACTTCTTGGACCGGCTCGTAGCGGAGGGCAGCGTCAAGCGCGATCTCGCCGACGCCGTCGGCGGCCCGGACGCCCCGGAGTATCTCCGGCCGGTGCACGAACTCAACGCGGCCATCGGCACGCTGCTCACCCGCGCGCAGAAGGCGGGCGGCGTGCGCACCGACATCGAGGTCGAAGACCTGATGCGGGTCATCAAGGGTGCGTTCCTCGCCACCCACGGCACCTCCGCCACCCCCGCCCAGCGCGAGCGCACCTTCGCCGTCGTCTTCGACGGACTGCGCGTCCGCTGATCCGCTCCAGAAGCGCCCGCCGAATCCGGCCGCGGATCGATCCCTCCGCCCGCTCAGCGCAGCGCGGATATCAGCGATACGAAACCGGCCGCCTCCATCGGCACCATCCATGCCCCGGACGCGGTCGCGAAGACGGAAACGACGAACGGGCCGTGGAAGTCCACGGCCCGTTCGTTCGAGGAACGTCTCAGCGGTCGCTGAGTAGCACCTCGGCGATCTGAATGGTGTTGAGCGCCGCGCCTTTTCGCAGGTTGTCGCCGGAGATGAACAGCGCGAGCCCGCGACCGTCCGGCACACCCGGATCCTGGCGGATGCGGCCGACGAGCGAATCGTCGACGCCGGCGGCGGCGAGCGGAGTCGGCACGTCGACCAGCTTCACGCCGGGCGCCTTGGCCAGGATCTCCTTGGCGTGCTCGACCGAGAGCGGCTCGGCGAACTCGGCGTTCACCGAGAGCGAGTGGCCGGTGAAGACCGGCACGCGCACGCAGGTGCCGCTCACCGCGAGATCCGGGATGCCGAGGATCTTGCGGCTCTCGTTGCGCAGCTTCTGATCCTCGTCGGTCTCGCCCGAGCCGTCGTCGACCAGCGAACCGGCCAGCGGAAGCACGTTGAACGCGATGGGCGCGACGTACTTGTTCGGCGCGGGGAAGTCGACGGCGCGGCCGTCGTGGGTCAGCTTCTCCGCCTCGTCGATCAC
Source organism: Nocardia araoensis NBRC 100135 (assembly GCF_000308435.1). GTDB lineage: Bacteria > Actinomycetota > Actinomycetes > Mycobacteriales > Mycobacteriaceae > Nocardia > Nocardia araoensis. The sequence goes on along the minus strand of NZ_BAFR01000006.1, from coordinate 13,290 downwards.
CGCGCGAGCCTGGCTCACCAGCTCTTCGACACCGGCCAGACCGCTGCCGGAGACCGCCTGATAGCTGGAGACGATCAGGCGGCGCAGACCCGCGATGTCGTGCAGTGGCTTGAGCACCGGCATGGCCGCCATCGTGGTGCAGTTCGGGTTGGCGATGATGCCCTTGACCAGGTTGCGCGCCTGCTCCGGGTTGACCTCGCTGACCACCAGCGGGACCTCGGGGTCCTTACGCCACGCCGAGGAATTGTCGATCACGGTGACGCCCGCCGCGGCGAAGCGCGGCGCCTGCACGCGGGACATGGTGGCGCCCGCGGAGAACAACGCGATGTCCAGGCCGGACGGATCGGCGGTCTCGGTGTCCTCGACGACGATCTCGCGGCCGCGCCACGGCAGCGTCTTGCCCGCCGAACGAGCCGAGGCGAAGAACCGGACCTCGTCGGCCGGGAAGTTGCGCTCCTCCAGCAGTTTCCGCATCACGGCGCCGACCTGTCCGGTCGCGCCGACGACTCCTACGCGAACTCCCATGGTTTATCGCCCCGTTCCCGCGTGGACCACCGCGACCTCGTCGCCGCCCAGGTCGAACGCCTTGTGCAGCACCTGGACCGCCTCGTCCAGCTCGGTGTCCTTGACCAGCACGGAGATCCGGATCTCGGAGGTGGAGATGAGATCGATGTTGACGCCGGCATGGGCCAGCGCCTCACAGAAGGTGGCGGTGACGCCGGGGTGGCTCTTCATGCCCGCGCCGACCAGCGACACCTTGCCGATGTGGTCGTCGTAGAGCACCTGGGAGAAGCCGATCTCGGACTGGCGCTTGGTCAGCATGTCGACCGCGCGGGCGCCCTCGGTCTTCGGCAGCGTGAACGTGATGTCGGTCTTGCCCGTCTCGACCTTCGAGATGTTCTGCAGGACCATGTCGATGTTGATCTCCGCGTCGGCCACGGCGCGGAACACCTTGGCGGCGTAGCCCGGTTCGTCCGGCAGCCCGACCACGGTCACCTTGGCCTCGCTGCGGTCGTGCGCGACGCCAGTGAGGATTGCTTGCTCCAAGGGGATGTCCTCCATCGATCCGTAAACGTAGGTGCCCTGCTTGTCGGTGTAGGACGAGCGCACATGCACGGGCACGTTGTAGCGGCGGGCGTATTCCACGCAGCGCAGCATCAGCACCTTGGCGCCGCAGGCCGCCAGTTCCAGCATCTCCTCGTAGGAGACCTGCTCGAGCCGCTGCGCGTCGGGCACGATCCGCGGGTCGGCGGTGAAGACGCCGTCCACGTCGGTGTAGATCTCGCAGACGTCCGCGTCCAGTGCGGCGGCCAGCGCGACCGCCGTGGTGTCCGAACCGCCACGGCCGAGCGTGGTGACGTCCCTGCTGTCCTGGCTCACGCCCTGGAAGCCAGCGACCAGCACGACGAGACCCTCGTCCAGGGCATCGCGGACGCGGCCGGGGGTCACGTCGATGATCTTCGCGTTGCCGTGCGCGCCCGTGGTGATCACGCCCGCCTGCGAGCCGGTGAACGAGCGGGCCTCCGCGCCGAGCGAGTGGATGGCCATCGCGACCAGCGCGTTGGAGATGCGCTCACCCGAGGTGAGGAGCATGTCCATCTCGCGGGCCGGCGGCGACGGCGCCACCTGCTGAGCGAGATCGAGCAGCTCGTCGGTGGTGTCGCCCATGGCGGAGCAGACGACGACCACGTCGTGGCCCTGCTTCTTGGTCTCCACGATCCGTTCAGCGACGCGCCGGATCCGCTCGGCGGTCGCTACCGAGGATCCTCCGTACTTCTGAACCACGAGAGCCACGACAGGGTCCTCCAAGATCGACAACAAACTGGTAACAGTCATCCAGGGTACCGGCCGAGGCCAGCGGTTTTGCTTCTACCTACCCGGCTTGTGGAAAACCACACAGCCGCTTCCGTTCCCGGTCGTTCCGCGCGCGCCGCCGCGGATGGGGGACGATGGGCGCATGAAGAGCACGCTGCTCGAGGTGAGAACGGGCCACAGTGAAGTGGTACAGGACATCACGCCGCAGTGCGCGTCATTCGTGCGCGAAGCGGGCGGGGACGGGTTGCTGCACGTCTTCGTGCCGCATGCCACGGCGGGGATCGCGATCATGGAGCTCGGCGCGCGCAGCGACGACGACCTGCTGGCCGCGCTGCGCGATCTGCTGCCCGCCGACGACCGGTGGCGGCACGCGCACGGCTCGCGCGGACACGGGCGCTCGCATGTGATGCCCGCCCTCATCCCGCCGTACGCGACCGTCCCGGTGCTCGGCGGAAAACTCGCCCTCGGCACCTGGCAGTCGATCGCGCTGGTCGATCTCAATGTCGACAACCCGGACCGCCAGGTGCGGCTGTCGTTCCTCCGCGACGCGGACTGAGCCGAGATCACTACATACATAGTGGCGCTGAGCCCTGCGCACCCACCTTGGTGGTTGTGACGCGCACCACTCCGTTCGATAATGGGGCGATGATCGCACATGTAGGAGATCGACTCTGCGTGCACGGACACGTGGTGGGAGAAGTGGATCACCTGGCCGAGATCATCGAGGTCCGCGGACCGGACGGGACGCCGCCCTACGTGGTGCGTTTCTCCGACGGTCACGAGTCGCTGGTGTATCCGGGGCCCGACGCGATCGTCGAGCCCGCTACGTCGGAATGAAACCCGCGCCGGATCGGGCGCTGGAGGCCTCGCCTCCGCTCGGTCCGGCGCTCGCAAACGGAGAACTCGCGCCGCTCAGGCGCGACGCTTGCCGCGGCGGGTCAGCGAGAAGGCCAGGATCGCGGCGATCAGCACCAGCACCTTGCCCGCCGTCTCGATGATCCCGTTGACGTCCACGGCCGGGTGCCAGGTGAGTCGGCCGTCCCGGAGCAGGTAGGCGCCGACGGGCTTCGCGCCCACGCCGAACGCCACGCCTTCCCCGGAGCCGTCTCCGTCGGCGCTGTTCCCGGCGCCGCCACCGCCCCCGCCGCCGCCCCCGACCGAGGCGGCGGGAATGACGATCGCCCCATCGCATTCGTAGGGCTCGCCGTAAACCCGGCGCACCGTGATCGTGTCCCGCGCCTGCGCAAGCAGTTCGGCGTATTTCATGACATCCTCCCGCCCGTACCGACGGCGCCGGATACCGGCGCCCATTCGGAACCGATCGTAGGCGCGCGGACCCCCGGCATGCGGGGTCCTTCCAGTCGGAAGCTGTTCCCGCGGTTGCCGATCGCCGATCTCGACCAGATAACGGCGTGTTTCCGGTTAGCCGAGATACGGCCTGGCACAGTCGAGTTGACGAACCGGACAAATCACGGAGACAATCGGGCCGACTTGTCCAACCGGGGGTCGGAGGTATGCCATGCGCACCAAAACGGATATCCGATTCTTCGTAGACACCGATCCCGATCAGGTCATGGACGCCCTGACCGACGTCGAATCGCTTCCGGAATGGTCGACCTCCTACAGCGACGTCCGGGTCGCGACCCGCGACGCCCGGCGCAGGCCGCGGCGGGTCTTCCTCAAGGCGGAGCTACTCGGCAGTTCGGATCTGCAAGTGCTGGAATACGATTGGACCGACGACCGGTCCTCCTGGATCGTCGCCGACAGCACCAGGGGCGTGCGGGGCGGCGGTTTTTTCGAGGTGTCCGACAGCGTCGACGGCACGCACGTCTGGTACCACGTCGAGCTCTATCTGCCGCTCCCGGTTCCCGGATTTCTGCTCAAACGCACTTTCCGCAAGGCCAACGAGGTGGTCGTGGAGTGCTTCATAGATTTCGCCGAGCGGTTCCCCGAAACGGAGACCTATCAACCCGTATAGCGCGGACGGCTGCGCTCTGCGCGAAATCCACCGCCGGGTGCAGCGGCGAACCGGCGCGGAATCGATCGGGGTGCGACGATGAAGCCCATGATCGGTTCCAAACGAGTGCGGTTCCAGCCGACGGCCGAAGGCGCGTCGGTGACCCAACTCGAATTGTTCTTCGACCTGGTGCTCGTGTTCGCGTTCACCATGGTCACCGGCCTGGCCGCGGGCGAGACCAGCGCGAAGAACATGGTGCGCGCGCTGCTGGTGCTCGCGGTGATGTGGTGGTTGTGGATCGCCTACTCCTGGCTCGGCAACGTGGTCCGCGCCGACGAGGGCATCGCGCGGGTCGGCATGTTCGCCGCCATGGGCGGCGCCTTCCTCGCCGCGCTCACCATCCCCGAGGCGTTCCAGGACGCGCCGGGCGGATGGTTCGGCCCGCTGGTCTTCGCCGTCGCCTATCTGATCGTGCGGTTGGTGCATCTCGGGATGTTCTGGCTGGCCAGTTCCGAGGATCCGCAGTTGCGCGGCCAGCTGCTGCGCTGGGCGCTCGGTTCCATCACCCTCGGCACCACGCTGCTCGTGGTCGCCGCGCTGACCACCGGTCGCGTGCAGATCGCGCTGTGGATCGCCGCGATCGCGGGCGACTACCTCTGGACGCTGTTCGCAGGCACCGATTGGCGGTTGAATTCGGCCAACCATTTCGTCGAGCGATACGGACTGATCATCATCGTCGCGCTCGGGGAATCGGTCGTCTCCATCGGCATCGGCGTGGCCGGCCTGCCGATCTCCTGGCCGATCGCGCTCGGATCGATGCTCGGCCTCGCCATTTCCGGTCTGCTGTGGTGGGCGTATTTCGACGTCGCCGCCTTGGCGGTGGAGCACGAACTCGTCCACGCGGAGGGCAGGCGGCAGATCAAGATCGCGCAGGCTTCCTATACCTTCTGGCATTTCCCGATGATCGTCGGAATCATCGCGCTGTCGCTCGGTCTGAAGAAGGTGCTCTATTACGTCGGGGACTCCTCACACCACACTTTGAAGGACGCGCTGTACGGGATTCCGCTCTATGCCCTCTACGGCGGCGTCGTGCTGTATCTGATCGCGCTGGTGGGGTTCAAGCACTACGCCACGCGCACCGTCACGGTGGCGCGCGTGGTCGCGATCGCGGTGCTGCTCGCGCTGATCCCATTGGCCTGCGGCCTGCCCGCGCTGGCCTCGCTGGCCCTGCTGTGTGGCGTCCTGGTCGCGCTGATCGCTTGGGAGACCGTACGTCTGGCGCAGCCGCGGGACGCGATCAGGCACGCGGTACCTGATTGACGCGATGCCGCACGCCGTCCTCATCGGGTGTGCGCCCGTACGCGGCCGGCGGCACCCGCACGCCGTCGCGGACCGCGTCGCGAATCTGATCGATGTTCTCCCGCAGGACGTCGGCGACGAGTTCGTCGGTGCGCGGATCCTCCAGCACCTGGAACACGATGCGGAACGTGGTGTCGGCGATCAGCCGGATGATCTCGTCGTGAAAGGGGATGTAGCGTACCCGTCCCGCTTGCGGATCCTTCTTGATCAACTCCAGGATCATTTCGTCCAGCTCGGCCCGGTTCTCCTCCAGGGCGGCCGCGATGTTGCGGGTGTAGTGGCCGGTGCGCAGCACCTCGGCCACCTCGTCCATCACCGCGATCGTCATCGGACGGCGAATGGTGTCGACGATGGTCGCGACGAACCGGTTCACCACCGCGGCGGTCACCCGGTCGCCGAACACCCGGTCCGCCACCCGGGCGAGCCTGCCCAGGATCACCACGATGCGCAACAGCCGGAAGCCGCGGAAGAACGGGCTGGTCACCGGGATCATGCCGAGGATCTCGTACCAATAGACGAACGGGAAGGTCCACGGCCAGCCCGCGCGGCGCCAGCGCCACAGGAACTCGAGCGCGAACACCGCGCACAACGACCAGTCGACTACCACGATCGTGTGGTAGGTGTGCCCGGAGACCGGGAAGAACGTGATCCAGGTGACCAGCGCTACCGAGACGATGGCCAGCGCCAGCATCACGAAATCCGTCCACAACATCGGCGGCTTGCGCGGATAGTCCTGCGATCGTGGCGCTTCCCGCAGACCGTATCGCTCGACGGAGGAACTTTCGATACCCGAGCTGGGAGCGGACACTGCGGATCCCTTCGACGCCGAACGGTGCCGCCGACACTAATACGCGGAAAGCACGCTCGGCACTGTTGGCGATACCCCCGGAAAAGGCGCCGGGCGAACGCTGCGCCCGGCGCCGGCGAAGTTCACCGACCGGCGCGAACGATCGCCTCGATATTGCGTTCGGCCAGCGCGGCGATGGTCAGCGACGGATTGACCGTTCCGGTGCTGCCGGGTATCGCGGCGCCGTCCATCACGTAGAGACCGGGATGACCGTGCACCCGGCCGTAGCCGTCGGTGGCGCGCCCAAGCACCGCCCCGCCGAGTGGATGGGCGGTGAACAGCGCGTTCGCGTCGTAACCGAGGACGCCGTACTCGACGAGGGCGTCCGCTCGTTCGGCGATCCGGTGGTCGACCGCACGTGCCAGCGCGACCGTCTCATCCCGGTTCTCGACCGACCAGCTCAGCCCGACCCGGTTCGTGGCCCGGTCGTAGCCGAACCGGGTGCGGGTGGGGTCGAGCACCATGCCGAGCGAGGCGAGCGCACCGGTCTCGAACGGGATGCCGGGGATGTACCAGCTCTCCAGGGTCAGCGGCACGGCGGACTCGTCGAAGATCCGGCTCGCGCTCGGCACGCCCTGGCCCTGACCGGCCAGCGCGCTGGCGCCGCGGGCCAGCACCACGTCACCGTTGGTGCCCCAGCCGTCGCCTACGTGTTCGTTCAGGTTCGGCAGCGCGCCGGTGGCCTGCGCGCGGACCAGCAGTTCGGAGGTACCGATCGACCCGGCGCCGAGGAAGAGCCGATCGCAGGTGAGGGTGCGGGTGGACAGCACGTCGCCGGTCGGCGACAGCTTCGCGACGGTGACCGCGTAGCGGCCGCCGGAATCCTGCGCGATGGCGTCGACCCGGTGACCGGGGAAGACTCCGCACCGGCCGGTGCCCTGCGCGTACGCCAGGTAGTTCTGGTTCAGGTCGAATTTGGCGCCGTTGGAGTTGCCGAGGTTGCTCCTGGCCGCCGTCGCGGAAGCCCGCGAGGCTCCGGCCAATTCGGCGCGCAGGATGTCCCAGTTGAAGATCGAGTCGTTCGCCTGGGGCTGATAGCCGGCCTTGCGCACCTGATCGTCCCAGGCGCGGGAGTGCGCGAACGGCGCGGAGTTGTAGATGTCCGCGGGCATCGGGCTCAGCCGCAGCATCTCCCGCACGCGCGGGTAGTAGACGCGCTCCATCTCGCCGTAGTCGACGGTGCCGCCGAAGATGTGGTCGAAGAAGCGGCGCTCCGGGGCGATCATGGCGCCGCTGAAGATCACCGAGCCGCCGCCGACGGCGGCCGCGCGCCACACGTCGATGCCCGGATATTCGGTGCAGTCCAAGACGCCGCCGAACCTGGCGAAATGCATCGGCACCTTGGTGACGCCGGTGAAGTTGGTGCGGTGCCAGAAGCCGCGGCCGTCGGGGAGGTCGTCACCGGTGAAGATCTCCCGCCACGGGTCGTTCGGCCAGCGCGATCCGCGTTCCAGCACAGTGGTGACGATCCCGGCCTCGGCCAAGCGCAACGCGGACACCGCGGCGCCGAAGCCAGAGCCGATGACGATCGCGGGCGAGTGCTCCGGCGGGTCGGGAATCGGGGCGAAGATCTCCGGCACCCAAGCGCGGAACAGGGCCTCCCACATCGGATCGGCGGACGCCGCGCCCGTCCCCCTCATCGTTCCCACAGCACCGAGCAGGGCGGCCGTGCCAGCCGCCTTGAACAAGGCACGTCTACGCACCGGTCACCTTCCATCATCAGGCTTAGCGTGCGCAGATTACCGGTATTCCCGATTTGTGAACAGATATCCGTTTTCGCTATCGGTCGAACGGCAGGTCGTCCGCGCGGCAGGTGGCTCCGGGGGCAGGTAGCTGCAAGTCGATCAGGTAGCGCTCGCTCAGTTTCCGGGCGCATTCGCTGAGCAGAGTGTGCCCGTACCCGCCCTCGACGACGACCAGACGAGCGTTCACCAGTTCCTGCTGTGCGCGCCGCGCCGCGCTGAGCGGGGTGACCGGGTCGAATCGGTTGTTGGCCAAGAGCGCCGGGGTGTCCGACCGCAGGATCCACGGCCCGGCGTACCGCTGGGCGTACCCCTCGGGCGGAGACGGCCAGTAGACGCAGGCCTGGTGCAGCCACAGCCAGAACGCGCCGTAAGTGGGCCCGGCACGCGCCACATCCGCTGCCAGCGTGGGCCATTGGCCGGGGTCGCGCGCGAATGTGTTGTCGGCACAGGAGATCGCGGTGTACGAGTCGAGGAAATCCTCCCGCTGCGCGGTGGCCGACAGGATTTCGCCCACCGCGTCGGGATTGCCCGCCGGGCCGCGCTCCAGTTCGGCGAGCAACGCGGCCAGGGCGGGCCAGCCCTCGTTCGGGTCGTACAGCAACAGCGCATGCGATGACAGCGCCTCGGCGTAGGTGACCGTCCGCGCCCGCTCCCCCGTCCCGACCACCAGCGGTGCCTGGCGAAGACGTTGCAACACAGCATCATTGCGAGCGCGGAGGTCGGCCGCGCCGCCGGGATCGCCGGCGCCGCCGCGCACGGCGGCTTCGCCTTGGCCGTCGCTCGCCGCGAAGGCGCAGCGCGCCCGGCCCGCCTCCGCGCACAGCCGCAGGAATTCGCCGAGCACCTCCTCGGTCCCGGCGGCGGTGGTCTCGATGGCGCTTCGGGTGTCGTTGGTGTACGCGTCCGGGTCGATCATCGACGCCAGGTACAGCGCACGCACCCGGTCGCCGAACAGCGCGCCGTACACCTGGCCCAGATAACTCGCGTAGGAGCCGCCCTCGTAGGTCAGCCGGGGGTCGCCGACGGCCCGGCGCAGCAGATCCAGGTCGCGCGCCGCGTCGACGGTGGTCAGGTGCCCGAGCAACGCGCCGCCGTGCGCCGCGCAACCGGCGGCCAGCGCGCGGCTCGCCGCGTCGGCCGCACGCTCCTGCTCCGGGTCGACGGGCGGCAGCGCCGCGCTGGACCAGAACCGCCGCTGCTGCTCGGTGTCCGCGAAACACCGCACCTGCCCGCTGCGGCCGACGCCGCGCTGGTCGAAGGTGATCACGTCGAAGCGGCGTGCGAGTTCGCCGCCGACCAGCTCCCCCTGCGCGGCCCAGCGCAGTCCCGACCCTCCCGGCCCGCCGACCGCGGAGAACAGCGTGCCGACCCGCCGCTGCGGGTCGGTGGCCTGCTGACGCACCACCGCCAGCCCGAGGGTCGGGCCGTCGGGGTGCGCGTAGTCCACCGGCACCTGTGCGGTCGCGCATTGGAATCGGCTCAGCTCCGGCTCCGCGCACGGCGCCCAGTCCAGCCGGGGCGTCGGCGCGGCGTCTGCTTGCGCGACCAGTTCCGCGACCGCCGCCTCGTGTCGGCTCGGCGGCCCGCCACAGCCGCTCACCACGGGTAGCAGCGCGGCGATGATGACGATCTTCCAGCGAAGCACGGCACTCATCCTGTGCTCCGCGCCCGGTGGCCGTCGTCAGCCTGAGGATTGACATCCGACCCTGAAATTCGTGCGGGCACTACCGCACCCGACCGAGGCGCGGCATCAGTGCACCGCCACAGTGCGGATGGCTGCCCCAGAATCGGTGTCGCTCTCCAGTGCCATCGACGTGCCCTCAGGACGTCAGGAGGCGGACCACCGCGATGAGGCCGACCACGACGATGACCCCGCGTAACAGGGTCGGCGACATCCGCCTGCCGACCCGAGCGCCGAGTTGCCCGCCGATGATCGAGCCGAGTGCGATCAGCACCACCGCGCGCCAGTCCACGTCCGCCACGACGATGAAGATCAGCGCGGAGACCGCGTTCACGATCAGGGCGAGCACGTTCTTCACGCCGTTGAGGCGCTGGATGTCGTCGTGCACGAAAACGCCGAGCAACCCGATCAGCAGCACGCCTTGCGCGGCGCCGAAGTACCCGCCGTAGATACCGGCGGCGTAAACCGCGACGGCGAGGATGAGTCCTCCGTGCTCCGGCACCGGGGCGCCGTCGTTCTCCCGGCGGCGCTTGACCCAGTTCGCGAGCCGTGGCTGCACGATGACCAGCACCAGTGCCAGGATGATCAGGACGGGCACGATCGCCTTGAACGCTTCGGCGGGTAACACCAGCAGCAGCACCGCACCCGTGATCCCGCCGAGCAGCGACGCGGTGCCCAACCGCAGCAGCCGGTCGCGCTGGCCCGCCAGTTCGCGGCGGTACCCGTGCACGCCGCTGATCGAGCCGGGGACCAAGCCGATGGTGTTGGACACATTCGCGGTCACCGGCGGCAGGCCGAACGCGAGGAGAACGGGAAAGGTGATCAGCGTGCCGGAGCCGACGATCGTGTTGATGCCGCCCGCCCAGATGCCCGCACCGAAAACGGCCAGTTGCTCCAGCCAGGTCATAGCCAATCCTTCGACGTCCTGTCGGACCACGGGCCCGTACAAGCGTGGTTCACTGCCGGACCGAACGGTAGCGGGGTCGTCGGATCACCCGACGACGGGACCTCCCTTCCCGGCCGTATGTCGGCACGGTAAACTCGCGGACATCATGCAGCGGGCACTTCTTCTCGACCGCCGCGACGGGGTCTGATCGGACCGGCTCCCGTCGCGGGGTTTCGCCGCGCCGGTCGACCAGCCCTTTGGGAAAAACGACATCCTCGGGAGAACCGCCCATGTCCCCTGCTGACGCATTCGTATCAGGCGCGCGCACCATCACCGCGCCGAGCAGACCAGCCCCCGCCGACCAACCCGGTTGGAACAAGCAGAAGAACTCCTCGATGCCGACGTTCCGTTACCGGCCGTTCGCCGAGGAGGTCGAGCCGATCACGCTGCCCGACCGCACCTGGCCGGACAAGGTCATCGATCGCGCGCCCGCCTGGTGCGCGGTCGACCTGCGCGACGGCAACCAGGCGTTGATCGACCCGATGAGCCCGGCCCGCAAGCGCCGCATGTTCGACCTGCTGGTGCGGATGGGTTACAAGGAGATCGAGGTCGGCTTCCCTTCGGCCAGCCAGACCGACTTCGACTTCGTCCGCGAGATCATCGAGGACGGCGCGATCCCCGACGACGTCACCATCCAGGTGCTGACCCAGTGCCGCCCGGAGCTGATCGAGCGCACCTTCGAAGCCTGCGCCGGCGCGCAGAACGTCATCGTGCACTTCTACAACTCGACCTCCATCCTGCAGCGCAAGGTGGTCTTCCGCGCCGATCGCGACGCGGTGAAGAAGATCGCCACCGACGCGGCCGCACTCTGCCTGGAGATCGAGCAGCGCTACCCGGACACCAATTGGCGTTACGAATACAGCCCGGAGTCCTACACCGGCACGGAGCTGGAGTACGCCAAGGAGGTCTGCGACGCGGTCTCGGCGATCATCGCGCCGACCCCGGAGAAGCCGCTGATCATCAACCTGCCCGCCACCGTGGAGATGGCGACGCCGAACGTCTACGCCGACTCGATCGAGTGGATGAGCCGCAACCTGGCCCGCCGCGAGGCGATCGTGCTGTCGCTGCACCCGCACAACGACCGCGGCACCGCCGTGGCCGCCGCCGAGCTGGGCTACCAGGCAGGCGCCGACCGGATCGAGGGCTGCCTGTTCGGCAACGGCGAGCGCACCGGAAACGTGTGCCTGGTCACGCTGGGGATGAACCTGTTCTCCCGCGGCGTCGATCCGCAGATCAACTTCTCCGACATCGATGAGGTTCGCCGCACCGTCGAGTACTGCAACCAGTTGCCGGTGCACGAGCGGCACCCCTACGGCGGCGACCTGGTCTACACCGCGTTCTCCGGCAGCCACCAGGACGCCATCAACAAGGGCCTGGACGCGATGAAGACCGCGGCCGACGCCGCCGAGTCGGACGTCGACGACATCGTCTGGGAGGTGCCCTACCTGCCGATCGACCCGAAGGACGTGGGCCGCACCTACGAGGCGGTCATCCGGGTCAACTCGCAGTCCGGCAAGGGCGGCGTCGCCTACATCATGAAGACCGACCACGGGCTGGCGTTGCCGCGGCGGCTGCAGATCGAGTTCTCGCAGGCGATCCAGAAGATCACCGACGGCGAGGGCGGCGAGGTGACGCCCAAGGAGATGTGGGACGTCTTCCACGAGGAGTACCTGAGCCCGATCCGGCCGCTGGAGCGGATGCGCCAGAAGGTCACCGCGTCGGAGACCGACGGCGGGGTCGACTCGATCGTGGCCGTGGTGAAGGTCGACGGCGTCGAGCAGGAGATCACCGGCAAGGGCAACGGGCCGCTCGCCGCGTTCGTCGACGCGATCGCCGCCGTCGGCTTCGACGTCGAGGTCCTGGACTACTCCGAGCACGCCATGTCCGCGGGCGACGACGCGCAGGCCGCCGCCTATGTGGAGTGCGCGATCGGCGACAAGGTGGTGTGGGGTGTCGGCATCGCCACCTCGATCACGACCGCGTCGCTGCGCGCGGTGGTGTCGGCGGTGAACCGGGCGCACTGACAGCGCGACTCGGCACGCATCCGGTCGGGCGCCGCGCGGGTTCCACCGCGCGGCGCCCGATCTCGCTGGGGCAGACCATTTGTCACGGGCGTCTTGCTCCCAAGCCCGGCATGCCTACCGCGACACGGGGTAGCGAACCCCGTGCTAGCGTTGGTTTCGCACGCCAAGCGCCGAGCTCTCTGCTCGAACTCCCGAGCAGATGGGGGAACCGTGACAACAAACGACCACAATCCGACCTCTCCACCCTGGCTGCAGAGCCATTCCGTGGATACGGCCGAAGTCAGCGACGTGGAGTCATCGGCCAACGACGCGCCGGCCGAGCAGGCCGGCGGCGCGGAAGCGAAGGAAACCGACGTCTCGGCCGGGCCGGCCCAGCCGGACGCCAAGCCCGAACAGCCGGAGCCGCAAGGCTCGACGGAGCAGACCACGGCCTACCCGCAAGCCGCCGCGCCTGCGCAGGCCTGGGCTCCCCCGCAGGCCGGACCGGCCGAGCCCTACGGTTCGTACGCTCCGCCGAGCGCGGGCGGGTATCCCCCTCCGTCCCCCTTTCCGGGAGAGCCGTTCGCTACCGGCGCATTTCAGCCACCGTCGGGCCACAGCGGTAGCCACCCGATAGCCCCGCCCCCGGACGGACCTCATCCCGGCTATGGGGAGTACCGCCAGGACATCGGCGGCGACGGCCTGACCCACCGTATGCCAGTGGAGTCCGCGCAGCCGGAATCCCCTGCGCAGCCGGATCAGCCCAGCGGCCCGATCTACAGCTGGGCGCCGCCGCCTCCGCCGGTGACGCATCAGCCTCCGCCGCCCGCCTATCAACCGCCGCCTCCGCCGCCGCTCGGGCAACCGCAGGGGCCGCCGAGCTGGCAGGGCGGTCCGGGTCAATACCAGTCCGCACTGCCGTTCCAACCGCAGCATG
>NZ_BAFR01000007.1 GCF_000308435.1 Nocardia araoensis NBRC 100135 | reverse complement strand
TTCTTCGATCTGGGCGGCGGCTCGCTCGCGGCGGCGCAGCTGGTCACCGCCCTGCGCGAACGGTATCCGCAGATCGCCGTCGCGGACGTCTACGACCATCCCCGCCTCGGCGCGCTCGCCGAGCTGCTGGAGCAGACCACGCCCGCCGTGGCCGTGGCCGACCGGACGGTGCGGCCGACGCCACCGCTCGCGCAGGCGGCGCAGGTGCTCGCCACCATCCCGCTCACCACCCTCACGGGCTTGCAGTGGCTCACCTGGCTGGCGATCGTCGGCAACATCGCGGCCTGGTCCGGCTCGCTGCCGTGGCTGCCGCAGTTGTCCTGGTGGTGGACGCTGGTCGCGTTCCTGCTGTTCATCTCCCCGCTCGGCCGCATGGCGATCTGCGTGGCCGGCGCGCGGCTGCTGCTGCGCGGTGTCCGGCCGGGGCGCTATCCGCGCGGCGGCTCCGTGCATCTGCGGCTGTGGGCGGCCGTCCGCCTCTCCGAGGCCAGCGGCGCGGAGAACTTGTCCGGGGCCCCGTGGATGGTGCCGTTCGCCCGCGCGCTCGGCGCGAAGATCGGCAGGGGTGTCGACCTGCACAGCCTGCCGCCGGTCACCGGCATGCTCGAACTCGGCGACGGTTGCAGCGTGGAGCCGGAGGTCGACCTGTCCGGCTACTGGATCGACGGCGACGTGGTGCACCTCGGCCCGATCACCGTCGGCCCCGGCGCGGTGGTCGGCTCGCGCTCGATCTTGTTGCCCGGCACGAAGATCGGGAAGAACGCCGAGGTGGCGCCCGGCTCCGCGGTGGCGGGCAAGGTGAAGGCGGAACAGGAGTGGGCCGGTTCGCCCGCGGTGAAGGTGGGCAAGGCCCAGCACCGCTGGCCCGCGCACACGCCCGATCGAGCCCGGCGCTGGGTCGGCGTCTTCGGCGTCACATCGATCGCGTTGGCCGCCATGCCGATTCTCGGCATCGGCGCCGGTGGCGCGTTCCTCGCCTGGTTCATTCGCGACACCGGCACGCTCGCGGGCGGCGTCGCGCGCGCGTTCGCCGTACTCCCCTTCGCGACCCTGCTCAGCCTGGGCGTCTACGCCGCGGCGACCATCGTCGCGGTCCGGCTGCTGAGCATCGGCCTGACCGAGGGCTACCACCCGGTGCGCAGCCGGGTCGGCTGGCAGGCATGGGCCACCGAGCGCCTGCTGGATTCCGCGCGCACCTTCCTGTTCCCCCTGTATGCCAGCCTGCTCACCCCGCTGTGGCTGCGCTTGCTCGGCGCGAAGGTGGGCAAGAGCGTCGAGGCGTCGACAGTGCTGCTGTTGCCGAAGTTCACCACCGTCGCCGACGGGGCGTTCCTCGCCGACGACACCATGATCGCCGGTTACGAACTCGGCGGCGGCTGGCTGCACATCGGTGCGGCCAAGGTCGGCAAGCGCGCTTTCCTCGGCAACTCGGGCATGACCGCCCCCGGACGGCGAGTCCCGAAGAACGGGCTGGTCGCGGTGCTGTCGGCAGCGCCGTCCAAGGCGAAACCGGGCTCGTCCTGGCTGGGCAGCCCGCCGGTCCGGCTGCGCCGCGCCGCGGAGAACGCCGACACGGCGCGCACCTTCGATCCGCCCGCCCGCCTGCGCGTCGCGCGCGCCGTCGTGGAGACCTGCCGCTTGATTCCGGTTCTGCTGACCTTCGCGATCGGTCTCGGCGTCCTTTGCACCCTCGCGTGGCTCGCGCAAACCTTCGGCCACCTGGCCGCCGGGCTGCTCAGCGGGCTGGTGCTGCTGGCGGCGGGCGCCGTCGCGGGGGCGAGTTCGGTAGCGGCCAAATGGTTGCTCGTGGGGCGGATCGGCGCCGAGGAACACCCATTGTGGAGTTCATTCGTCTGGCGCAACGAGGTCTCCGACACCTTCGTGGAAACGGTTGCCGCGCCGTGGTTCGCGCGTGCGGCGACCGGTACGCCCGTACTGAACGTCTGGCTTCGCGGCCTCGGCGCCGACATCGGGCGCGGGGTATGGTGCGAGTCCTACTGGCTACCGGAGGCGGACCTGGTGACTCTCGGCGACGGCGCGACCGTGGAACGCGGCTGTGTGGTGCAGACCCACCTGTTCCACGACCGGATCATGGCCATGGACGCCGTCACCCTCGGTGCGGGCGCCACCCTTGGTCCGCACTGCGTGGCGCTGCCCGCCTCGGCGCTCGGCGACGGCGCGACCATCGGCCCGGCTTCCCTGGTCATGCGCGGTGACGCCGTGCCCGCCTCGACGCGCTGGTGGGGCAACCCGATCGCGCCCTGGTTCACGGGCGACCCCGGGGCGCGCTGATGGCGGGCAAGTTCTACGAAGCCCCCATCGACGAGTACCTCCCGCAGAACGGCAACCGGGGGTATCGGGTCTCCCGGTACGAGCTGGAGCTGACCTACCGGGTGTCGGCCAACCGGCTCACGGGGCGCGCCGCGATCACCGCGGTGACCACCGAGGCGCGCACCCGGTTCGCACTGGATCTCGGCCAGGCGCTGAGCGTGTCGAAGGTGTCCGTCAACGGCATCAAGGCCGCGAAATTCGCCCACCAGCACGGCAAGTTGGTCGTCACGCCGCAACAGCGGATTCCGGCGGGCGGCGTGCTCGCGCTGGTGGTGCAGTACGGCGGCACCCCGAAACCGGTGCGCGGGCCGTGGGGCGAGGTCGGCTGGGAAGAGCTGACCGAAGGGGCGATCGTGGCCAGCCAGCCCAACGGCGCGGCGTCCTGGTTCCCCTGTGACGACCACCCGAGTTCCAAGGCCAGCTACCGGGTTTCGATCACCACCGATTCGCCGTACTACGCGGTGGCCAACGGAGCCCTGCTGCGCAAGCAGACCAAGTCCAGTCAGACCACCTGGGTGTACGAGCAGGCCGAGCCGATGTCCAGCTACTTGGCCACCATCCAGATCGGTCACTATCGCAGGCACCGCATCGGTTCTTCGCACGCCCCGGTGCCGATGCACGCGATCCTGCCGCCGCGGCTGCGCGCCAACTTCGACCACGACTTCGCCCGTCAGCCGAGGATGCTCGAGGTCTTCAGCGAGAAGTTCGGCCCCTACCCGTTCCCGGACTACACCGTCGTCGTCACCGACGACGAGCTGGAGATCCCGATCGAGGCGCAGGGCATCTCCATCTTCGGCGCCAACCATTGCGACGGCCGCCGCGGCGCGGAACGGCTGGTCGCGCACGAGCTGGCGCACCAGTGGTTCGGCAACAGCCTGACCATCCGGCAGTGGCGCGACATCTGGCTGCACGAAGGCTTCGCCTGCTACGCGGAATGGATCTGGTCGGAGGCCGCGGGCGGGCCGACCGCCGATCAGCTGGCCCGGGCCGCACGGCACAACCTGGCCCGCGAGCCCCAGGACATCGTCATCGGCGATCCCGGACCGCAGCGCATGTTCGACGATCGCGTCTACAAGCGGGGTGCGCTCACCCTGCACGCTCTGCGCCTGGAACTCGGCGACTCGACCTTCTTCGACCTGCTGCGGGAATGGACCATTCGCTACCGCCACTCGTCGGTGACCACCGAGGAATTCACCGATCTGGCCGGGCACTACAGCCTGGTGTCGTTGCGCCCACTGTGGGACAGCTGGCTGCTCGCCGAACGACTACCGCAACTGCCGCCCTACGGCGGAGCCTCGACGGCCTGATCAGAACACCAGATACCGCGCGGCGAGTTCCTCGACCAGCGGATCGTCCTCCGGCACGTTGGCCAGCGCGTCCAGGTCGGTCTCCACGGCGATCTGCCGGGGGTCGTCGTGCTCGGTGTCCCGCGGGTCCTCGATGAGCTGGCGCAGCAGTTTCTGCTGCACCCGGGTCTTCAGCGAATCGTTCATACCTGAGGGCTGCCCGCACACTCGCGTGTTACACGGGTGTGAACAGGGTTCCCCATGGCGTGTTGCGTACGACCGTGTAGATCGCCAGCAATGCGAAGAATGTCCACATGGTGGTCCGGCTGATCGACGGCAGCCGCATCTTCCGGCCGCGCCACGCTTGCACGGTCCAGTCCAGCACCCACACCGCGAACGCGAGAACCAGCGGAAGCGCGAGCAAGTTGCTGTGCAGCGCATCCAGGACATGCCCGTCGGTGAGGTTGTGCACGGCGCGCATCCCCCCGCAGCCCGGGCAGTACCAGCCGGTCAGCGCGTAGACCGGACAGGTGCCGTAGGAGCCCTCGACGTGCGGATCGCGCAGATGCAGCAACACGCCGACGCCCACGCCGACACCCGCCACCAGCAGCGGAACTGCCGCCCCGCGCCACCCGGTCTTCGGCTCGGTTCCCTGGTCCGCCACGGGACCGGAGGCATGCTGCGCGATGTCCACGGGTCAACCGTAACCGGGCGGCGACCTGCGCCGCTACGGCGCTATCCGACAACCCGAATCAAGCGCGGCTGATCTTTTCTCTCGAAATGATCTTTTGCCGTACCGAATACGGGGGTACTCCCCGATATAGAAGAGCAATACCGTCGTCTGGCGCTAACACTAGCAAGCAGCGCTGCTTGCACTGTACGGTGACGGTGGACACAAAGGAGTGCCTGATGCTGGCGAAGTCGATGAGGACGCTGGCGGACGCGTACAACGGTGCGCTCACCGCCGACTACCGTGCCGGACTGCGGTCCCGCACCTTCCGTACCGCGTCGTTGAACGCGCCGACCGCCCGTCACGCGGTCATTCCGGTCACCACCAAAGACGGCGCTCGCCTGCGAGTACATGCCTACGGTCCGGCCAAGGGCGATGTCATCGTCCTGATCCACGGCTGGAGCTGCAGCATCGAGTACTGGAACCCGCAGATCAACGCGTTCGCCGATCGGTACCGCGTGGTCTGCTACGACCAGCGCGGCCACGGCGCGAGCGAATCCGGCAGGTCCGTTCCCAGCAAAGAGTCACTGGCCGACGATCTGTCGGCGGTTCTGAACGCCACACTCCGTCCCGGACAGCGGGCCGTGCTGGTCGGCCACAGCATGGGCGGTATCACCGTGCAGGCGTGGGCCGCTCGCTATCCGGAGCAGGTCCGCAAGCAGGCCGCGGCCGCCGTCATCTTGAACAGTACGTCGGGCAACATCCGCTACGACACCGATCTGCTTCCGCTGCTGAACAAGCCGTTGACGCTGGCGGACCGCCCGCTCACCGTGCTCGGCGCCACCGTGCGGATGCCCATGATCGTCGCCGAGACGCTGCTCACCGCCCCGGTCCCGCTTCCTGGCGGCTGGCCGACCAGCGCGCTGCTCAAGGCGCGCGTGATGACCCCGCACGCGACCGCCGACCAGGTGGAGTTCGCGCTGGGCATCGTGCGCTCGTGCCGACCGCTGACCCGCGGCAGGCACGCCGCCGCCCTCGCCGACATGGATCTCGCCGAAGCCGCCGCGTCCCTCACCGTGCCGACCACGGTGATCGCAGGCGCCCACGACCGCTTGCTGCCCGAGCGCATGTCGCGCCGCATCGCCGACGCTCTCGCGGAAACCGGTCACTTGGCCGCCTACCACGTCTGGCCCACGGGCCATCTGGGCAATATCGAAGCCGCCGACCGCTTCAACGCGGAATTGGCCGCCATCGCCGAGCGCGCCCACCTGCGCTCCGCAGCCGCGGGCTGACCCGGCAGAACGTTCTCCTGGACCGGTCGACGGCGCCCGGCCCAGGAGCAGCGTTCACCCACCACCGCTCGCCCCGTTAACATTCGGCGAACTCATGTCGACACAGCTGACAGACAGTTCGGGTCCGACGAAGGGAGCAGCGGTGAATATCCGGCATGGTGTGGCGGTCCTAGCCTTGGTCATCGGCGCACTCGGTGCGACCGCCCCGTCGGTATCCGCGCTTCCCCTCGGTGTCCCCCCGGCACGAACGCTCTGCGACGGCGGCCTCGCCGGTATCGGCATGATCGCCGCCTACTACGACCCCGATCGCAACTACTCCGGTGTCCCCACGCTGTGGATACGCCCCGAGTTCGTCTACGCTCCCGACCGGCCCGGCGGCTCCTGCGGCGTGGAAGTCACGGTTTCATGGCGGAATTCCGACACCGGGGTCTTCGGCACCCTTGCCCCTATCCGGGTCGACGACAGCACACCGGCCGAGGAGAACGTCGCGGGCTCTTGGATTCCGGTATCCATTCCGTCCGGTCTGGGCCGTGTGGAAGTCCTGATCGCGACGGACGCTCCCCACGTCCCCGGAAAGGGCGTCTTCGTCGTGACTTAATCAGCGTTCGTCGCGACGCCAGGCGACCGAATCCGCACGCTACGGCTCAGTCGGTGCTGCGGCGCAACTTCATCCTCCGAACCCATTGCGCGATAGCCGCCACGGCCGAGAACATCGCCGTCGCACCGGCGAACAGCGCCGTACCCGTGAGTTTCGCGGTCTCGAATTCGACCTTGCGCAGCCCTGGCAGCGGGTATTGCCCGTTGCCCGAGGCCCATCGGATCACGTAGCCGACCTGCGTTCCGAGGTCGGTTGGCGGGCCGGAGCCGATCATGGAGCGCAGTTCCGGCCCCTTGCTGTTGAGATAGACCAGCGTGAAGGCGATGAAAAGCGCCACCGCCACCGCGGAACCGGTCGTCAAACGCGCAAGGATCTCGGTGGGCGCACGGAGATTGGCCAACGCGGCGAGCACGGTGAGGAAGATCGCGATGGTGGCGAGGATGGCCCAGGTGCCGCTGAGATTGGAATGGGCCGGCGGATTCTTCGACCAGAGACCCACGAGCGTAGTGGTGATGTGGGTTTGGCCGAAGGCGTTGCTCCAGATCGTGCCATCCGGTCCTCCGGTAGCGAGCCACGGCTTGAACAGCAAGCTGAACGTGAGGATGCTCCCGGCCGCGGCACACAGGTAACCCGAGTTGTCCCGGAGCGAGGTCACCAGCGGTTGCACCGCAGCCCGCAGTTGCGGACCCCGGGTCCGGGGATTCGGCATCCGTGCTCGGAGCCTCGACACCCGCGCCCGGAGCCGGGCGAGGTCGACCCGGCGTTTTCGAGTGCCACTCGGCGCGCGGGTCGTCGAGCCTGCCTGTTGCTGCCGGTCACGACTCGCTCGCCAAGGAGTTGGCTGCACCATCTCGCTACACCCCTTCGACCGAATCGATAGGTGACGAGCCGTCAGATATCGGCTCGCTACCTACGGCAGCAGGCTGGCGTCCGGCCGGTTCCTGAGAAGCGTTCGGCTCGGGGGCCTGCGGCGCATCGCCGTTCGCTCGGCCGTCGGCCACGCCGGGACTCGTCGCAGACGGTTTCGCCACCGACAGTGGATCCGCGATGTCCTCCAAGGACTGGCCTTCGGCGTTCACTCCGAAGAACCAGGCGACCAGGCCGCCGAAGATCATGAACCCGGCACCGATGACGTACCCCACCGTGAGCGGGAAACGGTCGGGGCTCGGGTTGTCGGCGCCGCCCACCAGATGGCCGAAGAGGAACGGCGCGACGACCCCGCCCGCACCCTGCGCGATGGCGAAGAAGAACGAGATGGCTTGACCACGCAACTCCAGCGGGAAGATTTCACTGACCGTGAGATAGGCAGACGACGCACCCGCCGAGGCGAAGAAGAAGATGACGCACCAGAAGAGAGTCTGGGTGGTGGCGTTGAGAATGCCCGCGTTGAATGCCCATGCGGAGATCAGAAGCAGGAAACCGGAGCCCAGGTATGTCGCGCATATCATCTTCCTGCGGCCGATGCTGTCGAAGAGCGGGCCGAGCACCAAGGGGCCGATCAAATTACCGATGGCGAACGGGAAGAAATAATATCCGGTGTGATCGTCCGGCACGTTGTAGAAATTGATCAGCACCAAGCCGACGGTGAAGAAGATCGCATTGTAGAGAAAAGCCTGCGTCGCCATCATCGTGAATCCGAGGAACGAGCGCGACGGGTATCGCCCGAAGAAGATCCGGGCCATCTGCAGGTAGGAGAGCCGATCCGCGTCCACGATGTCCAGGGCTTTGCTCTCGTCGACCGGAGGGAGTTCGATGCCCTGCTTCCGCAGTTGCGCTTCGATGTCGTCGACGGTCCGCTCCGCCTCCTCGGCCCGCCCATGGGTGAGCAGCCAGCGCGGGCTCTCCGGAATGTGCCTGCGCAGGAAGATGATGATGAAGCCGAGGACGGGCCCGATGAAGAATCCGATCCGCCATCCCCAGCCGGTCGGAACGAAACTCTCGTTGAACAGGATCAGGCTCGCCGCGGCTCCCAACGCCGCGCCACCCCAATAGGTGCCGTTGATCGCGATATCGACCCGTCCCCGATATCTGGACGGCATGATCTCGTCGATCGCCGAATTGATCGCCGTGTATTCACCGCCGATTCCGGTGCCGGCGATGAAGCGGAACAAGTACAGCGACCATGCGTTCCACGAGAAACCGGCCAACCCACTGCCGATCAGGTAGATCGCCAGCGTCAGGATGAACAGTTTCTTGCGCCCGAGCCGGTCGGTGAGCCGGCCGAACACCAATGCGCCGACGACCTGGCCTGCCAGGTACCACGAGGCCATCGCACCGACCTGCCCTGAGGTCAGATGCAGCGTTTCGACGTCTTGCAGCGGTCCGCCCATGCTGCTGACGATCTGGATCTCGATTCCGTCCAGGATCCAGGAGACTCCCAGCCCCACGACGATGAGCCAGTGGAATTTGGTCCACGGAAGCCGGTCCATCCGGGCGGGAACCAGACTTCGTACGACCTTGGTTTGCGTTTCCAGCACTTGACGGATCACCTCGATTTCAGAAGGAGGCCGGATCGTCGAGGGACCTGCGCAGCGCCCCCGACCGAACGCCGCACCGGGATCACCTCGCCCCCTCGCCACCTCGGCCGAACGGCGGCACCACCCAGTGCCCGGAACGCGGAAGTCCCAGCACAGCGCGATCGCGAGCCGGGATCGCGCCTGGACATCTGCACTGGTGTCGCTCCTCAACGGCTGAGCGGAACGTGGTTACGCCCGATTTACGTAAATATTGGATCGTTGTGAATTGTGCCACTGATTGGCGGCTCGTTAAAGTCCGCTGTGCTTGCCCCCGTTGACATCAGGCCGGACTCACCGAGCGACGTGGCGTGTCAGGACTGACGGGCGCGAGACCGCGGGGGTGGTGGCGATCAATCCGTCGCGCGGTGGGCTGGTGGCCAGGCGTCGCCCCATTCCACGTCCCGTGCCCGGCGATACGCATCGCCCTGCCGCTTCGAGACGAGGGTTTGCCGCACGCCGTCGTCGGCCGTGCAAACCTGCAGCGTGACCAGGCCCTTGCGTTTGAGCGGATGACGCAGGATTCGACCAGGCGCGGGGGCGTGCGCGGTCCGGGACGCGACCACGTAGGAGAACTTCTCGTCTTCGTGGCCGAGTTCGCCGCCCTTCAACCGCCGGTGCAGGGATGTCCGGTTGATTCGCGTGCTGAAGTGGCACCAGTCCGACCCCTCGGCGAGCGGGCACAGGCGCTGATGCGGGCAGGGTGCCACGACCGTCATATCGGCATCGATCAGAACGTCGCGTGCGGCGAGGATTCTGCGGTGGCCGTCCGGAGTTCCGGGCTCGAAGACGGTCACCACTTCCGCCCCCTCGGCGGACCGGGCCACCAGGTCGGCTTGGTCTGCCCCGGAAAGCTCGCTCAGCACGTAAGAGATCGTGACGAGGTCCGCTCCGCCGAATGCTTCCCGAGCGGCGAACGAGGTCTGCCGCCACACGGCGGAGCGCAGCGCCGCAGCGGTTGCGCCGCCCGCAAGACTGCGCCCGAGCCGCAGTGCTTCGTCCACCTGATCGAGCACGGTCACCTCGGCCAACGAGGGGAACAGTCCGACCGCTGCCCACAACGCCGCGCCGGTCCCCCCGCCGACGTCGAGCATCGTCCTGGGCTGGAAGGCGGGCGCCTGCTCGGCGAACCGCTCCAGCGCACTGTGCACAGCGGCCCACGTCGCGGGCATGCGATAAGCGGCGTAGGCGGTGACGTCGGCGGTCGAACCGAGAATCGGCGTCGCCGCCGGGCGCGGGTCCCGGTAGCGCGAGATCAGCCGGTCGACCGAGGTGGCGAGCTGCCGCTCGGGAACGCCCGCGCACGCTCGGTCGAGGGCCTCGACGAGTTCGACGGGCAATTCCATGGCCCGTCATTCTGTCATGGCGGTGCACGGTGCGAGCTATGGCCCGCGACGTGCTCGAGCGGTGGACCGGATGCGCCTCAGCTGGTGGTGGTTCTGGTTCCAGGTCGCAGCGCGTGGACGGCGAGAAGGGCGGTGTCGTCCTCCACTCCGGGCCCGAAGGAGTCGAGCAGTTCCCGAAGAGCTTCGATACCGCCGGACGCGGTGACGGGCGCGAGGGCGCGAGCGAATTCGACGAGTGCTCGGTCGCTGTAACGGGCGCCGTCCTCCGCGATGCGAGCTTCGGTGAGTCCGTCCGTATAGAGGAGCAGCGTGTCCCCGACCTCCAGCCGGAAGCTCCTGGTGACGATCCGGGCGTGCGGGATCGCCCCGATCAGCTGGCCGCCCCGGGTGTGCATCTCTTCCACCTCGCCGTCGGAACGCAGCAGCAGCGCAGGCGGGTGCCCGCCACCTGCCAAGGTGATCTCGCAACCTCCGCGATCGGCAGTGGGCCGGATGAGTCCGAAGATGATCGTGCAGAATCGGGGCCTGTGGCCGTGGTACCGCTCGGTGAGTGTGGTGTTGAGCGTGTCGAGT
Source organism: Nocardia araoensis NBRC 100135 (assembly GCF_000308435.1). Lineage (GTDB taxonomy): Bacteria > Actinomycetota > Actinomycetes > Mycobacteriales > Mycobacteriaceae > Nocardia > Nocardia araoensis. The sequence goes on along the minus strand of NZ_BAFR01000007.1, from coordinate 33,046 downwards.
ATCGCCGCCGGGTCGTGGGTGTAGGCGGTGGCCGTACGCAGGGTGTAGCGGGCCAGTGACGTGAGTGCCGCGGCGGGAGCTCCTTTGCCACAGACGTCGCCCAGGAACATGCCCCAAGTGTCGGCAGTGATGGGGAACAGATCGTAGAAGTCGCCGCCGACCTCGTCGGTCGAGGCGATGTGGTAGTACGCGGCAACTTCGAGGCCGGGAACCTGGGGCAGTTCGGGTGGCAGCAGGGTGGTCTGCAAAGTGGCGTTCAGACGCTGGAGGCGTTCGCGTTCCTGCTCGGCTTCCCGGCGCGCCCGTAGCAGCTCCGTCTCGTAGGCCCGGCGCTCGCGGGCGTCGAAGACGGTGGTGCGAATCAGTAGCGGTTGTCCCTCCCTACCGGTTTTGACATGTGAGCTCACCAGGACCGGTAGTCGACGACCGTCGGCGGTCTTCATTTCCAGCGCGATGCCGCGGATATCGCCCTGCATCCGGAGCAGAGGTGCGAAATGGGTTTCGTGATAGAGACGGCCGCCCACGGTGAGCAGGTCGGAGAAGTGCTTGCGGCCGACGAGTTCGTCGCGCTGCCAGCCCAGCCAGTCCAGCAGCGTGGCGTTCACTTTGGCGATGCGGCCGTCCAGCGAGGTGGAGAGGTAACCGCAGGGGGCGTTCTCGTACAGGTCCTCGGCGCTGTCCTCGAGTAGCGCCGCGAATACCGCGTCGTCATCCGTCCCGGTTCCGAGCGCACTGCCGCGGCCTCGGTCGCCCGCCGCGTGCGTCATCCGGTTTCCGCGGCGAAGGCGGCGATCGCGGCGGCGGTCTCGGCGGGAGAACTGAGCTGGGGGCAATGGCCGGTCGCGGTGAGCGTGGTCAGCCGACTGCCCCTGATCCGTTCCTGGACGAACGCGCCGACCTCGGGTGGGGCGATGGCGTCGGCGGAGCATTGCAGGATCAGCGTGGGGACATCGACCGCATCCAGATCGTCCCGGTTGTCGGAGAGGAACGTGACGCGGGCGAAGACGCGCGCGATCTCCGGGTCGGTGCGACAGAAACTATTGGTGAGCTCCTCGGCCAGCTCCGGACGGTCCGGGTTGCCCATGATGACCGGCGCCATCGCCCCCGACCAGCCCAGATAGTTCGCGTCGAGCGCCTCCAGGAGTTCCTCGATGTCGGCGGCGCTGAAACCGCCGCGGTACCCGGTGGCCGGATCATCGATGAAGCACGGCGAGGGAGTCACCAGGACCAGTCCGGCGAATGCCGAGGGTTCGCGTGCGGCGGCGAGCACTGCCATCGTCGCGCTGACCGAGTGCCCTACGAAGACCACCGGCCCCAGCTCCAGCGCGCGAAGTAGCGCCAGCACATCCTCCACGTAGCCGTCCATGCTGGAGTAGCGCGACGCGGTCCACGCCGAGAGGTCCGAGCGGCCCGCGCCCACGTGGTCGAACAGGACGACGGTGAAGTCACGCTCCAGAACCGGCGCGACCAGCCGCCACATGTGCTGGTCACACCCGAATCCATGGGCGAGCACGACCACCGGCGCGCCGTTCTTGCCGCGGACCGTCACATGGTTCCTGCTCAACACCTCCACACAGACACCTTCGCAGAAGTTCCACGCGAACGCCCACCATCGATCGCTCCGCCGGCCGCTCCAGCCGCCGCATCCGATGTGCTCGTCGGTTCTCTACTGGAGCGCACTGCCGGTCCGGTGGTCAACGACGGTACCTACGCTCCAGCAAGCGCCGGGCTCGGTCGCGGTGGACGGCGGACCAGGCTTGAACCCGGACCGCCCACCAAGGGGCGATGTCCAGGGGTTTGGCGGTGACGGCATGCGAGATGAGGTCGGAGGCTTCGTCGACGGTCAGACCGGGGATGCGGCTGAAGTCGGTGGGGGCGCTCATTCTGGTGTGGACCAGTGGCATATAGACGGAGGTGGTGGTGACATCGTCGCAGGCGAGTTCGACGGCGACGCTGCGCAGCCAGACATCGAAGGCCGCTTTCGAGGCGAAGTAGGCCGACCAGCGCGGACCCGGCGGCATGAGCACGCCCCAGGTGGAGACGTTGACGATATGTCCCTGCTTGCGCGCACGCATATGGGGTAACAGATCGAGCAGCAACCGCACCGGGCCCAGATAGTTGACGTCGATGGTGCGGGTGAAATCGTGGAAGCGGTCGTAGGACTCGGCGATGGGCCGCCGGATCGACTTTCCCGCGTTGCTGATCACGACATCGATGTGCCCGTAGTCGGCCAGCAGCGTCCGGCCGAGCAGGTCGACGGCATCCATGTCGGTCAGGTCGGTCGCGTACGCGTGGGCTGTGCCGCCGTCGGCGGCGATGTCGGCGGCCAGCTGTTCCAGTTCAGGACGGGAACGGGCCACCAACGCCACCACCGCCCCCGCCGCGGCCAGCTTCCGCGCACTGGCCTTGCCGATACCGTGCGAGGCCCCCGTCACCAGCACCACCTTGCCCGCGACAGCCGCACGCAAAGATTCCTCGGTGGGCCGGAACCTCGGGTACATCAGCCGGATCGCCACCCGTTCGGCGAGCGACCGCCCACGATTCGGGGCCGGATTCCCGTTCACAGCTCTCGAATGATCTGTTCGATATTGCGCTCGGCCAGCGCGCTGATCGTCAGTGAGGGGTTCACCGTTCCGGTGCTACCGGGCACTGCCGCCCCGTCCATGACGTAGAGGTTCCGGTAACCACGCACCCGGCCGTAGCCGTCTGTCGCGAGTCCGAGCACCGCGCCGCCCAGCGGATGGGAGGTGAACGAGGCATCCGCGTCCACGGCAGGCCTGGAGATGGGCCTGCAGTTGCAGGCCGCGTTGTCGTTCACTTCCCGCGCTCGCTCGAGATAGCCCGCGGCGCCGCCGGCCGGCCAGTCCAGGACCACGCGCCCGTCGGACGGGTCACAGACGAACCGGCCACGGGTGTCGTCGAGCACGATGCCCAACGACGCGAGAAGGGTGACGTCGAACGGCGTCGTGCCGGGGATATACCAGCTCTCCAGCGCCACGGGTACGCCCGCCTCATCGAGGATCCGGCTCGCGGACGGCGTGCCCTGCGTGCCCACCTGGAACGTGCTGAGCGGCCGGGCCAGGGCGACATCGCCGTTGCTGCCCCAGCCTTCGCCGATGTGCTCGTTCAGGTTCGGTAGCGCACCGGTCTCCCGCGCACGCACCAACAACTCGGAGGTGCCGATGGAGCCCGCGCCCAGGAACAGCATGTCGCAGGTCAACGTCCGAGTGCGCAGCACCTCACCGGTCGGGGCGAGTTTGGTCACGTCGACGGTATAGCGGCCCGACGCTCCCGGTTCCTTCCCGATGGCGTCCACGCGATGGCCGGGATAGATCCGGGCGCGGCCGGTCTCCTCGGCATAGCGTAGATAGTTCTGGTTGAGATCGAACTTCGCGCCGTTGGAATTGCCGAGGTTCGAATTGCCGACCGTCGCCGACGGCCTCGATCGCAAAGTCAGTTCATCGCGGATGACGTCCCAGTTCCATGTGCCGTCGATACGCTGCGGCGCGTAGCCTGCCACGCGAACCTGTTCGTCCCAGGCTCGCGAGTGCGCGAAGGCGAAAGAGCTGTAGATGTCCTCTGGAATAACACTGGGCCGCAAAATCTTTCGGACCCGGGGGTAATAGACGTCGCGCATTTCGCGATAGTCGACCACGCCGCGGAACACAGACTCGAAGAACCGCTGCTCCGGCTCGATCATCACCCCGGTGAACACGACCGACCCGCCGCCCACACACGCACCACGCCACACGTCCATGCCGGGGTAACTCGTGACATCGAGGACCCCGCCGAACGGATCGATCGCCAGTGGAATCCTGTTCACCCCGGTGAAGGTGGTGCGGTGCCAGAAACCGCGGCCATCCGGGATCGTGTCGGTGGCGAAGATGTCACGCCATGGATCATTCGGCCATCGGGACCCGCGCTCGAGCACCGCGACCTGGATCCCCGACTGCGCCAGGCGCAGCGCGGTGACCGACGCCCCGAAGCCCGATCCGATGACGATCGCAGGCACATGATCGGCCGGATCCGGCAGCGGGGCGAAGATCTCCGGCACCAACATGCGATACATCGCCGTTCTCGGACTCGGGACGAAGTTTTCCGCCCTTGCCGCGGACGCGGCCGTACTCGCACCCGCTGAACCCAGCATCGCCGCGGCGCCCTTGACGAAACCACGCCGGTTCATCGTGCCTCCGGCCCGATCCAACCGCCGCTCCGTCACCTCCAGCAACCAAACATGACAACCATGCGTACTACCTTCCCAACCCGGTCAACCGCCACATCGCGAGGCATAAGTCGACAGAATTAATAGCAGCGCTATGTCGTAGCTACTCTCTATTATGAGCAGTGGGTCCGGGACTGAGGAGATGTCGATGTTGACTCGCGCGTGGATCCGGTGGCTGCTCACGCATGGCCTGCTACGGACCTATCTCCAGTTGGCGGCGCGTCGGGGTAATCCCCTCGGGCAAATCGCCGTCGGTCAGGATCGCTTGCTCGGCTCGTCGCCGTACATCGAGGAGATCCGGCGGCGGGGCCGAATTGCCAGTATGTCGGGCGTACACGTCACGGCGGACCACGAACTGTGCCGACTCATCCTGCGAGACCGGCGCTTCGGTGTGGTCACGCCCATCCATCCAGCGCTGCCGAAGCCGATCCGCTGGATCATGGGAAAGACGGATCTGGGACTTCCCAACATTGGGGAACCGCCCTCGATGCTGGTGGCCGATCCGCCGGATCACACCCGGTACCGCCGCTCGGTCCGACAGGCATTCGGTCCGAAAGCCATCGCCATGCTGGAGGAGCGGATTACCGAAGTCACCGAAGACCTACTCCACCGCCTGGAATCGAAGCCTCGCCCGGACCTGATCACCGACTTCTCCGCGCAGCTGCCCGTCACGATCATCGCCGAGATTCTCGGGTTGCCCGCCGACATGCATTCGACCCTGCTGAAATGGGGAGACACCGGCGCGCCATTGCTCGAAAGAGGCCTGGCCTGGACCACCTACCGCCACGCCATGGAAGACCTGGTCGAGGTCGAGCAGTACTTCGACCACTATTTCGACGGGCTCACCGCCGAACCGGACAATCACGTACTCAGCATGCTGGTGACAGGTGGCGAACTCACCCGCCGCGAGCAGGTGGCCAACGCGGCCCTGCTGCTGGACGCCGGATTCTTGACGACAGTGAACATGCTCGGCAACGGAATCGTCCTTCTGACCAGCCACCCGGACCAGTTGGCACTGCTGGCCGCACGGCCGGAGCTATGGCCGAACGCAGTCGAGGAGATCCTGCGCTACGACGGTCCCGTACGGATGACCGGCCGGGTCGCGAACTATGACGTCGACATCGATGATGCGCACATCAAATCGGGTTCCCTGGTCCTGCTGTCGTTGGCGGGCGCCAACAACGACCCCGCGGTCTTCCCCGACCCCCAAAGATTCGATGTGACCAGGGAAAACGCCGCGGAACATCTCGCGTTCAGCAGCGGGATACACGGCTGCCTGGGAGCCAGGTTGGCCCGTCTGGAGGGTGCCGTCGCGCTGCGAATCCTCTTCGAGCGGTATCCGAAGCTCCGCCTGGACGGCCCGCCGACCCCCCATCCCCTGCGAAATCTGCACGCCTACCGCTCCATGCCCGCCGAGTTGATTGCCGCCTAGCTACCGAGTTCTCCGGTAAGCAAGGCTTCCGCGCGGAGTACGGCAATCGCGCGAAATCGGGGATGGTCGCCCCATTGTGCCGCCTCATCCATTTATCGACTACTCGGATCGAGTAGTCGGCTACTCGGGACCTCATCGATTCACCATGCAACAGTCACAACCACATTGTTTCCGTTGAGGAGGATCTGATGCGTACCCAACCCGACAAAGAACAGAAGAGCGACGGCCGTTACTCGATGACGGATGCCGAGACCGAGATAGACGACTTCGCCGCTACAGCTCCCCCGGACGAGGACGCGGGCTGCGTTGTGCCCGCTCTGCCGCCCCGGCTTTTGAAGCGCGCGGCAGAAATAGCCTCGATTCTCAATCCGGTGAACGCGCCGCTCACTCAGAGCGCGGCAACCGAGAACGGCTTGCCGGAAGTGGCCGAGCTGGCAGTGCTGACCTCGAAGTACTGGGGCTTGCAGCGGCGCACACTGTCGGTCAGCTTTATGGAGACGACGTCCGCCGACCTCCAGCAGCGCATACTCAGCCACATGAACGCCTGGAACCTCAGCGTCACCTTCGTCCTGACGAACGGCACAGGTCAGGTGCGTATTTCCCGCGCCGGTCAGGGCTATTGGTCCTATCTCGGAACGGACATCCTGCTGATCCCGCAGAACCGCCCGACTATGAACCTGCAGGGGTTCTCGATGACCACGGCGGAGGGCGAGTACAAGCGGGTCGTACGCCATGAGACGGGCCACACACTCGGCTTCCCGCATGAGCATCTGCGCCGCGCTCTGGTCGATCGACTCGATGTCGCCAAGACGATCGCCTACTTCCGGGACACCTACGGGTGGAGCGAGCAACAGACACGGTCGAATGTTCTGACGCCGTTGGACGAACGCTCGATCATGGGTACGCCCAACGCCGACCAGGATTCGATCATGTGCTACCAGTTGCCCGGCCAGATCACAACGGATGGGCAGCCGATTCGCGGCGGCTTGGACATCAACGTCGCCGACCGCACCTTCGCGAATTCCATTTATCCGAGGTTCTGGCCGCTTTCCAGCCAGGAAACGGACTGGGATGAGGCCGAGGACATCAGCATGGACTCCGCGCTCGCGCAAGCATATGCCTCGGCTGGTTGATCTCCGCACAGGTCCGGTGGGGGAGAGATTGGAGCTGGAGCCCAGTGACATCGTGCTGCTGCCCGCCGCGGGAGCGCGCGTGATATCGGGCTCTACGGTCCAGGTACTGGGTGTGTACCAGAATGCGACCCCACTACCGGACGGACGTGTACTCGCACCCGAAGGTCCACCGGATGTCGTTATGCTTTCCTCGTTGATTTCCGGCACCTCGACGGTGCTACTGATGACCGGCGACCCCTTTCATGGAGCGACGCCACAGGACTTGATCGTGATCGTAGGGAGAGGCTGAATAGCTCTCGCCCGTAGGCGCGGGCTCGAGCCGGAATCTACGCGCGGTCAGGGTCGCGGCGTGGCGGTACGGCTGATCACACGTGGGATGTCGAGGGCTGCCAGTTTGTCGGGGTTGCGGATGCCGTAGCCGTTGACGATCTTGTCGTCGGCGATTTCGAACACGAGCACCGCTTCCAGGTTGTCGCCGATATAGCAGGCGAGTGCGGGCTGGCCGTTGCAGTTCACCGCCTCGATCCGGACGCCAGGGCGGTGCTGCGCGTACCGGAAGACCGCCATGAGTATGGCGCCTACTCGCTCGGCGCCGACCATGACCAGCTCTCGGAGCGCGGTCACCTTGCCGCCGCTGTCGGTGGTCCAGGTGATGTCGGGTGCGAGGATCGACAGCAGGCCCTCCATGTCACCTGTGGTCGCGGCGGACATGAATCGTTCGGTGACCGCGGCGGTTCTGGTGGTGTCGACAGGCCCGAACCGCTTGCGCCGCGCCTGGACGTGACTGCGGGCGCGACGGGCCATCTGGTGTACGGCGTCAACGGATTGACCCGTCGCCGAGGCGATTTCGGCGTAGTCGAAGCCGAATACGTCGCGCAGTACGAAGACCGCCCGCTCGGCGGGGGTGAGCGTTTCCAGCACCACCAGCATCCCCATCGACACCGATTCGGTGAGCACGACATCGGCGGAGGCGTCACCGTCGGCGAGCAGCAGCGGTTCGGGCAACCACGGACCGACATACTCCTCGCGGCGACTGGCACTGGCCCGCAACGCGTTGAGGGCTTGCCGGGTGACCAGTTGCGCCAGATATGACTTGGTGTCGCGGACAGTTGCCAGATCCACACTTCGCCACCGCAGATAGCTGTCCTGCAGCACATCGTCGGACTCGGTCGCGGAACCGAGGATTTCATACACGATGGTGAACAGCAGAGGTCGCAGATGCAGGAAACGCTCGGTGTGCTCGTCGATCCCGGTCACGAGTGCGACACCGCCTCCGGCTCGGCTCCTCGTATTCCCTTCCGCCTGCCCAGACCCAGGAAGGACGGGATCGCGCCCGGCTTGCGGGCCTCCTTGCGGATGGTTCCCACCGGACCCGCCAGCCCCACCTTCTCCTTGATCAACCCTGCCACACGTCCGCTGATGTGCAGATTCACCGGAGTGTCGTCGCGACGGCTGAACTGCATCGCACCGGCGCGGCCGCCCAAACCCACTGTGCAAGCCACAAAAGCCACATCCAGCACGGCGGGCTTGTCGCCCGCGATGCGGGCCAGCACGTTGTCTGCGGCTTGGGCGCCCAAGGGCTGTGCGGCATAACAGCTCATCCGCAGCGGGCGACCCGACGGGGCGGCCGCGTCACCGGCGGCGACGATACGGTCGTCATCGATGCTGGTCAACGTCTCGTCGGTCAGCAACCGGCCCAACGCATCGGTGCGCAGACCGCTACGCGAAGCCAGATCGGGCACACCGAATCCCGCGGTCCAGATCGTGACCGCACTGGGCAGCACAGCGCCATCGGACAGCACCACGGCATCACGCCGCACTTCAGTTACCCGTGTGTTCTCGAGCACCTCGACTCCGTTCTCGGCCAGCCACTTCACGACCGACCGCCGAGCCGGATCCGAGAAGCTCGCAGCCAACCTACCTCCGCCGGCCAATGTGACGGTGTGGCCCTGCTCGACCAGTTCGGCGGCTGTCTCGATTCCGGTGAGCCCACCGCCGACAACGACGATCGGCGCGTCCGCGGGCACTTCGCTGATAGCGTCGCGCAGCCGTTGCGCGTGCTCCAGTTCGGCGATGGGGTATCCATACTCGGCGGCACCGGGTATCGACGCCGGCATCGCCGCGGTACTACCGACCGCGTAAACGAGATAGTCGTAATCGAGTTCGCGACCCGAGCCCAGCTCCACGGTGCGGGCAGCGGTATCGATACGGACGGCGCGGTCGACCACCAGCCGCACGCCCGGGCCGAGCAGTGTGTCGTAGCCGATACCGGCCTCGTGGGTACCAGCCACGAACTGATGTAGCCGCATCCGCTCGACGAACTGCGGCCGGGGGTTGACCAGTGTTATCTCGACGTCGCGACGCAGCCGCAGCCGATTGGCCGCCACGGCACCGGCATAACCGCCGCCGAGAACGACAACCTTGGTGATGGCGTTGAAATCAGTCATGCCCTTCAGACACGCCCCACCACCCAGATCCGACATGAAGTGACCTAGATCACAGCAGTTTCCGCTCGGTGTCGCGGCAGTAGAACCAGACGTCCAGGCGACCCACCGGCGCTGCGGCGCCACAAGCGTGCGGGGGCTGCGATGAACCTTCGTCACCTCGAGATGCGAATGATGAATCCGTGCCCGTTCCAGGCATCGGAACAGTGGTTGACCTCGCCTTTTGTTGAGCCGCCTGGGGGAATCGAACCCCCGACCTTTTCATTACGAGTGAAGCGCTCTACCGACTGAGCTAAGGCGGCGTGCCTTTCGGCCAGGGCAGTCTATCGTCTCGCGGGCCCGATCGCGAAAACGGGTGGTCAACGGTCACTGTGCGCGGGCCGCGATGAGGGCGGCGGCCATCGCGGCGAGGGCGAAACGAGGTTTGACGTTCAGGTCCAGTGCGGTGCGGCAGGCGAGAACGGCCTCGATGGACTTCAGCAGGCCCTCCGGGGGCATGCGATCGGCCAGATCGTGGATCTCGTCGGACAGGTCGGGGTGGGTGAGCGCGACGCCGGAGCCGAGCCGGGTGGCCCCGAACCGGACGGCGAGTGCGTCCCGGTAGACACCCGCGACGTCGATCAGGGCGCGGTCGAGTGCATCGCGGCCGGTGCGGGTCGCGCGGGACTTCTGCCGTCGCTCGAGGTCCTTGAGCACGCCCGCGGAGCCGCGGGTGGCGCTCGCGGCGCCCTTGCCGGTGCCGCCCGCGCCCAGCGCGGTCGCGAGTTCCTCGCGCTCACGTTCGTCGCGGGCAGCGCTCATCTGCTTGGCCTCGTCGTCGGCCGCGCGTACCAGCTCGTCCGCGGCGGCATAAGCCGCGCCGGGCTTCCCGACCGCCGTGACCAGAGCCAGAGCGCGCTGACGGCGCGCGCGTGCGTCCTCGTCGGTGGCGAGCCTGCGGGCACGGCCGACATGTCCGCCGCTGATCGACGCGGCCCATGTGGCGGTCTTCTCATCGAGGTCGTCGCGTTCGCGCAGCACCCGCGCGATGGCGGCCACCGATGGCGTCACCAGGTGCACGTGCCTGCATCGAGAGCGCAGCGTGATGGAGATGTCCTCGGGGTCCACCGACGGCGCGCAGAGCAGGAACACCGTCCGGTCCGGCGGCTCCTCGACGACCTTGAGCAGAACGTTTCCCGCCGCCTCGGTCAAGCGGTCGGCATCCTCGATGACCACCACCTGCCAGCGCCCCGTGCTCGGCCTGCGCGAGGCCACCTGCACGATCTCGCGCATCTCCTTGGTGCTGATGCTCAGCCCCTCCGGCACCACCCGGCGAACGTCGCCGTGCGTGCCCGCCATGGTCGTGGTGCAGGCGTGGCACCTGCCGCACCCGGGCGTTGCCGGATCGGTGCACTGCAGCGCAGCCGCGAAGCACAGCGCGGCAACGGATCTGCCCGACCCGGGCGGGCCGGTGAACAACCACGAATGCGTCATCGCGCCCTCGACCACTCCCCCGCGGGCCGCGACGGCGGCAGCCGTCAACTCGGACTCGACCGCCTCCTGGCCGACCAACCGATCGAAGACTCCCGCCACGGCGTACACCCTAGCCGCCGCCACCGACAGCTCGGTCCCGATACCGAACTCGCGACAACCGCGTTCGGTGGCAGTGCACGCCGGTCCGCCACTGCCCGCGGCCGCGCCGGCGTGACCGCGGCCCACGGCGCGTCCCGGGTCCGGGATCAGGAAGCGCGCTGCCGCGTACTGTTCGCCCCGTCCAGCTCCTCACGGATGATGTCGGCGTGTCCGGAGTGATGCGCGATCTCCCGCAAGATGTGCAGCACCGTGTAGCGCACCGACTGCCAGATCCGCTCCGGCGTCCACGGCGTCGTCGGGGTGGGGATCGAGGTGTCGAGACTGTCCACCGAACGGATCAGCTCGGCCGTCGCCGCGGCGACCTCGTCCCAGGTGGCCAGCAGGCCGGCCACGGTCTCGTCGTCCGCCATGACGTACTCGGCGCCGAACTTCGAGACGTCCAGCTCCGCGTTCTCGTCCCGCCGCACGATCACCGAGGTCCAGTGCCGTTCGCAGCTGATCAGGTGGTGCAGCAGCCCGCCCAGGGTCAGCTCGCTCACCGTGGTCCGCCGCCGCGCCTGCTCGTCATCGATGCCGCGCAGCGTGATCCGGAAAATCTCGCGCTGGTCGGCGAGCATCGCGATCAGATCCTCGCGCTCCTGTTCGGTACTCATGGCGCTCAGGCTACGGCCGCGGCCACGACTGGGAACTCAGGACTTCCCGACGCCGGTCTTCTTCGCCGCCGCCTTCTGCGCCGTGGTCTTCTTGGCCACCGTCTTGGTGGTGGTCGCCTTCTTGGCGGCGGTCTTCTTCGCGGCGGTCTTCTTCGCCGGCGCCTTCTTCGCCGCGGCCTTCTTGGCGGTCTTCTTCACCGGTCCGCGCGCCCGCCGGTCGGCGAGCAGTTCCATGGCCCGCTCCGGAGTGATCGATTCGATCTCGTCGCCCTTGCGCAGTGTCGCATTGGTCTCGCCGTCGGTGACGTACGGGCCGAAGCGGCCGTCCTTGATCACCATCGGCTTGCCGGTGGCCGAGTCGTTCCCGAGTTCCCGCAGCGGAGCGGCGCTCGATGCCTGCCGTCCACGGCGCTTCGGCTCGGAGTAGATCTTCAGCGCCTCTTCCAGTGTGACGGTGAAGATCTGGTCCTCGGTGTTCAGCGAACGCGAGTCGGTGCCCTTCTTCAGGTACGGGCCGTAACGCCCGTTCTGCGCGGTGATCTCCTCGCCGCTGGCCGGGTCGGTGCCCACCACGCGCGGCAGCGACAGCAGCTTGAGCGCGTCGTCGAGCGTGATGGTGGCCAGGTCCATCGACTTGAACAGCGAGCCGGTGCGCGGCTTGGGCGCCGCGGCCTTCTTCGCGGTCTTCTTGGCGGGCTCCTGTCCCTCCTCGGCCTGCGGCTCGGGCAGGACCTCGGTGACGTACGGACCGAAACGCCCTTCCTTGGCGACGATTTCGTGCCCCGACTCGGGGTCGACGCCGAGCGAACGGCCCTCCTGCGGAGTCGCGAACAACTTCTCGGCGACCTCGGGAGTCAGCTCGTCCGGCGGAAGATCGTCCGGCAGGTTGGCCCGCTGCGACACCGCGTTGCCTTCGGGGTCATCCGGATCGGTGACCATCCGCTCCAGGTAGGGCCCGTACTTGCCGACCCGGACGACAACGTCTCGTCCGGCCGCATCGGTGAACAGCTTGATGGAGTTGATCTCGCGGGCGTCGATGTCGTCGAGCCGGTCCCCCACCATCTTCTTCAGACCGCCGGACCGCGCGACCGAGCCCTCCACCCCGTGATCGCCGCCGAAGTAGAAGCTGGACAACCAGTTTCCGCGCTGCTCGCGTCCACCGGCGATGGCATCGAGGTCGTCCTCCATCGCCGCGGTGAAGTCGAAATCGACCAGTCGGCCGAAATGCTCTTCGAGCAGGCCGATCACGGCGAACGCCACCCACGACGGAACGAGCGCGCTGCCGCGCTTGTAGACGTAACCGCGATCGAGGATCGTCTTGATGATCGACGAATACGTCGACGGGCGGCCGATGCCCAGCTCTTCGAGCGTCTTGATCAGCGACGCCTCGGTGTAGCGAGCGGGCGGATTGGTGCTGTGCCCATCGGGATTCAGCTCGACCGCGGTGACCGCTTGACCTTCCTCCAGCGCGGGCAGCCTGGACTCGGCGTCGTCGGACTGGCCGCCCGCCTCCTCGTCGACGCTCTCCACATAGGCCTTCAGGAAGCCGGGGAACGTGATGGTGCGACCGGAAGCCGAGAACACGCACTCCTCGCCGGTCCCCGCGACGCCGGTGATGCGCAGCGTCAGCGTGGTGCCCCTGGCGTCGGCCATCTGAGAGGCGACGGTGCGCTGCCAGATGAGCTCGTAGAGGCGGAACTCGTCGTTGTCCAACCGCGCGTGCAGTTGACCTGGCGTGGCGAAGGTGTCGCCCGCCGGACGGATCGCCTCGTGTGCCTCCTGCGCGTTCTTCACCTTGCGGTTGTATTGCCGCGCGCTCGGGTGCACGTACTCCGAACCGTAGAGCTGGGTCGCCTGCGCACGCGCCGCCGCGATGGCCGACTCCGACAGCGTCGTCGAGTCGGTTCGCATATAGGTGATATAGCCGTTCTCGTACAGTCGCTGTGCGACCCGCATGGTGCGCTCGGAGGTGAAACGGAGTTTGCGCCCCGCCTCCTGCTGCAACGTCGAGGTCATGAACGGCGGATAGGGCTTGCGGGTGTACGGCTTGGCCTCCACCGAGGAGACCACCAGATCGGCGCCGTCCAGCGCTTCGGCCAGGCGGCGCGCGTAGCCTTCGTCCAGCACGACGACGCCGTTGGTGGACTTGAGCCGGCCGTCGGAGCCGAAATCGCGTCCGGTGGCGACCCGCGCGCCGTCGACGGTGACCAGTCGCGCACCGAAGGTTCTCGGGTTGGTGGCGTCGCTTTCCTCGCCGTTGCCCGCGTCGAGCTTGGCGGCGATGTCCCAGTACTCGGCCGAACGGAACGACATGCGCTCGCGTTCGCGCTGCACGATCACCCGGGTGGCCACCGACTGCACGCGGCCGGCCGACAGCCGCGGCATGACCTTCTTCCACAGCACGGGACTGACCTCGTAGCCGTAGAGCCGGTCCAGGATGCGGCGGGTCTCCTGGGCGTCCACCAGATCGTTGTCGAGGTCGCGGGTGTCCGCGGCGGCGGCCTGGATGGCGGGCTCGGTGATCTCGTGGAACACCATCCGCCGGACCGGCACCTTGGGCTTGAGCGTCTCCAGCAGGTGCCAGGCGATCGCCTCGCCCTCGCGGTCGGGGTCGGTGGCCAGGTAGAGCTCGTCGGCGTCCTTCAGCAGACTCTTGAGCTCGGTGACCTTGGCCTTCTTGTCCGGGCTCACGACGTAGATGGGTTCGAAGTCGTTGTCCACGTCCACGCCGAGACGCGCCCAGGATTGACCCTTGTACTTGGCCGGGACATCGGCCGCACCGCGCGGCAGATCCCGGATATGACCGACCGACGCCTCGACCGTGTAGTTACGACCCAGGTACGGCGCGATCTTGCGGGCCTTGGTCGGGGACTCGACGATCACGAGACGACGCAGGGGACGGCCCTGGTCGGCTGCACCGAGGTCTCGTGTTGCCACCGGCGAATACACCTTTCCTGATCGACCCGCGCTGCGTCGTTTCCCGCTGTGCGCGGCTGGGGTGAGCGGCTGCGACGGCTGAACACCGCACCAGACACGTTTATACCGTGACGCCGCGTGTGGTCGAGTGCTTGCGACTCGAACCACCGAGCGTACGCCCGTGAGTTCGAATCAGTATGCCTTGTCGTTTCGCCACACCTGCGCCGCGGCATGCTCGGCGGACCCGTTCCGCCGGCTCACACGGGCCGTGACTACCCCAGATATAGCTCGTCCCTCACCCCGTTGCCGGTGGTGAGGGACGAGCTGTGGATCCTTGCGCCGCTCAGCTGAGCGCACGCACTCCGGTGGCCTGCGGGCCCTTGGTGCCCTGGCCGACCTCGAACTCGACCTTCTGGTTCTCCTCGAGGGTGCGGAAACCCGAACCCTGAATCTCGGAGTAGTGGACGAAGACGTCAGCGGAGCCGTCCTCCGGCGCGATGAAGCCGAACCCCTTCTCCGCGTTGAACCACTTCACAGTTCCCTGTGCCATTCTGTTCCTTCTCTTTTCTTACCGGAACGGCGGACAACTGGGTTCGTCCACCGGGTCCGTTGTGACCGCTGTACTGTTGGTTCCCCCTGCAGGAAAGCACCAAGCACACCGTTCGCAACATCGATCCTGCTGACGGTTTGGACTTTGGATCCGTCCCTCGAACACAGAAGCTTGCGACCAGGAACCAGTGAACCATGTCTTCGGGCAATTCAACAGTCGAGTTACCGACAATTTGCAAAAAAGTTGATCTTGCGAATGCGCAGGTGAGGGACACAATGGCGGAATCCAGACTCGAGGTTCGTTTGCCTGGTGATAACCGAGTCGACGTTCAGCAAAGAAGCTGTGACCCAGGTCGCTATTGGGTATCGAAATGGCAGGTGGCGCTTCCCGGACACACACGTTTCACACTCCCCGAGCGTGTTGCGGGGTTCGGCTCGTGAATCCGCCCGACTCGGCGCTGCGCGGGCGGCCTGGAACCGAGCTCACCTACGGGACATCGTTGCTGAATCGTGTCCTGGCCGGAGGGCCCGAAGGTGACCCTCGGCTGACGCACGTGGCCGAGTTGCCCGCGCGGGCAGCCCAGCACTCCGAGTGGCCCGCGTGGGCATCGCCGGACGTGGTCGCGGCATTGCGCGAGACGGGCGTCGCGGCTCCGTGGCGTCACCAGGTGGAGACCGCGGAGGAAGCGTTCCGAGGACGACACGTCGTCGTGAGCACCGGAACCGCCTCGGGCAAATCGCTCGGCTATCAGCTTCCGGTGCTCACGACGCTGCAGGCCGATCCGAAGGCCACCGCGTTGTATCTGTCGCCGACCAAGGCACTCGGCGCCGATCAGCTGCGCGCGCTCGGCGCGCTCACCCACGAAGGTCCGTTGCGCGACATCCATCCGGCCACTTACGACGGCGATACGCCCGCCGAGATCCGGCAGTGGGTACGCGCCAACGCGCGCTGGGTCTTCACCAATCCGGACATGCTTCACCTGGGCATTCTTCGATCACACCAGCGCTGGGCACGGGTACTGCGCAGGTTGCGTTACGTGGTGGTCGACGAGTGCCACGCCTATCGCGGTGTTTTCGGTTCGCACGTCGCGCTGGTGTTGCGCAGGCTGCGGCGGATCGCCGCACGATACGGCGCCGATCCCGTGTTCGTGCTCTGCTCGGCGACCTCCGCGGAGCCCGCGGCGGCCGCGGCACGCCTGATCGGTGCGCCCTGCACCGCGGTTACGCAGGACGGATCGCCGCATGGACCACGGACGATCGCCCTCTGGGAGCCGCCCTTGCTCACCGCCATGACCGGCGAGAACGGCGCGCCGGTGCGCAGGCCCGCCACCGCGGAGGCGGCGCGGATCATGGCGGATCTCGTCGCCGAAGGCGCGCGGACCTTGACCTTCGTGCGATCCCGCCGGGCCGCGGAGTTGACCGCGATGGACGCGAAAAGGCTCTTGGGCGAGGTCGATCCCGATCTTGCCGCGCGCGTGGCGTCCTACCGTGCCGGTTATCTCGCGGAGGATCGGCGTGACCTGGAAGCAGCCCTGTCGGATGGGTCGCTGCTGGGCGCCGCCACGACCAACGCACTGGAACTCGGCGTCGACATCGCGGGACTGGATGCCGTGGTCATCTCGGGTTTTCCCGGAACGGTTGCGTCGTTCTGGCAGCAGGCCGGGCGGGCGGGACGACGCACGCAGGGATCGCTGGCGCTGCTCGTGGCGCGGGACGATCCGTTGGACACCTACCTGGTCCATCACCCGGAGGCGCTGCTCGGCAAGCCCGTCGAGGCCACCATCACCGATCCGCGCAATCCCTACGTGCTCGGCCCGCAGCTGTTGTGCGCCGCGCTGGAGCTGCCGCTCACCGACGCGGAGGTGAACGAACTCGGCGCCCGCGAGGTGCTGGCGGAGCTGACGGCGAAAGGGCTGATCAGACGGCGTGGAACGGGAGATCGGGCGCGCTGGTACGTGACCGCGGAGACACAGCCGCACGACGCGGTGGACGTCCGGGGCGGGATCGGCACACCGGTGGCCATCGTGGACGGCGAGACCGGCAGGCTGCTCGGCACCGCCGATGCGGGGCGGGCAAGGGCGACGCTGCACCCGGGCGCCGTGCACCTGCACCAGGGCGAGACCTACGTGGTCGACGAGCTGGAGCTCGAGGACGGCGTGGCCTTCGTGCACGCCGCCGAGCCCGGCTGGACCACCAGCGCGCGCCAGGTGACCTCGATCGTCATCGACACGGTGACCGAGCACCGCGCCTACGGTCACGTGACGGCCGGACTGGCCCGGGTCCGGGTCACCAGCCAGGTGATCGGCTATCTGCGCACGCTGATCACCGGCGACGTGCTCGACTTGGTCGACCTCGACCTGCCGCCGCAGACCCTGCCGACCAAGGCGGTCATGTACACGGTGACGCCGGAATTGCTGGCACTGGCGGGGATCGAACCCCAGGATGTCCCCGGAGCGCTGCACGCGGCCGAGCACGCGGCGATCGGCCTGCTGCCCCTGGTGGCGACCTGCGACCGGTGGGATATCGGCGGTGTATCCACCGCCGAGCATCCGGACACCGGACTGCCCACCGTCTTCGTCTACGACGGCCAGGCCGGCGGGGCGGGATTCGCCGAGCGCGGGTTCGCCCAACTGCGGCAGTGGCTCACCGCGACCCTGTCGGCGATCGAGTCGTGCGGCTGCACCGCGGGCTGCCCGTCCTGCGTCCAGTCGCCCAAATGCGGCAACGGGAACCACCCCCTGGACAAGGCGGCAGCGGCACGCCTGCTCACCGCCGTGCTCGCCGAACTGTCCACTGGCGCGGAGGCCTCACTCGATTCGTGACGGCGCAGAGTCGGACATGTGACCAATTGTCGACCTTGCCAGCGCACATGCCGAGAAGGCTGGGAGACCTCCCAGTGGAATGGCTCTGCTTCAGCCCTGGCGAATAAAAAGGAATAGATTCATGTTAACTAGACTATTGCCACTTCATCGATTGCGGGTACCCGCATTCCTTCGTTTTCGATATCCGGGTCCGCGCGGGTAATTCCCCGAGGCTGCTTTTAAACCGGCCAGTAGAATTTCCGATTTCCGCTACTGGAAGCGACGCGGGGCCGACCGTGTATCGAACTCCGTCACTCTTCAACCGGCCCGGCCCGCGCACTCGCCCGAACGATGCGATCACCGTACAGACCTATTGGTACATTCCTTTCCACCACCACCGTGGCGTCCCACTCCGCGGCCTCGCAAAGACGGATTCGCGTACCCATCCGCCGTGCCACCTGGTCCGCCTCGCCGCATGCGGCGTCGACGCCATCGACCAAAGCGCCCGCCGCGGTCAATGCCGCCGAATCGGCGGCCGCCTGCGCCCGATGCCGCGCCACCACCACGGCTCCTACCTGCGCGATCAGGAGCGTCACACCGATCAGGGCCACGAGCGCCGTGCATGCGAACACGGTGGCCAGACCCTGCTCATCGCGCACCCGTAGCGCCGAAGAGGCCCTCATTCGGCGGCTCCGGGCTCGAGGGTCGCGACCGCCTCCGCGCGAAGGGTGAGCAGCGGCAGAAGCGGGGTTCGCGCGGACACCACGGCTATCGCACGGGTGCCCTCGGTGCGGACCGCGATGTCTGCCGACGGCGGGGCGATGCGCTCGGCCGCTGGGCGGGCGTTGGCGTGATCGCCCCGCGCGGTCAGGCGGGCGGCCTCGCGGGCGGCGTCGACACAGCGCACCTGTGTCGACGCCGCCAGCAGCGCCCCGAGACAGAGCACGACAGTGGCGACGACCGAGGTCAACGCGAGCGCCGCCTCGATCGTCACCCCTCCCCGATCGTCGCCGAACGCCGGCGCGGCGACGGCTACACCGATGTGTTGAGCGCCCGGTCGATGATCTTCGTCAACGCGTTCACGATGCTGTCGCCCGTCACCACCCCGTACAGCACGGCGCCGAAAGCCGCCGCCGCGATCGTGCCGATCGCGTACTCCGCCGTGCTCATACCGTCCTCCGCGACCATCGCCCGTAGCGCTCGCGCACGCAGGCCCATATATACAGCCCTCATCCTGCGGCCCACGGACCTCGCGACCCCCTGGATACGCACCCGATTCCTCCTTTCCGGCCCGTGCGGCCGGTCCGCACGAGCACGCTTTCTCCGATCCGGCACGCGCCGCCGCCCGAGCACGGTCACCTACGCTTCGGTCCGCAACGGACCGCGAGCGCTTGCCGACCAGCAGTGCCCGGTTCCAGGAACCACCGACCGCCGGACCCGACGCAGCCACCGAACCGCCGAATCCCCGGCTCGCCGCCGAGCCGCCGAGCCGTAGGCAGATCGACCGGCGACGCGTCAGCCTCCCCGGCCGATGTCGGTAGCGGCGATGCACGAACGCACGACCGCGCACCTGATCCGTCCCTGTGATCAGTGGGATCCCGCCCGGCGGCGTATCTCCCGCTGCGGTTCGAGGTGGAGCGATGAGCGCGGGACGCCCGGCCCGCCGCACCTGCGCGATGAGCCAGCCCTGCCCTGCCGACACGATGGGCAGCGCGGTCGCGGCTCGGTGCGGAGCTACAGCAGCCCGCCGTCGAGCACTCGGCCCGCCAAGCCGATCACCACGGGCACTATGCCGAGGCACACGAAGGCCGGGAGGAAGCACAGCCCCAAAGGGCCGCCGATCAGGACACCCGCGCGCTCCGCCTTCGCGGCCGCGATGTCTTCGACCGCGGCTCTGCGCTGCTCGGCCAGCTCCGTGACCGCTGCCGCCATGGACGACCCGGACCGCGCCGAACGGCGCGCCATCCGGGCCAGCGACTCGATTTCCTCGGCCCCGGGACGCCCCCTCGTATCCCGTGCCACCTGCTGCCAGGCCGTGGCGGCGTCGGCACCGAGGGCCAGCAGGTCCGCTGCCCGTCGCAGTGCTTCGCCGAGCGGTTCCGGCGCCTCCGGCGCCACCGCGCGCGCCGCCCCTGCCATGGGAAGCCCGGCGCGCAGACAAGCGGCCAGCAGATCGAGAACCGAGGCGACAGCCAGCGGATCGGTCTCCTGGTTCGCTCGGCGCGACGCCTCGACCGGTGCGTCGAGCGTCCGGTCGAAAGCGCGCAATCTTCTGCTCACGGCCACTCGACTCGGCAGAAGTACCAGTGCGGTCGCCATCATCAGCAACGGCAGCGCCGTCCCCGGAGTGAACGCCATCAGCAGCCTTCCTGGTTGTGTGACACCTTCCCGTGCGGCCCACCGTCAGGCCACGCGGCGGGGTACCGCGCATCACCGCCGCGGCAACGCCGACACGCGTAACGATGAGGCCGACCAGCAGTCGCCGGAGCCGGAGGAAACTGCCGACCGGGCCGCGGCTTCGACGAGCCGTACCACCTGCGGCGACCACACTCACAACGCTTGTCACTGGCGTGCCGGCGAACCGGCCTTCCACGCCGACCGAAACCGGCCGTGAACGCGGCGACGGCTCTGGCCGACCGCGACTCGTCGTCGAGAACGCCTTCATCTCAGTACCTTTCGAGTGATGGCATCGGTCCACAGCAGGCCCGCGCAGGCCAGGCCCGCGCCGAGCGGCAACAGCACCGTCCCCGCGGGCGAGGCGAACAGGACGCGCAGCGGTGCGGCGCCCATCATTTGGCCGAGGGCGATGCCGAGGAACGGTAGGCACGCAAGGACCGCGGCGGTGGCCCGTGCGCCGGCCAGCGCAGCGGTGGTGCGGCCGTGGAATCTGATGCGGCCCGCGAGATCCGATCGGGCCGCCGACAGGAGCTCGGCCAGCGCCAAGCCGTGCTGTTCGGCCACCTGCCAGGCCCCGGCGACCCGGGAGAGTTCCGCGGCGATCGGAGAATCCGGTCGGCGCAGACCCTCCGCCGCCGAGCCGCCGAGCCGACTACGGGCGGCGCCAACGGTGAGGGCGCGCACCGGATCGCCCCGCACCTCGCGCGCGGCGGCTTCGGCGGCGGCGCTCGGGTGCGCCCCCACCCGCAGTTCCGCGATCACGGCCTCCAAGGCGGCGAGCAGGTGCCCTTGCTCGACATTCCGGCGCCGGTCCCGCACCCCTCGGCGGGTCCGCAGCCCGACCGTGCCGGCGACCAGACCGGAGGCGACGAAAGAACCGGGTCCGAAGACGGCGAGCACGATCACCGCGACAGCACCCACACAGAACCGAGACAACAAGCGCCAGGGAAGCATTCGGTACTCGATGCGCGCGGTGAACAACTGCCCGAACCGACGGCGCGACCGGGGCGCCGGGACCAGGATCAGCGCCAGCGCAAGACACAACGCCGCGCCGCTCATCGGTCGAGCCGTTCAGCGAGCAGGGCGGCCAGGTCCGCGGCGGCGGGGGCCGCACCGGTGCTGTGCCAGGCCGGTGTGATCCGCACGCGCCCGTCGCCGGTGCGGTGTACGAGGCCGATCTCGCGCAGCCCGCGCGAGCCGTCGGATCGGCGGTGCACATGCAGGACGACCTGCACCGCGGCAGCGAGTTGGCTGTGCAGCGCCGCTCGATCCATACCGCCCAGTGCGGCGAGGGCTTCCAGCCGGGCGGGGACTTCTTGCGGCGAGTTGGCGTGCACGGTGCCCGCGCCGCCGTCGTGTCCGGTGTTCAACGCGGTCAGCAGGTCGACCACCTCGGCGCCCCTGACCTCGCCGACCACGATCCGGTCCGGCCGCATGCGCAGCGCTTGACGAACCAGGTCTCGCACGGTGACCTCACCCACGCCTTCCACGTTCGCGGTCCTGGCCACCAGCCGGACCACGTGTGGATGCGGGGGCGCGAGCTCCGCCGCGTCCTCGACGCAGACGATCCGCTCGGCGGGGTCCACCGTGGCGAGCAGGCCGGACAGAAGCGTCGTCTTCCCGGCCCCGGTACCGCCGACGACGAGGAACGCCAGTCTCGCCAGGACGATTCGTTCCAGCAGGAGCTTCGCGGCGGCGGGCACCGAGCCCGCCGCGGCGAGTGCGGCGAGCCCCTGGGTGGCCGGACGCAGTACGCGCAGCGACAGACATGTGCCGCCGTGCGCGACCGGCGCGAGGACCGCGTGCAAGCGGACCCCGAACGAATCTCCCGATGCCGCACCGGTTCCGGACAGTCGGCCGTCCACCCATGGTTGCGCGTCGTCGAGTCGTCGCCCCGCCGACAGTGCCAGGCGCTGCGCCAGCCGCCGGATCGCGGCCTCGTCGGGAAAGGTGATCGAGGTCTTCTCCAGACCGTGCCCGCGATCGATCCACACCGCTTCCGGACCTGTCACCAGGACGTCGGCCACCTGGGGATCGTGCAGCAGCGGTTCGAGTACGCCCGCGCCGGTGAGTTCGGTTTGCAGCAGCCGCAGCGCCCGCAGCAGGTCGGTGTCGCCGAGCACCCCGCCCGCCTCGGCGCGGATCGCGGCGGCGACCTGCGCCGGATCCGGGTCGCCGGTCTCGCCCGCCAAGCGCTCTCGTACCCGGTCCAACAGCTCGCTGGTCAGTATCGCGCTCATCGCCCTTTCCTCACCGCCGTTGTCCCGGCGGCGCGCTCAGTACGCCGAGCACGGCGTCGGCGGCATCGCGCAGCGGGCCGCGGCGGCCTACCGACATCCCGCCGCGCTCCAGCCGATGCGCGAGACCGGACTGTGCGCGAACGGCGGCGAGCAGCGGGAGATCGAGCACTTCGGCGACCTCGGCTGCGCGCAGGCCGCCGGGCGCCGGGCCGCGAACGATCAACCCCTGGTTCGGGTTTCGCCGCGCGATATGGGCCGACACCGCTTCGGCGGCGGCGACCGCACGCAGCCGAGCCGGAACGACCAGCACCACGAGGTCCGCCGAGTCGAGCATCTGGTCGGCATGCGGCCCGCGCTCACCGGAAATATCGCAAACTATGAAATCGCCTGCGGTACGGCCTGCTTCGATGACAGCGCGAACCGCGGGCGCACCGAGCGCACGTGGCAATCGTCCCGCACCGCAGCGCCCACACGACAGCACCGCGAGTCCTGGCGCCGCGACGGGCAGGGCGCCGTGCAGCGCGGTCGCGGAGACCCGACCGTCCTCCACCACCAGGTCGGGCCAGCGCAACCCCGCCGCGTTCTCGATACCGAGCAGCAGGTCGAGACCACCCGCGAAGGGTGCGCCATCGACCAGCAAGGTCTCGCGCCGGAACCCCTCCGCTGCGGCGCGCAGCGCGATCGCGACGGCGAGGGTGGACGCACCGGCTCCTCCGCCCGCGCCGACGACGGCGACGACCACGCCGTCGCCCGCGCGCTGCTCGCCGTACTCAGCAAACATCTCGATAAGCCCCACCGCCGCGCCGGGCAGGGCGATAGCCCGCTCCGCGCCGACCGCGGCGGCGGCCTGCCAGTCGAGCAAACCTGGCTCACCATCGGTTACCACCACCACGCCGGCTCGGCGCAGGTACCCCGCGTCTGCCGCCGCACGCGCCGCGTCGGTGTCCAGGATCACGAGCGGAGCGCTCGTCCAGGAATGCCGGCCGACAAGTTGGGCCCGCTCGTCGAGTGGCCGTTCGGCGGCCGCCGCGATACGCCGGACTTCGTCGCGCAGGCGGTCGTCACCGATCAGCACGAGGGCGGGCGCAGGCCCGCTCGGCTCCGATGTATCGAGGTTCATGCAGGTCAGCGTGGCCGAACGCGAACAGCGATAGAAGAGGCGATCTGCCGAATGTGGACAACTCCGGGGCTGTGGACAACCATCCGAGCCGGTGAGGTACCGCACTGTCCTGGAAATAGAGGACGGCCCCAGCCGGGGGGGGAGGAGGCTGGGGCCGTCGGGGTTCAGCCCCGGGGGGTCGGGCTGAACGCGCCTGGACCATGTCCAGGTGCCAGCAATACTACACCCAAGCCCCGGCCACAACGCAAGTCTGCCGACGGACATCTTTGTGGCCGTCGCGGCCTCGGCGTCTGCGGGGCAAACTCCATCGCCGCGCTGCCCGCGGCCGCGCCGCCATGCGGTCCACCCGTGCCGAACGGCGGTAACCGCGGCCCAGCCGCCGCCCACTCGAGGCCGATCGAGGCAGGGCGGCCACACAACAGGCGCGGCGGGTCCGATCCGCCCGCCTGGCCGAGCGGACGCCATACCGCCGCCTATCCTGGTCGGGTGGACCACTCAGCCACTACAGGTCATCGCGTCGCGGCCTTCTTCGATCTGGACAAGACCGTGATCGCGAAGTCGAGCACGTACGTATTCAGCAAGCCCTTCTACGCGCAGGGCCTCTTGAACCGCCGCGCCGTCCTCGAGAGCAGTTACGCCCACTTCCTGTTCCTGCTGTCGGGCGCCGACCACGACCAGATGGAACGGATGCGCGCCCACCTGACCAGCATGTGCGCGGGCTGGGACGTCGAACAGGTGAAATCCATTGTGGCCGAGACGTTGCACGAGCTGGTCGATCCGCTGATCTACGCGGAGGCGGCCGACTTGATCGCCGACCACAAGATCCGGGGGCACGACGTGGTGATCGTCTCCGCCTCCGGCGAGGAGATCGTGGGCCCGATCGCCGAAGCGCTCGGCGCCTCGCATACCGCCGCCACCCGCATGGTCGTCGCGGACGGAAAGTACACCGGCGAGGTCGAGTTCTACTGCTACGGGGAGGGCAAGGTCACCGCGATCGAGAAACTCGCCGCAGGCGAGGGGTACGACCTGTCCCGCTGCTACGCCTACTCCGACTCGATCACCGACCTACCACTACTCGCCGCGGTGGGGCACCCCACCGCGGTCAACCCGGATCGCAATCTGCGCCGCGAGGCCACCGCGCGGGGTTGGCCGATCCTGACCTTCTCCAACCCGGTGTCGCTGTGGGCGCGCTTCCAAGCTCCGTCCTCGACGACGCTCGCGGCCACCGCGGCGGTCGGCTTGAGCGCGGTGGTGGCCGGCGCGATCAGCTATCGAATGCTGCGCCGCCGACGCTGAGAACGGACGCTCGGGCAGCCCGCCACAACTGGTCGCCAGATGCTTGCCGGCACCTCAGTCGACTCGGCAGACGAGGCCGCGGACCAGGCATTTAACCACGAAACGCCGAGAAAAACGCCGATTATTCAATGTTCTCGGATCTCTTGATGTGAGTGCAGTCACAGTGTAGAAAGGTAACTACGGAAGGACGGAAGGCCAAGGCAGCACCGGAAGAGAAGGCACTGTCTCCCGACCCTCCTTCCCAGCACGGACACCAGGCACCCACGCGGAGCGCGCCGCGACAAGGGCAGAAGCGTTGTGGGCCTGCGAAATTCGGATAGTCGACGGCGAAGGCCTCGCACAGGTTGCGGGGATGAACCGCTCGGTGCCCGAATTGTCGCCGAGGCCGCAGAACACAACCCACCTAGCACGCTTGGTAACCGGGTAGTCCGTGCTAGCGGGCGGTGAGGTCGACAGACAACGCCGCCCGCTTTGAACGTGTACGGGGGTTATCCCGCCGCCGAGTCGGCGATCGATGTGGCCTCGCGCGCACCGTCCTCGAACGCCCCGCAGCAGAAGATCACCCAGCCGCCGACGGCCTCGGCATCCCCGGTTCCGAATCCCGCGGCCGCGTCCAGGTACGCCTGGCGCCTGCGCAACCAGAACACCTCCGGTACACCGAGGCTGTGCGGGTCCAGCCCACTCGACACCGCGACCAGCCGGGAGGCCGCTCGCGCGACTACGCCGTCGGCCGATCCGAACGGCCGCAGCGCCAGTAGCTCACCGTGCACTACGGCGGCGAGCACCGGCGCGGGCGCTCGCGAGCCGAGCACCGTCTGCGCCAGCAGATCCAGCCGCTGCGCGACGCCCGAGTCGCCGCGTGGCCTGCCGAGCGACTCTTCGTGGGGGATCAGATCGGCCGCGGCGAGCAGATGCAGCCGCGCCAGCGCCTGCAGCGGAGCGCGCTGCCAGGTGCCGACCAGATTCCGCAGCGCGTCCCCGTCCAACGCTTGGCCGACGCGCAGCGAACCGGCCAGAATCGGGTCCGCGACGCGGCCGTCGGCGGGAATGTCCGTGCTGCCGCCATCGATGGCCGCCGAGGATCTGGCCGCGCGCACCGCGGCCTCGGCCGCCGTGGTCGGCCACCCACGCCGGTTCGCCTTGTGCCGGTGCACCTCGGCGAGCGCGTCGCGGGCACGGTCGGCCGCGTCCCGGACACCGGGGAGATCGACGAGGGGCTGTAGCGGATCGGTCACGGCATACGAGGCTACTTGCGCCCGCCAGGGCCGATCCGCGCTACCCGGCCAGCAGATCGCGTCCCGGGATCGCGTCGAGCAGCTTGCGCGTGTACTCCTGCCGTGGATCGTCGAACACCTCGTCGGTCGTCGCCGCTTCGACCACCTTGCCGCGCTGCATGACGAGCACGTCGTCGGCGATCTGCCGCACCACGGCCAGATCGTGGGTGATGAACAGATACGCCAGTCCCAGTTCGGCCTGCAGCTCGTTGAGCAGACGGAGGATCTGGGCCTGCACCAGCACGTCGAGCGCGGACACCGCCTCGTCGCACACCACCACCTCGGGCCGCAGGGCTAGCGCCCGCGCGATCGCCACCCGCTGACGCTGCCCTCCGGACAACTCGTTGGGGTAGCGCCGCAGCACGCCCGTCGGCAGTGCGACCTTGTCGAGCAGTTCCCGCACGGTCGCCTCCCGTTCCTCGGCGGTGCCGATCCGGTGGGTGCGCAACGGCTCCTCGATGGTTCGGTAGATCGTGTACATCGGGTCGAGCGAGCCGTACGGGTCCTGGAAGATCGGTTGCACCCGGCGCCGGAATGCGAAGGCGGCCTTGCGGTCCAAGGTGGTCACGTCCTTGCCGTCGAACGTGACCGTGCCCGAAGTCGGTGCGAGCAGTCCGAGCACCATCTGCGCCACCGTGGTCTTGCCCGAGCCGGATTCACCGACGATCGCCGTGGTGGACCCGCGCCGCAGCCGGAACGACACATCGTCCACCGCGACGAACTCGGTCGACTTCCACGGCGTGCGATCGCGAATACCGAACGTTTTCGTCAGGTGCTCGGCTACCAGCACGTCGTCCGGCGCCACCGCGAGTGCCGTATCGGCCGCTGCCACCTGCACGGCCCGCGCGTGGACCTCGGCTCGCTGCCGCACCGCGGACCGCCGCTGCGCGGCCAGCGACGGCGCCGAACTCACCAGCCGCTTGGTGTACAGGTGCTGGGGATCGCGCAGGATCCGCAGCGCGGGCCCGGACTCCACGACCCGCCCGCGATACATCACCACCAAGTGTTCGGCCCGCTCCGCCGCCAAGCCCAGATCGTGGGTGATGAGCAATACCGCGGTGCCGAGTTCGGCGGTGAGCCGTTCGAGATGGTCGAGGATCTGCCGCTGCACGGTCACGTCCAGCGCGGAGGTCGGCTCGTCGGCGATGAGCAGTTTGGGCCGGCAGGACAGACCGATGGCGATCAGCGCGCGCTGGCGCATCCCGCCGGAGAACTCGTGCGGATACTGGTTCACCCGGCGTTCTGCGTCGGGCATGCCCGCTTCCTCGAGCAGCTCCACCGCTCGCCGCGCGGCGGCCTTGCCCTTCGCGATGCCGTTGGCCTCCAGCGTCTCCCGGATCTGGAACCCGATTTTCCACACCGGGTTCAGATTCGACATCGGATCCTGCGGGACCAGGCCGATGCCGCTGCCGCGGACCGCGAGGATCTCGCGTTTCGAGGCCGCCGTGAGTTCCTTGCCGTCGAACCGGATCGAGCCGGAGGTGACCCGGCCCGTGCCGGGCAGCAAGTCGATGATGGCGTGCGCGGTGGTCGACTTTCCCGAGCCCGATTCCCCGACGATGGCCACGGTCTGGCCCGGATAGACCGAAAGGCTCACATCACGGACCGCGGGCACCGGCTTGCCGTCGGCGGTGAAACCGACGTTCAGACCGGTGATCTCCAGCAGCGGCCGGTCGGCCTCGCTCATCGCTTCCTCGCCTTCGGATCGAGGGCGTCGCGCACGGCGTCGCCCAGCATGATGAAGCTCAGCACCGTCAGCGCCAGCGCCGCCGCCGGATAGAACAGGATGGCCGAGGTGCGGATCTCCTTCTGACCGGTGGCGATGTCCGCGCCCCATGACACCACGGTGCGCGGCAGACCGACGCCGAGATAGGACAGCGTCGCCTCGGTGACGATGAAGACGCCCAGCCACAACGTGGTCACCACGATCAGCGGTCCCGCCGCGTTGGGCAGCACGTGGCGCACGAGGGTCTGCATCCGGGAGACGCCCAATGCTTTCGCCGCGGTGACGTAGTCGCTGTTCTTCGCTTGGATCACCGCGCTGCGGGCGATCCGCGCCGCCTGCGGCCAGGTGAACGAGGCGAGGATGACGATCACGGTCCAGATCGTGCGGGCGTCCAGCAGTTGCATGATCACGATCGCGGCCAGCATCAACGGAATCGCGTAGAAGATCTCCGCGATCCGGGAGACGATCGAGTCCAGCGGGCCGCCGTAGAAGCCCGCCAACGCGCCCAGCGTTCCCCCGATCAGCACGAACAGCAGCGTCGCGCCGACACCGGCGAGCACGGACGCCCGCGCTCCGTAGACGGTGCGGGCGTAGATGTCGCACCCTTGCTTGTCGAAACCGAACGGGTGGCCCGCGCCGCGCGGGTCCATGCTGAAGTCGCCGTTGCAGTACCGGGGGTCCTGATCGGTGAACAGCCCCGGCCAGATCACCACGATCAGCACGAACACGATCAGCACCGCCGCGACGACGAAGATCGGGTTGCGCCGCAGCTGCCGCCACGCGTCGCGCCAGATGCTGGTCGGCGCGCCCGCGTCCAACACGGCGTCGGTGGCGAGCACCTCGACCTCGTCGGGCGGCGCGACGAAGTGCTCCTGGCCGCGGCGCGGACCTGCGGTCGGGTCAGGCATAGCGGATCCTCGGGTCGAGTGCGGCGTAGAGCAGGTCGACGATCAGGTTGGTGAGCAGGAAGATGACGATCAACACCGTGACGAAGGAGACGACCGTCGGCGGCTCGCCCCTGGTGATGGCCTGGTAGAGCGTGCCGCCGACACCGGGAATGTTGAAAATGCCCTCGGTGACGATCGCGCCGCCCATCAGCGCGCCCAGGTCGGCCCCGATGAAGGTGACCACCGGGATCATCGAGTTGCGCAGGATGTGCACGGTCACCACACGTGGCCTGCCGAGGCCTTTGGCGGTCGCGGTGCGCACGTAGTCGGCGGACATGTTCTCCGCCACCGAGTTCCGGGTCAAACGCAGGACATAGGCGAACGACAGCGAGCCGAGCACGATCGCGGGCACCAGCAGTTCGCCGACCGTGGCCTTACCCGAGACGGTCACGGGCGCGATCCCCCATTTCACGCCGAGCAGGAACTGTGCGAGGAAGCCGACCACGAAGACCGGTACCGCGATCACGACCAGGCTGATCACGAGCATCGCCGAGTCGAACAGCTTGCCCTTGCGCAGCCCGGCGATCAGCCCGAACAGCACGCCGAAGACCGACTCGATCAGCACCGCCATGAACGCCAGCTTCAGCGTGATCGGGAACGCGCGCGCGAGTTCGTCGCGCACCGGTCTGCCGGAGAAGGCCGTGCCGAAATCCAGCGTGACGATGCCCTTCAGGTACAGCAGATACTGCACGAGGAACGGCTCGTCGAGGTGGTAGCGCGCCCGCAGTTGCGCCTCCACGGCCGGTGTCATCGGCTTGTCACCGGCCAGCGCGTGGATCGGGTCGCCCGGGACGAGGAACACCAGGGCGTAGACGAGCAGGGTCGCACCGAGGAACACGGGGATCATCTGAAGCAGACGCCGCCCGACATACCAGGCCATTTCGCCTCCTGAACAGGACCGCGGAGCGTCCCGCGGACGCCCTGCGGCCAGCGGGCTACTTCTCGATGTTCTCGAAGTCGAACAGACCGTTCCAGGCGAGTTCGGCCTTGCGCACCCGGTCGGAGCGGCCCGCGGCGGCCACGTAGTCGAACACCGGGACGTCGGCCAGGTCCTTGATCAGCAGGGCCTGCGCCTGCGCGACGATCTTGTAGGACTCGTCCTGGGTCGGCGCGGCCAAGGCGGCATCGAGGAGGCGGTCGAATTCCGGGTTCTTGTAGTCGACGTTGTTGGTGTCGGAGTAGCTGTAGTACTGCGAGGTGAGGAACTGCAGCATGGTCGGGTAGTCACCCTGCCAGCCGTAGCGGAAGGCCTTGTTGATGGTGTGTGCGTTCACCTCGTCGCGGATGTTCTTGAACGTCGGGTACGGCACGCCGATGGCGTCGATGCCGAGGGTGTTCTTGACGCTGTTGGCCACCGCCTCCACCCAGGCCTGGTGGCCGCCGTCGGAGTTGTAGGCGATCTCGTAGCGGCCCGACCACGGCGAGATGGCGTCGGCCTGCGCCCAGACCTTCTTGGCCTCGTCGGGGTTGTACTTCAGCACTTCCGCGCCGGGCAGGTTCGGGTCGAAGCCGGGCAGTGTGCTCGCGGTGAAGTCGCGCGCCGGGATCCGGGTGCCGTGGAAGATGTTCTGCGCGATCTGTTCCCGGTTGATCGCCATCGAGATCGCCCGGCGCCGCAGCAGTCCTTCCTGGCCGGAGAAGTGCGCGACGTTGGTCTGGATGCCGATGTGCTGGTTCTGAGCGGTCGGCTTGGTGATCGCGCGGTCGCCGAGATCCTGTTCGTAGGAGGTGAGCGCGCTGTCGGGCACCGTGTCGAGTGCGTCGAGGTTGCCCGCCTGCAGGTCCGCGTAGGCGGTGTCGAAGGACTGGTACATCACGAACCGCAGCCCTTTGTTCTTCGCCGGGCGACCGCCGGGATAGTCCGGGTTGGGCACCAGATCGATCTTGACGTTGTGCTCCCACGCACCGGCGCGGGCGAACTTGTAGGGGCCGTTGCCGATCGGGTTCTCCCCGAACGCTTTCATGTCCTTGAACGCCGCCTCGGGCAACGGATAGAACGGCGCGTACCCGAGTTCGGTCTCGAAATCGATCGAAGGCGCCTTCAGTTCGATGGTGAAGGTGCGGTCGTCGAGCACCTTCAGGCCCGACATCGTCTGCGCCGTCGGCTTTTCCGCGGACACCTCGTCGAAACCGACGATGGGACCGAACACATAGCTCTGCAACTGCGCGTTGGTGCCGAGCGCGCCGTAGTTCCAAGCGTCGACGAACGACTTCGCCGTCACCGGAGTGCCGTCGCTGAATTTCCAGCCGGGTTTGATGGTGACCCGATAGTTCTTCCGATCCGCGGTCTGGATCGACTCCGCCATCTCGTCGTGCGCCTTACCGTCGGCGTCGTAGTACTTCAGGCCCGCGAACAGCCGGTCGACCACGCGCCCGCCCATGTTCTCGTTGGTGTTGGTCGGCACCAACGGATTCTGCGGCTCGCCACCGTTGACGGTGACGAGGTCGGCATCGGCGCCGTCGCCCGAGGAACATGCGGACAACCCGAGGCTCGTGGCCAGTACGACCGCCGCGGTCAGCGCCATCGCTCTGTGGAATTTCAACGCGTCCTCCCGGTGCGAGAAGGTGGGAGCCGATCGGCACCCGCGGGAGGCCCGTCAGCGCATGCCGACGCGATCCCCCTGTGTGGTTGGCAGAGTAACCACCGGCACGGGCACTGTCACCTGATTGATCCGAGTTCGTTGTACTTGTTACCGATCCGGCAACTTTGCCGAAACACCCGGAGTTTCCTGCGGAAATGCCCACACGGCCGGAGCATTGCCTTCGTCGAGGCGGCCCCCCGGGAGCGGGCACGGCGGCGTGACGCGGGCGAAACCCGGTCGACACACCGCACGCGGCGTGGGTCACAGTTGATTACTGTCGAACTCGGCTGCGTCGAATCGTGCGCTCAGGCTACGTGGAAAGAAGAGACGAGATGACTGAAACCAGCGCCGACCACAGGGACTCGTATCCGCCGAGCGCGGAGTTCGCCGCACAGGCGAACGCCGACGCGGGGCTCTACGAGCGGGCGGCAGCCGATCGCGACGCGTTCTGGGCCGAACAGGCTGGGCGGCTGCACTGGCACGAACCGTTCACCCAGGTGCTGGACTGGAGCGAGGCGCCGGTGGCGAAGTGGTTCGTCGGCGGCAAGCTCAACGTCGCCTACAACTGCGTGGACCGCCACGTCCTGGACGGACACGGCGACCAGGTCGCCATCCACTGGGAAGGCGAACCCGGCGACGCACGCGCCATCACCTACGAACAGTTGCGGGACGAGGTCTGCCGGGCCGCGAACGCGCTCACCGAACTGGGTCTGGTCCCGGGCGACCGGGTGGCGATCTACATGCCGATGGTGCCCGAAGCCATCGTGTCCATGCTCGCCTGCGCCCGCCTCGGCCTGACCCACTCCGTCGTCTTCGCCGGATTCTCCCCCACCGCGCTACGCCAACGCGTCGACGACGCCCGAGCCCGCCTGGTCATCACGACCGACGGCCAGTGGCGGCGCGGCAAAGCCGCACCCTTGAAGGAAGCCGTGGACGAGGCCCTCTACGCCCACGGCGACACCCCCTCCAGCGTCGAACATGTGCTGGTGGTGCGCCGCACCGGCATCGAAGTCCCCTGGACCGAAGGCCGCGACCTGTGGTGGCACGACACCGTCACCACCGCCGCACCCCACCACGACCCCCAACCCTTCGACGCCGAACACCCCCTGTTCATCCTCTACACCTCCGGCACCACCGGAAAACCCAAAGGCATCCTCCACACCACCGGCGGCTACCTCACCCAAACCGCCTACACCCACCACAACGTCTTCGACCACAAACCCGGACACGACATCTACTGGTGCACCGCCGACATCGGCTGGGTCACCGGACACAGCTACATCGTCTACGGCCCCCTCGCCAACCGCACCACCCAAGTCGTCTACGAAGGCACACCCAACTTCCCCGACGAACACCGCCACTGGCAGATCGTCGAGAAATACGGCGTCACCATCTACTACACCGCCCCCACCCTGGTGCGCACCTTCATGAAGTGGGGCAGGGAAATACCCGCCGCCCACGATCTGTCCAGCATCCGCGTGCTCGGCTCGGTCGGCGAGCCGATCAACCCAGAGGCGTGGCGCTGGTATCGCGAGGTCATCGGCGCGGGCCGCACGCCCATCGTCGACACCTGGTGGCAAACCGAGACCGGCGCCATCATGATCTCCCCGCTGCCCGGCGTCACCGCCGCCAAACCCGGCGCCGCCATGACCCCGCTGCCCGGCATCTCCGCCCAAGTCGTCGACGAAGAAGGCAAACCGGTCCAACGCGGGGAAACCGAAGCCAACGGCTACCTCGTGCTC
>NZ_BAFR01000008.1 GCF_000308435.1 Nocardia araoensis NBRC 100135 | reverse complement strand
CCGGCCGCGCTTCCCGCGTTGCGCGCGGGATTCCACGGATTGCGGACGACACGCTCGGCGCCATCACTCGTCACCCATCGACTCAGCTCCGGGGACGCGACCAGGCCGACGACCACCGCACCCGCGGCGCGCAGCCTGGTCACCACCGGATGATCCGCGGCGGCCACCGCCCCCCACGGCATCGGCTCGCCCGCGATCGGAACACCGTGTTCGACCACGATCGGGACACCGGCCAGAGGCAGCACGTCGAGGTCGTCGCGTTCCATCAAACCGACCGACTCCGCCGTCGCCTGTTCGGCGGGCAGGACGCTGAAAGCGTCGGTTTTCCGGTCGGACGCCGCGATTCGCGTGCCGGCATCCGCCGCCACTTGGCCGGGATGAAGCAGGCCGTCTCGCACGCATGCCGCGATCGTCGCGGCCGGGCCGCGTTCGAGCGCGATCTCGGCTTCCGCGGCGCTGTCCGGCCGCGCGGCGGCTCCCAGCGGTCGGGCGAGCATCGGTTCGCCGGTCTCGGCATTCGGAATAGTGGTGTTTTCGGCGGCGCTTCCCGCTGAGATCGAGCCATCCGCCATGATTGCGGCCTCGTCGGACATGTGCTGGTCATCCCCCGTCGCGTCGTTGTCGAAATCGGGTGATCCACTGTCGAGCCGCAAGTTATCATTTGGAATACGGCGCGGGGGATGATGATGTCGGGTGTGGCGGAAATTTTCGGCACATCGGACAACAACCGGTGCGGATTCCGCGGCGTCCGCCGAGCCACTAGGTCCGAGCATGAGTGCGAACTCTGAGAGACGTTCCGATCCCGACTCGGGTGTTTCCACCCGGCCGAGGAATAGCGGCCTGTCGCGTGCCGAATCGGAGGCCGTCGCGGCGTTCTCCGCGGCGTGGGAAGCCACCCGGCGCCCGCCCGCGATCGCCGAATACCTGCCCGATGCGAGCACCTTGCGTCGTGAGGCGTTGCTCGAACTGATCCGCGTCGACCTACGCCATCGCTGGCTGCTGCGCCGCGAGAAGAACTCGAACTCCGGAACGGTGCCGGCCGCGCGCCTGCGTCTGGCGGATTATTGCGCCGAATTCCCCGAACTCGCTGCCGAGGATGTTCCGGCCGGTCTGGTGTACGAAGAGTTCGTCATCCGCCGCCAGAGCGGCGAGCGTGTCGATCCCCGCGAATGCCTGCGGGAGTATCCACGTCAGGCCGAAGAATTACGCGAGTTGTTGAACGTCGACGAGATCGACCAGAGCACCCGCCGTGCGACCCCGGAGGATTCCACCCGAACCGTCGTCGCGCGCAGCGATTCCGTTCTCGCCGACACCGCATTGAACCGAACCGTCGGGTCTGTTCGTGATTCTCAGGTGACCAGAACGACCGCCGCCGATCT
The DNA here is from genome assembly GCF_000308435.1 of Nocardia araoensis NBRC 100135. GTDB lineage: Bacteria > Actinomycetota > Actinomycetes > Mycobacteriales > Mycobacteriaceae > Nocardia > Nocardia araoensis. The sequence goes on along the minus strand of NZ_BAFR01000008.1, from coordinate 17,315 downwards.
GACGGGTACGGCCACCTCCGTACCCACGACGATCGGGACCGGGCCGGGTCGGGCCAACCCGCTCGACCGCATCGAGATCGGTCAGCGGATCGATGACTTCGATCTGCTGACCGGCCTCGGCAGCGGTGCGTTCGCCCGGGTGTTCCTCGCGCGGCAGCGTTCGCTGCAACGGCTGGTCGCGGTGAAGATCTCCAGCGACCACGGCACCGAGCCGCAGACGCTGGCCCAGCTCGACCACGACTACATCGTGCGAGTGTTCGACCAGCGGTTGCTCGACGACAACGAGGGCGCCGCACGCCGCCTGCGGCTGCTGTACATGCAGTTCCTTCCCGGCGGCACGCTGCTGGGCGTGCTGCGCTGGGTACGCGCGACCCCGCCCGCCGAACGCAGCGGCCGGCTCCTGCTGGACGCCGTCGACGCGGCCATGGAGGAAAAGGGCGAAATCCGGCCGACCGACTCCAGCGTGCGCGCGGAACTCGCGACGCTGAGCTGGCCGGAGACCGTGGCCTGGCTCGGCCGCAGGCTGGCCGAGGCACTGGACTACGCCTCCTCGCACGGCGTATTGCACCGCGACGTCAAACCGGCCAACGTCCTGCTCACCGCCGAGGGCGTGCCGAAACTGGCGGACTTCAACATCAGCTTCAGCCGCAACGTCGAGGGCACCAGCCCGGTGGCCTACTTCGGCGGGTCGCTGGCCTACATGTCCCCGGAGCAGTTGGAGGCCTGCCATCCCGGCTTCGACCGCACCGCCGCCGAGCTGGACACCCGCGCCGACATCTATTCGCTCGGCGTGGTGCTGTGGGAGCTGCTCACCGGCATGAAGCCGTTCGACGACCGGACGGCGAACGCGGGCGACCAAAGCGATGACACCACGCTGGAGGCCATGCTGGAGCGGCGCAGCAGCGGCGTGGACGAAGCCGCGCTGGCGAACGTTCCGTCCGACTGTCCCGCCGCGTTGCGCCGCATCCTGCTGGCATGTCTGGCTCCCGAGCGATCCGACCGCTGGTCCAGCGGCGCGATCCTGGCCAGGCAGCTGGAGATGTGCCTGGACGCACGGGCGCGGGAGTTGGTCGACCCGGCGCCGAACAGCTGGCGGCGGCGGCTGCGCCCCCACATCGTGCCGGTGGCGCTGGTGGCGATGGCGCTGCCGAACGTGCTCGCCTCGCTGTACAACATCCAGCACAACGAGCAGCTGATCATCAGCCGGATGGCCGAGGATGCCCAGCAGAAGTTTCTCGTCATCACCGGTGTCGTGAACGCGATCTTCTTCCCGGTCGGCATCGCGCTCGTGCTGTACATGGCGCGCTACGTGCTGACAGTGCCACGTGGGCTGCGAAAAGGTCGACGATACGACCCGGGAACCCTGCGGCGGGCCAGACGCGACGCGCTACTGATGGGCGACCGGGCCGTGGCCGTGGCCTTCTCGCTCTGGGTGCTGGCCGGACTGATCTTCCCGGTGGCGCTCCAGGTGTCGACGGGCGACATCGCGCCACGCGCCGTGGTGCACTTCTTCTCATCGCTGGTGGTGTGCGGCGCCATCGCGGTCGCCTATCCCTTCTTCCTGCTGACCTTCTATATGGTGCGGTGCATCTACCCGCTGTTCCTCAGACACGGAGACATCAGTCCTGAGGACGCGGTGTGGCTGCGTGGCCTCGACCGGCGCTGCAACGGCTACCTCGCGGTGGCGGCCTCGGTGCCGCTGCTCGCGGTCACCGGTGTGACCTTCCTGCCCCCATCCGATATCCCGTTGGTCATCGTCGCGGTCCGGCTGCTGTGTGTGGGCGGCATAATCGCGTTCGTGGGCACCTATCTGCTCTTCCGTGCGCTGGAAGCGGATCTGCGGGCGCTGGAGCGGGTGGTCGATCCGGAATCGGCGCAACCGGAGACCACCGAGGGCCGAACCGCCCGAGCGACCGCGACTACCGCCCCGGAGACCAGCACGTGAGCTTGCCCCGCACCGACGCTGTCGCCCGCTTCTCCGCCGACTGGCAGCGCAGTCTTCACAGCGACCGGATACCGCCACAGATCAGCGACTATGTGCCCGACGGCACGCAGGTCCGCTTGGGCGTACTCGTCGATCTGATCCGGGTGGATCTACGGCGGCGCTGGCAGCGCGAAGGGCTCGGTAAACGGGTCGCCGACTATCGCGCGGAATTCCCCGATGTGGAAACCAGCCCGGAGCTGGTCGATCTACTGTGCGAGGAGTTTCTGGCGCGTCGCAGGCGCGGACCGCTGCCGCTGGAGGACTTCCTCGCCGAATATCCGGACCGCGCGGGCGCGGTCCGCGAGCACCTCGCCGATTTCGCCGCCGACGCCGCCGGCTCGGACGCCGAGTCGGCCGAAGCCGTCGCCGCGCTCGCAGACCTCGCGCCGGGCCTGCGGATCGATGACTTCGACCTGCTGACCGACCTGGGCGCCGGGCTGCTGGGCCGGGTGTTCCTGGCCAGGCAGCGGTCGATGCAACGACTGGTCGCCGTCCGGTTCTCGGCGGGCCGGGCGGGCGCGGCGCACACGATGGCCCAGCTCGATCACGCCCACATCGTGCGGGTCTTCGACCAGCGAGTGCTCAGTGCCGACGCCGCACAGGCGCTGACCGTCGCCGGTCCCCCCGCGAACGGCCGCCACACCGCAGCGAGCGCGACCGTCGCGACGCCACACCCGGATCTCGGCACCACGGCGGGCGAACTGTTCGACCTCGACGCCACCGCCCCACCCGGCCGGACGAGCCGCCCCGGCGACGACGAAACCATCGGCGCACCGCCGACCCGAACGGCCGACCACGACGACGAAACCATCGCGGCACCGCCGACCCGAACGGCCGACCACGACGACGAAACCATCGCGGCACCGCCGACCCGAACGGCCGACCACGACGACGAGACCGTTCTCGAACCGCGCGGCTCCGAATGGCCACCGTCGACCGTCACGCACCCGTCCACCGCGGGCGGTGCGACCGCCGCACCGGAAGACATCGATGACGAGACCGTGGTCGGCGAGCCGGACAGGTCCGCTCCGGTCCGCCAACGCCATGGCCCGATTCCCGATTCCGGACGATCGGCCCAACCGCGCGACAGCCCCGCGATTCTGGCTTGTCCGGACGCGGTGACCGAGCGATCGATCGATCCGGACGCGACCATCGCTGCCCCGCCGGACGACACCGCATCCGCGGCCCTGCCCGTCGCGCCGGAATCCAGGACGGCCGCCTTCCCGCGTCTGGTCTACATGCAATACCTTCCGGGCGGCACGGCGGTCGACCTGCTCGCGCAACGCCGTCGCGGCCCCGTGACCGACGGCGGCGCTCTGCTGCTGCGCGCGGTGGACAACGCCATGGAGGCCAAGGGCGAGATCCGGCCGTCGGATTCCAGCGTTCGCGCCGAGATCGCGCGGCTGACCTGGCCGGAGACCGTGGCGTGGGTGGGCAGGCGGCTGGCCGACGCGCTGGACTACGCCGCACACCACGGCGTGCTGCATCACGACATCAAGCCGGCGAACGTGCTGTTCACCGCGGAGGGCATCCCGAAGCTCGCCGACTTCACCCTCGGTGAGGTAGGGGGCCGCACCGCGCCGCACGGTCCCGGCGCGGCCGACGCACTGGTCTACCGCTCCCCGGAGCAGCTGACCCGCTACCTCGACCCCGACGCGCCCGCCCCCAGCGACGCGAGCGACGTCTACTCCCTCGGCGTGCTCCTGTGGGAAATGCTCACGGGCGCAACTCCCTTCGACGATCCGCCACTGGATCGGAGCGGTCCCGACGCCGAGACCTATGAGCGGATGCTCGCGGTGCGCCGCGGCGGCGTCTCGGACGCCGCGCTCGCCCGCCTGCCGGACGACACCCCCGCCGCGCTGCGCCGCGTGCTGCTGGACTGCCTGCACGAGAACCCGAAGCGGCGCTGGCGCGGCGGCGCCGAACTCGCGGGACAACTCGATCTGTGCCTCGATTCCCGCGCGCGTGACCTGGTCGATCCCCCGCACGGCAGCCTCGCGCATCGCGCCCGCGGGTGGCTGCTCCCGGTCGCGGCGCTGTGCGTCGGCGTGCCGAACGTGCTGGCCAGCTTCTACAACATCCAGCTGAACCAGACCCTGATCATCGACCGGATGTCGACCGCGGACCAGGAGAAGTTCGCGGCGGTCGGATTGATCAACAACCTCGTGGCGTTCCCGGTCGCCGCCCTGCTGCTGTTGTTCATGACCCGGCGGCCGCTCGCCATCTCCTACCGTCTCGGCCATGGCGACGGGTACTCGGCGCGCACGCTCGCGAAAGCGCGCCGCGACACCTTGTTGATGGGCGACTGGGCGGTGTGGATACCTTTCGGCTTCTGGCTGGTCGCCGGCATCATCTGGCCGCTGGGGCTGGCCTTCTCCGGTGTCGACCTGCCGCGCGGCACCTTCTTGCACTTCTTCGCCGCGCAGGTGGTGTGCGCGGCGATCGCGCTGGCCTATCCGTTCTTCCCGATCATGGTCTATTCGGTGCGGGCGATCTATCCACAGCTGCTGGTGCGCGGCGGCATCGGCCCCGACGACGAACGCCAGCTCCGCGCGCTGGCCAGGCGCGGCAGTTTCTACCTCGGTGTGGCCGCGTCGGTTCCGCTGCTGGGCGTGGCGAGCGCGACCTTCGTCGAGGCCGACGACCTGGAGCTGGTGATCGTTCCGGTGCGCGTGCTGAGCGTGGGTGGCATCCTGGCATTCGTGCTGACCTACCGACTGTTCCGGCTCCTGGAAGCGGATCTGCTCGCTCTGGCCAGGGCGATTCCTCAGCGGACGCGATGACCGCACCGCGTCCGCTGGGGCGGCTGGTGAACCTGTCGCACGTCCACGATCCGGTCACCACGCCGCTGTACCCGGAGGATCCGGAATTCCGCACCGACATCGTGGCCACGATCGCGAACGACGGCTACCTCCTGCGCTACATCCAGCAGGGCGAGCACACCGGAACGCATTGGGGCGCGCCGATTCATTTCCGCGCGGACGGGCTCGCCGCCGACGAACTCGACCTCGACGATCTGCTGCTGCCCGCGGTGAAGATCGATCTCCGGCAGCGCTGCGCGAACGATCGCGACTACGCGATCACCATCGAGGATCTGCAGCGGTGGGAGGCCGAACACGGCCGCATCCCGGACGGCGCGGCGGTCGTCGCCTGGACCGGGTGGGACAGCAAGTGGGGCACGCCGGAGTTCGTCGGCACGGGCGAATCAGCGGGCAGGCAACCGGGCTTCGCGGTGCGGACGGTGGAATGGCTGCTGCGCAGCGGCAGGCTCGGCCGCCGTGGCGCGCTCGGCATCGACACATTCGGGCCCGACGTGGGGACCGACGAGACCTACGCGGTGTCGAAGCTGCTCTACGGCGAGCACCGGATCAGCTTGGAATGCTTGGCGAACCTGGCCGCGCTGCCCGCGACCGGGGCGTGGCTGCTGGTGGGCGGACCACTCTATCGCGGCGGCTCCGGGTCACCGGCAACGATTTTCGGCATCTTGCCCGGCTGACCTCTCAGCCGCCGTAGACCTTGGGGTTGAGGGTGCCGATGTAGGGCAGGTCGCGGTAGCGCTCCGCGTAGTCGAGGCCGTAGCCGACGACGAATTCGTTCGGGATGTCGAAGCCGACGTGCGCGACCTCCACGGGCGTGCGTAGCGCGTCGGGCTTGCGTAGCAGCGTGACCACCTCGAGCGAAGCCGGGTTGCGGGTGGACAGGTTGCGCTTGAGCCACGACAACGTGAGCCCGGAGTCGATGATGTCCTCGACGATCAGGACATTGCGCCCCGCGATGTCCTTGTCCAGGTCCTTCATGATGCGCACCACGCCCGAGGACGAGGTCGACGACCCGTAGGACGAGACGGCCATGAACTCCATCTGGGTCGGGATGGGCAGGGCCTTGGCCAGGTCGGTCATGAAGAAGATCGCGCCCTTGAGCACGCCCACCAGCAGCAGATCGCCCTCGGGAGCGTCGGGGGGATACCGCTTCGCGATGAGTTCGGCCAGCTCCTGGGTCTTGGCCGCGATCTGTTCCGCGGTGATCAGCACAGACGCGATGTCATCCCCGTACACGTCAGCTGGGTTCCCTTCCGTGGTGATGAGCCCGTTCGGCCGGTTCGGTCTTCGTCATCGGTCCGATGCCATCCTCAGCCTGCCGCAGTGTCAGCCTGCCATGTTCGCGCCCGGCGACCAACCTGCTACCCGCCCTTCCACCGCCGACCGCCACGCCGCCCTGCCCGCGCCAAGCCGTAACCAGTTCGTCGACTGCCTGTAAATGCTTGGTGGTCAGGGCTTTCGCACCCCCCTCTAGCAGCCATGCCCGGATTGCCCGTTTACGCAGAGCCGCCGGCGCAGTGGCGAGGGTCTCGATCACCAGCGCCTGCCCATCACCGGCGGTGTGCCGCAGCTCGGCGGCGAGCGCGTCCAGAACCGCCCCGTCCTCCCGCAGTTGCTCGGCCGTACGCGCCAGCGCCGGGGCCACCCCGCCGCCGAGGATCTGCTCCAACAGCGGCAACGCCTCGGTGCGCAGCCGCACCCTGGTGAACTCCGGGGCCGTGTTGTGTGGGTCGTCGTGCGGCGTCACGCCCAGATCGGCGCATACCCGCCGGGTGGTTTCCCGGCGCACGCCGAGCAACGGCCGACCCCACGGCTCGGCGCAGGCGGACATTCCTTGGATCGAGCGCCCGCCCGAGCCACGCGCGAGCCCGAGCAGCACCGTTTCGGCCTGGTCGTCGAGGGTGTGCCCGAGCAGCACCGGAAGGCCTCGGCGCGCGGAGTCCAGCGCGGCGTAGCGCGCCCGGCGCGCGGCGGCTTCCAATCCGCCCTCGGTACCGACCTCGACCGCGAGCACGCGCGCGGACCGGCAGCCGAGGGCGAGTGCCTGCGCCGCAGCCTCGGCGGCGACGGCGCCGGAACCCGGTTGCAGGCAATGATCCACCACCAGGGCATCGACCGCGCTGGTCTCGACCACCGCCGCCGCGGTGAGGGCCAGCGAATCCGCGCCGCCGGACAACGCCACCGCGACCGCCTGCTCCTCGGTCTCGCGCGGCCCGAATCTGCTCAGCCAATCCCGGACCGCCCTGCGGACGGCCAGCACGGCAGCGGTCTCGGGCAATCGCCGGGCGGCGGACGGCCGCCCGGATCCGGATGTCCCGCTCTCGGACCCGAAGCGCCCGGGTGTCGTTCCTGGCGCACGCCCCATGGGCGCAGCCTACCGGCCGACGGCGCTCGGCGAGTCGCCGTCGAGCCGGAAACCGGCGTGCCCGCTCAGGCCAGCACTCGCTCGATCCAGCGCTGCGGATGCTCGATCTCGTCGGTGCGCGGCAGCGTGTCGGCTTCGGTCCACACCGTGTTGAACCGTGTCATCCCGACGGTGGCGACCACCTCGTCGACGAACTTCTTGCCGCGCACGTACTGGGCGACCTTCGCGTCCACGCCGAGCAGGGCGCGCAGGAGGCGCTGCACCGGGTTGGTCGGACGCCTGCGCCGCTGGTCGAACGCGGTGCGGATCTGCTCGACGGACGGGACGACCGCGGGGCCGACCGCGTCCATGACGTGATCGGCGTGTCCCTCCAGCAGGGTGCCGAGCATCAGCAGCCGGTCCAGCGCCGCGCGCTGCGGCGGAGCCTGGGTGGCGCGCAGCAGGCCGACCACGCCGCGTGCGGCCGGATCGTCGGGGGCGGTCCCGCGACGGCGGTCGCGCAGCTCTTCGACCAGCCGCGAGAGCATCTCGCTCATCGGCTCGTCACCGACCTCGCCGAGGACCTCGACGTTCGCGCGCATGTAGTCGCCGAGCCAGGGCGCGGAGGAGAACTGCACCCGGTGGGTCACCTCGTGCAGGCACACCCACAGCCGGAAATCGCTCGGCGACACCCCGAGCGCCCGCTCGACCGCCACGATGTTCGGCGCGACCAGCAGCAGGGTGCCGTCCGCGCCCGTGAACGGGTCGTATTGACCGAGAATGGCGGTGGACAGGAAGGCGAGCATGGCGCCTGCCTGCACCCCGGCGGGTTTGCCCGCCAGGAATTTGCGGTCGGCCTGCGACGCATCGGCCCCGGTGAGCTGGGCCATCGAGTCGGCGGCGGCCGAGATCCACCCCGGCCGGTCGACGATCCTGGCCGCCGGGACCGGCCGGTCGTCCAGCAATTCACTGACCTCGCGCACCGGCGCCTCGGCCCGCACGGACGCATCGGCGAGCTCGGCGACCACCTGCTCGGCCGAATAGCGCGAGGTACGCGGACCCGACGGCACCAAGGCGGAGCCGGTCCGCGCGGCCAGGCGCCAATCGACCACGCCGGACAGGCCCGAGCGGAGCTTTCGCCGCTCGACCGTGTCCGCGGAGCCGAATTCGGCTGCCTCGGAACCTTGCTGGGTCATGATCAACCACCCGTCACGAGCATCCACAATTTCGCAGCGTGCCTGCGATCGCGTCCAACGCGGGCCTGCTCACCTCCGGCGGTCGATCGTTCGACATCAGAGCGAAGGTCAGCACCCGCCCATCGGCGTCCAGCACATATCCGACCAACGCGCTGGAGACCGACAGAGTTCCGGTCTTGGCTCGCACCCAGCCCGCGGCCTGACGATCCCGGGTGACGTAGCGGCTGGTCAGCGAGCCCGTGGCGCCTGCGACCGGCAGGGCGTCGAGCATCGGCGCCAAGGTGGCCGCCACCCGGTCGTTCTCGGGCTTCGCTTTGGTTCCCGCCGGTTGCACCGCCGTGGCGGCGGTGGGCTCGGCCGCGGTCGCCACGACCCGGTCGAGCAATCGCGCGGGAATCCGGTCGTCCACCGAAAGCCCGCTGCTGTCGTGCATATCCAGGCCGGACAGATCGAAACCGGCCTTGCTCAGCGCCGTCCGCACCGCGGTGACCCCGCCGGTGAAAGAGGCATCGCCGCCGGTGGCCGTCGCGAGCTCCCGTCCGATCGCCTCGGCGAGCACGTTGTCGGAGTGGACCATCATGTCGCGCAGCCGGTCGCGCAGCGGCGCCGAACGCACGGAGGCGACCTCGGCCGCGCCCGCGGGAGCGGCGCCCGCCCGTACCCGCGCCGGGTCGAGCCCCAGTTCGGTGGCCAGCCGCCGTCCCGCGTCCAGTGCGGGAGTCGCGGTGCGCGGCGAGTACTCGACGAGCGGTTGCAACCGGCCGCCGTCGATCATCACCGGCTCGATCGGGGCGATGGAACCCTCGGGGATGTCGACCGGGTCCCACCCTTGCGCCATGGTCGGGCCGGTGTAGGCGGAGAGATCGACGACGATGGTGTCCACCGCCCGGCCCGCGGATTTGATCTGGGTGACCAGGTCGGACAGCCGCGGTCCGTTGGGGTAGTACCCTTTGCCGTCCGGCTGCGCGGTGAGCGTCGGATCGCCGCCGCCGACCAGCACCAGTTCGTTCGGCGCCGCCCCGGCGACCACCTTCGTGGTCACCCGGTGCTCGGCGGGCAGCGTGAGCAGGGCGGCCGCGGTGGTCAGGATCTTCGCGGTGGACGAGGGGATCATCGGCCGGTTCGCGTCGCCGCTCCACAGCACCGTCCCGCTGTCGGCGTCGGTCACCTGGCCCGCGAACGCGCCGAGGTCCGGATTGGTGATCACCGGCGCCAGCGCGGCGGCGACCCCGGCGGGACTCGGCGCCGAATTGGTGGACCGGGCCGGGCCGACCTGCGCAGACGGCTCGACCGGCGCGGGCGGTGCGGCGATGGTCAGGCCGCCGTGCCGGAACTCGTCGGTCCACGGCCGCACCGCCAGCAGCGCCACCGCGGTGGCGACGACCAGCACGACCAGCACCGTCGAGATCAACAGCCATCTGTTGCGACGCCGCCGGGCAGCCAGCCCACCGATGTTCTCGTTGCCACCAAACACGTCGCCGCCGCTCTCCTGACCGATTCCCGCAGCAGCCGCCTGCCGCACCCATGTCCCCGACGACCACACTATCCTCGTTGCGCAACCGTTCCCCCGAACAACCTGGCGAGTCGGCGCACTCCGCAGCGGCCGAGTCGGCAGTCGCCGAAAAGAAGCCGAGTCGCACAGCTCGGCACCGATGCAAAAGGAGATGGCGTGGAGTTCGACGTCACGATCGAGATCCCCAAGGGTTCCCGGAACAAGTACGAGGTCGACCACGAGACCGGCCGGGTCCGGCTCGACCGGTTCCTGTACACGTCCATGGTCTATCCCGCCGATTACGGCTACATCGAGAACACCCTCGGCGAGGACGGCGACCCGCTGGACGCGCTGGTCCTGCTGCCCGATTCGGTGTTCCCCGGCGTGATCGTGGAGGCCAGGCCGGTGGCCATGTACAAGATGACCGACGAGGCGGGCGGCGACGACAAGATCCTGTGCGTGCCCGCGGGCGATCCGCGCTGGGACCACATCCAGGATCTGAAAGACGTCCCGGAGTTCGAGCTTGCCGCGATCAAGCACTTCTTCGAGCGCTACAAGGACCTCGAGCCCGGCAAGTTCGTCAAGGGCTCGGAGTGGGTCGGGCGAGCCGAGGCCGAGGCCGAGGTGGAGGCCTCCTTCCAGCGGCTGAAGGACCAGGGCGGCCACTGAAGCCCTTCTGGCACAACGAAAGCGGGGAGTCCGGTGCGCACGGACTCCCCGCTTCGCCGTCCAGGGTCACGAAAGGCGAAAAGGGACACCCGGAATCCGGATGCCCCTTCTCTGTGACAGGTGGCTCAGTAGTAGATGTACAGGTCGTAGCCGCCCCAGGTCTCGATGCACTCCCAGTAGTAGCCGCCGGTGCTCGGCGACTCGCCGTCGGCCCGGCACGCGCTCAGCGTGGCGTAGGTGCCGATGTAGGTGCCGCCGTAGGCGACCTCCTGGTAAACCGGTGCGGCCGAGGCCGAAGCGGCCGTCGACACCCCGGCGACGGCAGCGGTGGCCAGCAGACCAGCGGCGAAGAAGGACTTGATACGCATCTCTTGCTCCTGAATGCGAGATGAAATTTTTGACGCCTCAAACGATATGGGCGATCGCAGCCCCGCACAGCCACCCCTAGGGTGAGGGCAACGCAACCCTGAGGCGAATCACCTTGCCCACCCTCGATACCCACCCTTGGGTCCCGCGGACGGCGCACTCGCCCGGGTACGAGTGCGCCGCGGGCGTCACTGACCGCGGAATTCGGGCGGGCGCTTCTCGAAGACTGCCTTGACCGCCTCGGCGAGGTCCTCCGACGGCAGGAAGGCGGCATTCCACGCGGAGACGTAGCGCAGGCCTGCGGCGATCTCGTCCTTGCGCCGCTGCTCCAGCACGTCTTTGACGCCCTGCACCACCAGCGGCGGGTTCGCGGCGATCTCGCGCGCGGTGGCGTGCGCGGCGTCCAGCGCCGCCTCTTGGTCCGGGAAGACGTCGTTGACCAGGCCGATCTTCTCCGCGCGTGCGGCGTCGATGTCCTTGGCGGTGTAGGCGAGTTCGCGCAGGTGGCCCTCACCGATGATGCCGGGAAGCCGTTGCAGCGAGCCCACGTCGGCGACGATCGCGACCTTCGCCTCTCGCAGACTGAACTTTGCCTCCGCGCTGGCGTAGCGGATGTCGGCCGCCGAGATGAGATCCAGCCCACCGCCGATGCACCAGCCGGACACGGCCGCGATCACCGGCTTGCGGCAGTCCGCCACGGCCGTGATCGCGGCCTGCATCTTGCGCACGTCGACAAGGAAGCCGGTGCGAGGGGCGGCCAGCGCGCGATCGGCCAGCAACGGGCCGAACGTGCCGCTCATCGCGGGCAGGTCCAGACCGTAGGAGAAGTGCTTGCCGGAGCCGGTCAGCACGATCGCGCGCACCTCCGGATCGGCGTCCAGCGCCTGGAACACTTCCGGCAGCTCACGCCAGAAGTCGGGACCCATCGCGTTGCCCTTACCGGGGCCGATCAACGTCACCTGCGCGACGTGATCCTTGGTTTCGACGGTGAAAGCCTGCCAATCTGTCATTTGTACAGCGTATCGAGACAAAGTGGCGCCCGTGTCCCGACCCGGTGTTGCGCGACTCGGAAAGAAAACCTCGCCGCGTGTAAACCCTGTGCAAAATCGGAATGGTCTACTGGTTCCCGGCTGGCAGAACAGCGGATCATGAGCAGGTCAGCAAACCTCATTCACCGGCTTCGGAGGACATCATGCTGATGCATCGCGGGATCGGTCTGGACCGCTTCAACGAGATGCCCCGCGGCCGCGCGGTGCACGCGCTGTACGAGTGCTGCTGCAACGTGACGTGGGCGGCGACACTCGCCGACGCCCGCCCCTACCCCGATCGGGACGCGTTGCTGAGCAAGGCCGACGTCGAATTGCTGGCGCTGTCCCAGCGGGACGTCGACCGCGCCTTCGAAGGGGTTGCGCACGAGCCCATCTCGGCGCGCGACATGACCGAACTCGCGCGGATCACCCGCGCGCGGATCGCCGGAATGCTCGGCCCGGCCGAGGGTTACCCGGAATACTGAGCCGACAGCGCGACTTCCCCGGCGTCCGGCCCGCAATCGCTCTACCCTGGTTGGATGCGCAGGTCGTCATTGCCACCGGTCGCCTGCCGGGTCGCGGACACCCTCATCTCCCGAGGCCATCACGGGCTCATCGTCGCTCGGTCGGAGCCGACCCATACGGCCGCCGACGCCGCGCGGGCGCTCGGCGTCGACGTGGGGGCGATCACGAAGTCACTCGTGTTCCTGCTCGACGACGACCCGGTCTTGCTGCTGGTCTCCGGGGCGCACCAGGTCGATCTGGCGAAGACCGGCGCGCGCCTGGAAGGGACGCTGACCCGCGCCCCCGCCGACATGGTGCGCGAGGTGACCGGTCAGCCCATCGGCGGTGTCGCGCCGGTCGGCCACCCGACCAACCTGCCCACCTGGGTGGACAACGCGCTGGGCCACCATCGCGAGTTGTGGGCGGCGGGCGGGCATCCGAACACCATCTTCCGTACCTCGTTCCCGGAGTTGCTGCGGATCACCGCGGGCCTTCCGATCGACGTCGACTGACGCCGCGAGACCGTGCCGGACGCCGCGTGAGCGCACGCCTCGAGATCGACGGCGGCCGCCAGGCTCGACAACCGGATCGCGTTCCACCGTCGTGCGACGAATGCCACCGCCATGAGCCCGAAGACCGGGCGTAGTTTCGTGATGTGACCGACGCACCACGGCCCGAGACGGAACTCCAGGTTCCGGATGATCTGAGCGGCATCACCGCGGAGCAGTATCGCGCGTCCATGCGCCACTATCCGGCCGGCGTCACCGTCGTCACGCTGCATTCGCCGCAGGGGCCGGTCGGCTTCACCGCGACTTCCTTCGCCTCGCTGTCGCTGGACCCGCCGCTGGTGTCGTTCAACATCGCGCACACCTCCTCCAGCCTGTCCGGCCTGCTGGACGCCGAGTCCGTCGTCATCCACTTCCTCGGCGAACACCAGCAGCACCTGGCGCACCGGTTCTCGCGGACCGCGGACGAGCGCTTCACCGACCGATCCCTGTGGACCACCCTCGACACCGGCGAACCGGTCCTGCACGGCACCCCCATCTGGCTGCGCGCCACCGTGCACCAATTGATCCCCATCGGCGACCACACCCTCGTCGTCGGATTGGTCACCCGGGTCCACGACAACACCGACGAGAAGCCCTCCGCCGCACCGCTGCTGTACTACAACGGGCGCTACTACCGGCCGACCGCCCTCGGCGACTGACCCGGTTCCGCTCCTCCACCCTCGGCCGCACCTGCACCACCGACTCGGCGTCGAGCGCACGGGCCGGCCGCTCCGGCCGTCGGAATGAGCGTGGTTTCAGCCCACGAGGCAGGGGGCCGCGCCGGTGGGTGCGGTGGAGGTGAAGGGGCGGGTTTCCGGGGTGGGGTTCCATACGCCGTTCTCGGCGGCGTAGTCCCAGGTGGGGCCCGTCGCCACCAGGGTGGCGATCGCATCGACCAGGCGGTCCACATCGGTGGCGGTGGTGCCCAAGCCGATGCTCGCGCGCAGCGCGCCGTCCAAGCCGAGGCGGGTGAGCAGCGGGTGGGCGCAGAAGCGTCCGTCGCGCACGCCGATGCCGTGTTCGGCGGAGAGATAGGCGGCGACCTGGCCGGGGGCGAAATCGTCCAGGGTGAAGGCGACGATGCCGACGGAGTCGGGGCTGTCGGTCCAGATGCGCAACAGACGGACGCCGGGAATCGCGGCCAAGCCGTCGCGCAGGCGGTCGGCGAGCCGATGCTCGTGTGCGGCAAGGGTTTCGGCGTCGATGGCACAGAGCGCGTCACAGGCGGCGGCCAGCGCGGCGGCGCCGAGCACGTTCGGCGACCCTGCTTCGTGCCGCTGCGGAGCGGGCGCCCACTCGGCCCCGTCGGCACTCACCTCACGCACCGCGCCACCGCCGGCCAGGTAGGGCCGGGCCGCGTCGAGCCAATCCCGCCTGCCCACCAGCACACCCGCGCCGAACGGCGCGTAGAGCTTGTGCCCGGAGAAGGCGAGATAGTCGATTCCGCTGGCGCGCAGGCTGATTCGCCGGTGCGGGGCCAACTGGGCCGCGTCGACCAGTATCCGGGCGCCGCACTGGTGCGCGACGGTGGCCAGCCGCTCCAGCGGAAGCACCTCGCCGGTCACGTTCGACGCGCCCGTCACCGCGAGCAGCGCGGCGGGCTTGCTGCACAGTTCGGCGACCAGCCTGCCGATGGTCTCCTCGACCGTGTCGGCCGCCTGCACGACGCGTCTGCCCTGCCTGGTCCAGGGCAGGAAGTTGGCATGGTGCTCGATGTCGAGCACCACGGTGTCGCCGGGGACGCAGGACGCGAGCAGGTTCAGCGAGTCGGTGGTGTTGCGGGTGAACACCACCACCTGGTCGTCGGCGGCATCGAGGAACCTGGAGACCGACCCGCGGGCGGCCTCGTAGCACTCGGTGGAGATCCGGGAGGCGTAGCCCGCGCCGCGGTGCACGCTCGCGTAGTACGGCAGCAACTGCTGCACTCGGTCGGTGACCTGCGTCAATGCCGGCGCGCTAGCCGCGTAGTCGAAGTTGGCGTAGGTGGCCGTTCCGCCTTGCACCAGCGGCACGCGCAGTTCGTCGCCGGAGACCCGGGCGAGAGCGGCACAGGTGCTGTCGACAGTCGTAGTCATCACGTGAATCCCGTCGGCTAAGGGACTCGCAATCGAATGATTCGTCGAGTCCGCGCTTGCCGCGCCCGGTCGGGCGGCGGCCGGGTCGTCACCCGGAGCACCCCACCGCGGAGGAGGGTTGCCGGCCAGCAAGCCGGGGCTTCGCGCTGGCACTCATGACCTGACCCGAGGGTGGCAGAAGCGCCCCGGCGCTGTCAACCACGTTCGACCCCGAGTCCCCACGAGCACCGCGTGGAGATAACCACCACGCGTGCGCCTTTACAAGCACCCCCACGACAGCACGCGAGCCGCTGGTCCGGCGGTTCTCGAGTTCCTACCCTCCAGCCCCCGATCACCCTCGGGAGAGCCGTGTCGGCTGCCGAGACTTCTCCCCGAGGGGCCGGGAGCCCGGACTCGCCCCGTGCCCGCCCGTCGCGGAGTTCACACGATTCGGATGAGCGGAATCACATCCCCGGGCCGGCGATCTCCCGGCGAACCGGGCGATGCACCGTCGACCTGCGAATGCCGTATCGGAGCGGCGAATATCGATCCCACCTGCAACAACGCGCGCGGCGCCGGTCGCTCCGCCGCCCGGTCAGGTGAACAACGGACGACGACAACCCCGGGTACCGTGGACAACTGGCCATCGCGGCGTTTGCCCTTTGGTAACCCAGTTATGGCACAACAACGTCGAAAGTGTGAGGCAGGTCGATGGGAGGTGCGCAGAGCACCATGCTCGAGACAGACGTCGACGCGCCCGCGGGCCCGTTGTCGCGCGGTGACCGCGCACCGGAAGCCAGGACGCTGGTCGACATCCTGACCGCGACGGCGCTCGCCCATCCCGACGCACCCGCCATCGATGACGGCCAAGTGGTGCTGTCCTACCTGGAGCTGGTCGTCGAGATCGAGAAGACCATGGCGCGTCTGGCCACCGCTGGTGTGCGGCCGGGCGACCGGGTCGGCGTGCGCATCCCCTCGGGCACCCGCGGCCTCTACGTGACCATCCTCGCCGTCCTGTACTCCGGCGCCGCCTATGTGCCGGTCGACGCCGACGATCCGGATGAGCGCGCCCACCTGGTCTTCGGGGAGGCGCAGGTCACCGCGATCGTGACCGCGGAAGGCATCGAGACCACCGCCGCGGGCATCCGCGCGGCGGAGCGGCAGCGCGAGGAAACCTGGTCCACCCTGCCCACGCCCGGCGACGACGCCTGGATCATCTTCACCTCAGGCTCCACCGGAACGCCGAAAGGCGTTGCCGTCACCCACCGCAACGCGGCCGCCTTCGTCGACGCCGAAGCGGACCTGTTCCTCCCGGACGCCCCGATCGGTCCCGGGGACCGGGTGCTCGCCGGTCTGTCGGTCGCCTTCGACGCGTCCTGCGAGGAGATGTGGCTGGCCTGGCGCAACGGCGCCTGCCTGGTGCCCGCCCCGCGCGAGCTGGTGCGCACCGGGGCGGATCTCGGTCCCTGGCTGGTGCGGCGGCAGATCACCGTGGTCTCGACCGTCCCGACACTGGCGGCGACCTGGCCGGTCGAGGCGCTGGAGGCGGTGCGCCTGCTCATCTTCGGCGGCGAGGCCGTGCCACCGGAACTCGCCGAGCGTCTCGCCGGGAACGGTGACATCGCGCGCGAGGTGTGGAACACCTACGGCCCCACCGAAGCCACGGTCGTCGCGTGCGCCGCGCGATTGGACGGTCAGTGGCCGATCCGAATCGGATTGCCGCTCAATGGCTGGGATCTGGTCGTCGTCGATGCGGCGGGTAACCCGGTGGCCGAAGGGGAATCCGGTGAACTGGTGATCGGAGGCGTCGGACTCGCCCGCTATCTCGACCCGGTCAAGGACGCCGAGAAGTACGCGCCGCTGCCCTCCGTCGGCTGGGAGCGCGCGTACCGCAGCGGCGACCTGGTGCGCAACGACAGCGCCGGTCTGGTGTTCCTCGGCCGCGCCGACGATCAGATCAAGCTGGGCGGACGGCGCATCGAACTCGGCGAGATCGATAACGCTCTGCAACACCTGCCGGGAGTCACCGGCGCCGCGACGGCCATTCGTACCACCAAGGCGGGCAACAAGCTTCTGGTCGGCTATCTGACCGGGCCCGGACCGGACTTCGATGCCAAGGCCGCGCGCGCCATTCTCGCCGGACAGCTGCCTGCGCCGCTGGTGCCCCGGCTCGCGGTGGTAGACGAGCTGCCCACCCGCACTTCCGGCAAGGTCGACCGCGACGCACTGCCCTGGCCGCTGCCCAACGCCGCCGAGGACGACGACGACAACGAGCTGACCGGCACGGCCCTGTGGGTCGCCGGCCTGTGGG
>NZ_BAFR01000009.1 GCF_000308435.1 Nocardia araoensis NBRC 100135 | reverse complement strand
ATTCCTCCTCAAATGGACATGATGTCCACTTCTGTCCGAGGTCGACGATACGGCCAATCTGGACAGATTGTCCACTTGCATCGGAATCGGTTACAGTCACGGCATGGAACCCCGCTCCGACCTGCTCGCCGGTCAAGGGCCGGGCCGGTCGGCGTCTGCACCGGAACGCGCGGACGCCGCACGCAACCGGGCCAAAGTGCTCGCTGCCGCCGCCGAGTTGTTCGCTACCCGAGACCCGCGCACGGTCACGATGGACGACATCGCGAAGGCCGCGGGAGTCGGCCGCGGCACCCTTTATCGGCGTTATCCGGACACCAGCTCGGTCGCGGTGGCGCTGCTGGACGAACACGAGCGAGCGCTGCAGGAGAAACTGCTTTCCGGTCCCCCGCCGCTCGGCCCCGGAGCTTCCGCCGCCCAGCGGCTGGCCGCGTTCTACGCCGCGATGGTCGAATTGCTCGACACGCACGCCCATCTGGTGCTCGGCGCCGAAATCGGCGGAGCCCGCTTCGCGACCGGCGCCTACGGATTCTGGTACGCGCATGTGCGGGGGTTGCTGGTGGCGGCGGGAATCCGCGAACCGGACGCACTGGTCGACCCACTGCTCGCACCGCTGGCAGCGGAGGTCTATCGGCAGCAACGCGAGCGCGGCTTGACCTCCGGACAGATCATCGACGCGCTGCGCGTGATCGCCGAATCCGTGCTCGGGCCCGGGTGAGTCCACCAAAACGAAACCGGCGGTGCACAACCTCCACCGCCGGTTTCGACACCCCTTGTCGCTCACACCAGATCGCGTCTGCGCATCAGCCAGATCGTGCCGACGGAGAACAGCACCAGATACCCGGCCAGCACGGCCAGCGATTCCGTTCTCGGAAGAATTTGCAGCACACCGGGTGTGGCGGGACCGTCCACGGTGCGCATCGCTCCGGCCAGCGATCCGGCCGCCGTGCCCGGCAGATGATCGGTGACCACCTCGATCGGCGCGAAGATCCCGGCGACGCCGCGCAACAGGTTCTCCACCACCAGCACCCAGACCAGGCCGAGCCCCACCGCGAGCGCTGGTCCACGCGCGATCGCTCCGATCAGCGCCCCGGCCAGCGTCCACATACCGAGAATGGCGACGCCCGTCAGAATTCCGAGCAGCGACCGATCCAGCGCGGGCAGAGTCAGCGCCTGCGACTGGGAGGCCGCGATCAGGGCGGCGACCGAGACATCGACGACGAAAGCCGTGCACACCAGCGCCACCACCACGACCGCGAGACTCACCACCACCGCGGCGATGGCCTGCACTCGCGAAGGCCCCTGCGTGAAGACGGTTTTCCAGGTTCCCCAGCCGTACCCGCTGCCCACGGTCAGCGCGCCGAGAATGAGCATCAGCGCGCCGCCGAACATGGCCATGCCTTGGGTGAACACTTCCGGCACCGCGGCGGGCAACATCTGTTGCAGCAATGCCTCGCGCGGCAGCCCGTTGGACATCCGGCTCGATTCCCCGGACGTGTAGGCCAGATAATTGAACAGATACGCGAACACGAGATTCAGCAGAATCCACGTTCCGAGAACGATCCAGAATGCCGGCCACTTTCGCAGCCGCAGCATCTCCGCCTTCGTGCTCGCGACCAGGTCCTGGATCGCCGTGCCGGTCATCGCGCCGCCTCCCATCGGGTCATCTCGAAGAACACTTCCTCCAAGGACTTTTCGTCGATCCGCAGCTCGAGCAGGTCCGCGCCCACTGCCACGACCGCACGAGCCACGGCGGGCGCGGTGACGGTGTCCGACTCGATCCGGATGCCGTTCGCGGTCAGCAGCGCCGAGCGTTCACCCACCAGCCGTCGCACCGCGGGCAGGGCCACCTCGACCGGCTCGGCCCGCACCACCAGCGACGGGTTGCCGCGCAACTGCTCGACCGTCGCTTCGGTGCGCAGCCTGCCCTGGGCGATCACGCCGACCCGGTGGCAGATCGCCTGGACTTCGCTGAGCATGTGGCTGGACAGCAGCACCGTGCGGCCCTCGGCGGCCAAAGCGGTGATCAGCTCCCGCATTTCGGCCATCCCGACGGGGTCGAGACCATTGGTCGGCTCGTCCAGGATGAGCAGGTCGGGGTTGCCCAGCAATGCCGCTCCCACGCCGAGGCGCTGCTTCATGCCCAGCGAGTAGGTGCGGTACTTGTCCTCGGCACGTCCCGCCAGCCCGACTCGCTCCAGCGCCTCCTCGACCTCAGCCCGCCCGATCCTGCGATATTCGGCGAGCACGCGCAGGTTGTCCCGGCCGGAGAGGTAGGGATAGAAACCGGGCCCCTCGATGAGCACGCCGATCCGGCGCACCACCGCGGGATCGCCTGGCCGATACCCCACGACCGTGGCCGTGCCCTCGCTGGGCCGGATCAGCCCGGCCAGCATCCGCAGGGTGGTGGTCTTGCCCGCACCGTTCGGGCCGAGGAAGCCATAGATCTCGCCGTATCCGACGCTCATGGTCACGTCGTCGACGGCGGTGTGCTCCCCGTAGCGTTTGGTCAACCCTCGGGTGACCACGATCGAATCTGCCATGCACCGAGAATCCGCCGCCGACCCGCTGCGGACATCCGTCGCCGGGCGACGATCGGCATACGTAGCTGGAACGACGGCTGAGCCCGTGGCCGTACCGGATCGGAATCGGTGCGATTACGACGAAATACGTTCCCATGCGGACGTCGAATCACGACCGGGCGCATAGGCTACGTGGGTGCGGGTGGCAGGGATGACAGATCGGAGTTCGGTCGGCTGGGACTGGGGCGTCGCGCTCGTCGTCGCCGCGGTTCAGTTGGTCGGAGGCACTTTCGCGAACATGCGGCAGACCGGAGTGCACTCCCTCGACGCGCTCGGTTACCTGCTTTTGCTGGCCGGGCCGGTGGCATTGATCTGGCGGCGCGCGCAGCCGCTGCCCGTGCTGATCGTCGTACTCGCCGTGTGCGTGGCGTATTTCCTGCGGGACTACGGGTACGGCCCGATCTTCGTCTCACTGGTCATCGCGTTTCTGACCGCCGCGAGCACCGGATCACGGTGGTGGACTTATCCGCTCGTCCCACTCGGGTATCTGGCGCTGGTCTGGCCGCTGCCCGCACTGCTCGATCGCACCGCGAATCTGTGGCAGGTGTTCGCGCTGATGGCGTGGCTTGCCGTGCTGCTGTTGGTGGCAGAGGGCATCCGGCAACGCAAGGCCGTGCTCATCGCGCGCGGTCAGCGCGCCGAGGCCGCGCGCCGGGACGAGGAAGCGCAGCGCGAGCGCCGGGCCAGCGAAGAACGACTCGCCATCGCGCGCGAACTGCACGACGTGCTCGCGCACAGCCTATCGATGATCAACGTGCAGTCCTCGGTGGCGCTGGAACTGCTCGACAAGCGCCCGGAGCAGGCGGAGACGGCGCTCACGGCGATCAAGAACGCCAGTCGCGACGCTCTGGCCGAGGTGCACGCGCTACTGCACACGATCCGTTCCGGAAGCGCACCCGCGGCGACCGGCGAGCAATCGCCCACGGCCGACCCGGAGGACACCGCAGCGGCGACCGAAGCCGAGCCGCCGCCCGCACCGCGCGCTCCCGCGCCGAGCATCAGCGACTTGGACGACCTGTTACAGCGCCCGCGCAGCACCGGACTGACGGTCACCACCCGAGTGCTCGGCAACCCGCAGCAGTTGCCCAGCGTCATCGACGTGGCGGCGGCGCGAATCATCCAGGAGTCGCTGACCAACGTGCTCCGGCACGCACCCGGCGCCGACGCCTCGGTGACCGTGCGCTACACCCCGGACTCGGTCGACATCACCGTCGACAACAGCCGCCCGACCAGTGCGCCCTCACGCTCCGGCAACGGCGGCGGCAACGGCATCATCGGCATGCGCGAGCGCACCCACGCCCTCGGCGGCGCCCTCACCGCGGGCCCGCGCCCCAGCGGCGGGTTCCGGGTGGCGGCCCGGCTGCCCACGCGGACAGCCGAACCCGGCGCGGCCGAGGTGGGCTCGGCGCCACCGGGAACGCAGGCCCGAAGCACCGGGCAAGCGGATGCGCCGAGCCGGAAGAACGCCGTATCCCGAGCACCGGACCAGCAGAGCGGCACGGCCTCGGACGCGTCCGAGCAGAGCCCCGCGGGATCGAAACCCTCGCCGCGGGGTACCGGGACATCGGACTCGACGGCCACAGAAACGTCGAACACCACCGGCCCGAGCGAACTCGAGTCGCATGTCACACCGGACCGACCCGCCGATGCGGCCGATCGACCGAGCACCTGGGCCGGGCGCGCGCAGCACTGACGGGGTGAGCCGGCCCCACGGCGGAGGAGACCCGATGCACGACCACCACGATTCGGTTCCGGCCGACACCCCAACCGGCGGCATCCGGGTGCTGGTGGCCGACGATCAGGCATTGGTGCGGGGCGGGTTCGTGGCGTTGCTGGATGCCCAGGACGGCATCGAAGTGGTCGGCGAGGCGGACAACGGCGAGCAGGCCGTACGCATGACCCGCAATCTGCGCCCCGACGTGGTGCTGATGGACATCCGCATGCCCATCCTGGACGGTCTGGCCGCCACCCGAATGATCGCCGAGGACCCGCTGCTGGCCGAGGTGCGCGTGGTCGTGCTGACCACCTTCGAGCTCGACGAGTACGTCTTCGAGGCGATGCGCTCCGGCGCGACCGGGTTCCTGGTCAAGCACACCGAACCGGCCGATCTGGTTCGCGCCGTCCGCGTGGTCGCCGCGGGCGACGCGCTGCTGTCTCCCGGTGTGACCCGCACGCTGATCGCGGAATTCTCCGCGCGCGCGAAAACGCCGCCGCCGGCCACCCTTGCCGGGCTCACCGACCGCGAACGCGAGGTGATGACGCTGGTCGCCGAGGGTCTCACCAACGCGGAGATCGGCGAACGGCTCTACCTGAGCCCGGCTACCGCCCGCACCCATGTCAGCCGCATACTCACCAAACTGCATGCCAGGGACCGCACCCAACTGGTGGTCATGGCGTACGAATCCGGACTCGTGCGCCCCGGCTGGCAGTGAGCCGCCGCCTATCGGTGCCCACCGGGCCGGACGACCTCGCCGCACTGCCATGAGAACCGGGAGCGAACGACCCGTCCTCGACCGCCGGATATCGACCGCAAGAAGGCGACCAGTCAACGAGCAAACCCGCGCCGAATTCACTGAATCCCGGTCGAACCGCCCGGCGGAACGAGCAGCGCGCTCCCTTTTGGGCGTTCTCAGTCCCGCCACTGTCACCCGGACCAGGGCACAGCCGGAGTGGAGACCGAAATACGGCCCCCTCGCGCGACGCGACAGCATAGTGTCGCACTGCCCGACTGCCCTCGATATCAGTAGAGAGCAATTTTCCAGCGAACCAAAATTTACCTACCGACCACCGTCTAGCAAATAACTGGTAAATCACTACGGGCGGTCCCCAGCACACTCCGGACATACGTATCCGAGCGTATTCCGAGTGCCGACGCGCGGCCGATGCCTCCGGCATGCCCATCAGCGCAGTCTTTCGTCATGAATATTTTCACTCGACCCGAGGCCGTGAGTTTTCTGGCCGACCACTACGACGGTGGATGGCACCCCTGGCCGCTGTTCTGGATTTTCCCCCTGCTGTTCTGGCCGACCGTCATCGCGGTGCTGGTCTTCGCCCGGCGGCGGTTCATCGGACGCTGACGAACCAGCCTTCACGATCGGGAGATTCCACCATGAGCATGACCTTCGGCATCGTTATCACCCCGCGTTCGGGAGCCGACTGGGCGCGCGGGGCAGCGGCCGCCGAGCAGCAGGGCTATCGGACGCTCCTGCTGCCCGACACCCGATTCACCCCTTCCCCGTTTCCGGCTCTCGCCGCGGCCGCTGCCGTCACCACCACCATTCGTCTGCGCCCGAACGTCCTCGCCGCACCGCTGCGCACCCCGGCCGCCACGGTCAGGGAGACCGCCGCCCTGCAATTGCTGTCGGACGGGCGTTTCGAACTCGGAATCGGCTCGGGACGGCCGGACGCCGCCGACGAAGCCCGGTGGCTCGGGGCTTCCTGGGGTTCGCCCGCGCAACGACGTGCGCATTTGGTCGCCGCCATCGCCGCCGTGCGTGCTGAAGTGAACCCCGCCCCGCCGGTCGTGGTCGCCGCCAACGGCCCCAGGATGCTGGCGACCGCGGCGGAATTCGCCGACCGCATCCTGCTGGCCGCGGGACCCGCGGCCACCGAGGCGGAGCTGGCCGAGCTGGTTTGCATCGCGCGAGAAGGCACCGACCGCGCCCTGCGCTTCACCCATCAGGTGGTCGGCATCGGGCAGCGGCTGCCGGACTGGACCGCGACGAAGCTCGGCCTGACCGCCGAGGCCCTCGCGGATGCGGGCGCGGCGGGCATGCTTCCCGCGGACCCGTCCGCCGCTGCCGCGATCCTGGAGCGGCGCCGGGACAAGTACGGCATCGATGAGGTGATCGTGCCCGGCGAACTCGCCGCCGACTTCGCACCGATCCTCGCCTACTTCGCCGACCACGATTCCTGAGCCGGGGCGACCGCGAGAAACGACGCCGGAATACGAAAAGCCCGTGCCCAGGGTGGGCACGGGCTTTCCGGTTGCGACTTACTCGCCCGAGGCGGCCTCGGTGGAGCCTTCGGTCGCGCCGGTCAGCACGACTTCGGGCTTCTCCTCGCTCGCGGCCTTGGTCAGCTTCGCCTTACCGGTGAAGGTGAACTTGGCGTCCTCGCCGGAGCCTTCGCCGTCCCAGCCCTCGACATCCACGGAGATGGTCTGGCCGGGGCCGATCTCGCCGAAGAGGATCTTCTCCGACAGCTGGTCCTCGATCTCGCGCTGGATGGTGCGGCGCAGCGGCCGGGCACCGAGCACGGGATCGAAGCCACGCTTGGCCAGCAGGTTCTTGGCGTTCGGGGTGAGCTCGATCGCCATGTCCTTGTTCTTCAGCTGCGTGGCGACGCGGCCGATCATCAGGTCCACCATCTCGACGATCTGCTCGTTGGTGAGCTGGTGGAAGACGATCACGTCGTCGATGCGGTTGAGGAACTCCGGCCGGAAGTGCTTCTTCAGCTCGTCGTTGACCTTGAGCTTCATCCGCTCGTAGTTCGAGCCCTCGTTGTTCGACTGGGTGAAGCCGAGCCCAACGGCCTTCGAGATGTCCGAGGTGCCGAGATTCGAGGTGAAGATCAGCACCGTGTTCTTGAAGTCCACGGTCCGGCCCTGGCCGTCGGTCAGGCGGCCGTCCTCCAGGACCTGCAACAGGGTGTTGTAGATCTCCTGGTGGGCCTTCTCGATCTCGTCGAACAGCACGACCGAGAACGGCTTGCGGCGCACCTTCTCGGTGAGCTGGCCGCCCTCTTCGTAGCCGACGTAGCCCGGAGGGGCGCCGAACAGCCGCGAAGCGGTGAAGCGGTCGTGGAACTCGCCCATGTCGATCTGGATGAGCGCGTCGTCGTCGCCGAACAGGAAGTTCGCCAGCGCCTTGGACAGCTCGGTCTTACCGACACCGGACGGGCCGGCGAAGATGAACGAGCCGGACGGACGCTTCGGGTCCTTCAGGCCGGCACGGGTGCGGCGGATGGCCTTGGAGACCGCCTTGACCGCGTCCTCCTGACCGATGATCCGCTTGTGCAGCTCGTCCTCCATCCGGAGCAGACGGGTGGTCTCCTCCTCGGTGAGCTTGAACACCGGGATACCGGTCCAGTTCGCCAGCACCTCGGCGATCTGCTCGTCGTCGACCTCGGCCACGACGTCCAGGTCACCCGAGCGCCACTGCTTCTCCCGCTCGGCCCGCTTGGCGACGAGCTGCTTCTCCTTGTCGCGCAGCCGCGCGGCCTTCTCGAAGTCCTGCGCGTCGATCGCGGACTCCTTCTCCCGGCGCGCCTCGGCGATCTTGTCGTCGAACTCGCGCAGGTCCGGCGGAGCGGTCATGCGACGGATGCGCATCCGCGCGCCCGCCTCGTCGATCAGGTCGATCGCCTTGTCCGGCAGGAACCGGTCGTTGATGTAGCGGTCGGCCAGGGTGGCGGCGGCCACCAGCGCGCCGTCGGTGATGGAGACCCGGTGGTGCGCCTCGTAGCGGTCGCGCAGACCCTTGAGAATGTTGATGGTGTGCTCGACGGTCGGCTCGCCCACCTGCACCGGCTGGAACCGGCGCTCCAGGGCGGCGTCCTTCTCGATGTACTTGCGGTACTCGTCGAGGGTGGTCGCGCCGATGGTCTGCAGCTCGCCGCGGGCCAGCTTCGGCTTCAGGATCGAGGCCGCGTCGATCGCGCCCTCGGCGGCGCCCGCACCGACCAGCGTGTGCAGCTCGTCGATGAACAGGATGATGTCGCCGCGGGTGTTGATCTCCTTGAGCACCTTCTTCAGGCGCTCTTCGAAGTCACCGCGGTAGCGGCTGCCCGCGACCAGGGAGCCCAGGTCGAGGGTGTAGAGCTGCTTGTCTTTCAGCGTCTCGGGGACCTCGCCGTTGACGATGGCCTGCGCGAGCCCCTCGACGACGGCGGTCTTGCCGACGCCGGGCTCGCCGATCAGCACCGGGTTGTTCTTGGTACGGCGGCTGAGCACCTGCATGACGCGCTCGATCTCCTTCGAGCGGCCGATGACGGGGTCCAGCTTGCCTTCGAGCGCGGCCTGGGTCAGGTTGCGACCGAACTGGTCGAGTACCAGCGAGGTGGACGGGGTGCCCGCCTCACCGCGCGAGCCGGATTCGACCGGCTCCTTGCCCTGGTACCCGGACAGCAGCTGGATGACCTGCTGGCGCACACGGTTGAGATCGGCGCCCAGCTTCACCAGCACCTGCGCCGCCACGCCCTCGCCCTCACGAATGAGGCCGAGCAGGATGTGCTCGGTGCCGATGTAGTTGTGGCCGAGCTGCAGCGCTTCGCGAAGGCTCAGCTCCAGCACCTTCTTGGCGCGCGGGGTGAACGGGATGTGACCGGACGGGGCCTGCTGGCCCTGGCCGATGATCTCCTCCACCTGGCTGCGCACGCCTTCCAGCGAAATGCCGAGCGACTCCAGCGACTTGGCCGCGACGCCCTCACCCTCGTGAATCAGCCCCAGCAGGATGTGCTCGGTGCCGATGTAGTTGTGGTTGAGCATCCGGGCCTCTTCCTGGGCCAGGACAACGACACGCCTCGCGCGGTCGGTGAACCTCTCGAACATCGCTCCCTCACTCTCCTGCTCCGACATTCTGGCAACAGACGCCGCAGTGTGCTGTGTACAACAACCGTGGGCGTCAGCCTGCCATGAAGCCCGGGGGTTGCGGCCCCCGCCTCCACTCTAGTTGGCGGGGGATGCCACCGCCGCCGGTCCACCCTATTGCCGACCGGCGACAGCACGGTCATTCACTCATAACGTGGGCGTCGCGGGATTCGTTTCCGGTCGGGTTTTGCCCTGAGCGAACAAACCGTCCGCCGACCGGATCTGCGCCGCACACGTACGACCTCGGCTGCCTACCCCGTGTACGGGTCGACGAAACCGCAGGGCACCGGGCGTTGATGAGCGGGATCGAGCGCGTTGAGCACGTAGGTCGCGGCCCTCTTGCTGCCCGCTATGCCCGTATGCCCAGAGTAGTCCGTCGAGCAGCCGTCCTGAACCACGATGTTGGTCACATGGGGGCCTGCGACCAAGCCGGAGGTATAGGGCACCACCAGCTCGTCCAGCACGGTCGCGATATTCGTGTAGGTCACGTCGGGGTGATAGACGCCGTCCGCGTTGAGCGCGCGCACGAACTCCGAGCCTTGCAGCACCTGGCGGCAGGCATTGCACGGCGATCCGGCCACGGCGTCGAAGAGCGGGCCGAGGCCGAGGCTCGTGCCGAACGCGTTCACATCCGCCATGCCGTACGCGTTCGAGCCGAGCCACGGCGGGGCCAACCCGACCATTTTGTCCACCTTGCCCGCGCCCGCGAGCCGTTTGACGAAGTAGTTGCCGATGAAGTTGCCCTGGGAATGGCCGATGAGATCGACCTTGCGCGCGCCGGTCGCGGCGCGTACCCGGTCGACGAATGCGGCGAGCTGGGCCGCGCTCTGCTCGATCGGGAGCATGCCCCCGATGGCCGACGCGGGCCACGGCAGGTCGTAGGCGCCGAACGTGGCCGCGTACACGCAGTAGCCCTCGTTGGCCAGCAACGGCGCGTACACGCCCCAATTCGTCTGTGCGCCACCGCCGGTCCCGTGCACGAGGACCACGGGGTTCGGATGCTCGGAGGTCGGCCGGCAGGACCAGTCGTTGGTGCCGGGCAGCGAGCCGCCCGGATTGGACAGCTCGGCGGGAATGCCCGCGAAGAAGTTGAACTCGACCGGATATCGCTCCTGCGCGTGGGCCGCGCCCGCGGTGGCGCACACCGCGGCGAGCAGAACGATGAACAACGAAAAGCCTGGGACACGCCGCACGATAGCCTCCCGGTCCGGACTCGTCTTCCGGGGAAGCTACCGCACGGAGTGGACCGGACGGCGCAGATTCCGGCGGGTCGCCGCGGAAACTAGCTCTGACCGAAGGCCGACGCGCCGGACGGGTGCGGCGCCGCGTACTCGCCCGCGGCCGCCCGGCCCGGCGCCGCCGCCGCGGCGGAGGCCTTCCCCTGCTGGACGCCCGCGACGAACAGGGCACCGCAGAGCGCCAGGAAGGCCAGCGTGTGGCAGACACCGCGCACGATGTTCCAACGCACCCAGGCGGTTTCGAAGTCGGCGCGCACCGCCGCCGGATCGGCGATCGCGGCCGGGTCGCCCGCGGCCGCCAGCTGGTCGTTGAGCGGGACGTTCAACCCGGAGGTCACCGCGAAGGCGATCACGTTGAGAACGAGCGCGAGGCCGATCCAGATCAGCGTGCTCCGGTGCTCACGTCCCAGATGCAGCGCCGCGGCCAGGATGGTGAATCCCACCGTGCCGAGGAAGCCGATCATGAACCAGGGATTGATGATCACCACGTTGATCTTCTGCATCACGTCGATCATCGCGCGATCGTCGGTGCGGGCGAGCGCGGGCATCACGGAATTGGCGTACGCGTAGAAAAGGCCCGCGATCAGACCCGTGGCCAGTGTGGCGAGCGCCAGTGCGACGAGACGTGTGGCGGTCATGACTTCCTCCTGCTCGGAAACCGGCCGGAGTAGTTCCGGCTGCGTATCTCCGAGTCAAGCCGCCGCCGCCCCGACTCTCCATGGTCGAGAAGCTCGACCGGCTACGCGAGCGTCTACGGTGGACGTCTCACAGATCCCGATCGGAAATGAGCCCACTCTGCATGGCCAGTCCAGCCAGCCGCACCCGCTTCTGGTTCTGCGGCAGATCCTCCACCCCGAACTTGGCGAACAACGCGCGCAGGTGGGTCTTGATCGCGTCGACACTCAGGAACAGTTCCTCGGCGATCTGCTGATTGGAGGCGGGAGTGGCGAAGCCGGCGCCGTGCTTGTACGGGCGGCACAGCGCGATCAGGACCGAGCGCTGCGTTTCGGTGAGCGACCG
Source organism: Nocardia araoensis NBRC 100135 (assembly GCF_000308435.1). Lineage (GTDB taxonomy): Bacteria > Actinomycetota > Actinomycetes > Mycobacteriales > Mycobacteriaceae > Nocardia > Nocardia araoensis. The sequence continues at coordinate 22,578 of NZ_BAFR01000009.1, read as the reverse complement.
GGCGGTGGGTATCGAGCCGGTGGAGGTGCGGGTGATGTCGTCGGACACGCCGCCGAAGTCGTGAAAGGACACCCGCGAGGTACCGACCCGAATGACGTCGCCCGCCATCAATCTGCGGCGGCCGACCAGCCGGTCCCCGTTGACGAAAGTGCCGTTGCGGGAGAGTCCGTCGTCCACGATGGTCCAGTGCGCGCCCAGGTATTCCACCGCCGCGTGCAGCCGGGAGACCTCGGCGTCCCAGCTCAGGGCGAGATCGGCATGCGGGGAGCGACCGATCGTGACGCGTCCGCGGTCGGGCGTGAGCGTGAACTCCTGCTGCCGACCGGCGTCATCGGTGAACCGCAAGAATGATCCGACGAATCCTGTCACTGCGCCGATACCTCACCTCTCCATACCGCCAGTGACCGTCGCACGTTTCCATGGTGCCGCGTCCGGGTACCACGAGCAAGATCGATCAGCCGCCGCGACGGGCCACCATGCGATCCCGGTCTCGCTGCTATATCGAAGCCCTATCACAAACAAGACCGCCGCCCCGACGTCGCACGATTCGCCGGGACGGCGGCCGGAAAAAGAACTATCCCTTCGCGGCCTTGTTGTACGCGTCGGTGATGTCGGCGGAGATGCGGCCCCGCGCGGACACCTTGTGGCCATTACGGCGCGCCCACTCACGAATTGCGGCGCTTTGTTCCCGATCGATCGAGACGCGGCTCTTCGGAGTGCCCGTCGCGGCAGCGGCGGCCTTGACCCGGCGCCGGCCGCTGACCCGGCGCGCATTCGAAACCCACTCCTCCAAACCGTCGCGCAGCTTCGCCGCATTTGCCGACGACAGGTCGATCTCGTACGACACACCGTCGATCGCAAACTCGATGGTCTCGTCTGCGATGGACTCACCGTCGACATCGTCGATCAGGCTAACGGTGACCTTCTTTGCCATGAGATGAACGTCCTCTCGAAATCGTGCGACCCGCATACTAGGCCGATTACCCGAGGCAAGAATACCTCGAATTTCGGAAATTCCAAGACGGAGCCGCTGCTTTGCAATCCAGTGGTCACCTGGTGACCGGACGCACAATTGGGAACAGTATCGTTTCTCGGATTCCCAAACCCGTGAGCGCCATCAACAACCGATCGATTCCCATACCCGTTCCGGTCGTCGGGGGCATGCCGTGCTCCATCGCGGCGAGGAAGTCCTCGTCCAGCACCATCGCCTCGTCGTCGCCCTGCGCGGCCAATCGGGCCTGATCGACGAACCGCTCCCGCTGGATCACCGGGTCGACCAACTCCGAATAGCCCGTGGCCAACTCGAAGCCGCGCACATAGAGATCCCACTTCTCGGTGACTCCCGCGGTGCTGCGATGTTGCCTGGTCAACGGGGAGGTCTCCACCGGGAAGTCGCGCACGAAAGTCGGTGCGTACAGCTTGTCGCCATACTGGTGTTCCCAGAGTTCCTCGACAAGTTTCCCGTGGCCGTAGCCCTTGCCCTCCGGAATTTCCAGACCGACCCGATCCGCGAGTGCGCGCAATTCGGCGACCGAAGTTTCCGGAGTGACCTGCACACCCAGCGCGTCGGACAGCGAAGGATACATCTCGACGGTGGCCCACTCGCCGCGCAGATCGTATTCGGTGCCGTCGGCCAGGGTCACCACCTGCGTACCGAACGCCTCCTGCGCCACCTCCTGCACCAATTCCCGGATCATCACCGCCGAGTCGTCATAGGTGCCGTAGGCCTGATACGTCTCGAGCATCGCGAACTCGGGCGAATGCGTGGAGTCCGCTCCCTCGTTCCGGAAGTTCCGGTTGATCTCGAAGACCCGCTCCAAGCCGCCCACCACGCAGCGCTTCAGGAACAACTCGGGCGCGATGCGCAAGAAGAGGTCCATGTCCAGGGCGTTGGAATGGGTGACGAAGGGCCTGGCCGCGGCGCCACCGTGCAGCGTCTGCAGCATCGGCGTCTCCACCTCCAGGAAGCCCCTGCGCTCGAGCGCGTTGCGCAGCGCGCGCACCACGGCGATGCGGGTACGGGCCATCTCCCTGGCCTCAGGGCGCACGATCAGGTCGACATAGCGCTGCCGGACCCGCGACTCCTCGTTCATCTCCTTGTGCGCCACCGGCAACGGCCGCAGGGCCTTCGCGGCCATGAACCAGGAATCGGCCATGACGCTCAGTTCGCCGGTTCGCGAGGAGATGACCTCGCCGTGCACGAAAACGAAGTCACCGAGGTCGACGTCGGCCTTCCAGGCGGCCAGCGCGTCCGCGCCGACTCCGTTCAGACTGATCATCGCCTGCAGCTTGGTGCCGTCGCCTTCCTGCAGTGTCGCGAAACACAACTTGCCGGTATTACGCAGGAATATGACGCGACCGGCGACGCCCACCTCTTGCCCGGTGGCCGTGTCGGCGGGCAGGTCGGGATATGCGGCCCGAATTTCCGCCAGGGTATGTGTGCGCGGCACGACGACGGGATACGCCTCGCCACCGGCCGCGAGCAGCCGCTCCCGCTTCTCCCGGCGAATCCGTATCTGCTCCGGGGCATCGTCGGCGGCGGGCGCCACGGCGGGCCGCGATTCCGATGTCGACGCGCTGGAAGATGCAGAGTTCGGGGTGCTCACATCGAACAACCCTAGCGTGCACCGGAAATCGTTTTGCGGGCCGCCCGGACTCCGGCAGGGAGTAACGAAACGGTATCGATGCGACGCCCCATCCGGGACGCCCCGGCCCGCACCGCCGAGACGCGAAATAGCCGGTGCGCATCATAGTGTGTGCGAAAACACCTGCACGCCCGGCTATTTCGAGATGGAAGTGTCGGCGGGGAATTACAGGGAGGCGAGGGCCTCGGCCTCGCGCACGAAGTGCGGCGCCCCGACGGCGACGTTCAACAGCCCGGCGGCCTTCAGCGCCTGGTAGCCACCCACGAGATCGGTCGCCCGGTGCAGCCCGAGTTGCTGTAGCGCCGCGGCGGCCAAGCTGGAGGTATAGCCCTCGGAGCAGACGACGATCCATTCCACGTCGTGATCGGCGGCCAGCGCCAAGCGGGCCGAACTGGTGGGGTCCAGCCGCCATTCCAGGACATTGCGCTCGATCACCAAGGCGCCGGGCAAAGTGCCCTCGCGTCCACGTTGCGCCTGTGGGCGGATATCCACCAGAATGGCGCCGCGCTCGATGGCTTCCGGCAATTCGAAGGCGTAGATCCGGTCGAGTTGGGCCCGTGCGTTCTCGAGCATCTGATCGATGGTCAAACGGGTCATCACATGTCACCTTCGGGCTGGTCGGTGAGGACGGTTCGAGTGCGCCGCAAGGTGCCGTGGCCGGTCACCTCGTAATACGACATGGCGGTGAGCGGCGGGGAATAAGCGTGCACGCTGAGCGTCGGATCGAGCGGGCCTGCGGATTCGACGGCGCCGGGCACGGCGGCCGGCGCCCGCATCACGTCGTGCACCCAGCCGATCGGGAACGAGGCCTGGTCACCCGCCGCCAGCGTGCGGCAACGCAGTTCCGTTCCGTTCCAACGGTATTCGGACAGCGCGCCGCTGAGCACGGTGAGCGCGCCGAGCGACCCGGCATGGTCGTGCAGCTCGGTCGATTTGCCCGGCGTCCAGCTGATCAGCCAGACGTCCACCTCGTCGTCGGAGAGCAGCCTGGTCGCCCAGCGCTCGTCGTCCGGCCATTTCCCACCGGCGGGAAGTAAGTGGTCGTAACGCCCGGCGAGCACGTCCTCGGCGCCTTCGTCGGTCAGTCGCAGCAGATCGGCCGGGCGCAGCCGGGTGGGCAGTGCGGGCGCCACCGAGCGTTCCACCGGCGGAGTAGCCGACAGCGCGGTACGCGCGGAAGAAAGGGAAAGGACAGAAGAACGCATGAGCGAATCTCCAGGAGGAAGGTAACGGTCGAGGGCGGGAAGTCAGCCTCGATCGGTCGAGGCACGTCAGCCTCGACAACACTCCTGGGTGCTCGCGTAGAAAGTCACGAGAGGGAGTTTAACAGCATGCGACGCGGTGCCGACAAGTCCCCGGCCTGCGACAAATCCGACACCGCGCATATCAGACATTTCCCTTGCGCCGCTGGTTGCGTTCGTATACGAGCCGCAGGCCGGTCAACGTGAGATGCGGATCGTGGTCGTCGATCGTTTCGGATTCCGGGACGATCAGCGGTGCGGTCGCGCCGGTGGCCACCACCGCGACGTCGTCGCCGGCAAAGGCGTCGAACTCGTCGCGAATCCGATCGATCAGGCCGTCCACCAGCCCGGCGAAACCGAATACCGCGCCCGACTGCATGCATTCCATGCTGTTCTTCCCCAGCACCGACCGTGGCCTGGTCAGCTCCGCACGCCGCAGCGCACTGCGTTCCACCAGGGCTTCGGTGGAGATCTCCACACCGGGCGCGATGATCCCACCCAGGAACTCGCCCTTCTTCGACACCAGGTCGACACAGATCGCCGTGCCGAAATCGACGACGATCGCGGGCCCGGAATACCGCTGGTAAGCGGCCAGACAATTGACGATGCGGTCGGCGCCGACTTCTTTCGGATTGTCCACCAGCAGCGGAATCCCGGTGCGCACACCGGGTTCCACCAACACATGCGGAACATGACCCCAGTATTGGCCGAGCATGCCGCGCAGTTCGCGCAGGACGGGCGGCACTGTCGAAAGCGCCGAGACGCCGATCACCTCGTCCAGTTGCGCGCCGACCAACCCGCGCACCTGCATGGCGAATTCGTCGGCGGTCAGCAACGGATTGGTGTGTATCCGCCAGTGGCGCACCAGTTTCGAATGTGCTCCGGAACCGGAGAACAAGCCGAGTTCGATACTGGTATTGCGGACATCGATGGTCAGCAACATGTCCGGATCGCCGCTGTTCAGACGAACGACAGCGAGCGCGGCGAGGTCAGGCCGGAGCCCTCCGGCGCGTGCGCCGGGTCCGACCCGAGTTCCACCGGGCGGTTGCGCTCGTCGACGAACACGACCTTGGGGGCGTATTCCGCGAGTTCCTGCTCGTTCAGCTGGCCGTAGGCGATCAGGATCACCAGATCGCCGGGATGCACCAGGTGCGCCGCGGCGCCGTTGATCCCGATGACCCCCGAACCCCGCTCACCCGCGATCACGTAGGTCTCCAGGCGGGCGCCGTTGTCGATGTCGACGATGCAGACCTGCTCGCCCTCCAGCAGGTCGGCGGCGTCGAGCAGGTCCTGGTCCACGGTGACCGAGCCGACATAGTGCAAGTCGGCGTGCGTGACGGTCGCACGGTGGATCTTCGACTTCATCATGGTGCGCAGCATTGCGTCGACCTTTCTAGTTCGCGGGAGGAAGCGGGGCGGGATTCGACGCCGCCGGGACGGGCTGGGAGTCCACGGCGGACCGCGAACCGGAAACGTTGGGATGGCCGTCGATCGGAGCGCCGAGCGTGACGGCGATGTTGTCGATGAGCCGGGTGGCGCCGACCCGGGCCGCGATCAGCAATCTGGCGTTGCCGGTGGCAGGCGCCGGACCCAGGGTGGCCGAGCGCAGTTCCAGGTAGTCGACGTCCACGCCGGGCGCGGCGTCGAGCACCTGGCGGGCGGCGGTGAGCACCGCGTCGCCGCCGAGGCCGCCCGCGTGCTTGCCCGCCGACAGGGCGGCCGACAAAGCGAGCGCCGACTCGCGCTGCACCGGGTCGAGATAGCGGTTGCGCGAGGACATGGCCAAGCCGTCCGGCTCACGGACGGTGACCACCGGGGTGATCCGGACGTCGAAATTCAGGTCGCGGACCATCTGCCGGATCAAGGTGAGCTGCTGGTAGTCCTTCTCGCCGAAGAACGCCTCCGTCGGCCGCGCGATCTGCAGCAGCTTGGCCACCACGGTGAGCATGCCCGCGAAGTGGGTGGGGCGGCTGGCCCCTTCCAGCTCCGCGCCGAGCGGGCCGGGGTGCACCGTGGTGCGCGGGCCGTCCGGATACATGTCCGACACGCTGGGGGCGAATACCAGCTCGACCCCCTCCGCACGCAGCAACTCGACGTCGGCGTCCAGCGTCCGGGGGTACTTGTCCAGGTCTTCGTTCGCCCCGAACTGCAGCGGGTTGACGAAGATCGAGACGATGACCACCTGGTTGGTCCGCTTGGCCAGCCGGACGATCTCCAAGTGCCCCTCGTGCAGCGCGCCCATGGTCGGCACCAGCGCGACGGTCCGGCCGACGCCGCGCAGGGCCGCGGACACCGCGCCGAGCACGGCGGGATCGTGGTGCACGGTCAGCGCGCCGGGCCGGTAGGCACCGCGCAATTTCGGGTCCAACATCAGCGTCCTTCCAGCAGTTCGATGACGGCGGGGGCGGTGCCTGCGCGTTCCGCGGTGCGCAGCGACAGCGCGCGATACGCCTCGGCCAGCCGGGCATCGACCGCCGCCAGCGCCGTCAGGTGCGCCGCCACCGCGTCCGCGTCGCCACGGGCGACCGGCCCGGTCAGCGCGGCCTGGCCGCGGCGCAAGGCGTTGTCCAGCGCCGCCGACGCCAGGGGCGCGAGCAGACGCTCGGCCAGCCCGTTGGGCTGCTCGTCGACCAACTGCTGGCCCATCAGGCCGGGTCCGGCCAAGGCGGCGCGCAACGCGGCCACCGCGTCGACGATCACCGTGACCAGGTGATTGCTGCCGTGCGCGAGCGCGGCGTGGTACAGCGGCCGGTTCTCCTCCGGGACCCGGACCGGCTCGCCGCCCATTTCGATGACCAGCGACTGCGCGATGGCGTAGCCGACCTCGTCGGCGGCGGTGATGCCGAAGCACGCGTTGCCCAGCCGGCTCACGTCCTCGTCGTGCCCGGTGAAGGTCATCGCCGGGTGGATGGCCAGGGGCAGCGCCCCGATATCGGCCAGGGGCGCGAGCACACCGACGCCGTTCGCACCGGATGTGTGGGCGACGATGGTGCCTGGCCGGACGACTCCCGCACCGGCCAGCCCCCGGACCAGGCCGGGAAGCTCGGCGTCGGGCACGGCCAGCAACAGCAGCTCGCTGCGGGCGGCCACCTGTTCGATCGGCAGGATCTCCGAATCGGGCAGCCGGGTCCGGGCACGGCGCACCGACGCGTCGGAGATCGCGCAGACGCCGAACACCACGTGTCCGGCGCGCTCGAGTGCGACGCCCAATGCCGAACCCACGCGTCCCGCCGAGACGATTCCCACCGTCAGGCGTGCGGGCGCGGGGTCGTAGCCCGAAGCAGCGTTGTCGGAATTCACGCTTCTCGAGGTCAACGTTGTCCTCTCGATGTCGTTCCAGTCCCGCCATGCGGGTACCGGACGGTACGCCAAGAGGATATCTACAGGTTCTTCCCCGCCGCCACGGGGTGTGCGCGTGATCTAGGCCGCAGTGCGCGGCCGCGGCCCGGCCCCGATCACCGGCGTTCGCGCTCCTCGGATTGCAGGTTGGCCATGATCTCCGCGACCGAGAGACGGCGCGACGGCGACTCGTCGTCGCTCCCGGCCCGGCGGCGCCTGCGCGCGCTCGGCGTGCCCATGGTGGGCGCTGACGCAGGCTTGGGGGCCGGTTCCGCTGTGGGCCGGGGCCGGGCGGCGGGCTGGGTGGGCGGCTCGTCGAGCGGCTCGTCCACGGACTCGGTGAAGGCGTCGGCCCAGCCGCGCGGCTCGGCGTAATGCGCCCGCTCCGCCTCGGCCCGCTCGTCGTCGTCGTCGACGGACACCACCGCGGTCTCCGCGGTGACCGGATCGTCGAAGGGGCTGGCGAAAACCGGTGGCTCCGGATGATCGGGCTCGAAGATCGGCGTCATACTGCTACGCGGTTGCTGGTCTTCGAACATCGACCACATCCCGGCATTCGCGGAGCTATTGTTCCCCGATTCCGTGCCGGAGCTGGTGAGCTCCTGGATCCTGGTCGCGTCGGCGCGCAACGCGGGGCGATCCATCGGCAGATCACCGTCGAACAACCGCTGCAGGCTCTGCCGCAGCACGGTGAGCTCCGCGCGCAGGGCCGCGAGTTCGGTCGCGTCGGCGCCCACTTCCTCGCGTACCCGCGCCTCCACGCCGAGCTCGTACTCACGTCGCGCGGTGATCTCCCGCTCCAGCTGCAACTGATAGACGGTCTGCAGATCGCGGACCTTCGCCTTGTCGATCGTCGCCTCTTTGCGGTACTTCGTCGCAGCCAGAGCCCCGATCGCCGCGGCCCACAGCGCCGCGACCAGACCTACCCGTACGAACTCGACGCTATTGCTGAAGATCAGGAAAACACTGGCAACCAGACCGAGCACGATCAGGACGCCGACCAAGAATTTTCCCGCGTCGTCCCGCCGTCCACGGGAAGTGCTGCTACGGGAGGGTGAAACCATGCCAGCCAGGGTAGCCAATTGCTCCCGCCACGCCCAGATTCTGGTTTTGTGATCCCGTTCGTAACACTAGCTATGTAGTAGCCGCATCGTCGGTGGGGTCCTCCGGCGCCCGGCAGCAGTACTCCAGCCAGAGGGCCGCAGCAACCAAAGCGACCCCCGCCAGCATCCCGACGATCGCACCGGGGCTGTCGGCCGCGGCCGCGCGCAGCGTGCCGCGCTGCGGGAAGACCCAGCACAGGAAGCCCAGCCAGATACCCGCGGCGATCGAGCCGACCTGCGCCGACGCCTTGGCCAACGCGACGGCGCGGGCCGCGGTGATCGGATGCAACTGGTGACGTCCGTCGCCGATCTGGTGGTCGTTGACCCGAGCGCGGATGACGAAAGCCAGCACCGCCTCGATCGCGGCAACCGGGTACAGCGACGCGCCCGCGAAGATCGAGATCGGCGGAAAGCTGTCATAGGCCACCCGGGTGGCGATCCACGCGACGATCGCGGCGATCAGCACGTTCGCCACGAGGTCGAGAATGCGAGTCGGCTTCAGTTTCACGACGGCGCGCCCGTCAGCGAGAACTCGGTGCGACGCACCCCGGCACGCTCGGCCGGATCGAGCCGGGCCAGCAGATCCGCCACGGCGTGCGGTGCGCCGTCGACCTCCAGCACCGCGTCCGGCGCCACGTCCAGCCACGGCACCAGCACGAAGGCGCGTCGATGCGCCTGCGGGTGGGGCAGGATCAGATCCGGGTCGGCGCTGCGGCACGCGACCGGCACACCCTCGCGCAGTTCGGCGCACCACACCACGTCCACGTCGAGTGTGCGCGCGCCCCAGCGCACTTCGCGCACCCGTCCCGCGGCCTGCTCCAGCTCCTGTCCGCGACGCAGCCAGTCGGCGCAGCCGAAAGCCGGATCTTCCACCAGCACAGCGGCATTGAGGTAGTCGCCTTGGGGGACGCCGCCCCAGGGCGGGGTGGAATACACGGCGGAGACCGCGAGTACGCGATGGCCGAACCCGTCCAGGACGCTGCGCAGGTGCGCGAGCCGGTCACCCAGATTCGAACCGATGGACAGCACGGCACGGGTCATCGGCGCGCCTCCGCGGCACCCGGCACGGTGAAAAAGGCCGCGCCGCAGTTCCGCTCGCTCATTCGGCGGACTCCCCCCGGTGACGTGAGGTGATCACCCGCACATCGGCGAACGTGTGCGGGATCGGCGCGGACGGCTTGTGCAATACCACCTCGACCGACCTGATCCGCGGATCGGTCATCACGTCGTCGGCGATCTCCGACACCACCGTTTCGATGAGATTGCGCGGCGGGCCCTGGACTATCCGCACCGCGCGCTCGGCCAACGCTCCGTAATCCACGGTGGCCGCCAGATCATCGGACGCCGCGGCCACGTCGAAGTCGACCCATACCGTCAGGTCGACCAGGAACTCCTGGCCGTCGCGGCGCTCGTGGTCGAACACGCCGTGGTGCCCGTAGGCGCGCAGGCCGCGCAACTCGATGCGGTCGGCGCCGCGCCGGATCGCCGACTCACGCGGCGGTGCATCGTCTTCGGCGTGGACCGGGGACCGGCTCATCGTTGAGCTCCTTGCGCACTGGATCGGGCGGGGTCGTGCTGTGCGGCGCGCTGCCGTGCGGCATTCTGCCACGCGTCGGTGACCGCGATGGCGTCCAGCGAGGCGCGCACGTCGTGCACCCGGACGCCCCACGCGCCGTGCAACGCGGCCAGTGCCGAGATCGTCGCGGTGGCCGTCTCCCGGCCGTCCGGTGGACGCGGTCCCGACTCGTCGGCGAGCAGCGAACCGAGAAACCGCTTGCGGGACGCTCCGATCAGGACCGGAAGCCCGTGCGCGACCAATTCCGGCAGCGCACCGAGCAGGGCCCAGTTGTGTTCGGCGTTCTTCGCGAAGCCCAAGCCGGGGTCGAGGATCAGCCGGGACGGCTCGACGCCGGCGGCGACGGCCGAGTCCACCTGCGCGGTCAATTCGGCGAGCACCTCCGCGACCACGTCGTCGTAGTGGTCCGCCGGTCCGGTGTGCCGGTAGTCGGCGCCCGCCCGCCAGTGCATGAGGATCCACGGAACCCGCGCGGAAGCCACCACGCGCACCATGTCGGCATCGGCACGGCCGCCGGAGACGTCGTTCACCACCGACACCCCGGCATCGATCGCCGCTTCGGCGACGGCGGCGCGCATGGTGTCCACGCTGGTCGGCACGCCCGCCGCGACCAGTCCGCGAATGACCGGTGTCACCCGTGCGGTCTCGGTCGCCGCGTCGATGCGGACCGCGCCGGGCCTGGTCGACTCGCCGCCGACGTCGATGATGTCCGCGCCCGCGGCGTGCAGCCGAACGCCGTGCGCGACGGCCAGCTCGGGATCGAGGTATCGCCCGCCGTCGGAGAACGAATCGCTGGTGACGTTCACCACGCCCATCACAACGCAGGAGCGCCCGTCACGGGCGCCGAGGCTTTCGAAGCGCCCCGGTTCGGTCACCGCGGGCCCGCTCACTTCCGCAGGATCAGATCGAGCGCCTCGGCGCGCGAGGCGGCGTTGGACTGCAGCAGTCCGCGTACCGCGGAGGTGGTCGTGCTCGCGCCCGGCTTGCGGATGCCGCGCATCGCCATGCACAGGTGCTCGGCCTCGACCACGACGATCGCGCCGCGCGGGTCCAGCTTGCGCATCACCGCGTCGGCGATCTGACTGGTCAGCCGCTCCTGCACCTGCGGGCGCTTGGCGTACAGGTCGACCAGACGGGCGAGTTTGGACAGGCCGGTGACCCGGCCGTGCGGGCCGGGGATGTAACCGACGTGGGCGACACCGTGAAAGGACACCAGGTGGTGCTCACAGGTGGAGTACATCGGGATGTCCCTGACCAGGACGAGTTCTTGATGGCCTTCGTCGAAGGTGGTGTTCAGCACCGAATCCGGTTCCACGTAGAGCCCGGCGAAGGTCTCCCGGTAGGCGCGCGCGACCCGGGCCGGCGTCTCGAGCAGTCCGGGCCGGTCCGGGTCCTCGCCGACCGCGATCAGCAACTCCCGTACCGCCGCTTCGGCTCGTGCCTGATCGAACGATCGGCCCGTCTCCAGTGCCACGAGGCCCGGCTCCGGCACGCCGATGTCGGCACCATCGCGTTCCGCACTATCCGCTTCGGCGAGGGTGTGACCACCGCCATACTCGTTGGCCGACAATCGAGGACACCTCCAAACTCCCCGGGCACCGGCAATCTCTCGGCACCCCAGATGGTCGAGCCTAATCGTCACTGATCAGTGACGACCGTTCGGTCCATCCCAATCACCGTCGCCCTCGCCGTTCGGATTCGTGCGACGCGGCTCGTCGTAACCGCCGCGGTCGCCGTACCCGTCCCCGTCGTAGCCGCCCTCGGGCGAGCCCTGCGGACCCCACTGCTGGTAGCCGTGCCGCGGCTGCTGCGGATCGCCCCAGCCGGGCTGACCCTGCTGCGGCTCGTCGCGCGGCGGCCAGCCGGGAGCCGACCATCCCGCCGGAGCGCCGTAGTCCGGCCGCGAGCCGTGCGTGCCCTGGCGCGGATAGGCCGGAGCGGGCGCCTGCGGCAGCGGGTAGCCGGGCGCGGACGGGCGGCCGTACTGCGGCGGAGCGCCGTAGCCGCTTTCGTGCGGCGGATACCCGTTGGCGGGCTGCGGCTCGCGCTGCGCGGCCGCGGCCACCGGCTTCACCACCGGCTCCGGCGGCCACGACTCGCCGCGCTCGGCGGCCAGCTCGCCCGGGGTCTTCACCGGCGGCTTGTCCGAGGGGACGCGTTCGCCGAAATCGTTGAAGGCGGTGATCCGCGGGCGCTTCTGCACCGAGGCGAGGATCTGCTCGAGATCCTTGCGGTGCAGCGTCTCCCGCTCCAGCAGCGCGGTGGCCAGATCGTCGAGCACGTCGCGGTACTCGTTCAGGATCGCCCACGCCTCGGTGTGCGCGGCCTCGATCAGGTTGCGCACCTCCACGTCGATCGCGCCCGCCACCTCGTGCGAGTACTCCGAACCCATGCCCATCGAGCGGCCGAGGAACGGGTCGCCCTGCTCCTGGCCGTAGCGGACCGCGCCGAGCCTGGCGCTCATGCCGTACTCGGTGACCATCGCGCGCGCGATCTTGGTGGCCTGGTCGATATCGGAGGACGCGCCGGTGGTCGGCTCGTGGAACACCAGCTCCTCGGCCGCGCGGCCGCCCATCGCCATGACCAGGCGGGCGATCATCTCCGAGCGGGTCATCAGGCCCTTGTCGTCCTCGGGCACCGTCATGGCGTGGCCGCCGGTGCGACCGCGCGCCAGGATGGTGACCTTGTAGACCGGCTCGATATCCGGCATCGCCCAGGCGGCCAGGGTGTGGCCGCCTTCGTGATAAGCGGTGATCTTCTTCTCGTGCTCGCTGATGATCCGGCTCTTGCGGCGCGGACCGCCGATCACGCGATCGACCGACTCCTCCAGCGATTCGCCGGTGATCACCGCGCCGTTCTCCCTGGCGGTGAGCAGTGCGGCCTCGTTGATCACGTTGGCGAGGTCCGCGCCGGACATGCCGACGGTGCGCTTGGCCAGGCCGTCCAGATCGGCGTCCGGGGAGATCGGCTTGCCCTGTGAGTGCACGCGCAGGATGGCGCGGCGACCGGCGAGGTCCGGGTTGCCGACCGGGATCTGCCGGTCGAACCGGCCGGGACGCAGCAGCGCCGGGTCGAGGATGTCGGGACGGTTGGTGGCGGCGATCAGGATGATGCCGGTGCGGTCGCCGAAGCCGTCCATCTCCACCAGCAGCTGGTTGAGGGTCTGCTCGCGCTCGTCGTGGCCGCCGCCGAGGCCCGCGCCGCGCTGGCGGCCGACCGCGTCGATCTCGTCGACGAAGATGATGCAGGGGCTGTTCTGCTTGGCCTGCTCGAACAGATCGCGCACGCGAGAAGCGCCGACGCCGACGAACATCTCCACGAAGTCCGAACCGGAGATGGTGAAGAACGGCACACCGGCCTCGCCGGCGACGGCGCGGGCCAGCAGGGTCTTACCGGTGCCGGGCGGGCCGTAGAGCAGGACGCCCTTGGGGATCTTGGCGCCGAGGGCCTGGTAGCGGACCGGATTCTGCAGGAAGTCCTTGATCTCGTAGAGTTCCTCGACCGCCTCGTCGGCTCCGGCCACGTCGGCGAACGTGGTCTTGGGCATGTCCTTCGACAGCTGCTTGGCCTTCGACTTGCCGAAGCCCATCATGCCGCCGCGACCGCCGCCCTGCATCCGCGCCATCACGAAGATGAACAGGCCGAGCAGGATGACCATGGGCAGCACGAACAGCAGAATCTGGGTGAACCAGCTCTCCTGCTTGACCACGGTGTTGTACGGGGCGCCGGAGTTCTTCACGGCCGAGAAGATCTGGGCGGAGGTCTCGCTGCCGCCCGGATACTTCGCGATGATCTTGTTCTGTCCGCCGGTGGCGTCGTTGCCGTCCTTCAGCTCGATGCGCAGCTGCTGCTCGCGATCATCGATCTGGACGTTCTGAACGTTGCTCTTGTTCTCGAGCTGGCTCAGGGCAACCGATGTATCGACGCTCTTCCAGCCCCGCGTGTCGTTGCCGAAGTAGCTGAACGCATAGATCACGAGCAGGATGCCCGAGACTATGGCCAGGGTGCGAAACACTGTCTTGCGGTTCATAGAGCGTCGGCCGGGGCGGCCAGTCCTTTCCGGTGTCTCCGGTTCTTGCCTAGCGATGCGTCTGGCGCGTCCGGTTCCGCGGGGGTTCGGATGCGGACAAGCCACGTTACCGCGTACGGTCTACTCGATACATCGCGCAGTTCGGCTGCAGGTGCAGTTAAAGAGGTAAACGGCCGGAGACCGACGGTGGTTCCCGATGTCTCCGGTTCGGCTTCCTCCAAGTGGCAACAATCATGGCATGTTCGGCCTATCGTGAGCGACGACACAACATCGCGGCGCGAGCGACGGGCCACCCAGGCGGTAGCTCGCACACCACGAAGGGCCCCGGGAGCGCCGCAGACCAGACACGAGCGCAGGGGGTATGGACATAGTCGAGTTACGGACACCAACAGCGATACTGCGTCACGGCCGCGGCAGGTTGATCGTCTTGCGACCCGGATCCGACGGCGAGCGCGTGCTCGATGTCCCGGTCTCCGATCTGCTGAAGGTCCGGCTGAACCGGCGCGCGGACGACGCGGTCGTCATCGAGATCTATCTGCGCTACCCGACGCCCGTGCTCACCGGCGTTCCCGCGGACCGCACCCCCCTTCCGGTCATCATCGCCGAGCACGACGTTCCCGCGGCCACCGAGATCGTCGACCGCATCAACGCGCACATCCTGGCCACCCAGCGCATCGACGTGGCGGCGCCGGACCTGCGTCCGCCCACCCCCACCTGGGGCCGCGGCGGTCCCACCCGCGCGGACGTGGAACGGGCGACCCGCAGGATGTCACCGCGCCGCGAGGCGAAGCCGGCGATAGCGGCTCTGCATCGTTACGTGACGCCGGACGAGTATGTCCTGGAGACCGCCGTCGCGGTCGCGCACCCGCCGGCGGGCAACGGCTCCGGCCTGCTCGCCGCGACGACGACGCGCCTGCTGTTCGTCGCCATCGGCGACAGCCGGTACGCGTACGAACTCCCGATTCCCGTGGTGTTGTGGGCGCGCGTCACCGATACGCCTACCGCGGGTCGCGGCGAGATCGGTCCCGGGCGCGGCGCGACCGGAATAGAGGTGCACGACGGCAGCCGGACGCTGCATTTCGCGGGCGTCGACCGCGCCGACACCGACCGGGTCATCTGCGCGGTGAACTTCGCGGTGCGCCGCGAATCCGCCGACGGCGCCGCGGGATCCGCGGATCCCGGTGTGGCGCAGTTGTATTCGGAATGGGAGCTGCTGGTCGAGCGGCACTCCCTCGGCATGGTCGACGACGCGCAGTTCCAGCGTTACGGCCGTGGGATCCTGCGCTCACTCCCCGACGGGAGCTGAGTTCAGCGCGACCCGCCGCCACGGGCTGGTGGGGCGCAGCCACAGCCGCAGCAACTCCTTGCGGCGGTCGACGCCGCCGTTCTTCAGCTCGGCCAAGTCCTCGCAGGCCTGCCAGTAGGTCCAGCCGGTGAGGTAGGCGTCGCCGAACTGGCGCCAGTTGCGGTACTTGCTCTGGGCCAGCGGCAGGGCGCGCGCCAGATAGCTCCAGGCGAGGTCGGCGTCGAGGTATCCGGCCGTGTAGGCCATCCTGGCCACCGCGACCACCCTGGCCAGATCCCAGGCGTGGATGTCGCTGGGCAGCGGCCGGGCCAGATGGTCGGTGAAGCCGATCTTGATCGCCTGCGACCAGATGTCGTAGTCGCGCACCAGCGCCTCGGGATTGTCCATCCCGCGAAACGCGCCGACCTGCCGCAGGAACGCGCGGTGCCGGTCGGCACGCTCACCGAAACGATCGCGCTCGCTGGCGTTGATCGACGCCGTCACCAGCGGGTGCACCAGCGCGTACAGCGGCGCGTGCATGCCGTCGAGCAACTGCTCCATCGACGCCTGCGCCTCGGTGCCGTCGGTGATGCCCCACGCTCCGGTGAGCGTGTCGATGGCCAGCTCGCGGCGGTCACCCAGCGGATGCGCGCGTTCCGGGCCGAGCAGCAGCGCGTCGTGGAAGGCATCCCAGCGCGCCGAATAGAAGGCCCCGAGGGCCAGCGCTCGCAGTTCGTCGTCGGATACCGCGGCGCCGGACCAATGGTCTTCCTCCCGCTCGTCCAGCTCCGCGTACGGAAAGGTCGTCAAGGTGGGTACACCGCGCGCAGACATGCCACCGATTGTTCCCCATCCCGTACGGCGGACGCTCGAGTATTCACGGATGGGCGAAGAACCGATTTCGGCCTCGGTTGCTCCTTGCCCTGACGCATGTCGTGATCTGGGGCTAGTGTGCTCGCATGTGTAGAAACATCACCGTCCTGCGTGGTCTGGAACCTGCCGCAACCGAGCAGGAGATCTATGCCGCCGCACTGCAGTACGTGCGCAAGGTCGGTGGCGTGTCCGGCCTGAGCTCGACCACCAAACCGGCCGTCGACAAGGCCGTCGCGGCCATCGCAAAGGCGACCACCACCTTGCTCGCCGAGTTACCCGACCGCAGGGTGGCGCCGACGACCGAGCCACCGCTGCGCCGCATCGCCGCTCGTGAGGCCGCGGGAGAATAGGCGGGCCGGTCAGGGCAGTGCGTCGGCGCCGTAGACGGCGACGCACACCAGCGCGATCTCCAACGGCAGCCCGCGCTCTTCGATCGGATATCCCAACAGCTGTTCGATCCGCTGCACGCGGTAGCGGACCGTGTTCTTGTGTACTCCGAGCACCTTCGCCGTGGCCTCCGGGCTGCGCTGGTTGCGCAGATAGGCGTGTAGCGTCTCGCGCAGCCGAGCGGCATGCGCGTCCCTGGACGCCAGCGCGCCCAGTTCCCGCTCGACCAGCCCTCGCATGGCCGCTTCGTCCGCACCGGCCAGGTAGGCGATCTCGACCGTTCGATATCCGGTGACCCGCCGTCCGCCCGCGGGTGCTCGCTCGGCGACCTGCCGCGCGGCGACCGCCTCGCGATGACTGCGACGAAAACCGGCGATCCCTGCGGCGGGCACGCCGAACGCCACCCGCACCGGCGCCTCGATCTGCGCCGCGGCCAGCCGCTCCACTTCTCCCGGCACCGCGAGTTCGGCGCCGTGTTCCCCGTCGTCCGAACCGGCCCACGCCCACATCGCGCTGGCCCCGGAGGGAACGGTGAGCACCCGCGCGCTGCCCAGAGCCGCGGCCAGCCGCGCCGCGACCCGATCCAGCAGTCCGGTCGCCTCCGCGTCCCCTCCGGCGGGCTCGCCGGTCGGCTCGTCGGTCCACAGCACGAAGGCCAGGTGCTGCTGGGAGAGCCGGTATCCGAGCCGCACCGACGCTTGATCGATGTCCACGTCGTCGCCCTCCAGCAGCGCGCGGACGGTCTCGGCACGCCGATTGAGCGCGGCGCGCAGCACCTGCTCACGCTCCTCCATGTAGGTGTCGGTGAGCAATTCGACCGAGGTGCTGATCCACTTGGTCGCCCGCTCGAACAGTCGCAGCAGCACCATGCGTTCCAACTCCGGCGTGGCCCGCCGCTGCTCGACGACCTCGGTCATGTAGTCCAGCACCGCCTCCATGCCCACGTGATAGACCCGCAGCAGCAACCGCAGCTCGAAGCCGCGCCTGGCAACGCTGCGCGCGAACGCGTGCGCTTCCTCCGGCAGCGAGAACTCGAAGGTGTCGCTGGCCAGGCGGCTGAGCACGATCCTGGCGTGCGCCCTGGTGCTGGCCGCGAGGTCGCGGCGCATATCGCGATCGGCGAGTTCGGGGATGCGCGCGATGATCACGTCGTCGAGCCGGGTGACGATGCGCTCGAGCACTTCCGCGCGTGTCGTCTCGTAGACGTACTCGGCGAGCCAGTCGCGCACTTCGTCGGGAGCCGGGCTCGGCCGGGCCGCGCCGCCCGGCGAAGGCCCAGCGGTCATCGCCCTCTCCTCAGGCTCGGCGAACACAGAACCATTATTTGTCTCGCTGAAACAAAATGGCCCGGTTTCCTTGACAATTCGGGCCAAGAAAGTCTCTCCGGATTGTGTCACGATCATAGTTCAGTGGCCTGCCTCACAGCAGTCAGCAGACCGCGGTTCAACACAACGTCAGTGGGAGAACAGCAGTGACCAACACCGAACCAGCGCCGGCGAACGAGAAGGCGCAGGCACGCGAAACGACCGCGAAGACCGACGGCCCCGCCGTCATCGAGGTGCGCAATCCCGGCACGGGCGAGGTCGTCGGCACGGTGCCGGACGAGACCGCGGACGCGGTCGCGGCCAAGGTCCGCGAACTGCGGCTGTACCAGCCGGAGTGGGAGGCGATCGGCCCCGAGGGACGCAAGGCCTGGCTGCTGAAGTTCCAGGACTGGTTGATCGACAACACCGACCGCCTGGCCACCGTGCTGCAGTCGGAGACCGCGAAGCCCCGGGTGGACGCCCTGATCGATCCGGGTTTCGCGACCGATCTGATCGGCTACTACGCCCGCCGCGCAGCCAAATTCCTCGCCGACGACCACCCGTCGCCGCACAGCCCGCTGGCCCGGGTCAAGCGACTGACCACGGTCTACCGGCCCTATCCGGTGGTCGGCGTCATCACGCCGTGGAACTTCCCGCTGGCCATGCCGGTGATGGACGTGTTCCCCGCGCTGGCCGCCGGAGCGGCCGTCATCCTCAAGCCATCCGAGGTGACCCCGCTCTCGGCGATCGAACTGGCCGAAGGCTGGGCCGAGATCGGCGCGCCGCCGGTCTTCGCGGTGGTCACCGGGGCGGGCGCGACCGGAGCGGCCGTGGTCGGCAACGCCGACTACATCCAGTTCACCGGCTCCACCGCGACCGGCCGCAAGATCGCCGCCGCGTGCGTGGAGCGGATGGTGCCCTACAGCCTGGAACTCGGCGGCAAGGACCCGGCGATCGTCCTGGCCGACGCCGATCTGGATCGTGCCGCGCACGGCATCGCCTTCGGCGGCATGTTCAACTCCGGCCAGGTCTGCATCTCGGTGGAGCGGGTGTACGTCGAAGCGCCGGTGTACGACGAGTTCGTCGCCAAGCTCACCGCGAACGTCGAGGCGCTGCGTCAAGGTCTCGACGGGCGGGAGTCGAAACACGACGTGGGGGCGCTGGCCAACGAGAACCAGGTGGCCATCGTGCAGCGCCACGTCGACGAGGCCGTCGCGGCGGGCGCCAAGGTGCTCACCGGTGGCAAGCGGGCCGGATTCGGCACCGCTTTCGAGCCGACCGTGCTTGTCGACGTCGACCACACCATGTCCTGTGTCACCGAGGAGACCTTCGGTCCGACGCTGCCGGTGATGAAGGTCGCCGACGAGTCCGAGGCGATCCGGCTGGCCAACGACTCCGTCTACGGCCTCTCCGCCTCGGTGTGGACCCGTGACAAAGAGCGGGGCGAGCGGGTCGCCCGGCAGCTGAACGCGGGCGCGGTCAACATCAACGACGTCTTCGCCAACCTGTTCAGCTACGCGTTGCCCATGGGCGGCTGGGGGCTTTCCGGCGTCGGCGCCCGCTGGGGCGGTGCGAACGGCGTGCGCAAGTACTGCCGCCAACAGGCGATCACCACGCCGATCCTGCCGACCCAGAAGAAGGAACTGTTCTGGTATCCGTACTCGATGCCGAAGCTGCTGTTCGCGCTCGGCGCCATGCGGGCGGCGGGCGCAAGGGGCCTGCGCCGCCTCGACCTTCCGGCCCTGCTGAAGCTGAAGGGGGACGACAAGTGACCGCGGCCGAGCAGATCCGCGGCAAGGTCGTCGTCATCACCGGTGGGGCCCGCGGCATCGGGCTCGCCACCGCGACCACGCTGCAGGCCCTCGGGGCGCAGCTCGCGATCGGCGACATCGACGAGACCACGGTCAAGGAGTCGGGCACGGCACGCGGCTTCGAGCTCTACGGCAAGCTCGACGTGACCGATCACGACTCGTTCGACGGATTCCTCGACGAGGTGGAGCGCACGCTCGGCCCGATCGACGTGCTGATCAACAACGCGGGCATCATGCCGACCGGCAAGCTGGTCGATGAGCCGGATCCGCTGACCCGCAGGATCCTGGACATCAACGTCTACGGCGTGATCCTCGGCTCCAAGCTGGCGCTGCGCCGGATGCTGCCGCGCGGCAGCGGGCACATCATCAACATCGCCTCGCTGGCGGGCGAGACCCACATCCCGGGCCTGGCCACCTACAACGCCAGCAAGCACGCGGTGCTCGGCTTCACCGACACGCTGCGGGAGGAGTACCGCGGCACCGGTGTGCGGTTCTCCTCGGTGCTGCCCACGCTGACCAACACCGAACTCGGATCCGGTGTCACCGCGCCCAGGCTGCTACGCGCCGCCGAGCCGGAAGAGATCGCCGACGCCGTCGCGAAGCTGATCGTCGCGCCGAAGTCGAAGGTCAGGGTGACCGCGGTGGCCGGGTTCATCTCCCAGTTCGTCGGTCTGCTGCCGGAAGCGCTCGGGAACGGCATCGGCCGGGCGCTCGGGTCCGGCCGCGCCTTCCTCGACGACGTCGACGCCGAGAAGCGCAAGGCCTACGAGGAGCGCGCTCGCGGCGCGTGAGCGCGACGCGGCAAACGAGGCGCCGCGGCCGGGTTCGTCTCGGCCGCGGCGCCTCCCTGTGTTCGCGGGCACATCAGGAGCGACACACTCGAACCGGTGTTGTGAGGAAAATCACGTCAGCGGCCGCTCGCGCCCCGCCGCCGGTCGTGGGCAAATTCCCAGCCGAGCACTCGATGGCCACAAGGTGTCCACAATCCGCCACAAACACTTCCGATCCACCCTCATTCATGCTGGTCAAGCGCCCAGGTCGGGGAACGAGATGGTAGATGGCCAGAGCATGCCGAGAATTCGCCAACCGCCTGGTGCGCAGCACCATCGCAGGCAATATGCTGTCTCTAACAAACCTGCCGACTGTTTCGGCACCCGTATCCGAACTTTTCGGCCTGATAAGGCTGGAAATTCCGGACCGATTCTGATAGCAAGGGGCTATGGACCCGCATTTGCGCGACCTGCGGTATTTCGTCGCCGTCGCTGAGGAACTGCATTTCACCAACGCCGCTCAGCGGCTGCACATCGCTCAACCCACCCTGTCGCGTCAGATCCGTCAGCTGGAACGTCAGCTCGACGTGGTCCTTTTCGACCGCAACCAGCGCAGTGTCGCGCTGACCGTCGCGGGCAAGGAGCTGCTCGAAGGCGCCCGCAAGATCCTGGAGCTGTGGGAGGTCACCAACGTCTCGCTGCAAGAGGCGGGCGAGGTGCTGCGCGTGGGCATCCAATCCACCCTGGGCCGCGGTCTGCTCAGCGATCTGGAGAGTGCGAGCGGACATCGTCTCGCACTGCACGCGGCCTCCTGGACCGATCCCTCCAGCGGGCTCGCGGGGCGTCAGGCCGATCTCGCGCTGGTCTGGCTGCCGCTGCCGGACCAGAGCCGCTACCGGTGGCAGGTGCTGCGCACCGAGCCGCGCTGGGTGCTGCTTCCGGAGAACCACCCGCTGGCGATTTCGGAGACCATCGAATTCGCCGATCTGCTCGACGAACCGTTCGTCGCGCTGCCCACCGAAGCCGGTGCGGTGCGCGATTTCTGGCTCGGCAACGACGGACGCGGCGGCCGTCCGCCGAAGATCGGCGCCGAAGCCGCGACCGCCGAGGACAAGCTGGAAGCGGTGAGTCTCGGCTTGGGCGTGTGCCTGCTCGCCGAGAACAACGTGCCGATGTACCGCTGGCCCGGGTTGACCGCGCGCCCCGTGTCGGGGCTCGCGCCTTGCGAGCTCGCCGTAGCGTGGCGGGCCGACGACAACCGGCCGACCATCCTCGAGTTCGCCGGGCGGGCCGTCGAAGGCGGGTTCGCCGCGCAGCAGTCGCCGGTCAGCGTCTGACCCGGCCCGGCGGTGCCTCGGCGGCGGTGCGCTGCCACGGACGGCGGGCCTCCAATTGCGCGGCCAGTCGCAGCAGGGTGGATTCGCTGCCGGGTGGTCCGGCGAGCTGAGCGGCCACCGGCGTACCCGACAGCCGGTCGACGCCCATTGGGATGGAGGCGGCGGGCCAGCCGACCAGATTCCACAGCGGAGTGAAGGGGGCGAACCGCGCGCTGCTGAGCAGCGTGGCAGGCCGATTGCGGAAGTGCCAGGCCCGCGCCATCGGCGGCGGGGCGGCGAGAGTGGGAGTGATCACCACGTCGTAACGCTCGAAGAACTCCAGTAGTCGCGCCTCCACCCGGTCGATGTGGGCGGGACGCGCGAGCCGCAACCGATGCACCGTCCGGCCCAGAGCCAGGCGGTGCCGGGCTCTCCGGGATAGCCTGCCGGGCTCGGATAGCGCTGGGACATCGCGGGCGCCGAGGGCCAGCCAGCGTAGCGAGGCCGCGAGCAGCGCGTTTCCGTACGGTAGCGCGGTCGGTTCCACCGAATGGCCCGCCGCCGCGGCCACCGAGGCCGCTCTGCGGGCCGCGGCCGTCCAGTGCCGGTCGACGCGCAGCAGGCGAGAAGGTGGATCCACCGCCAGTCCGATGCGTAGTCGGCCGGGTGGATCCACCTCGGCTAGGTCCGGCCGCGCCGCCAGGACCGACAGCGCCAGCGCGGCGTCGTCCACACTCGTCGCCAGGACACCGTGTTCGACCAGACCCGACCACGGGCCGGCACCGGGGACCATGTGCTGCCCCGGCTTGATCCCGAAGATCCCACAGCACGCGGCCGCGACCCGCACCGCCCCCAACGCCGTCGCAGCCGTGCGCCACCGGAACCAGCCCGGCCGCGA
>NZ_BAFR01000010.1 GCF_000308435.1 Nocardia araoensis NBRC 100135 | reverse complement strand
AATCACGACATCGGCTACGTGCCGCAACAGAAGACGATCGACGCCGGGGTGCAATTGCGCGGCGTCGATCTCGTCGGTCTAGGCGTCGACGGGCATCGCTGGGGGCTCGGGCTGCGCTCCCGCGCCGAACGCAAGCGAAAGGTGGCCGCGGCCATCGCCGACGTGGGCGCGGAGCACTTCGCCCACGCGCCCCTGGAATCCATGTCCGGCGGCGAGCAGCAGCGCCTGCGGGTGGCGCAGGCGCTGGTCGGTGATCCGAAGGTGCTGCTGTGCGACGAACCGTTGCTCAGCCTGGACCTGGCGAATCAACGGCTGGTCGCCGAGCTGATCGATCGCCGCAGGCGCACCCACGACACCGCGGTGCTCTTCGTGACGCACGAGATCAACCCGATCCTGCCCCTGGTGGATCGGGTGCTGTACCTGGTCGACGGCCGCTTCCGGATCGGGACGCCGGAAGAGGTGATGACCTCGGCGGTGCTGTCGGAGCTGTACCGCACCCAGGTGGACGTACTGCGGGTACGCGGGCGTCTGGTGGTCGTCGGCACCGGCGACACCATGGACGCGCTCGGCACGGCGGGCGGCCACTGCCACGGCCCGGCGGGCGACGAATTCGCGCACGGCGACCCCGCAGGCAGCCCCGCACCGGACGATGACGCCACCTCGACCGCGCGATCCGTCGAAGAGCCGGTGCCCGCAGCACCGACCTCGGCGTCTACCGCCGTCGCCGCCACCTCGACCGACTCGGAAACCGGCACACGAACCAGCCGCGCGGCAACCAACGGCACCGACCCGGCCGACCGAACTCCGGCAGTCCCGACGACCGCCACGCGCCCGAGCTCGGGCCCATCCCCGACCACCGAGGTGAGAAGCGGCGGACCGACGTCGATCGATTCGACGACGAACGAACCGGCGCCGAGCAGCACGCCGCTGACCGAGCCGGCACCGGGCGGCCTGGCATCCGCCGTGGGCACCTCACCCGGCTCGGCGAACGCGGCAACGGGCGAGGTGGTGTCCGGCCGCTCGGTACACGGCAACGGTTCGACGGCCCACACTTCAGCGGACCGTGCGCAGGGCGACGGCGACCGTCCGGCCGCGGATCCGAAGCAGAGCGGGGTGCGTTCGTGACCGACAAGCTTTCCGGGGTCCTCGGCAAGATGCTGGACTTCGGCACCACGGCGAACCTGCTGTCCTACGGCTTCGTCCAGCAGGCGCTGTTCGCCGCGGCCCTGCTGGGGCTGCTGTCCGGCGTCATCGGCCCGCTGATCATCAGCAGGCAGATGTCGTTCG
The DNA here is from genome assembly GCF_000308435.1 of Nocardia araoensis NBRC 100135. Taxonomy (GTDB): domain Bacteria; phylum Actinomycetota; class Actinomycetes; order Mycobacteriales; family Mycobacteriaceae; genus Nocardia; species Nocardia araoensis. The sequence goes on along the minus strand of NZ_BAFR01000010.1, from coordinate 16,061 downwards.
CGGTGCACGGCACCAGTGAGCTGTCCCTGACCGGCGCGGCCGCCGCGCTGCTGGCCGGTGTCGGGGTCGGTTTCGGCGCCATCGCTGGATCGGTGGTGGCGGCGGTACTGTTCGGCCTGCTCGGCGCGCGGGCACGGGAACGCGATTCGGTGATCGCCGTGGTGCTCTCGTTCGGACTGGGGCTCTCGGTGCTGTTCCTGTGGCTGGGCCCCGATCGCGCCGGATCGAAATTCTCGCTGCTGACCGGCCAGGTGGTCAGTGTCGGCAACAACGGCCTCGGCCTGCTCGCGGTGTGCACCGCCGGCGTGATCGCGGTGCTCGCTGTCGTCTACCGGCCGCTGCTGTTCGCCAGTTCCGACCCCGAAGTGGCCGTCGCGCGCGGTGTCCCGGTGCGGGCGCTGTCCATCGTGTTCGCCGTGCTGCTCGGCATCACGGCGGCGTTCGGCGTGCAGATCGTCGGCGCGCTGCTGGTCCTCGCCCTGCTGATCACCCCGGCCGCCGCGGCCGCCCAGCTCACCGCGGACCCTGTCCGGGCGACCGTGCTCGCCGTGGTGTTCGCGGAGATCGCCGCCGTGGGCGGCATCCTGCTGTCGCTCGCGCCGGGCGTCCCCGTCTCGACCTTCGTCACCACGATCTCGTTCCTGATCTACCTCGCCTGCCGCCTGCTCGGCACCCGTAACCGCAGACTCGCTCCCGCCCGCTGAAGGCCTCGCACGCCGTGTCCACGACACAGCACCGCCGCTGCTCCCCGTTGTGCCGCCGGACGCATCGACGATGCAGAGGACCAGCGGAGCTGGTCTCGCGGGCCGTTGATTATCGGTGCAGCTCAGCGCACGGCCCAGCAATACAGGCGCCTGTGAGGGCAGCCGCCTTCAGTCATTGCCGGATGCTTTCGTATGCTCGACCCATCGCGCCCCCGAACGAATGGTGACCAACGATGATCGACTTCGCGATTCCCGCCGACCTCGCCGCCGAACGCGACCGAGTACGCCGCTTCGTCATCGACAAGATCGTCCCCTTCGAGCGCGATCCGCGCCTGACCGCGCACGGCCCGACCGACGAGCTGCGGCAGGAACTCGTCGAGCTCGCGCGCGCCGAAAAGCTGCTCACCGTGCAGGCGCCGGAGTCGCTCGGCGGACGCGGACTGACCCACATCGAGCAGGCGGTCATCTACGAGGCGGCGGGCTGGTCCACGCTCGGCCCGGTCGCAATGAACTGCGCGGCGCCCGACGAGGGCAATATGTTCCTGCTGTCCAAGGTGGCCGATCCCGGCCAAGTGCAGCGGTACCTGGCTCCCGTCGTCGCGGGCCACCAGCGTTCGGTCTTCGCCATGACCGAGCCCGACGGGGCCGGCTCCGACCCGGCCCAGCTGGCCACCAGCGCCACCTTCGACGGCGAGAACTTCACCATCAACGGCCGGAAATGGCTGATCACCGGGGCGAACGGCGCGAAGACCTGGATCATCATGGCGCGCCTCGCCGCCAACCCGCACCTGCCCGAAGGCCCCACGCTGTTCCTCGCCGACGGCGATCAGCCGGGCATCGTCATCGAACGCACGATGAACACGATGGACCGCAATTACGTCGCCGGGCACGGTGTGGTCCGCTTCGACGACCTCGTCCTGCCCAAGGAGGCCCTGCTCGGCAAGGCCGGTCAAGCGCTGCGCTACGCCCAGCTCCGGCTCGCCCCGGCCCGCCTGACCCATTGCATGCGGTGGCTGGGCGCGGCCGAACGCGCCCAGAGCATCGCGATCGAACACGCGCGCACCCGCACCGCGTTCGGCAAGCCGATCGGCGAGCACGAGGGCGTGTCGTTCATGCTGGCCGACAACGAGATCGCCCTGCACCAGTGCAGGCTGACCATCTGGCACGCGTGCTGGCTGATGGACAACGGCGAGAAGGCGCGGCACGAGAGTTCGATCGCCAAATCGTTCGTCTCCGAGGAACTGTTCAAGGTCGCCGACCGGTGCGTTCAGGTGCTCGGCGGCATCGGCATCAGCGACGAGACGGTGGTCGAGATGATCTTCCGGGACATGCGCGCCTTCCGGCTCTACGACGGGCCGACCGAGGTGCACAAGTACGCCATCGGGCGCAAGGTGCTGCGCGGATGACGGAGGACTTTCGCCCTCGGGTCAGGTCCCCGCGCGTCGGCTAACATCCTGTGGCATGAGTTCGGAACTGCACGTCGACGTCTCTCGGGGCGTCGCCGTGCTCACGCTCAACCGGCCCGCCCAGCAGAACGCCTTCACTCCCACGATGGCCGCCGAGTTGGGCGCCGCGTTGCAGCGCTGCGATTCGGAAGACGCCATTCGCGCCGTGATCATCACCGGTACCCCGCCCGCGTTCTGCGCGGGCGCGGACCTGTCCAATCGGGTGGGCGAGGTGAGCGCCACCATCGATCCGCCGCCGTGGCGCGTGCGCAAACCGGTGATCGCGGCCGTCAACGGCCACGCGGTCGGCATCGGCTTGGCCCTGGCCTTGCAGTGCGACCTGCGGTACATGGCGCGCGACGCGGTGTACGGGCTGAATCAGGTGCGCCGCGGCGTCCTGGCCGACGGCTACGCGCACTGGACGCTACCCAGGCTGGTCGGCTTGGCCAACGCCGCCGACATCATGCTGACCGGGCGCACCTTCGACGGCGACGAGGCGAAGGCGATGGGCGTGGCCAACAGCTCGCTGCCCGCAGGCGAGGTGTTACCGACCGCGCTGGCCGTCGCGCACGACCTGGCGAACGGCTCGGCGCCGCTACCGGTGGCACTGTCCAAGCGGCTGCTCTGGGAAGGGCTCGGCATGAGCCCGGCCGTGGTCGGTCAACTCGAAACCGATCTCAATCAGCACGCGACCAAGAGCATCGACGGCGGCGAGGCCATGGCCGCGTTCCGCGATCGCAGGCAGCCCACGTGGTCCGGCAGCGTCAGCACGGAATGGCCCGCTTGGGATACCGCCGAGCGCGAGCGGCCCAGTCTGGACTAGGCCGCTCCTCGCCCGGCCGGGCGCGATGCCGCGGGCTGGACCGGTTCGCGGTCGCGACCCGCGCCCAGCGCGGCGGACGGGCTGCGCCGCTCAGGCATTGCCGCCGAGCACGATGAGCAGGAACAGCACCGCGAAGACGATCATCAGGACGGTGCCGATGACGCCGAGGACGTAGCCGACCAGTACCTGGGCACGACCACCGTACGCGCCGCCGGATTCCTCGATCTGGTCGAGCGCGCGCCGTCCCAGCGCCCACGCCACCGGCCCCAGCACCCCGCAGCAGAGGACGCTCGCCGCGCCGAGAAACAACACCGCCGTCGCGTTCGGATGCTCGACCGGCGAGCCAATGGGCTGATTGGGTATCACCACCAGCCGAATTCTACTGGGCTGAGCCGCCTCTCCGGGTTTTTAGGCCGTACGGGTCGGGAGTCGCGAGATTTGGGGGCAGGTCCTGCGTTCGGCGGCGCTCGGGTTCTGGGCGTTCCCGGTGAGTTACCCATGTTCTTGCGAGATCAGTTGTCGCGCTGCGTTTTTCGTAGTGGATTACGAATCCGTCCGCAGGTCGACGACGTGCCGGCACGACGTGGGATACCCGGAGCCGGGCAAGCGACGCAACAGGAGTCCAGGGCGGGAACGTGCTCAGGCGCGGCGTTGGCGGGCTACTTCGGAAAGCACCACACCGGCAGCGACCGACGCGTTCAGCGATTCCACCGGGCCCGCCATCGGAATCGACAAGATCGTGTCGCAGGACTCCCGGACCAGGCGCGAAAGCCCCTTGCCCTCCGAGCCGACCACGATCACGGTCGGCTCGCGACCGTCGAAATCGTCCAGCGTGGTGTCGCCACCGGCGTCCAAGCCGACGATCTGGATGCCCTGAGCCGCCCAATCCTTCAAGGTACGAGTGAGATTCGTCGCGCGGGCGACCGGAAGCCGAGCCGCGGCGCCCGCGCTGGTGCGCCAGGCCACCGCGGTGACGCTCGCGCTGCGCCGCTGCGGGATCAGGACGCCGTGGCCGCCGAAAGCCGCAACGGAGCGCACCACCGCGCCCAAGTTGCGCGGGTCGGAGATGTTGTCCAGCGCGACCAGCAGCGCGGGCTCCGCGGCAGTGCGCACCCGGTCGAGCAGGTCGTCCGGGTGGGCGTAGCGGTACGGCGGCACCTGGAGGGCCACTCCCTGGTGCAACCCGTTGGCGCTCAATCGGTCCAAATCGGTGCGCGGCACCTCCAGAATGGAGATCCCCGTGTCGGCGGCCAGCCGCACGCTCTCGGTCAAGCGGTCGTCGTTCTCGGTGCCGACGGCGACGTACAGCGCGGTCGCGGGCACACCGGCGCGCAGACACTCCACCACCGGATTGCGCCCGAGCACCAGCTCGGGACCGTCTTCGGCCTTGCGTCCGGCGGGACGGGCGGCAGCGCCGCGCGCGGACGGACGTTGCGCGGCTTTGGCTTTCGCGGCCGCTCGCTTGGCGGCGGGATGTTTGGTGCGCATCTCCGCGGGCGGGGTGGCGCCACGCCCCTCGAGTCCGCGCCTGCGCTTGCCGCCGGAGCCGACCACGGCGCCCTTCTTGCTGCCGCCCTTGCGAACCGCACCGCGGCGCTGCGAATTGCCTGCCATCACTTGGCCTTTCCGGATTGCGGCGCACCGAGCGCCCATTCTGGACCGTTGGCCGTGTCGGTGACCTCGATGCCCGCGGATTGCAGGCGATCGCGCACGGCGTCGGCGGCCGCCCAGTCCTTGGTCGCACGCGCCTCTTGGCGGCGGTCGAGTTCCGCACGCACCAGCACGTCCAGAGCGCCGAGCGCGGCCGAGGAATCGCTCGGGGTATACCAGTGCGGGTCGAGCGGATCGACACCGAGAATGGCGAGCATGGCGCGCACCTGGCCCGCCAGGTCGCGCGCGGAGTCGATCGCGCCGACCTCCAGCGCCTTGTTGCCCTCGTGCACCGCACGGTGGATCTCCGCCAACGCCTTCGGCACCGCGAGATCGTCGTCGAGGGCGGCGGCGAACGCGTCGGTCCACTTGCCCACCGGGATCTCACCGGCCCGGTCCACCACCCGGTTCACGAACGCCTCGATGCGCTGGTAGGACTGCGCCGCGTCGTGCAGCGCCTTGTCCGAGTACTCCAGCATCGAACGGTAGTGCGCGCTACCCAGGTAGAACCGCAGTTCGACCGCCCGCACCTGCTTCAGCACGTTCGGCACGGAGAGCACATTGCCCAGCGACTTGGACATCTTCTCCCCGCCCATGGTCACCCAGCCGTTGTGCAGCCAATACCTGGCGAACCCGTCACCGGCGCCCTTCGACTGGGCGATCTCGTTCTCGTGGTGCGGGAACACCAGATCCATACCGCCGCAATGGATGTCGAATTCCGCACCGAGGTAGAACTCGGCCATCGCGGAGCACTCCAGGTGCCAGCCCGGGCGGCCGGGGCCCCAGGGTGACGGCCAGGTCGGCTCGCCCGGCTTGGCCGCCTTCCACAGGGTGAAATCACGCGGGTCGCGCTTGCCCTCGCCCGCGCTCTCGCCCTGGTGCACGTCGTCGAGCTTGTGGCCGGACAGCTTGCCGTAGTCGGGGTAGCTGACCACGTCGAAGTAGACGTTGCCCGCCGAGGCGTAGGCGTGACCGCGGTCGATCAGCCGCTGCATCATCTCGACCATCTGGGTGATGTGGCCGGTGGCACGGGGCTCCGCGGACGGCGGCAGCACACCGAGCTGTTCGTAGGCGCGATCGAAGGCGCGCTCGTGCGTGGCGGCCCACTCCCACCACGGCCTGCCCGCCTCGGCGGCCTTGGTCAGGATCTTGTCCTCGATATCGGTGACGTTGCGGATGAAGAAGACGTCGATGTCGTGCGCGAGCAGCCAGCGTCGCAGCACGTCGAACGCGACTCCGCTGCGCACATGGCCGATGTGCGGCTCGCCCTGCACGGTGGCGCCACAGAGGTACACCGAAGCACGGCCGGGGACCAAGGGCGCGAAATCGCGCACGGTCCGCGTGTCGGTGTCAAAGAGGCGCAGCGTCACGGCAGTCGATCCTAGCTGGTGTATAAGGTCGTTCACGGACCGGCTCGGGTCCGCCGGAGCAGGATCAACGACAGGCTTGCAGCAGGGCCGTCGCCACGGCGGCGACGCCCTCGCCGCGACCGGTCAAGCCGAGGCCGTCCGTGGTGGTACCGGACACCGAGACCGGGGCGTCGAGCAGCTCGCTCAGTACCTGTTGCGCCTCGGCGCGCCGAGGCCCGATCTTGGGGCGATTGCCGATCACCTGCACCGCGGCGTTGACCACCTCGAAGCCCGCTTCGTCCAGCAGCCTGCGCACTTCCTTCAGCATGGCCGTGCCGGACACGCCCGCCCATTCCGGGCGCCCCGTGCCGAATACCGCGCCGACATCGCCGAGGCCCGCCGCGGACAGCAGCGCGTCGCACAGGGCGTGCGCGGCGACGTCGCCGTCCGAGTGACCCGCGCAGCCGTCGTCGCCGTCGAACAGGAGCCCGGCCATCCAGCAGGGCCGGCCCGCTTCGATCGGATGGACATCGCTGCCGATGCCGACGCGCATGGTCACGGCGCCACCGCCCGTCCGATGCCTGCGCCGTCGAGCACCGCGTCGGCGAGCCGGAGGTCGAGCGGAGTTGTGATCTTGAAGGCGAGCGGATCGCCGGGAATGGTGTGGACCGTGACGCCGAGCCGCTCGACCAGGCCCGCGTCGTCGGTCGCCTGGATGCCCTCGGGCGCGTAGGCGGAGCGGAGCAGGTCGGCCGCGAAACCCTGCGGGGTCTGGATGGCGCGCAGCCGGGCGCGGTCGGGCGTGCCGGTCACCGCGCCTGCCGGGTCGACGGACTTGATGGTGTCGGCCACCGGGAGTCCGGGGACCACGGCGAGACGGCCGGTGCGCAGTTCCGCCGCGACCCGGGCGATGAGCTGGGGTGGCGTGAGCGCTCGGGCGGCGTCGTGCACCAAGAAGTAGGCGGCGTCGGGCGCCGCGGCGATACCCGCCCGCACCGAGTCGATGCGTTCGGCGCCACCGACGACCACCTGGACCGAACTCGTGGGCGGCAGCAGGGCAACGGCGCTGTCGACGAGTTCGGCGGGAACCATCACGATGATCCGGTCGACCGCGCCGGAGGCGATCAAGCCTTCGACGGCGAGCCGGACCATGGGCGTGCCGCCGACCGGGACGAACGCCTTGGGTGTCGATTCACCCAGGCGCACGCCACGGCCGGCGGCAGGCACCAGAGCAACGACGGGTCCGTCGCTGGGACGGACACCGTTGTCAGGTGTGTTCACGGTCAGGAAGCCGCTGCGAGGACCTCATCGAGCAGGGTCTCAGCCTTGCCGTCATCGGTGCCTTCGGCCAGCGCGAGCTCACCGACAAGAATCTGCCGAGCCTTGGCGAGCATGCGCTTCTCGCCCGCGGACAGGCCGCGGTCCTGTTCCCGGCGCCACAGATCGCGCACGACCTCGGCCACCTTGTTCACATCGCCGGAGGCGAGCTTCTCCAGGTTGGCCTTGTAGCGGCGGGACCAGTTGGTCGGCTCCTCCGTATGCGGCGCCCGAAGCACCTGGAAGACCCGATCGAGACCCTCCTGACCCACGACGTCACGCACGCCGACGTATTCGGCGTTCTCCGCGGGAACCCGAACAGTGAGATCGCCTTGGGCGACCTTCAGGACCAGATACTCTTTTTGCTCACCCTTGATGGTGCGAGTCTCGATTGCTTCGATCAGCGCCGCTCCGTGGTGGGGGTAAACGACGGTGTCTCCGACCTTAAAAATCATGTGTCCCGTGCCCCTTTCGATGTTCACAGTTTAACATGCGACTCGGTAACGGCGCGATCAACTGTGCAGGTCAGGGCCACAACGAGGCAACCGTGGGGCTTGACAGATGCCAGGCGGTGTGCATTACGTTGTGCCAGAACGGGTTATCTCCCGGCTGAAGTCGGCGCCGTTCGCCGCCCGCGCGTCGGCACCTTCGCGGCAACCTTCGAAGTTCGATCGAACCGTTACCGACACGCCGGGTGTCGGCTCGGACGCCTTGTGGCCCGCAGCACATCCACCCCATGCGCGCGGGCCCGCCCCCGAGTTCGACCCGGCCCCCGCGCCCGCGCCGTCGAGTGAACTACTACGCTGCCTAGTTACTACGCTCCCGCGCGGAGCCAGAGCCCGGTCGACATGGAGGGACAACCCGTGACTGCCCTGAAAGCTGTGACCGCCCCGAAGGGGGCGCGACGTCGCATGGTGACGGTTGCCGCACTCGCCGCCGGAGCGGCGATCGCGCTGTCCGGCTGCGGCGCGGGCCAGATCGCGCAGACCGCGGAGCAGGTCGCCGCCGTGAACGGCAACCACGCCGACGTGGGCCGCATCGCCCTGCGCAACGTGCACATCGTGTACCCGTCCGAGGGCACCCCGTACAACAACGCCAAGGGCGGCAAGGCGCTCATCGCGTTGTCCATCATCAACAACGGCGAGTCCGTCCCCGACGAGCTGACCAGCATCACCACCGACCTCGGCACCGTCAAGATCACCCCGGCCTCCGGCAAGTCCGTCGTCGAGCTCGCCCCGCAGCAGACCGTGGTCGCCGCGAGCCAGCCGGTCAAGCGCGAGGCCGCGTCGACCACCACCAGCGCCGCGCCGACCACCAGCGCGGGCGCGCCCACCTCCGCGCCGCGCTCAGCCGCGCCGACCACGACCGCCGAGTCGCACGGCGCGGGCGAGCACGGCTCCCCGGCCGCCGCCCAGGACCCCGAGGCCAACCCGATCCTGATCGAGATCACCGGCCTGACCAAGGACATCGCCCCCGGCCTGACCTACAACGTCTCGTTCAACTTCAAGCAGAACGGCACCGTCCAGGTCCAGGTCCCGGTCGACGCGGGCCAGCACACCGAGCGCCACGAGTCCGACAAGTCCGGCCCGGCCGAAGCGGAGCACTCCGGCGGCCACTGAGTCGATGTGCGGCGCCGATCTCAACGCGCCCGGCGCACCGCGACCACGTCTTTCGAGCGAAGCGAGATCGAGCATCCGCCGTTCGCGGCCCGGCTCGCGTTCGAGTGGCCGCCGCGTACGCGACGAAGGAGCAAGCGGCGGCCGCTCGGACGCGAGCCACAAAGGGGCCGCGAACACCCAGCGCCGCAGGCGCTGCCAAAAGACACTGTCAGGGGTGGTGCGTATGGTGCCGGTGTGGCAAAGACCAAGCCGACCTTCCGCTGCTCCGCCTGTTCGCATGAAGTCGCCAAATGGGTGGGCAAGTGCCCTGAGTGCGGGGCTTGGGGCACCGTCGACGAGATAGTCGCCGCGGCGGGCGCGGTCGGTTCTCCGGGGCGCAAGGCGATGTTGCCGAGCACCGCGGCCGCGCCGATTTCGCAGATCGACTCCAAGGTCACCAAAGCGCGGCCGACGGGCGTCAGCGAGTTGGACCGAGTGCTCGGCGGCGGGGTGGTGCCGGGCTCGGTGGTCTTGCTGTCCGGCGAGCCGGGGGTGGGCAAGTCGACCCTGCTGCTCGAGGTGGCGCACCGCTGGGCGGCCCAGCGCGACGAGAAGTCGCTGTATGTCACCGCGGAGGAGTCGGCGGGGCAGGTCCGGCTGCGGGCCGACCGCACGGGCGCGGTGCACGACCGCGTCTACCTGGCGTCGGAATCGGATCTGTCGATCGTGCTCGGACACGTCGAACAGGTGCGGCCGACGCTGATGGTGGTCGACTCGGTGCAGACCATGCTCGCCCCGGAGGTGGACGGCGTGATCGGCGGCGTCACCCAGGTACGCGAGGTGACCGCCGCCCTGACCTCGCTGGCCAAGACCAGCGGGATCGCGGTGCTGCTGGTCGGGCACGTCACCAAGGACGGCAACGTCGCGGGCCCGCGCACGCTCGAACATCTCGTCGACGTGGTCCTCCAGTTCGAAGGCGACAAGAATTCCACCCTGCGCATGGTGCGCGGCATCAAGAACCGCTTCGGTAGCGCCGACGAGGTGGGCTGCTTCGAGTTGCACGAGGACGGCATCGTCTGTGTCGACGACCCGTCCGGTCTGTTCCTGCACCACCGCACGGATTCCGTGCCTGGCACGGCGGTGACCGTCGCGATGGACGGCAAGCGTCCCTTGGTCGGCGAGGTACAGGGCCTGACCGTGAAGACCGAGATCCCGCAGCCGCGCCGCGCGGTGAGCGGCCTGGACTACAACCGGGTCGCCATGGTGCTGGCCGTCCTGCAGAGCCGCGGCCGGGTGTTCCTCGGCAAGAGCGACGTGTACGCCGCGACGGTCGGCGGCATGCGCCTGATAGAGCCGTCCGCCGACCTGGCCATCGCCCTCGCCATCGCCAGCGCCGAGTCCGACGTCCCGATCCCCCCGGGCTGGGTGATCCTCGGCGAGGTCGGACTCGCCGGCGAGGTCCGCAAAGTGACCGGCCTGAACCGCAGATTGGCCGAAGCCGAACGCCTCGGCTTCACCACCGCCCTGGTACCCCCCGGCCTCTCCCCGGTGAAAAGCACCATGAAGATCCACGAGGTCACCGACCTCCGCTCCGCCATCCGCATAGCGGGCCTGCGCAAACTGCGCGCCGCACCTGAAGAAGTCGCCAGCTGACTCGATCAACCCTCGCGCGCTCGACTCCATCCGCCCGGCACAAGGTGGACCGCGCGTCGGCATCGACCGCCACGCGCCCAGCGCACCGCAACTACGTCTTTCGAGCGAAGCGAGAAGTATCCGCCGCTCGCGGCGCGGCGCGCGTCCGAGTGGCCGCTGCGTACGCGACGAAAGAGCAAGCGGTGGCCACCCGGACGGAGCCACCAGAGGGCCGCGAACAGGCCACGCGGAGGCGCGGCACATCCAACACGCCTCTCAGGCGATATTGAACGGCTCGGCCATGCTGCGCACCGACCCCAATTGCGCCACGACGCTGTAGGCGCCAGGTGGCACTTGGACGCGTTCGCCCGCGCAGTTGGGCTGGGACGTGGTGCCCGACCAGGTCACCGTGAACGCCGCCTGCTCACCGCGGCTCATGGTGCGGACGTCGGGCTGGCCGTCCGGATAGCAGTCGGTGCTCGACCACAGGCGCCGCTGGCCGTCGAGCGTGTGCACCGACACCTGTTGCAGGCCGGAGCCCATGTCGCGGGTACACGCCACCGCGGAGATGTTGGTGATGACGATGCCGAACACCGGCTGCTCGCCCGTCTTGTAGGTGGGCTGCTCGACGGTCACCTTGATCGCAAGCGATTGGTCCGGGCATGGGCCTGCCGCGACGCCGGCGGCCGCCGCTGAGGTCTTCGGCGGGCCGGACTCGCCCGACGGCTTGGCCGCCGCGTCGGCGGACTTGGTCGCGACCGAACTGGTCCCGGCGGCCGCGGCGTCACCGGGCGAGTCGCCGCCGCGTACGACGGCGAGCACGACCCAGATCACCAGCGCCAGGGCGACCACCAGGATTCCGATGGCGAACACGCGTCGACGCCAATAGATCTCCGGTGGCAGCGGTCCATTCGGTTCCAGCACGTCTCAACGGTAAGGGCACCATCGGGCGCATCGTCTCAGGGGCACGGCGTGTCGGCCGCCCGCGCCCGCGGGCGGCGAGTACATTCCGCCGGCACGCCGGCCCGGTCGGAGCAGCGCCGCAGCTCAGACCACTTCGCCGATGTTGCCGACGACCCGGTGCAGCTGCACCTTGCCCTCGGCCAGCTTGTAGGTCACGCAGGCGATGGCGCACTCTCCGGTCGCGACCCGCTGCGAGATGATCATCGAGCGCTGCATGAGCAGGCGGCTGGTCTCCACCACGTGCCTGGCCTCCATCTCGTCGACGGTGGCCAGGCCTTCACGGCGTCCGACCAGGATGGACGGCGTGACCCGCTCGACCACGCTGCGGATGAATCCGCCGGGCACCTCGCCGCCGTCCAGCGCGTCGATGGTGGCCTTCACGGCTCCGCAGCTGTCGTGCCCGAGCACTACGATGAGCGGCACGTTGAGGACCTGCACCCCGTACTCGATCGAGCCGAGCACCGAGCTGTCGACCACATGGCCCGCGGTGCGCACCACGAACATGTCGCCGAGGCCCTGGTCGAAGATCAACTCGGCGGCGACCCTGGAGTCACCGCAACCGAACAAGATCGCGTGCGGGTGCTGGCCAGTGACGAGCTTGGCCCGGTCCGCGGCGCCCTGGCTAGGATGCAGCAGCGCGCCGCTGACGAAGCGCTCGTTACCTTCGCGCAAGGACTTCCAGGCACTGATCGGGTTGGAATCCGGCATACCGACCATTGTGCAGGATGGTTCGAGTTACCAGCGAGTTCGGTTGGTTACGAGCGGGCAAATACCGCCTGGCGGCAGTAGTACGGGGATGGTGAGGACAGTGCGGAACGGCGCACCGAACGGCATCGACGCCGACACGTTGCTGGATTGGTACGGGGAGACCGCGCGCGATCTGCCGTGGCGACGCCCCGGCGTCACCGCGTGGCAGATTCTGATGAGCGAGATCATGCTGCAGCAAACTCCCGTGGTGCGAGTCGAGCCGATCTGGCGGGAATGGGTGGCGCGCTGGCCGGTGCCTTCGGCGATGGCCGCCTCGTCGCAGGCGGAAGTGCTGCGGGCCTGGGGCAAGCTCGGCTATCCGCGCCGCGCGCTGCGGCTGCACGAGTGCGCCAGGGTGCTGGCGACCGAGCACGGTGACGAGGTACCCGCGGATGTGGAGGTACTGCTCGGGTTGCCGGGCATCGGCGCGTACACCGCGCGCGCCGTCGCCTGTTTCGCCTATGGACAACGGGTTCCGGTGGTGGACACGAACGTCCGCCGCGTGGTTGCCAGGGCGGTGCGCGGGCGCGCGGAAGCGGGCAACCCGTCGTCGCGGGATCTCCCCGAGACCGAAGCGCTGCTGCCGCGGCAGATCGATCGCGCCGCGGTGTTCTCCGCCGCCCTCATGGAGCTCGGTGCGACCGTGTGTACCGCCCGCACCCCCGACTGCTCGCGCTGCCCGCTGCCGAGCTGCGCGTGGGTCACCGCCGGACGCCCGGTGACCGAGGTGGTCCGCCGCACCCAGAAATACGAGGGCACCGACCGCCAGGCGCGTGGCCGGCTGTTGGACGTCCTGCGTGCCGCCAGCGGTCCGGTGGAGCGGGTGCGCCTGGATCTGGCTTGGACCCGCGACCCTGGCCAGCGCGACCGCGCGTTGGACTCACTGCTGGTGGACGGCTTGATCGAACAGACGCCCGACGGGTTGTTCGCCTTGGCGGGCGAGGGCGGGGCCCACAGCTGACCCAACCGGCCCTGCCGCCCTAGCTGCCCAGCACCCGCCGCAGGAACCGCTCGACTTCCGCTCGGTAGCGCTCCGGTTGATCGTCGTGCACGAGGTGGCCCGCACCGGGGACGAAGACGTAGTCGGCGCCCGGATGAGCGGCCGCCATCTGCCGCATCTGTCCAGGCGGTGTGATGCTGTGCTCGCCTTCCAGCAGCAGGGCGGGCACCCGCACCGCGTGCCACTGCTGCCAGAAATCCCGCGTCCCCCACTCCTCGGAGATATCGCGGAAAGTGGTGACCGAGCCGTGCAGCCGGTATCCCTCCGGCCCGTGCTCGAAAGAGTTCAGGAAGTACCGCCCGGCGACCGGCCCGAAGAAGGACAGCACGGCTTCGTCGTCCGGGAACGGCTGCGGCCACGCTTCGATCATCGCCGCCCAGTGCGCCGCGGTGCGGCCGGTGAAATCCGGCGCGATGTCCTCGATCACCAGCGCCCGCACCCGGTCGGGGTGGTTCGCGGCGAACACCCAGCCGTGCAGCGCCCCCATCGAATGCCCGATCACCACCATCGGCTCCTCGATCGCGGCGGTGCCAGCGGCGAGGTCGTCGACGAAGGCCTCGGTCGTCAGTTCCTCGGGTGCGGGCCTGCCGTGCCCGGCGGCGTCGTAGGTGTAGACGTGGCCGTGCTGGCGCAGCCAGTCCAGCTGATCGCGCCAGGTGCGCGCGCTGCCCATCAGTCCGTGCAACAGCAGGATCGGCGCGCCTGCTCCGCCTTCGTCGTGCAACATCGGTTCGACAATACGAGGCCCCGAGCATCTGCTCGGCAGCAGCGGCTAGCTTGGATGCATGGCTGTTGTGAAGATCAACGCGATCGAGGTTCCCGAGGGCGCGGGCCCCGAGCTGGAGAAGCGGTTCGCGCACCGTGCGCACGCGGTCGAGAACTCGCCCGGTTTCCTCGGCTTCCAGCTGCTGCGCCCGGTGGCCGGGGAGAAGCGGTATTTCGTGGTCACCCAATGGGATTCGGAAGAGTCCTTCGCGGCCTGGCGGGACGGACCGGCGCGCGAGGCGCACGCGGGCGAGCGCCAGAAGCCGGTCTCTACGGGTGCGTCGCTGCTCGAGTTCGAAGTCGTGCTCGACGTGGACGCCAAGCCCGCGAACTGAGTCCGAGCCCGCACCGCCGGACGGGTCCGCCCGCCCGGCGACTCGCCCGACGCCGTGGTACGCCCGTGCCGGACCCGGTTGACGCCGAGGGTGCGCGGGTGTCACAGTTCGAAGGACAAACGCGAGGGTGATGCGGTAATTCCGGTGAGATTCCGGAGCGGTCGCGCCACTGTGTTCCACGCACCGAGTCCGGTGCCGGAAAGCCAGACACCGGCACCGTCGCGCCACCACCCGATGGGACGCGTATCCCAAGGAGGACTCGAATGGCCATCGCGCATTCACCCAGCCGGGCAACCGATTCCCTGGCCACCGTGCTCGTCACGGTCGGTGTCGTTCTTCTCGCACTGCTCACGCTGTACCTGGTCGGGTTCGACCAGGGCGTCATCTCGCGCAGCGGGATGTACCTGCACGAGCTGATGCACGACGGACGCCACCTGCTGGGGCTTCCGTGCCACTGATCGGTTCGCTCCGAACACTGCTGTTGCGCGGTCTGCTGGCCGGTCTGATCGCCGGGCTGCTGGCCGCCACAGTCGGTTATTTCGTCGGCGAACCCAAGGTGGACGCTGCCATCGCCATCGAGGATGCGCACAGCGAGCACGCCGGATCCCCGGACGGGCATTCCCATGCTGAGCATGCCGATTCGCCCGGCGGACATTCGCACGGTGACGAGGAGGAGCCGCTGGTGAGCCGCGGCGGCCAGAAGTTCGGCCAATTTCTCGCCCTCGGGTTGGCCGGTCTCGCGCTCGGCGCCATCTACGCCTCGGTCGCGCATTTCGCGCGGCGCTACACCACGCTGTCCGGGCCGCGGCTCGCGCTGACGCTCGGAGTGGCAGGTTGGGCCGCGATCGTCGCGGTGCCGTTCTTCAAGTACCCGGCGAACCCACCGGCGGTGGGCGACCCGGACACCATCAACGAGCGCACCCTGCTGTGGCTTGCCGCGGTGGTGCTCGGCATCGTGGCGGTCGGGGCGGCGGTGGCGGTGTTCACCGCACTGCGCGCGCAACTACCCACGTTCCGGCTGATCGGTGGCGTCGCCGCGTTCGCGCTGGTCACCACACTCGGCTACGTCCTGCTTCCCGGCGTGAACGAGGTGAGCGCGGATTTCCCGGCCACTCTGCTGTGGCAGTTCCGGGTGGCGTCGCTGGCCGAGACCGCGACCCTGTGGGCCTGCCTGGCTCTCGGCTTCGCCGCCCTCACCGAGTTCGCGACGCGCAGCGATACTCCGGTACCGGTAGCGGCCGCTACCGCGGAGTGATTCGCGTCCTGGACCGCCGCTACTTCCGCAAGCGCTGACTCCCGCATATGTTTGTGCCCCGCACCGATCCACGGCGCGGGGCACAGAACGGGCGAACTACGCGAGAGCGGCGTCGAGGGTGATGTGGTCGACGCCGGCGAGGGCCTTGCTGACGGGGCAGCCCGCCTTGGCGGCCTCGGCGGCGGCCTGGAAGGCATCGGCGTCGATGCCGGAGACGCGGCCGCGGACGGTCAGCTTGATCCCGGTGATCCGGAAGCCGCCCGCCGGATCGGGGCCGAGGGTCACGTCGGCGGTGATGTCCAGGCTCTCCGGGTTGCCGCCCGCGTTGCCGATCTGCGCCGACAGCGCCATCGCGTAGCAGGAGGAGTGCGCGGCCGCGATCAGTTCCTCCGGGCTGGTGGTGCCGTCGGCCTCCTCGGCGGAACGCTTGGGGAACGACACGTCGTACTTACCGACCCCCGAACTGGTCAGTTCGACC
>NZ_BAFR01000011.1 GCF_000308435.1 Nocardia araoensis NBRC 100135 | reverse complement strand
CGTGCTGCTGGAATCGGCCCGGTCCGCGTCCGTCGCGGCGACCGCCGCGGTGGCGGCGAACAGCCCGTCGGCCGCCGAGGACGTCTGGGTCGCCCGCGTGCACTGCTCGGACGCGTTCACCGCCATCGCGGCCGAGACCGTTCAGTTGCACGGCGGCATCGCGATCACCTGGGAGCACGACGCGCATCTGTTCTTCAAGCGCGCTCACGGGGACGCACAACTGTTCGGCGCCGCGCACCGGCCGACGACGCAGCCCGCGTGAGCCGGGGCAGCGGCGGCACCGACTCGATCATCGGCGCGCCGCTGCCTCGACAGGCTGTGCGGCGCGGACGCGATGCACTAAGATGTGACAGGCGCCACACGCGCATGCCGGGGGATGCGTTTTCGAGTGGCACCGCAGGTCGGAATCGGTGCCGTAGCGAGTCGAGCTGCCGACTCGCCTCCCACAAGTCGTCGGGGCCCACCAGCCGGGAGGATGCCATGACGCAAACAGTGAATTCCGATCTCGAAGCATTGCGGTCCACCATGGACGGGCCGGTGTACGGCCCAGCAGACACCGGATACGACCGTGCCCGCGCCATCTGGAACGGCGACATCGACCGGCACCCCGCGGTGATCGCCCAGTGCCTGTCGCCGCGTGACGTGGCCGCGGCGCTGGCCTTCGGCCGCGAGCGCGGACTGGAGATATCGGTGCGCGGCGGCGGCCACTCCTACAGCGGGACCGCGGTCGGCGAAGGCGGCCTGATGATCAACCTGAGCGCCCTCAAGGGCGTAGCTGTGAATCCGGAGACCGAGCGCGCCCGGGTCGGCGGCGGCGCGACGATGGCGGACATGGACGCCGCCACCCAGGCGTACGGGCTGGCGGTGACCGGCGGGGTGATCAGCGACACCGGCGTCGGCGGCCTCACCCTCGGCGGCGGCATGGGCTGGCTGACCCGCATGGCCGGACTCGCCATCGACAATCTCGTCTCGGCGCAGGTGGTGCTCGCCGACGGCCAGGTGGTGCGAGCGTCCGATACGGAGAACGCGGAACTGTTCTGGGCATTGCGCGGCGGCGGCGGAAACTTCGGCGTGGTCACCGAATTCGAGTACCGCCTGCATCACGTCGGGCCGCAGATCCACCTCGGCCTGCTGTTCTGGGACATGCCGGACGGCACCGACGCGCTCCGCCTGATCCGCGAATTCATTCCCACGCTGCCGCGCAGGTCGGGAGCGTTGATCGCCCTGGCGATGTCGGCCCCGCCCGCGCCTTTCGTCGCCGAGCGATACCACGGCCACGCGGGCCACGCCCTGATCGTCGCCGGTTTCGGCACGGCCGAGGAACACGCCGCCGCGATGGCGCCGATCCGGAACGCACTGCCGCCGCTGTTCGAATTCTTCACCCCGATCCGGTATGCCGAATTGCAACGGATGCTCGACGCGGCGGCGCCGTGGGGTCTGCACGGCTACGAGAAGGCGCTCGACCTCCACGATTTCTCCAACGACGTCATCGCGGTACTGGCCGAGCACGCCGCAGAGAAGACCGCGCCGCTGTCGTTCATGCCGATCTTCCCGCTCAGCGGCACGTTCAGCACTGTCGGCGAGGACGACACGGCGTTCGGCGGCACGCGCCACTCGCATTACGAGTGCAACATCACCGCGATCACCCCCGACACCGAGACGCTCGCCATGGATCGGGAATGGGTGCGCACGACGTGGGAAGCGCTGCGTCCGTTGGCCTCCAACCGCGGCGGGTATGTCAATTTCATGGCCGACCCGGACCACGACCGGGTTCGCGAATCGTACGGACGCACGAAATACGCGAAGCTGGCGCACATCAAGGCCGACTACGACCCGGGCAACGTCTTCCACCGCAACGCCAACATAGCCCCCGGCTGACCTCGCGGCATCACTCGTTCGAGCGTCCACGGGCCACATCGGGACGCAGGCCATCCAGAACGATCCGCACGAGCCGGCGCCAATCACCGCTGCCGCCGGCGATGGTGGCGGACAACGCGCCGACGATCATGTAGACGTCCGCCACCGTGCAGTCGTCGCGCAGCGTTCCGGCCGCCCGATCCCGCTCGACGAGTTCGCCGATCACGTCCTCGAGCCTGCTACGGGATTCGCCTCTCGGCTCGCTGCCCGCCGACTGCCGAGCGGCCTCGATCGCCGCCGACAGGCCCCGGTCGGCCGCCAGCACCTCGCCGACATGACGCAAGTAGCGGGCGAGCCCACGTCCGGGCTCCCCACGCAGGCATTCGGTGCGGGCGAAATCCTCGATCTCGGCGAAGCGCTGCTCGGCCGCGGCCTCGATGAGGTCGGCATGGGTGGGGAAATGTCGGTAGACGGTACCCACGCCGACGCCGGCGGCGCGGGCGATCTCGGGCAGCTGCACGGCGACGCCGCGCTCGGCGAACAGCGTGCGGGCCACGGCCACGATGCGGGCACGGTTGAGTGTGGCGTCGGCGCGCTGCCTGCGGGGCGCCGACGGCCTTGACACTGGTGATCCCTCCATGTTTACCCTTCAATCGGAAACGGATTCCGATTCCGTTTCATCGCTTCGAAGGGTAGCACTTCATGTCGCACAATCGTTTTCGTCTTCTGACTCCCGGCGAGACACGGCCCGGCCGGGTGCCGTTGCCGCCCGCGTTCGCGGTCAAGGCCACCACCGCCGACACCGAGGGCAGGTTCTCCCTGCTGGAGGTAACCCTCGCGCGCGATATCCCCCGGCACACCCACCATGTCGCGGACGAATGCATCTACGTGCTCGAAGGCACGCTCGACGTCGAGTTCGACGATCGAACGCTCTCCGCGACGGAAGGCATGTTCGTGCTACTGCCACACGGCGTGCCACACGCCCTGCGCTGCGGATCGCAGCCGCCGCCCCGGGTACTGCAGATCTCCTCGCCCGGCGGCTGGGAGTGCTACTTGGAGGACCTCTTCGAAGCCGGAGCATCGGTGCTGACCGACGGGGCGCTGGATCCGGTGAAGATCAATCCCATCGCGGCGGCCTACGACATCCACTACGAAGAACCGGCGAGTTCCCTTGCCGATCAAGCGGATTGATTCGGACGACGCAGACTCCGGCGACCCGGCGGAGCACACCGTTCCGCCGGGGGTTCACCTCGTGTGGCCGGCTTCACCACAATAGATAGTTAGCCTATGTAATAATATTCCTGTGCGGCAGGCTCAGGTGAACGTAGCGGATGACATCGTCGTCGACCTTCTCGTCACCGCGGGCAGGCTCACTCGGCTGGCCGGGGTGATCAGCGGCGACGACCTGCCGCGGGCCATGTTGCGGGCGCTGGCGGTGCTCGACGAACATGGCGCGCTGCGGGTCAGCGAATTCGCCAGGATCGACCGATGTTCACAGCCGGCGGCAACGGCGCTGATCGGCAAGCTGGTCGCGGAAGGCTTCGCGACCCGGCGCAAGGACCCGGAGGATTTCCGGGCCGTGATCGTCGAACTCACCCCGGCCGGGCGAACCCGGCTGGCCGAGTTCCGCCGCGCATTCGCCACCGCGATCGGCGGACACCTGCCCGGCTTCGACACCGATCGACTGGCACGGCTGGACACCGAACTGCACGACCTGCTGGAGGCCCTGAAAACGGCTACGCGACAGCACGATCCGATCTCGAGGGAACACTGATGAGCACTTTGGCTCCCACCCGCGCCCCGGTCGCGGACAACACCAAGCAACCGAAAGCCGTCTGGGCGGTCGCGTTCGCGAGCGTGATCGCGTTCATGGGCATCGGCTTGGTCGATCCCATTCTCAAACCGATCGGCGAGCAACTGAACGCGTCGCCTTCCCAGGTGTCGCTGCTGTTCACCAGCTACATGCTGGTGACGGGCGTGGCCATGCTGGTCACCGGTGTGGTGTCCAGCCGCTTCGGCGCGAAGAAGACGCTGCTGGCCGGGTTGGCGATCATCATCGTGTTCGCCGCGCTGGCCGGTATGTCGAACACGGTGGCGCAGATCGTCGGCTTCCGCGCGGGCTGGGGCCTGGGTAACGCGCTGTTCATCGCCACGGCGCTTGCCACCATCGTCGGCGCGGCCAGCGGCGGCGTCGCCCGCGCGATCATCCTCTACGAAGCCGCGCTCGGCATCGGCATCGCGACCGGTCCGCTGGTCGGCGGCGTGCTGGGCGGCATCAGCTGGCGCGGACCGTTCTTCGGCGTGTCGGTGCTGATGGCCATCGCGCTGGTCAGCATCGTCGTCCTGCTGCCGGACGGCCCCGAGCCGACGCACCACACCTCGATCGCCGCGCCCTTCCGCGCGTTGCGCTACCGGGGGCTGCTGATCGTCAGCATCACCGCCCTGCTGTACAACTTCGGCTTCTTCACCCTGCTCGCCTACACTCCGTTCCCGCTGGATATGGGCACCTACGCGATCGGCTTCATCTTCTGCGGCTGGGGTGTGCTGCTGGCGATCGCGTCGGTGTTCCTGGCTCCCCGGTTGCAGCGCCGGTTCGGTTCGCTGCCGATGATGGGACTCTCGCTCGGCCTGTTCGCGGCCGACCTGGCGATGATGGCCGTGTTCGCCGAGCACAAGCCGGTGCTGATCGTCGGCACCGTGCTGGCGGGCCTGTTCCTCGGCGTGAACAACACGCTGATCACCGAGGCCGTGATGATCTCCGCGCCGGTGGAGCGGTCCACCGCGTCGGCGGCCTACAGCTTCGTCCGCTTCGCGGGCGGCGCCGCGGCACCCTACCTCGCGGGCAAACTCGGCGAGCACAGCATCTCGCTGCCGTTCTGGGTGGGCGCGGCGTGCACCGCGGGCGCGGTCGTCGTCCTGCTGACCGGACGCGCCGCCTTGGCCCATCTCGACGAGCACGATCCCGCTCCGCACAGCGTCGAGGAAGCCCAGGCCATCACGGTCGGCGACGACTGATCCCACCAGCGCGTCGAAGGCAGCCACCAGCGTGGCTGCCTTCGACGTTTCGGTCTGGCGCGCACCGCCCCGAGGAGTACGGTCGAGAGATATGACGGAAGCGAAGCGGGGGCGCGTCAGCGTCGAGACCAGCCAGAAGCGTGTGCGCGTCTACTTGGGCGGGCACTTGGTCGCCGACAGCGTACGGCCGGTACTCGTGTGGGAGAACCCGCACTACCCGACCTACTACCTGCCGGTCACGGATCTGCGCGCGAAGCTCGAACCGAGCGGGCAGACCCAGCATTCCACCAGCCGCGGCGACGCGACGGTCTACGACGTCATGGTCGACGGCACGACCGCGGGCGGGGCGGCGCTGCGCTATCACGAGTCGCCGCTGACCGAATTGCGCGAGCTGGTCCGGCTGGAGTGGGGTGCGATGGACGAGTGGTTCGAAGAGGACGAACCGATCTACGTGCACCCGCGCAACCCGTACTCGCGCGTCGACATCCTGGCCAGTTCGCGGCATGTGCGGGTGGAGATCGACGGCGTCACCGTCGCCGACTCGCGCGCTCCGCGCATCCTTTTCGAAACGGGCTTGCCCGCGCGGTACTACCTGCCGATGACGGATGTCCGGATGGATCTGCTGTACCCGTCGGCCACCCACACCAGCTGCCCATATAAGGGCACCGCCGACTACTGGACCGTCCGCGTCGGCGGAAACGAGTATCCCGACTACGCGTGGGGCTACCGCACGCCGCTGCCGGAGAGCCAGAAGGTCGCCGGGCTGGTCTGCTTCTACAACGAGAAGGTCGACATCTACGTCGACGGCGAACTCCAGGAGAGGCCGCGCTCGCCGTTCAGCTGAGTTCGGCGACAGCCCGCGAGTCTCGCCCCTTTCGGCGTCGTTCCCCTCGGTCACCACGTCATACGGCGCGGGCAGGGATCAGTCCTCGCGCACACCGTGACCGCGCACCCGCCGGTCCGGTCGAGCGATATGCCGCGGCCCGGTCAGACCGCGACCAAAGGCGGACTGTCGGCCGCGCGACGGTATTGGCCCGGCGCCACGCCGTATTCGCGTTTGAAGGCCTTCGCGAAGGCGAACTCCGAGGCGTATCCGACCCGGCGGGCCACCGCGCCGAGGCTGCTGTCGGTGTCCCGGAGCAGGCGGGCGGCGGTCAGCATGCGCCAGCGGGTCACATAGGCCAGGGGCGGTTCGCCGACCGTCGCGAGGAAGCGACGCGCGAGCGTCGCGCGGGAGACGCCCGCGATGTCACCGAGGTCGGCGACGGTCCAGGCGCGCGCGGGCTCCTCGTGCACCGCGCGCAGCACCGCCACCACCGCGGGATCGGCGAAGGCGCCCGCCCAGCCGGAGGAGCACAGGTCGGATTGCTCGTCGAACCAGGCGCGCAGGATGAACAGCAGCAACGTCTCGAGGATCGCGGGCACGGCCGCGTCGCTACCCGGACGCGGTTCGGCGATCTCCGCGGCCAACAGGTCGACCGCGCCGCGCAGCGCGGGATGACGCCCCGGGCGCGCGGGCAGGTGGATGAACTCGGGCAACTCGTCGAGGATCGGATGGGTGCGGCTGCGGCCGAGTTCGTAAGCGCCGCAGAGCAACGCGGTCCGAACGCCAGGCCCCACGATCTCCCTCGGCTCGCCGGGCACCGCGGTCTCGGTGACGGGGGTGTCCAAACTGTCGAGCAGGTCGTGATCGGCGCCGCGCGGCATGAACAACACATCACCCGCGCCGAGCGCCATGGGTTCGCCATCCGGCGGCACCACCCAGCAGGAGCCCTGCAAGACCACGTGAAAACCCGCTCCCGGCACTACCGGATACCGCCGACCCCACGGGGCGTGCCGGATGAACAGACCGGAGGTGGGGCTGCCGGTGCGGATGGCCGCGATGGCCTCGCTCAGAATGTCCACTTATTGACCATAACACTCTTAGTATGAGCGTTTAAGACAAAAAGACGAGCATTGTAGGCATTGGAAGACTCACGAGAAGGCAATAGCTTTCTTCCCATGACATCAACCGAAGCCACCCCCACCATCGCCGTCTACGGCGCGACCGGACAGACCGGCGGCCACCTGCTCGCCGAACTGCGCCGCCGCGGCCTCACCCCGATCCTGGTGGGCCGCAACCTCGATCGCATCCGCGCCGCCGCCGGTGCGGCGGATCTGCCCGACGCCGACATACGGGTAGCCGACCTGTCCGACCACGCGGCCCTCGTCAGAGCGTTCACCGACGCCGACGTGGTGATCAGCAGCTTGCCCGCCTATGTCGAGCACGGCTCGGCGGTGCTCGCCGCGGCGATCGACGCTGGTGCGCACTACACAGACATGTCCGGCGAGCAACTGTTCCTGCGGCGGGTCCTCGACGAGTTCGGACCGCGCGCCGTCGCGGCGGGCGTCACCGTGGTCTCCGGCGTCACCGACAGCAACCTCCCCGGCGACCTGCTGGCTCACCTCACTACGCGCCGGGTGGCCGGGCCGGCGGAGGTGGTGCTGAGCCACCTGAGCAAAAGCGGCGGCAATGGTTCCAAAGGCAGCGCCAAGACGGTGTCGGCCAGCCTGGACTGGTTCCGCGACGGCGGCTGGCACTACGCGGACGGCGAACTGCGCACCGGCGCGACGGCACGCCACCAGAAGATGACCTTCCCCGGTGACACCGAGCCGACCGCCGTCGCGAAATTCCCGCAGCCCCCGGTGTTGACCATCCCCCGGCACTCGGACGTCTCCTACGTCGAAGGCGTGCTCGCCACCTCGATCCTCGACACGCTCAGCGGGTTCACCGCCGAGCTCGTCGACACGCTGCCCGACGCGCCCAGCGCGGATCTGCGCTACGACCTCGTCGTCGACGCGTTCGGCGTGGACGGGCGCCGGGTTCGCGGCGTGCTCAGCGGCGTGCACTCCTACCGCGATTCGGCATTGATGGCGATGGAGACCGCGGTCCGCTTGGCTGAGGGCGGTGTGCCATCGGGCGCGCTCGCGCCTGCGGAGGCGTTCGATCCCGCCGATTTCCTGGACGCGCTGGCTCCTTTCGGAATCACCTGGCGCATCGAGGAGCGCTGAGGGGCGGCGAAGGATCGGGCATAGTCGAACGATGACCGACAATCGACCGCCGCTCGCCGTCACACTCGATCTCGCGCCGCATCCCGAGGGCGGCTGGTACCGCGAAACCTGGCGCAGCCCGGTGCAATTCACGCCGGAGGGCTACCCCGGCCCGCGCGCCGCCGCCACGGCGATCCATTTCCTGCTGCTACCGGGCGAGCGGTCGGCCCCGCACACGGTGCGCTCCGACGAGCTGTGGCTCTGGCATCGCGGCGGACCGCTGGCGCTGGACATCGGCGGCGACGAGGTGATCCTCGGCCCCGACCTGGAGCGCGGTCAGGCGCTGCAAGCGGTGGTGCCGGGTGGGGTCAGCCAGTCGGCGCGGCCCGCGGGTGCGGACTACGTCCTGGTCAGCTGCATCGTCTCACCGGGATTCGACTTCGCGGATTTCCGGCTGGACTGACCGGGCTCAGCGCACCGGCACGGCGGCGAATCGGTCGAGTTCGTGCGGATCGTGCGCGCAGAACATCCGCACCCGGTCGCCGTGGTCGGCGTGTAGCGTGCGCAGCCGTTCCAGGTTCTCCACTCGCTCGCGTCCGAGCGTGCTCGCGAGCACCTCGAACACGCCGAGGCCGGCCGGGGGACGCGCCTTCCCCGCCGCCAGCTGCCGGTGATGGAAATAGGCGTCGCCGCAGTGCAGCAACCATCCGTCGCTCTGCCGGACCGCGACGCCGCTGTGCCCGCGCGTGTGGCCGACCAGCGGGATCAGCATGATGTCCTCGAGCACCGGGACGGCGGTGAAGCCGAACCAGGTGTCCGCGCCGGTCTCGTGGGCCAGCCAGCGGGGACCGTGCTCCCACTGGCGCGGCTGGTAGCGCAGCTTCTCTCCGAGGGTGGGGCGCTGGGTCGCCGCGTCGAGTTCGTCGGCGAAGACGTGCACGGTGGCATCGGGGAAGTCGGACAGCCCGCCGGCGTGATCGAGATCGAGATGGGTCAGCACGATGTGCCGGACGTCCTCGCGCCGATAGCCCAGCGCGCGGATCTGGTGCAGCGCGGTGAGTTCGGGGCGCAAACGCGGCCGCAGCAGTCGCGAGGTACCGAAACCCAGCCTGCCCCGATCGAGCACGTCGGCCATGCCGAAGCCCGTGTCCACCAGCACCAGACCGTCATCGGACTCGACGAGCAGGCAATGGCCGACCAGCCCGCCGGTCAGCAGCCCACCGCTGCCCAGCAGCGCGCGCCCGCCGACCGGGCACATGGTCGCGCAGTCCAGATGCCGCACCAGCATCGCGGAAACTCCCTCCTGCGGCGCCGAATCGGACGCGGTCCGTTTCGGCACGAAGGTCTATTTTGTTCCCGTCAACGTAGCCGGAGCGCGGCTCGGCCGCGACAGCGCGGTCACCGCCGCGGCGAACGGCGGGCGAACGGATCGCCGCCCACCGCCACCGGACAGCCCTGCTATTCAGGGATTTCGAGCACGCCCTCGTCCACGGCCCAGGCGATGGTGCGCTCGAGATCGGGACACGAGTCAGGGCGACCCGGCCCGTGACCGGTCGCGCTCAGCTCGGCGAAAACCGGGCAGTGCTCGGCCGGATCGCCGGTCCACTGCACCGACGTCTGGTGCGTACTGCTCTTGCGCACCAGCACGTGGCTCTGGCAGGCCCGGCACCGCAGGGGTGTCAGGCCGTCCTCCAGATACCGCTGTTTGTCGACCACCGTCTGGGCGCGCACTTCGGCTCGCCGAGCGGGCTGATCGGCGAAATCGGGTGCCTTCGCCCAGGTGGCCGCCATCAGACGCCTGCCTCGGCTTCCTCGGTCTCGCGCTTGCGCCGCAGGTTCTCGGCGACCTCGGCCTCCCAGGCCTCGTTCGCCTTGGTGGTGTCCACCTCGAACTCGAAGCGCTGGGTCATCTTCTCGGTGACGTCGGCCAGGTCGACGTAGAACTGCTCGTACCAGCGACGCAGCTGGTAGACCGGCCCGTCCTCCTCGCACAGCAGCGGGTTCTCGACCTTGGACTTGTGCTTCCAGATCTCGACGTCCTGCAGGAAGCCGACGCTGATGCCCTCGGTCATCTTCTCGGCCAGCTTGACCGCCATCTCGCCCTCGACGCCCTTCGGCTTCTCCAGCGTGATGCCCCATTGCAGGACGAAGGAGTCCTGGGTGACCGGGTAGTGGCAGTTGATCAGGACGCTCTTGACCTCGTAACCGCTGTAGATGTTGATCAGCGGGTTGATCATGTAGGAGGGGCCGAAGTACGACGCCTCGGACTTCAGCAGCGTGTCACCGCCGTACTTGGAGGCCATGCCGATGTCCGGCCTGCCCTTGGTCTCCAGGAACTGGGTGGCGATGTGGCCCTCGAAGACGTTCTTGAAGTACGTCGGGAAGGCGAAATGGATGTAGAAGAAGTGGGCCATGTCGACCACGTTGTCGATGATCTCGCGGCAGTTGGCGCCCTCGATCAGCATCGAGTTCCAGGTCCAGTCGGTCCACCCGCTGTCGAGCTGCTCGCTGGGGTTGCCGTCGGCGTCGGTGTAGGGGCCCTTGATGTGCGGGATCGTGACCTCGGGCGGCGGCTGGCTGCCCTCGTGGTCGTGCCAGACGAACAGCTGGCCGTTGCGCTCCAGCGTGGTCCACTTCCTGGTGCGCGCCAGCGGCGGCACCCGCCGCGCGTACGGAATCGCGGTGCACTTGCCGTTGGTGCCCGACCAGCGCCAGTCGTGGAACGGACAGGCGATGTCGTCGCCCTTGACCTCGCCCATGCTCAGGTCGCCGCCCATGTGCCTGCAGTAGGCGTCCAGCACCCGCAGTTCACCGCTGCTGTCGGCCCAGACGACGAGTTTGGTGCCGAAGATGTTCACCGCGTGCGGCTTGCCGTCCCGGAACGTCTTGGCCAGACCCAGGCAATGCCATCCCCGCGCATAGCGGGTCGGTGCGGCGCCGACATCGAGCTCCCGGACCTTCGCACCGCTCCCCTGTGGGGTAATTGCCATCGCGATTCCTCCTCCTTCTGTACTAGAACACGTTACAAAACTGACGCTCTGCACGCCAGCGATTCACCTCACTTCCTGCATGAGCGCATGTCCGAGCGGGGGTGAACACCGGTTCTCGACAGAAATAGGAACCTGTTCTAGTCTCAGAGGCAAATGAGATTCCCGACATCAACCGACCAGGCAGGAGCAGGTCCCGAGATGACGCAAGAAGTGACCGAACGGGTCGAAGCGCTGTTGCCGACGTTGCGCGAACGCGCACAGGAGGCCGAGGACCTGCGGCGCATCCCCGACGAAAGCATGAAGGCGTTGCAGGAGACCGGCTTCTTCCGGTTGCTCCAGCCCAAGCAGTGGGGCGGTCACGCCGCCGATCCGGTGGTCTTCTACGACACCGTGCGCAAGATCGCCAGCGCGTGCGGCTCCACCGGCTGGGTGGCGGGCATTGTCGGGGTGCACAATTGGCACCTCGCGCTGTTCGCGCAGCAGGCGCAGGAAGACGTCTGGGGCGAGGACACCGAAGTGCGGATCTCCTCCTCCTACGCGCCCATGGGCGCTGGCACGGTCGTCGACGGCGGCTACCTTGTCAACGGCGCGTGGGCCTGGTCGTCCGGCTGCGATCACGCCACCTGGGCGGTGCTCGGCGGCCCGGTGATCAAGGACGGCAAGCCGGTGGACTTCGGCAGCTTCCTCATTCCGCGCGACGACTACCGCATCGACGACGTGTGGAACGTGGTCGGCCTGCGCGGCACCGGCTCCAACACCGTCGTGGTGAAGGACGTCTTCGTGCCCTCGCACCGGTTCCTCAGCTTCCGTGCCATGAGCGAACTGAAATCGCCCGGTCTGGAGCAGAATACCGATCCGGTCTACAAGATGCCCTGGGGCACAATCCATCCCACCACCATCTCCACTCCGATCGTCGGCATGGCCTACGGCGCCTACGCGGCGCACGTCGAGCACCAGGGCAAGCGGGTGCGCGCGGCCTACGCGGGCGAGAAGGCCAAGGAGGACCCGTTCGCCAAGGTGCGCATCGCCGAGGCCGCCAGCGACATCGACGCCGCGTGGCGGCAGCTGTCGGGCAACGTCGCCGACGAGTACGCGCTGCTGGCCGCGGGCAAGGAGATCCCGTTCGACCTGCGCGTGCGGGCCCGGCGCGACCAGGTGCGCGCCACCGGCCGCTCGATCGCCGCGATCGACAAGCTGTTCGAGAGCTCCGGAGCCACCGCGCTGGCCAACGGCACGCCGCTGCAACGCTTCTGGCGCGACGCGCACGCGGGCCGGGTGCACGCGGCCAATGATCCCGAGCGCGCCTACCTGATGTACGGCACGCACGAGTTCGGCCTGCCCGTCACCGACGGCATGGTCTAGGAGGGGTGAGGGTGACATCGACCGCGGAACTCACCGCCGAATCGACCTCGCGCTACGCGCAGGTGCGGCCCGATCTGCGGCTGCACTACCACGAGGCGGGCGTCGGCGCGGGGCCGACGATCGTCCTGCTGCACGGCGGCGGGCCGGGCGCGTCCTCGTGGTCGAACTTCGCGCGCAACATCCCGGTGCTGGCCGAGCACTTCCACGTGATCGCGGTCGACCAGCCGGGCTACGGCCGCTCGGACAAGCCCACCGAGCATCCGCAGTACTTCGTGCACAGCGCCTCGGCGCTGAAGGACCTGCTCGATCACCTGGAGATCACCTCCCGGGTGCACCTGCTGGGCAACTCGCTCGGCGGCGGCGCGGCGGTCCGGTTCGCACTGGACTATCCGGACCGGGCCGGGAAGCTGATCCTGATGGGGCCGGGCGGGCTGAGCACCAACCTGTTCGCGCCCGATCCCACCGAGGGCGTGAAGCTGCTCTCCAAGTTCAATTTCGAGCCGACCAGGGAGAACCTGGAGGCATTCCTGCGCATCATGGTCTTCGACCAGTCGCTGATCACCGAGGAGTTGATCGAGGAGCGGTTCGCCTCGGCGAGCACGCCCGAGGCGCTGGCCGCGACCAGGGCGATGGGCAAGTCGTTCGCGAGCGCGGACTTCGAGAAGGGCATGCTCTGGCGCGACGCCTACAAGCTGCGTCAGCCGGTGCTGCTGATCTGGGGCCGCGAGGACCGGGTCAACCCGCTCGACGGCGCGCTGGTGGCGACCAAGGTGATCCCGCGCGCGCAACTGCACGTCTTCGGCGGCTGCGGGCACTGGGCACAGCTGGAGAAGTTCCACGAGTTCAACCGGCTCGCGATCGATTTCCTCGCGGGCGTCAAGGAGAAGTGATGGGCATCCGCTCACTGGGATATCTGCGTATCGAGGCGACCGACATGGCCGCCTGGCGGGAGTACGGCCTGAAGGTCCTCGGCATGGTCGAGGGCAAGGGCACCGACCCCGAATCGCTGTACTTGCGCATGGACGAGTTCCCGGCCCGGCTGGTGATCGTCCCCGGGGAGAAGGACCGATTGCAGGTCTCGGGCTGGGAGACGGCCAACGCCGAGGAGTTGCAGGACGTCCGCAACCGCTTGGACGCGGCGGGCGTGCCCTACAAGGAGGGCACGGCAGCCGAGCTCGCCGATCGCCGGGTGTACGAGCTGATCACCTTCGACGACCCCTCCGGCAACACGCTCGAGGCCTTCCACGGCGCCGCGCTGGAGCATCGCCGGGTGGTCAGTCCCTACGGGCACAAATTCGTCACCGAGGAGCAGGGGCTCGGGCACGTGGTGCTCAGCACCAAGGACGACAAGGCGGCGCTGGAGTTCTACCGCGACGTGCTCGGCTTCCGGCTGCGCGACTCGATGCGGCTGCCACCGCAGATGGTCGGTCGCCCGGCCGACGGCGAGCCCGCCTGGTTGCGCTTCTTCGGCTGCAACCCGCG
Source organism: Nocardia araoensis NBRC 100135 (assembly GCF_000308435.1). GTDB lineage: Bacteria > Actinomycetota > Actinomycetes > Mycobacteriales > Mycobacteriaceae > Nocardia > Nocardia araoensis. Next base: position 34,656 of record NZ_BAFR01000011.1, on the reverse strand, counting down.
TCACCACTCGCTGGCGTTCCTGCCCATGCCGACGCCGAGCGGCATCGTGCACCTGATGCTCGAGGTGGAGAACGCCGACGACGTCGGGCTGACCCTGGACCGCGCGCTGCGCAAGAAGGTCAAGATGTCGGCGACGCTGGGACGGCACGTCAACGACAAGATGCTCTCCTTCTACATGAAGACACCGGGCGGGTTCGACGTCGAATTCGGCTGCGAGGGCCTGGAAGTGGACGACCACGACTGGATCGCGCGGGAATCCACCGCGGTGAGCCTGTGGGGCCACGACTTCACCGTCGGACAGCGGCAGCAGTGACCGAGAGGGCGAGCGAAACGATGACCGCGGACGGATCCGAGATCGATCCACGGCAGTTCCGGAATGTGCTGGGACAGTTCTGCACCGGCATCACCGTGATCACCACCTTCGACGACGACGGGGTGCCGATCGGCTTCGCGTGCCAATCCTTCGCCGCCCTCTCCCTCGAACCGCCCCTGGTGCTGTTCTGCCCCACCAAGGCGTCCCGCTCCTGGACGGCGATCGAGAAATCCGGGCGCTTCTGCGTGAACGTCCTCGCCGAACAGCAGCGCGAACTGTGCGCCCGCTTCGGTTCCCGCGAACCCGACAAGTTCGCCGGCGCGACCTGGCACACCTCCGACCTGGAACTCCCGGTCCTGGACGAGGCGCTGGCCACCATCGAGTGCAAGGTCGACAACGTCGTCGACGGCGGCGACCACTACATCGTGATCGGGCGGGTCCAAGCCCTCTCCGAAACGACCACCACCGGCCGTCCGCTGCTGTTCTACCGGGGCCAGTACACCGCCATCGAACCGGAGAAGACCACCCCGGCCCCGTGGCGCGCGGACCTGGAGCACTTCCTTACGACGACGACGTTGGACACTTGGTTGTAATGCTTCGCAGCATCAAGCAGCACCTGTAGCTCCACGCGCTACACCGAGCTACAATCACGCTATGAAGGTGATCACGCAGCGTGAGTTCCGCAACAACTCAGCGGCAGTCATGGATGCCGTCGAGGCCGGGGAGACCTTTCGCGTGACCCGCAATGGGGTCGAGGTCGCCGAAGTGCGACCGGTCGGCCGAAAGCGCCGTCGAACGGCGGAAGAACTCGTCGAACGGCATCGCAAACTCCCGCGTGTCGACTATGCCCGCATGCGGCGAGAGGCCGACGATTTCTTCGGAACAGAGGATCGAGTCGGCGACGACGACGCTTGGGGTTCGCGTTCATGACCGAGCGGCGGCACGCATCAGGCGTATTGGACACCTGCACCTACATCGACCTGTACGCGCTCGATCCTGCGTCTTTGCCGGAGATATGCGAGATAACGGCGATCACGCTGGCCGAATTGCACCAAGGCGTCGCCATGGCGAACGACGCTGCCACCCGATCCGCCCGATCCGAGCAACTCGGCGCCGCCATCGTGGATTTCGATCCGTTGCCCTTCGACGAAGACGCCGCGACACGCTACGGCACCCTGGTAGCACTCACCCTGGCAGCGAAACGCGACCCGCGGCCGCGCCGAATGGATCTGCTCATAGCGGCGATCGCATCCGCACGTGGGTTACCGCTGTACACCCGCAACAGCGCGGATTTCCGGGGTCTGGAAAGCATGCTCGAGGTCGTCGCGGTCTAGCGCATAATGCCGGCGTATGTTGCCCCCTCGCCGAATCAGTACTTGTAGAAGCCCTCTCCGGTGGCGATGCCGAGCTTGCCCTTGTCGATGTAGTTCTCCTTCAACCACTGGGCCAGCCGTTGGGAGTCCTCGTCCTCGTTGTTGACGAGGATGTTGTACGGCGTGGTCAGTCCGATGATGTCGAGGATGCGGAACGGCCCGGCCGGGGCGCCGGTGCCGATCTGCCAAGGTCTTGTCCACCGCTTCGGGATCGGCGTAACCGCCCGCCGCCAGGCTCATGCCTGCGTTGAGCAACGGCACCAGCAGCGAGTTCAGGACGTAACCGGCCTTTTCCTTGTGGATTTCGATCGGCACCATGCCGATCTCGGAGGCGAAGTCGACCACGGCCTGGTACACGTTCGGGTCGGTGTCGGCGGTGCCCATGATCTCGGCCGTGTTGAAGTGCCACACCTGATTAGCGAAGTGCAGCGCGAGGAATCGGTCCGGGCGGCCGGTGAAGTCCTTCATGGCGCTGGGCAGCAGGGTGGAGGAGTTGGTGGCGAAGATCGTGCGCTCCGGTGCGACCCGGCCGAGCTGCTCGTAGGTCTGCTGCTTGATGCTCAGCACCTCGGGAATGGCCTCGATGACCAGGTCCGCGTCCTGCACCGCTCGAGCCAGGTCGGAATCGAGCGCGATACTTGCCGCCGTCTGCTCAGCCTTCCCGTCCCCGCCGCCGGGTACCTGCTCGCGGTAGACCGCTGCGAGCTTGTCGAGTCGCTCCCTGGCCGCGGCCAACGCCTTGTCGTCGATGTCGTATGCCGTCACCTCGAAACCGCGGAAGGCGGTCTGGAATGCGATCTGAGAACCGAGCACCCCGGTGCCGAGGACGGTCACCTTGCGAATGTCGATGGTCATTCGTTTCTCCTCTCGACGGTTGCGAAGCAGACCGCGACGATCCGAGTGGCCTCGCGATCATCGCCGCCACGGCTTCAACGTACCGGGGCAGCGACACCCGCCCTGCTTCGCGAGTGGTGCATGAGCGCGGCGAAACCCGAGATACCCGCACGCTCATGTGCCACTCGTGAAGTGCTCAATTGATGAGCACTTTGGGGCGGAGGATGAGGTGTGCAGGCAGCAGCACCGCATCTTTTGGAGGGCATCGTGGGTCGGTTCGATGGGACAAGAATCCTTACTTGTGGCGATGTCGCGCAGTGGGAGGAGTGGCTCGCGGCCAATCACGACGAAGCCTCCGATGTCTGGCTGAAGATCGCCAAGAAAGGGGCGGCTGGTAGGACGATCAGCCACAGCGAGGCGCTCGACGGCGCGCTCTGCTTCGGCTGGATCGACAGTCACCGCCGCGGCCTCGACGCCGAGCACTACCTTCAGCGGTACTCGCCGCGCCGTCCGAGGAGCCCGTGGTCGCGGATCAATGTCGCCAAAGCCGAAGCGCTCATCGCCGCGGGTCGCATGCGGGCTCCCGGTTTCGCGGCCATCGCCGCCGCGCAGTCCGATGGGCGCTGGGCGTCCGCCTACGAAGGTCAGCGGACCGCCACCTGCCCGGCCGACTTGCTCGAAGCGCTCAGCGCGAATCCCGGCGCACAGGAGAGATTCGAGCAGCTCGATCGCACCGCGCGGTACGCGTACTTCCTGCGGCTGATGAAGACGCGGAGTTCCGCCGAGCGGGCCGGACAGGTGCGGCGCATGCTCGATGAGTTGAATCAGTCGGCCGCGTAGTGGGGCCCCATTTCAAAGGCAGTCGAGTACACATCGACAAGCGGCGGAAATCGGTTGGGAATCACGTGTGCGGACGCGAGGATATGGGTTGTGCTGCTGCTTGTTCCGGCCGATGTGCTTCGCCCCCGACGCGTCGATGCGCATTTCGCCGCGGAGGCGGATGCCGCTCGTGCCGCCGGGATAGAAGTCGCTGTGGTCGATCACGACGCGTTGGCCCGTGCTGGTGGCGCGGACGAGGCCGTCGACCGTGTCCGGACGGGCGGCGCGGCTGTTTATCGCGGCTGGATGTTGCGCAGCGAGCAGTACGCCGCATTCGACCGGAGCTTGCGGCAGCGGGACGTCACGCTCCGCACGAACGCCGAGCAGTATCGGCGCGCGCACGAGTTGCCAGGCTGGTATTCCGCACTCGCCGAGCTGACTCCGCGATCGGTATGGACCACAGGGAACGATCGCGCCGCATTCGATCACGCATGCCGAGAGCTGGGAACAGGCCCCGTCGTCCTGCGCGACTACACCAAGTCGATGAAGCACTACTGGCACGAAGCGGCCTTCATCCCCGACGTGGCGGACCAGGACTCCGCCTGGCGCGTGGCGACCAGATTCCGTGAACTCCGCGGCGAAGACCTGACCGGTGGATTCGTCCTGCGCCGCTTCGAGCATTTCCGGTCGGCCGAAGTCCGCACCTGGTGGGTGGACGGCAAGTGCCGGTTGATCGGCCCGCACCCGGACACCCCGGAGGAAATGCCCACCGTCGCTTTCGATCCGGCCACCGTCGAGGACGCCATCACCGCCCTCGGCCTCCCCTTCGTCACGGCCGACTTCGCACTACGCGACGACCGGACCTGGCGCCTGGTCGAACTCGGAGACGGCCAGGTCAGCGACCGCCCGCAAACCATTCCGGCCGAAGAGCTGATCGCCCTCCTCCGCGCGAGTTGAGCACGGGCAGACGAGTATCAGATACTCGATGGCGGTCGTTGATTTGCCGAGCGCGAACCCACTGTGACCGGTACTCGCCGTAAGCTGGAATATTCAGTGCAGCAGTGCACTTCGGGTCGGGTCTGCGGAGGAAGCCGATGTTCGCCAACTGGTTCCACCCTGCCGCCGCCATACCGAAGCCGCAGCGCGCGATGGCGTTGGTGCTCTGCTCGCTCGCCGTGCTCGGTATTGCCGCGGCGGGAACGGCCGCGCACGCCGACGAGACCGCGTGGCCGACAGCGGAACCGGGCTCGGTGGTCGGCTCGCACGGGTTTCCGGGCGGATGGGGCGGTATCGAGTCCGCCCGTTTCATCGAGTACGTCACCGAGGGCCCGACCGGCGCGCCGACGACGGCGACCGGCGTGCTCGCGACACCGGCCGGAACACCGCCCGCGGGCGGCTGGCCGATCGTCGCCTGGGAGCACGGGACCAGCGGACTCGGCGCTTCGTGCGGGATCAGCGCGAACCCGCGATACGACGCGCCCATCGTCCAGCAACTGCTGGAGCGGGGCTATGCGGTCGTCGCGCCGGATTACGTCGGTCTCGGCGTGGGCGCGGCCACCACGCATCCCTATCTCCAGTCGCGCACCGAAGCCACGGCGACCGTCGATCTGGTCCGTGCCGCCCGCCACGTCGACACCACGCTCGCGGGCAGGTGGGCGGTAGCCGGCGTGTCACAGGGTGGGCACGCCGCGCTCAACACCGGCGGCATCGCCGACAGCTACGCTCCCGAACTCGAATTCCGGGGCACCGCGGCGCTCGCGCCGCCGTCCAATATCGAGGGAGTGCTCGCCGTGGCCGGGCCGTATGTGCCGCAGGTCCCCGGCTTCGAAGGCTCCACCGCCCTGTTCACCGCCATGCTGAACGGGATGCGTCTCGTCGCACCCGACGCGGTGGCGGACGTACTCACACCCGTTGGCGCGGACGCGCTGGCTCGGATCGACGGTCGGTGCCAACGGGAATGGCAGGCGGCGGTCCGGGGCTTACCGCTCGGATCGATGCTCCGGAGACCGGTGGCGGTCAGCCCGTTGGCCGACGCCCTCACCCGCTACCTGGCGGTACCGACCTCGGGCTACCGCGGCCCGGTGTTCATCGCGCACGGCACCGCCGACAACGTCGTTCCCATCGCGCTCACCCGGTTGTTGCTCGCCCAATACACACTCGCCGGAACGAGATACGAGTTCCACAGCTACGACACCGATCACGAAGGGATCGTCGGAGCCGCCTGGCCGGATGTGCTCGACTTCGTCGCCGAGGTTCTGGCGTAGCCGTGGACATGGATGACGCCGTTCGAGGCGCAAGGCTGCTCGCCTCCGACATCGAAACTTCGCTCGGATTTGCGGTATTGCTGTGCCTGATGCCGGCACTGCCGCTGCCCTCGACCCACCGAACCGGGTAGCGCGACCGTAGAGGAGTTCGCGATGGAACTGGCTCTCGGTGTTCTGGGCAGAGCGGGCCGCGAACGTGATTTCGTTCGCGGCCCGCTTCATCCGTCCGGTCAGGCGGTGACGGTCGCCTTCTCCCGCTGCAATTCCAGCGCGATGTCGATGAGCTGATCCTCCTGCCCGCCGACCAGCTTGCGCTTGCCCGCGCGCACGAGCATCTCGGCGGCCGAGACGCCGTAACGCTCGGCTTGCCGTTCGGCGTGCTTGAGGAAGCTGGAGTAGACGCCCGCGTAGCCCATCATCAGGGCTTGGCGATCGAGCAGGCATTCCTGCGGCATCGCCGGGCGGACGACGTCTTCGGCGGCGTCGGCGATGGCGAAGAAATCGATGCCGGTCTTCACGCCCAGCTTGTCGCACACGCCGACCAGCGCCTCGACCGGCGTGTTGCCCGCGCCCGCGCCGAAACGTCGCGCGCTGCCGTCGATCTGCTTCGCGCCGGCACGGATGGCGTAGATCGAGTTGGCGACGGCCAGATCCAGGTTCTCGTGGCCGTGGAAGCCGACCTGCGCGTCGTCGCCGAGTTCGGCCACCAGCGCCGCGACCCGGTCGGAGACCTGCTCGAGCACCAGCGCCCCGGCCGAGTCGACGATGTAGACGCACTGGCAGCCCGCGTCGGCCATGATGCGCGCCTGCTTGGCCAGCACCTCCGGCGGCTGGGTGTGCGACATCATCAGGAACCCGACCGTCTCCAGCCCGAGTTCCCGCGCCAGACCGAAGTGCTGGATCGACACGTCGGCCTCGGTGCAGTGCGTGGCGATCCGGCAGATGGACGCGCCGTTGTCCTGCGAGATCTTGATGTCTTCCTTCACCCCGACGCCGGGCAGCATCAGCACGGCGATCTTCGCCCGCTTCGCCGTCTCGGCCGCGATGGTGACCAGTTCCTGCTCCGGGGTCTTGGAGAAACCGTAGTTGAACGACGAACCGCCCAGTCCGTCGCCGTGGGTCACCTCGATCACCGGCACACCGGCGCCGTCGAGCGCGGCCACGATGTCGCGGACCTCGGTGGCGGTGAACTGGTGGCGCTTGTGGTGGGATCCGTCGCGCAGCGAGGTGTCGGTGACGCGGATGTCGAGTTCTGCTGAGTAGGCCATGTCGAAAGCTCCTTACACCCGGGCCGTGACGATCTGTTCGGCGATGACCTCGCCGACCTGCGTCGCGGCGGCGGTCATGATGTCGAGGTTGCCCGCGTACGGGGGCAGGAAGTCGCCCGCGCCCTCCACCTCCACGAACACCGACACCTTCGCCATGCCGCCGGAGACCACCGACGGCTCGTCGAACTGCGGCTCGTTCAGCAGCCGGTAGCCAGGCACGTACTGCTGGATGTCGGCGACCATCCGGTGGATCGAGTCGGCGATCGCGTCGGTGTCGGCGTCCTCGGGGATGGCGCAGAAGATGGTGTCGCGCATGATCATCGGCGGCTCGGCCGGATTCAGGATGATGATGGCCTTGCCGCGCTGCGCTCCGCCGATGGTCTCCACGCCACGGCTGGTGGTCTTGGTGAACTCATCGATGTTCGCCCGGGTACCGGGACCGGCGGAGACCGACGACACCGACGCGACGATCTCCGCGTACGGCACCGCGACGACCCGCGAGACCGCGGCGACGATCGGAATCGTCGCCTGACCACCGCAGGTGATCATGTTGACGTTCGGCGCGTCGAGGTTCGCACCCAGGTTCACCGGCGGCACCACGGCGGGGCCGACGGCGGCCGGGGTGAGGTCGACGGCGCGGATACCCGCCTCGGCGTAGCGCGGGGCGGCGGCGCGATGCACGTACGCCGAGGTCGCCTCGAAGATCAGGTCGGGCAGTTCGGATTGCGCGAGCAGCCAGTCCACGCCCTCGTGCGAAGTTTCCAGCCCGAGTCCGCGCGCCCGCTTCAGGCCCTCGCTGTCCGGGTCGATCCCGATCATCCAGCGCGGCTGGATCTTCTGCGAACGCAGCAGTTTGTACAGCAGATCGGTGCTGATGTTGCCGGACCCGACGATCGCGGCGGTGACGGTCCCGTTGGACACGACAGCCTCCCTAGGTGAATTGCAGACGGACAGAGCCGAGTCCGGCGAACTCGGCATGGAACTCATCGCCCGGACGGGCGTCGATGGCGCGGGTGCAGGAGCCGGGCAGCACGATGTCACCGGCCTTCAACCGCACGCCGAAGCTCGCGACCTTGCGCGCCAGCCAGGCCACCGCGATCACCGGATCGCCCAGCACCGCGTCGCTGCGGCCCTCGGCGACCACCTCGCCGTTGCGGGTGAGCACCGCGTCGATGGCCTTGATGTCGATGTCCTTCGGCGCGACCCGCTGCGCGCCGAGCACGAAACCGGCCGAAGACGCGTTGTCGGAAATGGTGTCGGCCAAGCCGATGTTCCAGTCCTTGATCCGCGAGTCGATCAACTCGATCGCGGGCGCGAAGGCGACCGTGGCGGCGAGCACGTCCTCCTCGGTGCATTCCGCACCGGGCAGATCGGCGCCCAGCACGAACCCGACCTCCACCTCCACGCGGGGGAACAGATACCGGCCCGCTTCGACCGGAACGTCCTCGTAGACTTCCATTTCCGCGAGCAGATGCCCGTAATCGGGCTCGTCGACGCCCATCATCTGCTGCATGGCCTTCGAGGACAGGCCCACCTTGTGCCCGACCACCCGCGCACCCGCATCCAGCCTGCGCCGGATGTTGATCAACTGGATCTCGTAGGCGTCGACCACGTCGATATCAGGGTGACGGGCGATCAACGGATCGATCGCCACCCGGTCGCGCTCCGCCCGCTCGAGTTCGTCGGCCAGTTCGGCTCGTACCGCATCCGACAGCACGCTAGTTCCCTTCCACAGTTGCTTGTTCCAGCGCCGAGACCTGCTCGCCCGCGGCGGACCGGCCTGCCCTGCGGCCGGAGAAGACGCAATCGGCGAGCGACAGCCCGCTGACATAGGACTCGGAGCAGACGCCGACCGCGGTGCGTCCGGCCGCGAAGAGCCCCGGGATGTCCGCCCCGTCGGCCGTCTTGACCGCGCCGGTGCGCTCGTCCACGACGACGCCGCCGAGGGTGAGCATGGGGCACGGGTTGGTCAGGCTCGGTTTGATGCCCACATCCAACAACCAGAACGGGCCGGTGCGGACCGGTTCGGTGAACTCGGCGGGTTTCCCGACCGGATCGGGTGCGCCGGTCTCGATCGCGGTGTTGTGCGCGTCGACCGTCGCGCGCAGCCCGGCCGGGTCGATGCCCGCCTTCGCCGCCGCTTCCTCCAGCGTCGCGCCGCGGATCGCGGTGCGCCGCATGGTCTCGAACTGCCCGCGCTGGAACCAGGCGCCCTGCTTGCCGATCTGCCCGATCGCGGTGCGCATCAGCGGGTCGTCGGCCAGCAGCCACCCCTTGCCGTCGTGCTCGGTGATGAGCTTGTTGCCGACCGCGGCGCCGTAGCGCGTCTCGTCGATCACCCGGCGGCCTTCGGCGTCCACCAGCAGCGCCGCGGTGAAAGCGCTGGGCGGGAGCAGGAATCGCCACGCGGAGACGTTGTCCATGTGATCGACGGCCGCGCCGACCTGCTGTGCCATCAGGATGCCGCTGCCGTCGTCGCCGGTGGTGCCGAGGGCGAGACCGCCGTGGAACGCGGGCGCGTACTGCCGCACCAGGTCGCGATTGGCGATGAACCCGCCTGCGCTGAGCACCACCGCGCGCCGGGCCAGCACCCGGATCGTGCTGCCGTACCGGCGTTCCAGCCGGTCCAACCGCTGTTCCAGCGCCCGCCGCAGCGGCGGGTAGTAGATGCCCGGCTTGGCCGCGACCTTCGCCATGCGGGTGTAGCGGTCGCGGACCCGGCCCGGCGCGTCGCGCAGGGTGTGGCATTCGACGCCGATCACCGCGCCCGCGCCGTCGGTGATCAATCGGGTCACCCTGGTGAGGGTTTCCACGCGCACGCCCGCCCTGGACGCGGCGGCGGCGAGCGGACCGGTGAGCTTCTTGCCCGAAGTGCCCCTGCCCTTCACCCGATGTCCGCGCTGGGCGGCCGGGATGTCGCGGAACGCGCCGGAGATCTCGCTGCCGGAGTAGTACAGGTAGTAGCGGTCGTTGGGGTAGGAAGTCTTGTACGGGCACAGCGAGGCCTCGAACGGCACGCCGTGCGCCTTCAGCCACTCGATCAGTTCCGGGCTCTCGTCGACGAACCGCCGCAGCGTCTCGGGGGCGACCGCGGCGCCGACCTCGCGCTCGAGGTAGGCGTACATCGCCTCGGGGGTGTCCTCGACCCCCGCCTCGCGCTGCACGGAGGTGCCGCCGCCCGCGTAGATGATGCCGCCGGACAGCGCCGACGTCCCGCCTCCGGAGAAGCGTTCCAGCACGAGCACCTGCGCGCCCGCCTCGGTCGCTTCCAGCGCGGCCGCCGCCCCCGCGGCGCCGTATCCGACCACGACAACGTCGGTGGCCAGGTCCCATTCGAGGCCCATGTTCTTAACTCCGGTCTGAAACTGAAACAAGTTTCCTCGACAAACGGAACGTCGAGCAAGTCTTCTGCCACACAACATAGACCAATGGCGCGTCCATTCTATAACGTGTTCTACATGACTGATCGGGAATACGACGTGGTGGTGGTCGGCAGCGGCGCCGCCGGCATGACCGCCGCCCTCACCGCGGCCCACAACGGCCTGAGCGTGGTGGTCATCGAGAAGGCCGCGCACTACGGCGGGTCGACCGCGCGCTCCGGCGGCGGCGTGTGGATCCCGGGCAACAAGGCGCTGCGCGCGTCCGGTCGGCCCGACGACCGCGAGGACGCGCGTATCTACCTGCACAGCATCATCGGCGACGCCGTGCCCGCCGAACGGATCGACACCTTCATCGATCGCGGGGCCGAAGCGATGGATTTCGTGCTGGATCATTCGCCGCTGAAGATGACGTGGGTGCCCGGCTACTCCGACTACCACCCGGAGGCGCCGGGCGGGCGACCCCAGGGGCGCTCGTGCGAGCCCAAGCCGTTCGACACGAAGATCCTCGGCGAAGAGCGGTTCAACCTGGAGCCGCCGTACGCGAAGGCTCCGCTGAACGTGGTGGTGATGCAGGCCGATTTCGTCCGGCTCAACCTGATTCGACGTCATCCGAAAGGCATGCTCCGGGCGATGCGCGTCGGCGCGCGCACCTACTGGGCCAAGTTCACCCGCAAACACATCGTCGGCATGGGGCAGGCCATCATCGCGGGCATGCGCAAGGGGCTCATGGACGCGAACGTGCCGCTGTTGCTGAACACCCCGATGACCGACCTCGTCGTGACGAACGGCGTGGTCACCGGCGTCAAGGCGCTGCACGACGGCGAGCCGGTCACCTTCACCGCCCGCTACGGCGTCGTCCTCGGCAGCGGCGGTTTCGAGCACAACGCGGAAATGCGCACCAAGTACCAGCGCCAGCCCATCACCACCGAGTGGACCACCGGCGCGGCCGCGAATACCGGCGACGGCATCCAAGCGGGCATGGCGGCGGGCGCGGCCATCGGTTTCATGGAGGACGCGTGGTGGGGGCCGACCATCTTCAAGGGCGGCAAACCGTGGTTCGCGCTGGCCGAACGGAACCTGCCCGGCAGCATCATGGTGAACGCCGACGGCAAGAGATTCGGAAATGAGTCCGCTCCTTACGTCGAGGCGGTGCACACCATGTACGGCGGCGAGTACGGGCAGGGTGAGGGGCCGGGCGAGAACATCCCCGCGTGGCTGGTGTTCGACCAGCGCTACCGGAACCGCTACATCTTCGCCGGGCTACAGCCCGGTCAGCGTTTTCCGTCCCGGTGGATGGAAAACGACTTCATCGTCAAGGCCGACAGCATCGAGGAACTGGCGGGCCGGATCGGCGTGCCCGCCGACGAGTTGGCCGCGACCGTCGCCCGGTTCAACGGCTTCGCCGAGACCGGGAAGGACGAGGACTTCGGCCGCGGCGACAGCCACTACGACCGGTACTACGGCGATCCGACCGTGCGGCCCAACCCGTGCCTGGCCGCACTGGTGCAGGGCCCGTACTACGCCGCCAAGATCGTGCCGGGCGATCTGGGCACCAAGGGCGGGCTGGTGGCCGACACCGCGGGGCGGGTGCTGCGCGAGGACGGCAGCGCCATCGAGGGGTTGTACGCCTCCGGCAACTGCTCCACACCGGTGATGGGCCACACCTACGCCGGGCCCGGCGCCACGATCGGCCCCGCGATCACCTTCGGCTACCTCGCGGTACTGGACATCGCCAAGCGCAAGAACGGCCAGTCCGCAGTCGCCGCCGTAGAGGCCTGACGTTCGAAGCGGTGCGGGTCGCGCTGGATCCGTCCCGCACCGCGCGCCCATCTCGCCGAAGGAAGCCCGCCGCTACGGCGACAGGAACGCAGAACGAAGTGCGGGGCGCGGCAGAGCGCGAGCCACTCACCCATCCCACCGACCGGGCGGCGCACTGGCCAGCCGCGGTCGCGCCGAGCAGGATCGAGCCGAAGGCGCATCGATTCCCGGCGCGGCCCCGGACGCGGCGCGGTAGATCCGGATCCATCCACATTCATGCACAAGGAGAACTGATGCCCATCGACCCGAAGATCGCGCTCGGCGCGCAACTGCCGAGCCGGGAGTTCGCCTGGACCCCGTCGGACGTACAGCTCTATCAGCTGGGCCTCGGCGCGGGTACACGCTGGACCGACGCGGCCGAGCTGCGCTATCTCGACGATCGGGAACCGCAGGTGCTGCCCACCTTCGCCACCGTGGCGGCGACCGTGCACGAGACCGAGCCGCCCAAGGTGAGCTTCCCCGGCGTCGAGATCGACCTGGCGAAGGTGGTGCACGGCCATCAGGAGGTCGAGGTGCACCGGCCGATCCCGGCGGCGGGCAAAGCGACCAAGGTCAGCCGGATCGCTGAGATCTGGGACAAGGGCTCGGCGGCGGTCATCGTGCAGGAGCACACCGTCACCGGCTCCGACGGCGCGCCGCTGTGGACCGAGCGCTCCTCGATCTTCGCCAAGGGCGAGGGCGGCTTCGGCGGCGAGCGCGGACCGAGCACCAAGACCGAATTGCCCGATCGCGCTCCGGATTTCGACGTCACCACGCCGACGCTGCCGCAGCAGGCGTTGCTCTACCGGATGTCCGGCGACCGCAACCCGCTGCACTCCGACCCCGAATTCGCCCGCGCGGCCGGGTTCCCCGCGCCCATCCTGCACGGGTTGTGCACCTACGGCATCGTCTGCAAGACCGCGACCGATGTCGTGCTCAACTCCGACGCGAGCCGCGTCACCGGTTTCCGTGCCCGGTTCGCCGGAGTGCTCTACCCGGGCGAGACGATCCGCGTCCGGATCTGGCGCCAGGAGGACCGGCTCACCATCGCCGCGACCGTGGTCGAACGCGACGACGCGCCGGTCCTCGGCGATGTCGAACTGCGGTTCCGGCCCGCCTGAGGAATCCCTACACAGCTTCACCCCAGCGGCTCCCGGCCGGGCCGCGTCCGACCCGGCCGGAAACCGGCCGTTGGTGCCGGTGCGGGCGACTCCGGCAGGTGCCGTCCGGGAGCATCGACGGTCAGCGGCATGCGAGCGCCTCTCGTTTCGTCGGCAGGCCGCGGCGCGGCGATCGGGAGCGGCGCGCAGGCCGCTGCCCCCGTATCACGCGGGACCCGTCGGCGGACGAGAGATGCCGATGGCACCGCAAGCACCACTGTGTAGTGGGAATGGTGCGCAGCAGCCGAATCGGGATCTCGGCGTGACAGCGTCGGCAGCGGCCGTAACGTCCGGCGGCGATGAGCAGGAGAGCGGCCTCGATGTCGGCCGGCGCTTGCCGCGCCGCCGCGGCCAGTTTGCCGTCGACCTCGTGTCTGGCCGCGTCAGCCGCGTCGGCGGGTTCACCTGCGCGGTCGAGCTCGGCTTGGAGTTCGGCCAGCTGTTGCAGGCGGAAGCGGCGTTGCTGCTCGAGTGCGGCGCGCAGCACGGGTAGGTGTTCGCTGAGGCTCGCGCGTTGGACGGGGTATGCGTGGGTCATCGTCGACTCCAGGGTTGGTTGATGGTCAATGCTCGGCCGCGGCGGGTGTGAGCGCGATGCTCGCGGTGCGGATGCCGGGCACGGTGCGGGTCAAGGCGACGGCGATGCGTCGTTCGGATTCGTCGGCGAACCGGCCGGAGACGGTGGCGTCGCCGTCGTCGACGGTGACCTGCCAGCGCCGCGCGCCGCGGTATTGATCGAGCAGGCGCTGCGCATCGGCCGCGAGCGCGTCGTCCGGGGTGAGCATGAGCCGCAGCGCGTCGCCGCGGCTGACCATGCCGACCACGCGGTCCTCGGCGTCGACGACCGGCAGACTGCGTAGTCCGTGGGTCAGCAGCCTGCTCATCACCTCGGCCAGTACCGCGTTCTGGGGCAGGGACACCGCTGGCGTGGTCATCACCGCGCCGACCGCGTCGTCGAGTTCTCCGGACCGCAAGAGGTCGCCGCTGGTGAGCATTCCGATGAGGCGGTCGTCTCCGTCGAGCACGGGCAGCGCCGCGTACCGCAGTTCGGCGAGCATCAGCGCCGCCTCGCGCGCCGTGTCCTCGCGCCGGACGGTGGTGACCGGTCTCCGCATCACCTCACGTACCTGCATGTTCCTCACTCCGATACCTCCTTCCTGGCTCAACCCCATGGTGGCGTGGCGGCGAGGCGATCGGTTGCGCTGATCGAACAATCGGAGAGCGGAGATTTGTGGCGACGGCACAGCGGGCCGGGTCAGTCGGTGTCGGCGACGGCGAGTTCGATCATCATGGCGAGACGTTTGCGGGGATCATCCAAGCCGAGATCGGTCACCTCCGCCATCTTGCGCAACCGGTTGCGGACGGTGTTCTCGTGCACACCGAGCTGCGCGCCTGCCTGGGCGGAGTCGCCCTGCGCCTGCAACCAGGCGCGCAGCGTAGCCACGTACTGGGTGGAGTGCACGCGGTCGTAGCGCCGTAATTCCGACACCGGTCCCCGCGCAGGGGTGCGTCCGGAGAGTCCTGCGGTGCGCAATCGCTGTAGCAGGATCTCGTCCCACGACTCGTCGTAGGCGGGAGACGGGGCCGCCGCGGGCCGGGCCTCGTGCAGCGCCATGCACTCGTCGGCTTCTCGGCGCGCCGACGCCAACTCCGTGGACCGTGCGAGACCGCTGATGCCGGCCGCCAATGTCATCCCCATGGGCAGCGCGTCCTGTAACTCACCGACCCAGCGGCGTGCTGCCGCAGCGGAATCAGCGGGGAGCACGGTGTAGACGGTGTCGCCGACCAAGGCGCTGCGGGTCGAACGGGACCAGCCGAATCCGGTCGTCGCTCGCTCGAAGATCAACAGCAGCGCGGCGTGCCGCTCGTCCGCGCTTCGATCCCGCAGCGCGATCACCCGCAGGTTCTCCGGCGCCAGCCCAAGTCTGCTGGCCACCGTCGCCGCGTCCGCCGCGCCCTCCAGTAGACGGATGACCAGATCGGCTTCCACCTGACGCTCCAGGTCCGCGCTGGCCCGCGACCGCAACAGGTGCAAGGCCACCGTGCGCGCACCGTCGGCCAGGGCCGCGCGCCGTGCGCCGCGCAACGGCGCCGGGCACGACACCCATATCGACCCCAGCAGCTGCCTGCCCACACGCACGGCCACCACCATCCGCCCCGTCACACCGCGTTCGGCGTCCGGGACGACGAACAACGGCTCATCCGAGGCGGCCAAATGCGCGAAGACACCCCGCGCGTCCAACAGTGCCCGCAACCACGTCGGCATCTCCCTACCGAGGATCGTCTCGACGCGGGCGGGATCGAGGTGCTGCTTCGGTTTCGAATACGCCAGCACCCGAGACCGCCGGTCCTCGATCGTCACCGCGCCCCCGACAGCGTCGGCCACGCTGTCGGCCAAGGCGAACAAATCGGTCGGACCGCGACCGGCCTCGGTCTCGCGTCCTTCCAGCACCAGCCCGTAGACCACCGCGGCCAGCTCGCTCCATGCCACCGCGGGATCGACCACGAGCACCGCCACGCCATCGATATCCGGCTCGTGCTCGGTCTCCACACCCCCACGAAAGAGCGCGACGACAGCACCCGCCGAGACCGCCCATTCCACCACCTCCGGCACCGAGCGCGCCCCGATCCCCAGCAGTACGTCGCCCGCTTCCATAGGGTCCTGATCGGCCCCGTGGATCACCACGCTGCGCAGTCGGGTGGACCGGGGCACCGAACCCAACCGCAAGCGGATTCCGTAGCCACTCAGCACATTCGCCAACCGGTCCAATGTCACCACGAGCCGCTCCCAAGCCGAGCCTGCGGCGCTGCGCGATCAGGCGACCGAAGCGACCCGCAGAAGGTCGTTGACGTGGCGGTCGTTCGATCGAACTCGGCGAACGTCATAAGACCTCCCGCGGTTGTCCATGTCCTCGATCACGCCTGCGGAGCCTCAGCGGGGGGCGACCTCGGCCGTCGGGCCGACCCTCGCACTACCGAACGGTACGCGCACGGCCGAAGGGCCTTCGCGATTCATACCGGCACGGCTTCGGGCAGGGACTCGTGCCGAGGGCTGTCGCCACGGCGTCAGACTTCGCCCGACGCCGGAAGTTCGCGGTCGCCGCGCCCGCGCCGGGCGGCCGCGCCCTGGATCACCAAGGCGTACAGCAGCAGCACGAGCACCGGCGCGGCCAGTGGCGCCCAGGCCAGGCGCAGCGGGACGAGCGCGGCGACGACGGCGACCGCCGCGAAGCCGACCGCACCGGTCACCGACGGGATCGTGGTGGGCACCACTCCGTGCGGCGCGGTCACCGTCGCGGCGTTGAGCAGATAGGTCGTGGCCACCAATCCCGTTGCCGCGCAGGCGAGCACGCCCGCGTCGGCGATCGCCAGCACGGCGAGCGCGAGCAGCACCGCGCAGACCGCCAGCGGCCGCAGCCACCAGCCGAGCGCGACGAGGACCAGGGCGGGAATGCCGATCCACGGCTCCAGCAGCGCCACCGAGGCCACCAGCAACACCCCGGAGAGAACGGCGAGGAATCTGGTCATCGGCGCACCCGCACGGTCCTGCGGTGCTCGGGCAGCACCCGCATGATCTGGTCCAGGCGCGCGTCTTCCGGCCACGCCACGATGTCGACGCCGACGGTGCCCATGTCGCGGTACATCGCCGCGCGCTCCAGCTGCCACATCTTGGCCAGGATGGGGTCGAGATCCTCGCGGAACGGCGTGCCGCGCAGCACGTCGACCACGACCACCACGTGCCCGCGCTTGCGCAGATCGATCATCGCGAGCGCGAACTGCGTGTCCAGCAGCGTGGAGAAGGCCACCACGATCGCGCCGAGCGGCACGGCCGCGTGCGGCGCGAGGGTGCCGGTGGTCGGGATGTGCTCCTCGCCGACGTCGAGCACGGTGTCCACGATGCGGTAGAACTGGCGGCGGCCGATGTCCGGCCGCAGCCAGCGCGGTTCCTGACCCAGGCACACGACCGCGGTCCGGTCGCCCGCCTGCAGTGTCGACTGCACCACCTGCGCCGCGCCGCGCACCGACAGCTCCAGCGAATCGGTGGCCGGTCCCGGCGCCTGCTGCGAGGTGTCCACCAGCACCACGACGTCCGCGGATCGGTTGGTCAGCCGCTCGGTGACATACAGCCGCCCACGCCGCGCGCTCACCGGCCAGTTCACGATGCGCAACTGGTCGCCGGGGGCGTAGGCGCGGATGTCGGCGTACTCGACGCCGGGACCGTGCCTGCGGGTCAGGTGCGTGCCGAGCCGCTCGGGAAGTTCGGTGCGCGGCAGGCGCATCCGCTGCGGATCGGTGATCGGATACACGAACAGCTGCCCCGCGGGCAGCACCGCGGTGGCGACGGAGAGCCCGGCGGGGCTCAGCGCCGAGACCCGCACCGAGATCGGGTAGCGCCCCCACCTGCCCGCCGAGAGCGCCAGCCGCAACCCGGCAGGCGCGATTCCGGAATCGCTGGCCTCCTCGACCTGGAGTTCCAGCCCGGTGGAGCGCTCCGGCTTCAGGCGCAACAGCGCGTGGCCCTTCTCCACGAAGGCGGCGACGGTGAGCGTCACTTCCTCGGTCTCGAAACAGCGCAGCGTGCCGCCGCCGTCGACCTGGATCCTGGTCGATGACTGCTGCCACGGCGCGGTGGCGAGCACGCCGAGCAGCGGCGCGGCGAACACGAGCAGTTGCCACCGGCCGAGCACCACCGCGAGCACCAGGGCCGCGGCGGCGCACCCCGCGAGCATGAAGACCAGCGGTGCTGGTCGCCACCGCAATTCGGCGTCGACCGCGGAGCTGGCGTCGCGATGCCTCATGTCACGGTGGCGCGCGGTACCGGCAGACGGCGCAGCAGTTCGGTGATCACGTCCTCGCCGCGGATGCGGCGCACCCACATCTCCGGCCGCAACGTGATCCGGTGCGCCATGGCCGGGATCGCCAGCGCCTTGACGTCCTCGGGGATCACATAGTCGCGGCCGAGCAGCAGCGCACGCGCCCGGGACATCTGCACCAGGTCCAGTTCCGCGCGGGGGCTGGCGCCGACCTCGACCTGCGGGTGCCCCCTGGTCGCCGATGCCAGCGCGACGACATAGCTCACCACGTCGGGGTGCACCGTCACGTACTCCACGGATTGCCGCATCTCCAGCAGGCCGTTGGCGTCGACGACCTGGTTGACCTGCGGTTGCTGCGCCCCGCGCTCCAGCCTGCGGCGGATCATCTGCGTCTCGTCGTGCTCGGACAGGTATCCCAGCCGCAGCTGGATGGCGAAGCGGTCGAGCTGGGCTTCCGGCAGGGGGTAGGTGCCCTCGTACTCGATCGGGTTGTCGGTGGCCAGCACGATGAACGGCTGCGGCAGCACGAACGTCTCACCGTCGATGCTGACCTGGCCCTCCGCCATCGCCTCCAGCAACGCGGCCTGGGTCTTCGGCGGGGTGCGGTTCACCTCGTCGGCCAGCAGCACGTTGGTGAACACCGGCCCGCGACGGAAGGTGAACCGACCGGAGGACATGTCGTAGATCGTCGAACCGAGCAGATCCGCGGGCAGCAGGTCCGGAGTGAACTGGACCCTGGTGAACTGCAACCCGAGCGCGGACGCGAACGATCTCGCGATCAGCGTCTTGCCGAGGCCGGGCAAGTCCTCGATCAGCACATGCCCACCGGAAAGCACCGCGATCATGATCAACTGCAACTCGTCCTGCTTGCCGACCACGACCCGGGACAACTCCCGGAGCACGGCCTCGCTGCGCTGGATGGTCATGTCCATCGGCATGGTCATGTGTGTACCCGCACTTGCCTCAACCCATTTCACATTCTCTGCAGGCGGCTCAGGATCTCGTCCAGCGCCGCACGTCCCGGTGCCCTGCCGGTCTGATCACGAAGGGCCGAATTGGCCGGGTCCACCCAGCGCCACAGTTCCGGCCCGAACTGGTGGACACCCGCCGCCTCGACCGCTCTGCGGTTCTTCGCCACCCGCTGGCCGCTGGACAGCTCGAACTCCTTGGCCAGCAACGGACGCAGGTGCCGGTCCCAATCGGCACGGCTGCCGTCCGCCCGGTCGGCGAGCATCTGCGCCCTGGCGTGCCAGCGCTGCAACATCTCGGCCGGGCCGTTCTCCATGTCCTCGATCTCGTCGGCGTCCCCCGCCTCGGCGCGCTCGAGCAGCGACCAGATCAGCCAGCCCAGCGCCACCGCGACCGGGATGCCCGCGACGAGCAGCAGCAGCCCGCGGGCGCGTTCGACGGCGACCAGCTCGATCACCGCGATGACGATCACGCAGGTGATCACCACCCCCATCCGATTCACGCGACGTCCTTTCTCACCCGGCCGGTCACGCGGGCACCTCCCCTTGCAGGTCGGCGAGCACGATGCGCAGCAATTGCTCGGCGCGCATGCGCTGCCATTCGAGCATGGCGTGCGGGCTGAACCTGGCCTCCTCGAACAGGGCGACCAGCTCGCGTGCGGACGCGTCGTGCAGCGCGCCGCGTTCGAACGCGCGGGCAAGCACTTCCATCGGGGTGTCCGAGGCGAGGGGGGCGGCGGCGCGGTCGGAGGCGAGGCCGCGCTCCATCGCGACGTAGCAGGCGATGATCGCGGTGCGCGGGTCCTGGCCAGGGGCGTTCATCGCGGCCAAGCCCATCTCGGCGGCGCGGGCCAGCGAGTCGACCACGGTGGGCGTCGCCGCGACCGCGGGCGCCTGCGGCGGGACGGGCCTGCGCCGCGACGACACCGCGACCACGACCAAACCGCTCATCGCCACCGTCACCAGACCCGCGGCCGCGATGCCTGCCAGCACCAGCGCCGTCCCGGTCAACTCCGCCGACCTTGGCTCGCGTTCGGCGGGCGGCGGCGTCCCCGCTACCGGCGCGGCGCCCGTGGTGGTGGCGGGCGGTGCCGGGCGCGCGGGCTCGCTCGGCCTGCTCGCGCCGATGAAGTAGATCGCCGACACGGCCGCGAACAGCACCCCGAGCAGCGCGAGCGCACCGAGCACTGCCAGCCCCGCGCGGCCGAGCCGCCACTGCCTGCGCTCGTCCTCGCGTTCCGGCTCCGGCATGGCCAGCGGCAACCGATGCTGGCTCGCGATGATGCCCGCGAGCAGGATCACGATCGACACGGTCAGCAACACCGGCATGAGCGCGACCGACAAGGCGGACGGGGCCTGCCTGCGCGACTCGTTCTCGGTGATTCCTGGGATGTATCCGTGCAACGCTATGGCGGCAAAAGCCAGCAGCGTGATCAGCACGATCACGCGCGATATCGGCGCTCGCGCCCTGGCCACTGCGTTACCACCAAATCTGAGTACTCCACAAAACAGCCACATAGTTACATGCCGAGCGGTCCGCTCGGGATGGAATGGAATACTTCGGAGTCCCTCCTCTTGAACCGCAACTGTGCGGGGAGGCGACGGGTCGGCCGACGCGACGGTGACTACCGGGCGATATCGGGCGAGGATTGGGACAAAGCACAAAGCCGACTCTTCAAACGTGATATATCCGGCACCTCCCGTACCTCCCGCACCAGCTCGCCGAGCGCCGCGGACGCGATGACGGTGAGTTCGCGATCGGCGTCATAGAGCACGTCGACGACGTTCACGAAACGCGTCGCCCAGTCGATCGGAACTTCGCACAGCCGTGGCACGTCTCGGATTTCCCAGCGCGGAAAACGTTGAGCCAGCGAAACATAATCCGCCGCGGAAGTTGGGACCCCGCACAAAGCGGCGAAGTCGATGACGAGTGCGCTTCGGTCCGTGGCAATGGCGCGCAAACTCCGAGCGCCGACGCGAATTTCGACGGTCGACTCGTCGATCCGCTGCGCCGCACCGTTATTCCGGACGGCCGAAGTCGGCAACGGCTCCGCGATCGTGCGCCTCGGCGGCGCCACGATGTATCGTCCGGCCGCGAATCCCGCACCAGGACTCGGCGAACCGAGGGTGCGGTAGTCGGTCGCGCCGTCGACGGCCACCACATCCATGTTGGCGAGAATTCGCTCGATCGTCGGCACGAACCGGTCGTGGAACAACGGATTCGGCAGCAGCCCGTCGGGTGGATAATTCGACGTCACCACCAGCGCGACGCGGCGGGCGAACAGCGTGTCGAGCAGCCGGGCGATCAGCATCGCGTCACCGATGTCGTGCACATGGAACTCGTCGAAGCAGACCAGCACGGCGTCGCCGAGCAGCGCGTCCACCGCGGCATCGATCGATCCGGACGCGTGCGCCGCGGCATGCAGACCGGCGAAGAACTGGTGAAAGTGGTAGCGCCGCTTACGCCCCGATGCCACCTCGGCGAAGAACCGGTTCATGAGCATGGTCTTGCCGCGTCCGGGCCTGCCGTGCAGATAGATGCCCCGGTGACGCCGAACCGGCCTGCCGCGCCGATCCACCAGCTCACGCAATCGCGCCGCCGCCCGCTCCTGATCGGCATCCCACCGGGAGTCCATGACACCTCCAAAGTCCTCTACATTTGTAGAGGACGAGCCGCGCGGCGGCCAGAAAGGGTGATCATGTCCACAGGCGACCGGCGCGCGCTCCTCGTCGAAACGGCCATCGAACTGATCGCCGCGCACGGCCTGCGCGCGCTGACCCACCGCGCGCTGGACGCGGAACTGGGCCTGCCCGCCGGGTCGGCTTCGTATTACTTCCGCACCAAACGCGCCCTCATCGAGGCAATCGTGGAGCGCATCACCACCCGCTCCCGCGACGATTTCGCCGCCGCCGCACTGCGGCCCGCCGCCGCGCAATCGGTCGCGGAGGCCATCGCCGCCTGGCTGGACCGGCTGCTGGCGCAGCGGCGCGCCCACCTGATCGCTCGGCACGCGCTGCTGATCGACCTGCTCGACGATCCCGACCTGCATCCGCGGCTGGCGCGCAGCCTGTTCTCCGTCGACCGCGCCCGCGAGCTGTTCCACGCCATGGGCGCGCCCGATCCGGACACCAGAGCGGAGGACTTCGTCGCCGTCGTCGAGGGAGCCGTCTTCGATCGCTTCGCGGGCAACCGCACCGCCCTGCGCCCGAACACGCCGGAGAGCGTCCGGCAACTCACCCGCGTCCTCGCCGCGTACTTGCGGGTGTGATCAGCTCGGCCAGCCCCGCTGACTGTAGGTCACCCCGGTGAGGTAGCCACGGATACCCGCGGCCGGATAGGGGATGAGCGTCTCCGGAAGATTCGCGAGCGGAAACCACCGCAGCTCGTAGGACTTGTCGGGCTCGCGGTTGAGCGGCTCGCCCGACCAGCGGCGAGTCTCGAAGAACAGACCGATCCTGGCCTCTCGCCCCGGCTCGACGACATGCGCGGAATGGACGTGCCGCAGATCCGCCGGGTCGATCACGACGCCGACCTCCTCCCGGGCTTCGCGGACCGTCGCGGCGAGCACGGACTCCCCCGCCTCCAGCTTCCCGGCGGGCAGATGCCACAACCCGTCGAACTCGTCCGCGCTGCGCCGCCTGCTCAGCAACAATTCCGCGCCGCGCAGCAGCAGCACGTGCACATCCACCACATGTCGGGCCACCACTCGCCCCAAGCTACGCGCCACCCACGCACCGTGATGGATTCGCACACGCCGGTACTCCGCACCGTGAGAGGTGCGAAGTACGGACGCGAGTACGCGCGGCAGACCGATCAGTCGGCGGTGAGCACGAGCCCGGAGGTCGGCACGCCGGTGCCCGCGGTGACCAGGATGTTGGTCAGGTCGGAGACCGGGTTGACCGAGGTGCCGCGGATCTGGCGCACGGCTTCGGCGATGCCGTTCATGCCGTGGATGTACGCCTCGCCGAGCTGGCCGCCGTGGGTGTTGAGCGGCAGGCGTCCGCCGACCTCGATGGCGCCGTCGGCGATGAAGTCCTTCGCCTCGCCCCGGCCGCAGAACCCGAGTTCCTCCAGTTGCATGAGGACGAACGGGGTGAAGTGGTCGTACAGGATGGCGGCCTGCATGTCCTCCGGACCCAACCCGCTCTGCGCCCACAGCTGCGCGCCGACCAGGCCCATCTCCGGAAGACCGGTCATGGCGTCGCGGTAGTAGCTGGTCATCACGTACTGGTCGGCGCCGGAACCCTGGGCGGCCGCGGCGATGACGGCGGGCCGCTGCGGCAGGTCGCGAGCCCGCTCGACGCTGGTGACGACGATCGCGACGCCTCCGTCGGATTCCTGGCAGCAATCCAGCAGGTGCAGCGGTTCGGCGATCCAGCGGGAATTCTGATGGTCCTCCAGCGTGATCGGCTTGCCGTAGAAGAAGGCGGCCGGGTTCACCGCGGCATGCTTGCGGTCGGCGACGGCCACGCGGCCGAAGTCCGCGCTGGTGGCCCCGTAGACGTGCATGTAGCGCCGGGCGACCATCGCGACCTGCGCGGCCGGCGTGCCCAGCCCTTGCGGATAGGACCACCCCGCGTCGATGCCCGAGGAAGTGGGCGCGGTGGCCAGCGCCGTGGAGAACTGCCCGAACCGGGACACCGACCGCTCGTTGAACGCGCGATAGGCCACCACGACGTCCGCGACGCCGGTGGCCACCGCCATCGCGGCCTGCTGAATGGTGGCGCAGGCCGCGCCGCCGCCGTAACCGATGTGGCTGAAGAACTTCAGCTGCGGAATACCGACCGCCCTGGCCACGGCGGCCTGGGTGTTGGTGTCCATGGTGAACGTGGTCAGGCCGTCCACGTCGGCGGGCGTCAGACCGGCGTCGGCCAGTGCGGCGGTGACCGCTTCGGCGGCCAGACGCAGTTCGCTGCGCCCGGAATCCTTGGAGAAATCGGTGGCGCCGATGCCGACGACTGCGGCGCGCCCGGAAATCGTCTGCTCAGACATCGGCCCTCCGCAACGCGATGACGGCCGTGGCCGTGATGTGGTCGCCGAGGCTGTCTGTGCCGACCACGTCGATGTGCACGTCCTCGCCCTCCAGCGCGGTCACCGTGCCGGTGAGCGTCAGCGTGTCCCCCGCGTAGAGCGGCACGCCCAAGCGCAGCGCGATCGACTTGACGACCGCGCGCGGACCCGCCCAGTCGGTGACGAAGCGCTGCACCAAGCCGGTGTCGGTGAGGATGTTGACGAAGATGTCCTTCGAGCCGCGGGCGACGGCCTTGTCCCTGTCGTGGTGCACGTCCTGGAAATCCCTGGTGGCCAGGGCAGTGCTGATCACGAACGTGGGGTCGGCGTGGATCACCAGCTCGGGCAGCACCGTGCCGACGCGCACGGCGCCGGGTTCGACGGCGGCGGTCATGAGACCACCTGCCAGACCGGCAGCGTCGCCTCGTCGTCGAGCTTCTCGAAGCCCACCTCGACCGGCAGGCCGATCCGCACCTCGGCCGGGTCGATGCCGCGCAGTTCACCGAGCATGCGCACGCCTTCCTCCAATTCGACCAGCGCCACCACGAACGGCAGCTGCCGCCCCGGCACCTTCGGCGCGTGGTGCACGACGTAACTGAACACGGTGCCGCGCCCGGAGGCGACGACATAGTCGGTCGGTTTCGATTTGTCCTGCCAGATGGCCGGAATGGGCGGGTGCCGCAGCGAGCCGTCCGGCAGCCGCTGGATCCGCAGCTCGCCCGCTCTGGTCCCCTCCCAGAAGAATTCGGTGTCCCAGGAGACCAGCGGCTTGACCCGCGTGCCCTCCGCGGCTTTCGGCGCGGCGGTGCCGGGAGCGAATTTCAGCAGCCGGAACAGCATTTCGGCGACGACCTCGTCGCCGACCCGCCAAGTGGTCCGGAAGGTGACGAACCAGCCCTCGCCCAGCGCGGTCCGCTTCGGGCCGCGGATGTCCGACAGCGTGCTGGTGACCGAGACCTGTTCACCGACTTCGAGGTAGCGGTGGTAGGTCTGCTGACAATCCGTGGCGACCACGGAGGTGTATCCGGCGGCGTCGAGCAGCTCCGTGGCCGCTCCCATCGGATCGTCGGCGGGACGAGAACCATTGAGGCCGAACATGGTCCATACCTGAGCCATGGCGGGCGGCGCAACGATGCCGGGATGTCCCGCCGCGCGCGCCGCTTCCTCGTCGACGTAGATCGGGTTGGCGTCGCCGAGCGCCTCGACCCAGTTGTTGATCATCGGCTGGTTCACCGGATCGCGCCCGAAACGGGGCGCGCTCGCACCCGCCGCCTTGATGGCTTCGGCTGCGGCGACGATCGCTTCCGGAGTGGTGGTTTCCGGCACGCGCGGCTCCTTGTCTCGTTATCGGGGTACTCGCGGCAACCGCAGACCGGACGAGGCGACCAGTTCGCGCATCACCTCGTTGACGCCACCGCCGAAGGTGACCACGAGGTTCTGCTTGGTCCTGCGGTCCAGCCAGGTCAGCAGCTCGCCGGTGGCCGGGTCGGCAGGGTCGCCGTAGCGGCCGACGATCTCCTCGGCGAGCCTGCCCGCCTCCTGGAGCGATTCGGTGGAGTAGACCTTGGTCGCGGACGCGTCGGCGATCACCTGCGCTTGGTCTCCGTCATGGGTCGCGGCGACCTGCCAGTTCAGCAGTTCGTTCAACCGGACCATGGCGTGGATGCGGCCGAGCGCTCGGCGCACGTCGAGTTCGGCGAGCACGCCGCGCGGTCGCGCCCAGTCGCGCACCCGGTCGTAGAGCTGCTCGATCTTGCCGGACGGACCCAGGCTCACCCGCTCGTGGTTGAGCTGCGTCGTGATCAGCTTCCAGCCCCGGTTCTCCTCGCCGACCAGCATGTTCGCCGCGACGCGCACGTTGTCGAAATAGGTCGCGTTGGTGTGGTGCGCGCCGTCGCAGGTGATGATCGGCGTCCACGAGTAGCCGGGGTCGGTGGTGTCCACGATCAGGATCGTGATGCCGCGGTGGCGCGACTCGGTGGAGCCGGTGCGGCAGGCCAGCCAGACGAAGTCGGCCTCGTGCGCGCCCGTGGTGAAGATCTTCTGCCCGTTGACGATCCAGTCGCCGGACTCGTCGCGCACCGCCGAGGTGCGCAGCGCGGCGAGGTCGGTGCCCGCGTCCGGCTCGGAGTAGCCGATGGCGAAATGGATATCGCCGGAGAGGATCCCGGGCAGGAACCGCTGCTTCTGCTCCTCGGTGCCGAACTGCTGCAAGGTGGGGCCGACGGTCAGCAGCGTCACCAGCGGGAGCGGGACGTCGGCCCGGACCGCCTCGTTGAAGAAGATCTGCTGCTCGACCGTCCCGAAGCCCTGCCCGCCGAATTCCTTCGGCCAGCCGACGCCGAGCCAGCCGTCGCGACCCATCCGGCGCACCACGGCGCGGTAGGCGTCGCCGTGCCGGTTCACCGCCATCTCGGCCTCCTCCTCGGGAGTCACGAGATCGGCGAAGTAGGCGCGCAATTCGTCGCGCAGCCTACGTTGCTCGGTGGTCAGGTCGATGAACATCTGGCCCCCAATCGGTCGAGCCGGAACGACGCCCCGCCGAGCCAGCGAGCGATGTCCTTGGCTTGTGAGTAGTAGCGGTGCATCGGGTGGGTCACGTCCACGCCGAGGCCGCCGTGCAGGTGATGGCACTTCTGCATGGCCGCGGGCAATTCCGCGGCGACGGTGTAGGCGAGGATCTCGAGGTCGTCGTCGGTGCGCTCGCGGTGCTCCTGGCTCGGCTCGTGCTGCGCCAGCGCCCAGTTCGCCGAGACCGCGGCCACGTGCAGGGTCCGCGAGACGACGTACAGGTCCGCGATCTGCTGGGCCACCGCCTGGAACTCGGCCAGCGGCCTGCCGAACTGGTGGCGGGTGCGCAGATGCTCGGCGGTGAGCGTGATCGCCCCCTTGAGCAATCCGTCAGCTACCGATCCGATCGAGGCGAGCGCCAGCCGGTGCAGGTCGGCGAGACCAACCGGCCACAGCTGGTCGGCCGGAATCTCCACCTGGTCCAGCCGGACCGTGTACTCGGGAATGCCGCCGGAGACCGGCGTCGGCGTGCGGGTCAGGCCCGCGGCGTGCGTGTCGACGACGGCGATGCCAGCATCGGTCGGCACCAACAGCCAGCTCGCCTCCTCCGCGTACGGCACCGCGACCTTGTGCCCGGTGATGCGCACCGTGTCGCCGCTGAGCACGGCGTTGGTCTCCGGTTTGATCGTGAACGGCGCCGCCGGTTCGCTCAGCGCCGCGGTGAGCACCGCGCCCTCGGCGACCCCGGGCAGCACCAGCGACTGCACGTTCTCCGGCGCACAGGCCACCAGCGGCAGCACGCCCATGCCCAGCGTCGGCAGCGCGGGCACCGCCACCGCGTCGGTGGCCAGTTCGGTGAGCAGTGCCGACACTTCGAGCAGCCCCATACCGTCGCCGCCGAATCGCTCCGGCAACGCGACGACGAGCAGACCGGAGTCGGCCAGCTTCGGCCACAATCGCATGTCGCGCGCCGGTTCGCGCTCCAGCAAGCTCACGACGACCTCGGCCACCGCGTCCTGGCCCTCGTCCCTGGTGAAGTCCACGCTTGTCTCCCGATTGGCTGTAGGGCTAGCTGTCCGCGTCACGAGGCAGCCCCAGAATCCGCTCAGCGGCCACGGTGAGCAGGATCTGCTCGGTTCCGCCCGCGATCGACAGGCAGCGCGTGAGCAGGAACTCCTTGGTCACCTCGGAGTCCTGCGCGCCGAGCGGGCCCGCCGCCTCCGCGGCGAATTCCGCGACCGCCTGGCGGTGGCGCACGCCGACCAGCTTGCGCACACTGCTCTGCGCACCCGGATCCCCGCCCGCCAGCATCTTCACCGCGGCGCGCTGTTCGAGCAGCAGACCCGCGATCGCCTCCGCGACGAATCCGCCGAGCCGGTCGTTCACCAACTCCGCGCCGGGGCCGGTGGCGGGTGATTTCGCGATCAGCTCCTCGAGCACCGGACCGATGCCGTTGCCGCCCATGGCGACTCGCTCCGTCGACAGGGTGGAGCGGGCGATCTTCCATCCGTTGTTCAGCGCGCCGACCACGCAGTCGTCCGGCACGAACACATCGTCGAGGAAGACCTCGCTGAAGCGCGCCTCACCGGTGATCTGCACCAAAGGGCGCACCTCGAGCCCGGCGCTGTGCATGTCGACCAAGAAGTACGTGATGCCGCGATGTTTGGGCGCATCCGGGTCGGTGCGCGCCAGGCAGATCGCCCAATTCGCCTTGTCGCCCAGTGAAGTCCACACCTTTTGACCGCGCAGCACCCAGCCGCCGTCGGTCTTTTTCGCGGTGGTGCGCAACGCCGCCAGGTCGGAACCCGCCTCGGGTTCGCTGAACAGCTGGCACCAGACCACCTCGCCGCGCAGGGTCGGCCAGGCGAAACGTTCGATCTGTTCCGGCGTGCCGTGCTGCAACAGGGTGGGGATCGCCCAGCCGCCGATGGCCAGGTCCGGCGCGGTGAGGCCGGCGCGGCGCAGCTCCTCGGAGATCACCAGGCCGGTCATCGGGTCCGCTGCGCGCCCGTACGGCCGCGGCCAATGCGGCATGACCAGGCCCGCGTCGACCAGCGCGGCGCGCTGCCGCTCGGCGGGCAGCGCCGCGATCCGGGCGACCTCGGCGGCCAGTTCGTGCGCGCTGTCGCCGTCCACGGCGGCCACGCCCTCCTCGGCGAAGACCCGGTCGGCGCCGGTGGTACGCCGCAGGCCACGGCGGGTCAGCTCGGTGACCCGAGCCCGCCAGCGCGCCGAACCGCCGAGCAGTTGACGCAAGGCCGTCGCCCGGCGCAGATACAGATGCGCGTCGTGCTCCCAGGTGAAGCCGATGCCGCCGAGCACCTGGATGCAGTCCTTGGCCGTCTCGACCGCGGCGTCCAGGGCGATGGCGGCCGCGATGGCGGCGGCGATCGGCAGTTCGGCGCCGCCGTCGTCCACGGCCGCCGCGGTATCGGCCGCCACGGCGCGGATGAGTTCGGTGCGGCACAGCATCCACGCGCAGATGTGCTTGATCGCTTGGAACGAACCGATCTTGCGGCCGAACTGCTCGCGCACCTTGGCGTATTCGACCGCGGTCTCCAGGCACCAGCCCGCGAGCCCGGACAGCTCGGCGGCGACCAGCGCCACGAGCAGGTCCGCTGCCGCGTGCGGCGCGACGAACACGCGTTCGTTGGGCACGCGCAGGTCGGCGCAGTGCACCCGCGCCAGCGGCGTGCTCGGATCCAGCGGCGCGAGCGCTTCCACCCGCAGACCGCCGGCGTCGGGCGGGACCAGGCACCACCGCTGCCCTTGTGGGTGGTCGATCGGCAGCAGCACGGCGGTGCCGGGAGCGGCGCCGAGGACGGAATCCCAGGTACCCGTGAGCAACACACCGTCGCTTGCGGCGGGTACGCTCACCGTCGAACCGACGACGAAGTCGAGCGCGACACCGCACGGCAGGTCCTCGTCGAGCTGTCCGGCGGTGATCAGATTGGCCAGAGCCGTCGCCAGGACCGGGCCGCCGACCAGATCGTGCGCCGCCTGCTCCACCAGCACGGCCAGATCGGAGACCGACCCGCCCGCGCCGCCCACGTCCTCGGCCACCGCGACGCGGAAGATCCCGATCTCGGCCAGCGCGGGCCAGTAGGCGCGCCAGAAGTCGGCCGCGCCGGCCCGCATTGTTGCAATCGGACGGACCGAGGCGGCCCATCCGCGCATCGACTCCTGAACGGCTTTATGCTCGTCAGTGGTGGCGATGGTCACACTCCATACCGCCTTTCCGGCGTGACTCCCACACCTAGAACATGTTCTAATATCCTAGCCGGGCGGAAGTCAAGAGACCATCGCCGCGGCAGCCACACCGCGCACGCAGCCGACGAAACGACGTTTCCGGAAAGGACTTTCATCAATGGCCAGTCCGTCCCGATCGCAGCCAGCCGACCCGAGCGCGGGACGGCCCGCCGCCACGGTCACCACGCTCAGCGAGGACGAGCTGAGCTCGGCGGCGCAGCGCGAGCGGCGCAAGCGGATCCTGGACGCGACCTTGGCGCTCGCGTCCAAGGGCGGCTACGACGCGGTGCAGATGCGCGCGGTGGCCGAGCGCGCCGATGTCGCGGTCGGCACGCTGTACCGCTACTTCCCGTCGAAGGTGCACCTGCTGGTCTCGGCGTTGTCGCGCGAGTTCGAGCAGATCGAGGGCAAACGCAAGCCGCTTGCCGGACAGTCTCCGCAGGAGCGCATGCACCTGCTGCTCACCCAGATCACCCGGATGATGCAGCGCGACCCGCTGCTCACCGAGGCCATGACCAGGGCGTTCATGTTCGCCGACGCCTCGGCCGCCGCCGAGGTGGACCGCGTCGGCAAGGTGATGGACCGCGTGTTCGCCCGCGCGATGAACGACGGCGAGCCCACCGAACGTCAGCTGGCCATCGCCCGAGTGATCAGCGACGTGTGGCTGTCGAATCTGGTCGCCTGGCTGACCCGGCGCGCCTCGGCCACCGACGTCACCGAACGCCTGGAATTGACCGTCGACCTCCTGCTGGGCGAACGCAACCAGTAAGCTCTTCGGCGCCCGGCCACCAACCGGGCCTGGAAAGGCCCGCTGGGCTGCGACGAAGCTCACCCGCTCGGATACCGTTGCCGTTAGCTGGGCAGATCTACCGGACACCGGTTCAGGTCGTGCGTTATCGTGCGCACGCGAACCGGCGCGCTTCTGTGCGGCAAATTCAACACAGTATTGTTTTGCCCGCCCCCTGAAACAACTCCTCCGATCACTAGGTTGGATGCGTGAGCGCACAGGATCTGCCACTGGAACTTCGCCGTGCACTGTCGACGGTCGCGCGCGTGCCACGGCTGCTGGTCGCATCGGACTACGACGGGACACTCGCGCCCATCGTGTCCGACCCGACCAAAGCCTTTCCCCATCGGGAATCGGTGAGCGCGTTACGAGCCCTCGCCGGCCTGACCGGGACCACTGCCGCCGTGATCTCCGGCCGCGCGCTGCGAGATCTCGCGGCGCTGTCCCGCCTGCCGGTCGAGGTGCAACTGATCGGCAGCCACGGCTCGGAATTCGACGTGGGCTTCGTGCACGCGATCGACAACGACGCCAAGCATCTGCTCCGAGAGGTGCAGACCGCGCTGAACCAGATCGCCGCGGACAACCCCGGCGTCACCGTCGAGATCAAACCGGCCAGTGTCGCGTTGCACGTGCGCAACGCCAGCCCGGAGATCGGCCATCGCGCGCTGTCGCAGGTCCGGCTCGGTCCGGCGTGCTGGTTCGGCGTGCAGGTCACCGAGGGCAAGGCCGTCATCGAGCTGGCCGTGGTGCAGACCGACAAGGGCACCGCACTGGACACCGTTCGGCATCAGGCGGGGGCCTCGGCCGCGGTGTTCTTCGGTGACGACGTCACCGACGAGAAGGCGTTCCGCGTGCTGTCGGGCCCGGACGTCGGCATCAAGGTCGGCGAAGGCGAGAGCCTGGCCAAGTTCCGGGTGGACAGCACCGAGGCCGTGGCCTGCGCGCTGGCCTACCTGCTGGAGGAGCGCCGGACCTGGCTGGCGGGCGCGAGCGCGCCGCGCATCGAGCGGCTGACCATGCTGGCCAGCCCGCGCTCGGTCGCCCTGCTCACTCCGGACGCCACGGTGACCTGGTTCTGCCACCCGGAGCCCGACTCGGCCGCGGTGTTCGCGCACCTGCTCGGCGGCCCGCAGGGCGGCCACTTCACCATCGAGCCCGAGCGGCCCGGGCTGCCGCTCTCGCAGCGCTACGTCGACGGCACGATGACCGTCGAAACTCGTTGGGCCAAGCTGCAAGTCACCGACTATCTGCCGCACGACGTGGCCCCGACCCGCACCGACCTCACCCGGGTGATCACCGGCGACGCGAAGGCCGTGGTCACCTTCGCGCCCCGTCCGGAGTTCGGCCAGGTGCCGGTGAACCTCGAGGCGCAGGAGGGCGGGCTTCGGGTGTACGGCACCAACGACCCGATCGTGCTGCGCTCCCCCGGCGTGCGGTGGGAGATCGTCTCCGACGGCACCCACGAGTCGGCACGGGCCGTGGTGGACCCGTCCAAGGGTCCGATCGTGCTCGAATTGCGCTGCGGCACCACCGATCTCGACCCCTCCCCGACCAGCGAGACGGAGCGGCGACGGGAGGCGGAGCGGTACTGGTCGGACTGGGCCGGGACGCTCACGCTGCCGCCGCTCAAGCCCGACCTGATGAAACGCTCCGCGCTCACCCTGCGCGGACTGGTGCACGCGCCGTCCGGCTCGATCCTGGCGGCCGCCACGACCTCGCTGCCCGAGGACATCGGCGGCGTGCGCAACTGGGACTACCGCTACTGCTGGCTGCGCGACGCGGCGCTGACCGCGCAGTCGCTGGTCTCGCTCGGCTCGCTCGACGAGGCCGAGAACTACCTCGGCTGGGTGCACCGTGTGCTGGAGACGCTGCCCGGCCCCGAGCGGCTGCACCCGCTGTACACGCTGTACGGCGAGACACTGCCGCCGGAGGCCTCGATCGACCAGCTACCCGGCTACGCAGGCTCCCGCCCGGTGCGCGTCGGCAACGCGGCCAACATGCAGGTGCAGCTGGACGTCTTCGGTCCGATCGTGGACCTCATCGCCACCCTGGCGCACGCCAGGGAACTGCGCGGCGTCACCGATCCGGCCGACGTGCTGCCCGACGCCGACTGGGAGCTGGTCTGCGCCATGGTCTCGGCGGTGCAGCGACGCTGGCAAGAGCCCGACCACGGCATCTGGGAGATCCGCGGCAACCCCCGCCACCACGTGTACTCGAAGGTGATGGGCTGGCTGACCGTCGACCGGGCGCTGACGCTGGCGCAGAAGTTCGATCGCGAGGCCGATCCGGCCTGGCCGCTGCTGCGCGACACCATCGCCGACGAGGTGAAGGCCAAGGGCTGGAACGACGAGGTGCAGTCCTACACCGCGGCCTACGACGGCACCGACCTGGACGCGGCGACGCTGCACATCGGGTTGAGCGGCCTGATCGACCCGTCCGACCCGCGCTTCGCGGCGACGGTCGTGGCGACCGAGGCCGAGCTGCGCAGCGGCTCGACGGTGTACCGCTACCACCACGACGACGGCCTGCCCGGCGGCGAGGGCGGATTCCACCTGTGCGCGGCCTGGCTGGTCGAGGCGTACCTGCTGATCGGCAAGCGCTCCGACGCCGAGGCGCTGTTCGCCCAGCTGGTCGACGTGGCGGGCCCGACCGGGCTGCTCAGCGAGGAGTACGACCCGGTGGCCGAACGTTCGCTCGGCAACCATCCGCAGGCCTACAGCCATCTGGGCCTGTTGCGCTGCGCGCAGCTGCTCGGACAGCCGGTGGAGGCCGCGCTGGTCTGACCGCGCGTACGAGCTGAGGGCCCGCGAACGAGGAATCGTTCACGGGCCCTTCGCATTCGGCTTTTGCGCCGGCATCGCACCCGATCGTTTGACGGCCCCTGCTACAGTTAACGGGAACGATTTCCATTATGATCTAGAGCACGGCCAGGAGTACCCCCACGTGAGAACTCGATTCGCCATCAGTTGCGCAGGCATCGCCGTGGGGGTCGCCTCCGCCCTGACGCTGACCGCCTGCGGCAGCTCCGACGACGACGGTCGGCCATCGGTCGTCGCCTCCACCGACGTCTGGGGCGATATCGCCGCCGCCGTCGCGGGGCCCGACGCGGCCGTCCGTGCGCTGATCACCGATCCGTCCGCCGACCCGCACTCGCACGAGACCTCCGCCGTCGAATCGGCCGCGCTCAGCGACGCCGACCTGGTGGTCTACAACGGCGGCGGCTACGACGAGTTCGCCGAGAAGGCGGTGGCGGGCACCAACAAACGCACCGTGGACGCGTTCGCCCTGCGGGCCGACCAGAGCGACGACAACGAGCACGTCTGGTACGACGTGCGCACCGTCGACGTGGTCGCCGACCGGATCGCCGCCCAGCTCGGCGAATTGGACCCGGACAAGGCCGCCGCCTACGCCGGGCGCGCCGCGACGTTCAAGAACCGTCTCGCCGCGGTCACCGCCATCACCGGCAAGCTCGCCGCCGAGCACCCGAAGACGCCGGTGCTGCAAACCGAACCCCTGGCGCACTACCTCGTGGCCGCCGCCGGAGCCGATGACCTGACTCCGCACGAGTTCCAGGAAGCCATCGAACAGGAGACCGACCCGGCCCCCGCGGCCGTGGCGGCGACCCAGGACCTCCTCAACGGCAAGCGGGTCCGCGCCCTGATCTACAACGTGCAGACCGAGGACAAGATCACCAAGGACCTGCGCGGCACCGCGCAGAGCGCGGGCGTCACCGTCGTCGAGGTGACCGAGACCCTGCCCGACGGCGTGGATTACATTCAGTGGCAGACGAAGAACGCGCAGGCGCTGGCCGCCGCGCTGGGCTGAGCAGATGAACAAGGGAGCCGCGCTGACCGAGCACGCCGACGGGGTGGAACGGCGATCGAACATCGGCGACGACTCGGCCGCGGTGCGACTCGAAGCCGCCCGCTTGTCGTACGGGGAGCGAACCCTCTGGGCAGGGCTGGACCTCACCGTCGCGCCGGGTGAATTCGTCGCGGTCCTGGGGCCGAACGGTTCGGGCAAGACCTCGCTGCTGAAGGTGCTGCTCGGCCAGGTCGGCTTGAGTTCGGGCACGGCTCGGATCGCGGGCTCGCCCGCGCGCGCGGGC
>NZ_BAFR01000012.1 GCF_000308435.1 Nocardia araoensis NBRC 100135 | reverse complement strand
CTTCCATGCGAGACAAGCGGATGTCGCTCGACGAGGTCGTCGGCGAACTGCGCAGCGGGATGACCATCGGCATCGGCGGCTGGGGCTCCCGGCGCAAGCCGATGGCGCTGGTGCGGGCCATTCTGCGTTCGGACATCACAGACCTGACGGTGGTCGGCTACGGCGGGCCCGATCTCGGGCTGCTGTGCTCGGCGGGGAAGGTGCGCAAGGCGTACTACGGCTTCGTGTCGCTGGATTCGCCGCCGTTCTACGACCCGTGGTTCGCCAAGGCGCGCACCTCGGGCGCGCTGGTCGCCCGCGAGATGGACGAAGGCATGCTCAAATGCGGCCTGGAGGCCGCGGCGGCGCGACTGCCGTTCCTGCCGATCCGCGCCGGGCTCGGCTCCGACGTCCCGAACTTCTGGGAAGGCGAGCTGAAGACGGTCGAATCGCCCTATCCCGTCGACGGCACGCCGGAGACCCTGATCGCCATGCCCGCGTTGCATCTCGATGCGGCGCTGGTGCACCTGAATCTCGGCGACGCGCACGGCAACGCCGCCTACACGGGCGTCGACCCCTATTTCGACGATCTGTTCTGTCTGGCGGCGCAGCGCCGCTACGTCTCGGTCGAGCGCGTGGTGGAGACCGACGAACTGGTGAAGACCGTTCCGCTGCAATCGCTGCTGCTCAACCGCATGATGGTGGACGGCGTGGTCGAGGCGCCGAACGGCGCGCACTTCACTCTCGCCGCCGACGACTACGGCCGGGACGAGAAGTTCCAGAAGCACTACGTCGAGTCCGCGAAAACGCCGGAGGCGTGGCAGCTGTTCGTCGACACCTATCTGGCCGGCTCCGAGGAGCAGTACCAGGCCGCCGTCCGCCGATTCGCCGAGGAGGCGTGATGACCAGCACCGAGACCGTCACCCGCGCCGAGATCTGCGCCATCGCCTGCGCGGAGATCTTCAGTGGCGCGGGCGAGATCATGGCCAGCCCGATGTCGCCGATGTCCATCATCGGCGCGCGGTTGGCCAAGCTCACCACCGAACCGGATCTGCTGCTGTCCGACGGCGAGGCGCTGCTGTTCGCCGAGACTCCCCCGCTGGGCGGCAAAGCGCCGATCGAAGGCTGGATTCCGTTCCGGAGGGTCTTCGACGTGGTGGCGTCCGGACGCAGGCACGTGGTGATGGGCGCCAATCAGATCGACCGGTTCGGCAACCAGAACCTTTCGGCGTTCGGCTCGTTGCAGCAGCCGACCCGGCAGATGTTCGGTGTGCGTGGCGCGCCGGGCAATACGATCAACCACGCCACCAGCTACTGGGTCGCGCGGCACACCAAGCGCGTGTTCACCGATCAGGTCGACATCGTCTCCGGGGTGGGATACGACAAGGTCGACGCGGCCGATCCGGCCTACCGCTTCCACCACCTGCACCGCGTGGTGACCAATCTGGGCGTCTTCGACTTCGAAGGCCCCGGCCACACCATGCGCGCACGCAGCCTGCATCCCGGCGTCACCGCCGAGGAAGTCGCGGAGAACACCTCGTTCGAGATCGCCGGGCTCGCCGAAGCGGGCGAGACGCGGCAGCCGACCGCCGAGGAGCTGCGGTTGATCCGTGAGGTGCTCGATCCCAAGAAGATTCGCGAAACCGAGGTCCCGTCATGAGCCCGCGCTTGCGTACGCCGCTGACCGATCTGGTCGGCATCGAACACCCGATCGTGCAGACCGGCATGGGCTGGGTCGCGGGCCCGAGCCTGGTCTCGGCGACCGCCGAAGCCGGTGGACTCGGCATCCTCGCCTCGGCCACCATGACCTTCGCCGAACTCGAGGCGGCCATCGCGAAGACCAAGGCGCACACCGCGAAACCGTTCGGCGTGAACATCCGCGCCGACGCCGCGGACGCCCCCGAGCGGATCGACCTGCTGATCCGGGAGAAGGTGGCGGTCGCGTCGTTCGCGCTCGCACCGAAGCAGGATCTGATCGCGAAGCTGAAAGACGCCGGAGTGGTGGTCATTCCGTCGATCGGCGCGGCCAAGCACGCGGTCAAAGTCGCGTCGTGGGGCGCGGATGCCGTGATCGTGCAGGGCGGGGAGGGCGGCGGACACACCGGCCCGGTGGCGACCACCCTGCTGCTGCCCTCCGTGCTGGACGCGGTGGACATCCCCGTGGTCGCCGCGGGCGGGTTCTTCGACGGGCGCGGCCTGGCCGCCGCCCTGGCCTACGGCGCGGCGGGCGTCGCGATGGGCACGCGGTTCCTGCTCACCCAGGAGAGCACCGTCCCCGATGCGGTCAAGCAGGAGTACCTGCGGCGACAGCTCCAGGACACGGTGGTGTCGCTCAAGGTCGACGGCATGCCGCACCGCGTGCTGAACACCGAACTCGTGCAGCGGCTCGAGCACTCGGGCCGCTGGCGCGGTCTCACCGCCGCCGTGGGCAACGCGGCCCGGTTCAAGAGCATGACCGGGATGAAGTGGTCCACCATGATCCGCGACGGGCTGGCCATGCGAAAGACCAAGGACCTCAGCTGGTCCCAGGTCGTGATGGCCGCGAACACGCCGATGCTGCTGCGCGCCGGATTGGTCGAGGGCAATACCGAGGCGGGCGTCCTCGCGGCGGGACAGGTCACGGGGATCATCGACGACCTGCCCACGTGCAAGGAACTGATCGATCGGATCGTCACCGACGCGGTGGAGCGAATCGAGACGATCGCGACGCTGGCCCGGGACAAGCAGTCGGCAGGGACGGGGTCGGACTGAGGGATGGCGGTCGCCGGTTCAGACCGGGGCCGTCCCGCCCGTA
Organism: Nocardia araoensis NBRC 100135; assembly: GCF_000308435.1. Classification (GTDB taxonomy): domain Bacteria; phylum Actinomycetota; class Actinomycetes; order Mycobacteriales; family Mycobacteriaceae; genus Nocardia; species Nocardia araoensis. The sequence continues at coordinate 19,735 of NZ_BAFR01000012.1, read as the reverse complement.
TCCAGATCGAAAGGACCGACGCATCGGGCCGATGCCCCGCACATCCGGCCGGGTGAGCCGGGCCAGGTCGCCCCCAGGCAGTGATAGCGGCTGATTTGCCCATAATCTGGATGGTCCCGCAACGGCGTCTTACCCTGGACTGACAACGACATAACAGGGTTCGCCTGTCGATCGCCAGCCCGCCATGCGCCAGGCGAACCGTCGGACTCGATCACCATCCCTCGACTCGAGCGGAGGCCGCGATGCCCGCGACGAACGAGATCTCCGTGCGCAGTAGCGCTTTCGACCATGGCGACCCGATTCCGGCGGTCTACACCTGCGAAGGCAGGAACGAGCCGCCGCCGCTGAACTGGACGATTCCCCCGAAAGCCGCCACCTCGGCGCTGATCGTGGACGACCCGGACGCCCCGAGCGGCCTGTTCACACATTGGGTGGTCAGCAATATCCCGCCGACGACCACGTCCAGTGCGGAGGGGGAGACACCCGCGGGCGGGGTGGTCAGCCTCAACAGCGCGAAGCGCGCCGAATACTTCGGACCCTGCCCACCCGCGGGCACCGGCGTCCACCATTACCGATTCATCGTCTACGCGCTCTCGCGTCCCGTGCAGGTGGACGCGCGGACGTCAGCCAACGACGCGAGGTCCGCGATCGTCGACGCGAGCATCGGAGACGGTCAGCTCATCGGCACCTATACCGTCGACTAGCGAAAAGCCCCTGGACAGCGGACCAGTAGTGCAAGCGGATCGCTTGTCGGTGCGCCGCGGGAACACGCCGGATCGAAATGTGAAAAGGATTGGCGCACAGGACATCATGAAACGATGTCATCGGACGAGCGGACCCGAAGGAAAAATCGTAAACCGACCAAACCCGCCTCGTTCGTGGCCCAAACTAAACCGTCCTCCGACGACCATCACGATGTGGTCTACTTCCGGCGCCGGGCAGACGGAACGATTCCCGGCCGTGACTACCTTCGAGCGCTCCCAGCCGGAGTACGGGCGAAGTTCAATGCACGACTGATTGCCGTAGCCAAAGCGCCGCCGAAAAGGTTCGCCGGAGGCGGCTACTGGGAGGCCATGCACGGCAACATGACCGGATGGTTCGAGCTCCGCTGCGATGGTCCCGATCGCACCCACCACCGTCTCTACTGCCGACTGGACTACGAAGCCGAGAGAGTCGACAAGCCGCTGCTGGTCATCATCACCGGGCTGAATAAGCCTTTTCGGACGACCCTTTCCGACAGCGACTACGCCCGCGTCCGCGCGCTGGGAGCCGAGTACTTCGCAGAGAATCCGCGCTCGATCTCCTAGCGGCGATCGAACTGCTCCACCGCATCCTTCAGTTCTGCGAGGTCGTCCACTCTGCCGGTCACCAGGGCGGTCGAGAGGGCTTTGCCACCGGACCCACTCAGCGGCTCCAGCCTCAACCGGAAACCCAGGGCGGCTGCCAGCTCCGACACCGTGCGCAGCGTGGGGTTCACCGCCTTGGCGCTGAGCAAACGCCGTGCTGCCGCCGGTTCGATCGCGGCAGCACGCGCGAGTTCCGCCTTCGACAAGCTGGCTGCGGCCCGTGCGTCATCGATTGCGTTGATGATTGCGTCAACAGTCTTGACTCGAATGGATTCCAAGACGAACTCGCGGAGAAACTCAGGATCCTGCAGGTCATCACCCAGGTCATCCCAGAACAGGCTCTCGCCACTCATCGCCGTTCACCTCCTCCATATCAGTCGACCGTACCATATATGTTACACCTCAGGAATGCCCCGCCGGTTCGCCCCATCCCGCCGCGCCACATGTGAAGGTCTGGGCGTGAAAGGCGGCCTTAGCATGGACCGCTGACGCTGGGCCAGATCAACGATCTCCACCTTCGATCAGCGGGAGAAGTCCACAGCGGACGCATATACGCCTGGCGCGGAAGGCCGGAAGCCGACCGCGCCAGGCGCCGCGCTGGAGAGCTCGGGATTCGGCCGCTCATCCGGTCACTATCGGCGCAGGTTCAGATAGTGCGCGGGGGCCAGATCGACATCAGCAGGGGTAGCCAGCTCGCGGCATCCGGACCGGCGAGAAAATCCTCGAGGAGAAACGTTGGCGTGAGCTGGGCCGTGTCTATGTGTTTGCCGTGAACCGGGCTCGCTCCCATGCGCCGAGTCGGCCTGGCACTCAGCCGGTTGCTTCGTCGGCCAGGCGTTGCAGGTAGGCGGCGAACCGGCGGCGGTCCGGCTCGTCCCAGGTGGCGGTGAGCTGGTCGAAGCAGCGGCGTTGCCAGTCGCGGGATGCGGCGAGGAGTCGGTGGCCGGCGTCGGTGAGGCACAGGACCACGCGGCGGCGGTCGTGCACGGAGTCGGCGCGCACGAGAAAGCCCGCCGTGACGGCGTCGCGGACCATGCGGCTGGCTCCGGAATGATCGAGGCCGAGGTGCGTGGCGACGGCGGTCACGGTCGCCTCCTCGGCGCCGCGCAGCGTGGAGGCGACCGCTTCGACCACTTGAATGTGCTGGACTTGCCGCAGGTCGCCGCCCGGTCCCGCCGGTGCGCCGGTCAGCGCTTGACTGACCCAGCGGCGTGACCAGAAGCGGACCAGCCGGAACAGTGCGGGTCCGCCGTCCGCCTCGGAGGCATCGGCGCTGGAGCGGTTCACGGCCAGTCAACCTACCAGCACTCGTACTGCCACAGGGGTCGACAATGCATGCGCATCGCACGTATATTTGCGTGCGTATCGCACACAAATGAGTGGAGGCAGCGGTGCCCATCGTCCTGAATCACACGATCGTGCCCGCGGTCGACAAGGAGGCGGCGGCGAGTTTCTTCGCCGATCTACTCGGGCTGGAGGTGGCGGCTCCGGCGGGGCCGTTCGCGCCGGTGCACGTCAACGAGGACCTGACCTTCGACTTCGATGAACGCGGACGAGTCGAGCCCGGTCACTACGCGTTCCTGGTCGATGACGACACGTTCGACGCTGTGCTGCAACGCTTGTCGAAGTGGGCGGATGTCGACTACGGGTCCGGGCCGGAGAACGGATGGGACCGGGAGATCAATCGTCTCGGCGGAGGTCGAGGAGTCTATGTGCGCGATCCCAATGGGCACAGTTACGAGTTGTTCACTGCGGTGCCGTGAGTGAGACCAGGGTTACGGCAAAGCCAGTGCCCCGGAACTGTTCGGGTTCCGGGGCACGACGAGCAGTGATGTGCCGGGCTGCGGTATCAGGCTTCCGCTGGAGTGAACCTTCCGGCACGCATGGCCGAGGTGAGCACTTCCCAGTCACCGAATGTGAAGACCAGGGCAGGCCCGGTCGGGTTCTTCGAATCACGCACGCCGACTCCGCCGCCGTCGAGGAAAGCGACTTCGACGCAGTCCGCCTGGGTCGCACTATGACGGCTCTTGAACCAGCGAACACCCACATTCGCGGCCATCACATCACACCCCCTCGTTAGCCCAATGACGCGACGACTACCGGTGGAACTCACCAGCGACGATGTTCGCAGTGAACGCGTCCCACGCGCCAGGGCGAAACACAAGCGCTGGTCCGGCAGTGTTCTTGGAGTCCCGCACGCCGACCTGACCGCCGTCCAGGAAAGCGACCTCGACGCAGTCGGAATGTGTGCCGCTATGGCTGCTCTTGAACCAGTTCGCCGACGATAGGTCGACAGTCATACTGAAATCTCCTTCGTTACCAGCCGGAGCAGGCTCCTGCTGTCCGTCTCGTCCAGCGCTGCCCGCCGGAGACTGTCATGCACTCGATGGTACCGGTGCAGGTCATCTGGCTTCTCCAAATACATGCAGCCAGTGAAGGTTTCAAGGTAGATGATCGGAGGAGACACACTCGCACCCTTGGCGTCCTGATCGAACTCCAGGATTGCGAACTGTCCCACAGGATCGCCGACCGGCGCGCCGGCCGCGCAAGGGAGAACTCGAATGGTCACATTCGGCAGCTTCCCGACCTCGGCCAGATACCGGAGTTGCGGTCCCATGACATCAGCTCCTCCTACAGTGCTCCGCAGGACCGATTCGTGAAACACCATGTCCAATTCGATCGGCTGATGCTTTCTGGTAACGATTGTTTGGCGTTTCATCCTCAATTCGACACGTTTCTCGTGGGCGTGGCTGTCCTCGGTGGGGTTGGCCGCTCTGATGAGTACGCGGGCGTAATCGGGTGTCTGGAGTAGACCGTGCACCAGCGACGGCTGGTAGACGGTCAACTTTCGCGCCGCCGTCTCTAGTCCGACATACACGTCGAAATCCGCAGGTATCACCGTTCCGTACTCGTGCCACCAGCTCTTCGCGGCACCTTGCTGGTGCAGCCCGATCATGGCTGCGGTCATCTCAGGGGGCATCTCCAACGCATCGCAAAGCGCCTCGATATCACGCACTTTCAATCGAGTCGCTACCCCCTTCTCCAGTCGTTGCAGCACCGACGAACTCAAGTCCGTCAGCTCCGCAAGTCTTTCCAACGACAGATTCAGCGCTGTCCGTGCGTCTCGCAGGTAGTACCCGAGCTGACGCCTCGGCAGGGTCGAGCCAGTGCCGTGCTCGTCCATGGATTCCCTCTCCTAGTGCGAATACGACCCGTACTGGGTGACGGCTGCGACCCGGTACGGGTTTTGCTCTGGACCTTCGGCCGACTTCGCCTGGGAAACCCAGACATCGAACTCCACGCAGGTCAAAGGTGTTTTGCTGACTCCGCGCCCAGGAGGGGGCCACCCCGATTTCGCACCACGCCCCCCGCCCCTGGGTTCTGCCGACTTCCAGGGCTGGGCGCACCCTAGCTCACCGACTCGCGCAGAGGTCTGGAAATGAACCAATCGGAGTTCGGGGACACGCCTGTGTCCCGCTGCCGGTACTACCGGCAGGTGTGCGGTCTGCCCGCGATCATCGATCCGCCCGAATTGGGGCGCATCATCATTCGGGCCGGAATCGTCTGGGGGCTGATGATGCCCGCCCATCTCGGGCAGCTGGTGAAGATCGACCTACAGCGCCGTGGGCACGACATCGGCCCGATCATGTCCCACCCGCGCTCCCATCGCTGGAGCTATCTGGTGCGGCCCGATCTGCCCAATGACGACGGCCTGTTCGCGGAGATGTTCCGTCTCGACGTCTCCATAGTGCGGGCGGGCGGCGAGATCGCGCTTCCCTCCCCCACCGACCAGTGCGCTCGTTTCCGGCACTGGATCGAGCCACCGCGCTGTGCGTATCGGCCGTCCGGACAGTCGATCGTCGAATCGATCCGGCACCTGACACGCGAGGCGTCACGGCCGGGCGGCCGATCCCACCACCCCCTTCCGGCCACCAACGTCGAAGCTCCGAGCGGAAAGAATCTGAGCGCGTGAACCTTTCGTTTCGCGGGTTGGCTCATCCGCAGGCACGCCAGCGCACGCCCGGCGGCGTGCGATGACCACAAGAGATCCGTTTCCCGCCAAGCACCGCCTTTTGGCCGCCTGTCGCGGGGACGCACACGACGATCATCCGCTGTTGACCGCTGCCCGGGATCTCGCCGCACTGCACGAACACCGCCTCGCGGCAGGACTGGCGCAAGCCGAGTCGATCGATCACTGCCGTGCGCGCCTGGTCGGGGACATCGACCGCTGGGTCACCGCCCGCCTGCGACCATCGCTCGGCGCGGCCCGAGTCCACACCGAAACGGTCGGCTCGGTGATCGACCGTCTGGCCGAATATACCGCCCTCGCCTACGCGGCATTGGCGACCAGCTCGACCTGGGTCCTCGGCGACGCATGGGAGCGCCTGGCGGAACTGGCCGTCGGCTATGAAGACCTCAAAGACGAGGTGGCGGCAGGTCATCGCCGTTTGCCCGGCGGACCCTAGGCAAGGGCGGCCTTCGCAGGCCGCGGTGAAATCGATACGCCGCGAATACATCCCGCAAGTAATCGACCGAGTTGCCCGCGGACGCCGCGTCCTCGTTGGAGCCAGCCGCTGCGAGATGTCCCTCGACGTACGACCGCGTGACCTACTCGGAATCGCGAGCGTGTCAGGATTCCGATCGTCTGCGCCACTGTGCTCCGATTTCCGTCGCGCTTCGCCTCACCCGGCGGCGACTGTTGCGACCCCGTGAACCGCCCAGTAGCGTCGATCCCAGCTTGCAGGGGGCGGAGGAGCCGGTCCGGCCCCTTTCGATGCGTTACGGCACCGGCGGTGAGGAACCGATGACGAGCTGGGGGAAGCTGTTACGCGGTGCCGCGCTCGCGACCGGTGCGGTGGTGGTGCTGGCTGGGTGTGGTGACTCCACCGGAGGTACACCGACTCCGGCCACGTCGGCGCTCCCGACGACCTCGGCCACGAAGTCGTCCGATCCCGATGCCGCGCTGTGGAATCCTTGCGATCTGCCTGAGTCAGCGATATCGGGGACAGGCTTGGACCCGGCAAGCAAAGAAAAAGACGTCGCTGGGGTGGATTTCACCGGTTGGAAGGTGTGTGGCTGGCGAGCGAGCTCACGCTGGTACGACCTGACGATCTTCTCCGGGACGCCGACACTCGACGAGTACATGCAGCGTCCTGACTTCGAGCACTTCGTGCCACAGACTGTCGGCTCGCGTCGCGCCGTCGAATTCTTGGATGTCGGCGACACTCAACGTCTCGGTTGCAGCATCGCGATCGCAGTGCGGGGAGGAACGGTGTCGTTCGGTGTCCTCACCCGGTATTCAGTCGGCAAGCAGGGCGATCCGTGCATCCAAGTTCACCGCCACGTTGACGATTTGGTGAAGTACCTGCCCGGAAGCTGAGGAGAAGCCATGATATCGGGCGCAGACGCGCAAGAATGGCGAAGGGTTCTGGACCTGACCAACTCGGGCGAGATCGCCTTGCATCCCGACGTGGGGCGTGGGCTGGACAAGGCCTGCGACGATTACCTGAACCGGCTCGACGGATTGCTGCAGATGACGCGGCGCGTCAGACTTGTGAGTGGGTTCGGCGGCTTTCCTTCGAGTAAGGCCCTACAAGAGAAGTTCAGCCTCAAATCGACCGGCACCGACCAATCCTTGGACGCCGTCCTCATGCAGCACATCGACGCGGTAAAGATCGCGAAAGAAGTCGTCGCCAAAGCGATCGCGAACTTCGTCGAGCTGGACCAATCGAGAGCCGACCAGTTCACCGGCTTGGACGCGCAACGATGACCTACGAGGAGTACCGCGCCCGGATCATCGCCGCGCAGGAGCAGTGGAATCGGGAGCGCGACACGATCTACGACTTCACCAGCCGGTTGGGCACGTCGTTCCAGGGGGAATACGAGCCGCCGCGCATTCCGGGGCCGGACAACTACGACAGCATGACGTTGGCGCAGATGGTCGACGCCGTGAACGCGATGCGGCCGGGTACGGTGCGCGAGGCGTCGGAGGCCTGGCTGAACATCGGGATGAATCTGACCGGTGCGATTCAGGCGTTCAACGAGCAGTTCGGCCGCACCGTGACCGGGGACGGCACGAATCCGGGCTGGACCGGGCAATCCGGGAAAGCGGCGGCGGACGCGGTGACGAACTACCGGAACCAGTCGGGAAATCTCGCCGACGCCGCGTGTCTGGTGAGTTTCAAGCTGTCGGAGATGCATACCGGTCTCGAGCAGACGCAGGCGTTGATGCCGCAGGCCACCGAACGCCCGGACCTGAGAGATAAGACGTTGCCTCAGGACGGCGTCATGAAGGCGGGCGATTACACCGAAGAGGAAGCCACGCAGGAAGCGCGCAGGATCCTGCGCACGGTCTACGGCCAAGTCGCGACTCAGACCGACCACGGTGTGCCCGTCCTGCCGACGGCTCCGCAGATCGTGGCGGATCCCGGGCAGCAGCCGGGTATCTCGTCGTCTGGCGCTCCGAATACCTCCCCGCCCCAAGCGACTACCGAGTCGGACCGACCCGAAGCCGCGCAACCGGAGACCACCCAGCAGTCCGACGGCGACCCACGACAGTCGCCCGAGACCGACCCCGCCACCACACCTCAGGCCGTCACCCCGGCGGGTGTGGACCAGTCGACCGGCGTGCAGCCGACCACGTCCAACACGCCGTCGACCACACCGAGCAGCACCACTACGCCGAGCCCGAACATCACCACCGCTCCGGCGACGCCGGGTCGGCCCGGGACGACGAGCCCGAACACACCCGGGCGTCCCGGCACTCCCTTCGTATCCGGTGCACCGAACACCGCCGCGACTCCTGCACCAGGCCGCAACGTCCCGGCCGGTCCCCAGCAGCCGAACACGCTTCCCGCCGCCACGGCAACCGGAAGCCAGACGGCGCGAACCGGCACGACCGGAGCGAGCGGCATCGCCCCGGGGATGGGGTCTCGTGGCAAGGACGACGAACGCGAGACATCGGGCGTCAAGGACTACCTGGTCAACCAGCACAACGGCGAGCAACTCACCGGTCTGGATTCCTTGCCGAAGGCCGTTCCCCCGGTCATCGGAGAGAACCCGCATGGCTGACTGGCGCTTCACCGGGCAGGAATTCGAGATCCTTTGGTCCGCCTATGGTCGCGACCGTCTGCCCTACCCGCTGCAATACCGGCCGGAAGAGATGGATTTCGCCGATCTGAAGCGTCAACGCGAGGAAGCGGTCGACGCGCTGCTCGGGCGATACGCCGTCGAGCTGGAACGTGCGCTCGACGTATTGCTGGAGCCGGAGGTGCGGGTCGAGTCCAAAGGCATGGGCGGCCCGGACATGTCGATCGTGTTCCGTTTCCACGGCGCGGTACGCGGGGAGATAGGCGCCACCCTGGTCCAGCTCCCCGGCCACGCGCCGGACACCGGCGGTGACGTGATCGTGAGTTATTGCGCGGCAGGGCGGGTCGCCGCCAAAGCCGTGGCCGCGCTGCCGAAGATGTCGGCGGGCACGCATCCGCCGATCGAAGTGCGCCGCGAAGAAGTGACCGCCGATCGGGAACGACCGGTGCGCAAGCCGTACGAGGTCGGCACCGTGGCGCGGCTGGACCAGATCTTCAAGCGGGAACGCCTCGGGCTGGGCGAGATCACGGTGTTCGCCGGCCCGGCCGTCGACGCCCGCCCGAGCTTCGGGCGCGGGTTCTGGTGGATGGACTACACGGATGGCCGCTACTACGTGAGAACCGGCGACCCCATCGTCGCCAAACCGCTCGCCCCCGCCGCCATGGCGGCCGAGATCAACCGCCTCACCGCGTTGACCCAGCGTTACTACCGCGAGGACCGCGAACACGACGAATACCTGCGCTCGCAGCGATAAGGACTTCGCGTGAATGGCGGGTTCACCACGACACACGAGCGGCACGTCGAACTCTCGGCGTGCCGCTCGCTCGCGCGGATCAGCGCGGCAGGCGCTCGATGATGGTCACGTTGGCGGTGCCGCCGCCTTCACAGATGGTGAGCAGGCCGTAGCGTCCCTCGATCCGCTCGAGCTCGTTGAGCAGCGTCGCGAACAGCTTCGCGCCGGTCGCGCCGAGCGGGTGGCCGAGGGCGATGGCGCCGCCGTTGACGTTGACCTTCTCCGGATCGGCTCCGGTCTCCTTCAGCCAGGCCAGCACCACCGGGGCGAAGGCCTCGTTGATCTCGACCACGTCGATGTCGTCGATGGTGAGACCGGTCTTCTCCAGCGCCCACTTGGTCGCCGGGATCGGCGCGGTGAGCATGTAGATCGGGTCCGCGCCGCGCGCGCTCACATGGTGGATGCGCGCTCGCGGCGTCAAGCCGTACTCCTGCACCGCCCAGTCCGAAGCGAGCAGGGTGGCGCTGGCGCCGTCGGAGATCTGGCTGGCCACCGCGGCCGTCAGCGGGCTGCCCTCGGCCAGCGCGGGCAACGAGGCCATCTTCTCCAGGCTGGTCTCGCGCGGCCCCTGGTCGATCCAGAAATCGCCGACCGGCACGATCTCCTTGTCGAAGCGGCCGTTCTTGATCGCGTCGCGGGCGCGCTCGTGGCTGCGCAGCGCCCAGCGCTCCATGTCCTCTCGGCTGATGTCCCACTTCTCGGCGATCAGCTGCGCGCCACGGAACTGCGACACCTCGCCGGTGCCGTAGCGGTGGTCCCAGCCCTGCGATCCGACGAACGGCGAATCGAAGCCGTACTCCTTGCCCGCGAGCATGGCCGCCGAGATCGGGATCGCGCTCATGTTCTGCACGCCGCCCGCGACGATCACCTCGGCGGTGCCGCTCATGATCGCCTGCGCGCCGAAATTGATGGCCTGCTGGCTGGATCCGCACTGCCGGTCCACCGTGACGCCGGGCACCTCTTCGGGGTAACCGGCGGCCAGCCACATGGTGCGGCCGATGTTGCCCGCCTGCGGGCCGACGTTGTCGACGCAACCGACGATGACGTCGTCCACGTTCCCCGGATCGATCGGGTTGCGGTCAAGCAGACCGCGCAGCGCGGCGGCACCAAGATCGGCCGGGTGCACGCCCGCCAGTGCGCCGCCGCGCTTGCCGACGGGGGTGCGCACCGCATCGATCACGTAGGCGTCCCGCAGCGGGGCATACGGACGACGGGACGCGGAAGGTGCTGACATGTAAGGACTCCTACGTGGTGCGCGCGCCGGCGGTGAGCCCGTCGAGCACGATGGTCAGGTACTGCTTCGCGAGGTTCTCGACGGTGACCGGGCCGCCGGGGCGGTACCACCGCACCGCGACCCACACCGTGTCACGCAGGAACCGGTAGGCCAGTTCGACATCCAGCTCCGGCCGGAAGCTGCCGTCCTGGACGCCGTTGGTCAGCACCCGGTGCCACAGCTCGCGGAATTCGCGGTTGTACGCGGCGATGTAAGTGAACCGTTCCGAGTCGCGCAGTCGCTTCGCCTCGGCCTGGTAGATCGCCACCGCGGCGTGCCAGCGGTCGAACGACTCGTAGGACGCGAGCACCAAGGCTTCCAAGGTGTCTCGCGAACTCAGTCCGGAGGCGACGATCTCGCGGTAGCGGCCGAACAGCTCGTCCAAGAATCCGCGCAGGATCTCGTCCACCATCGACTCCTTGGAATCGAAGTGGTGGTAGAGGCTCCCCGAGAGGATCCCGGCCGCGTCGGCGATATCGCGCACGGTGGTGGCGCGCAATCCCCGCTCGGCGAACAATTCGGCCGCCAAGGCGAGCAACTCGCTGCGCCGTGCTGATTTAGAGGCGTCTGGTGCGGGCACACGGCCATCATACAACCAAGCATTTGCTTGGTATAGCGGCCCCGCTCAACGGGCCGAGTAGCGCAACGGCGAGGAGACCGAAAGATCGGCGAGCAGACGATCGCAGATGATCACGGGCGAGACGCCCGCCCGCGCCATCCGGGCGACGAGCGCGAGACGACGTTCGCAGCTGTCCCACTCCACGATGAGCTGACCGCGGTCGGGACCGGCGTCCACCGTGGCCATCACCCGCGGCGGTCCGCCCCGCACCGGCTCCTCGCTCAGCTTGAGCACCATGCCGCGCTGCCAGGCGTGGTAGGTGTCCATGTCGGCCCCGATCACCAGTTTGTCGGTGGCCGCGCACAGGCCCTGCGCGATCTCGTCCGAGAACGTCACCTGGTCGAAGCGAAATTTCCGGCATTTCGCGACCACCGCGAGCAGGTCGGCGCGCACCTCGCACAGCAGCGCCGTCTGGCGCTGCCTGCGCTGCTCCTGTTCGCTCTCCGTGCCGTCGGCGCTGAGGCCGATGCGCCGGGCGCGCTCGCGATCGCGCGCCAGATCGGCCCGCAGCGCGCCGCGCGGATCACGGGCGACCTCGCCTTCATCGACGGCGTGCTGCTCGAGAATCCGCGCGGCGGCCATGGCGACCGCGCTTTCGGAGGTGTGCTCGATGAGCTCGGCGCCGAGGGTGAGAGCCGAGAGGACGAGGCTGTCGAGCCGTCGCCTGGCGAGCACTACTTCGCGCACCACATCGAGTTCCAATTGTTCGCCGGCAGGTGGGCGATCCCGGCCCATAGCCATCGCCCCCTTGAAGAGCGCTGATCCGATCTCATTCAGCATGGCATACGGCGGCGCGCTCCGGCTCGTCCTTTTCCACCTGATCAGCTGCCCATTTCACGGGGCAGGCGGGACGCGGGAAGGCGATCGCAATACAGCGTGCGAGGATCGTCCCAAAGGTCCGGACAAGCGGCTGCTCGGCGGTCGCCGGATGTGCTCGCGCGCCCGGAACGAGCGCACGAGCCGGAAAACCTTCTCGCTCAGGCGCGTTGGCTGCTGATCGAGACCACCTCGCCGGTCAGGTAGGTGGTGTAGTCGCTGGCCAGCATGGCGATCGTCGCGGCGACCTCCCACGGCTCGGCCGCACGGCCGAACGCCTCGCGCTCCGACAGCCGATCGAGCAGCTCGGTCGAGCTGACCTTGTCCAGGAAGGCGTGCCTGGCGATGCTCGGGGCCACCGCGTTGATCCGGACGCCGAGTTCGGCGGCCTCGACGGCGCTGCACCTGGTCAACGCCATGACGCCCGCCTTCGCCGCGGCGTAGTGCGCCTGGCCGTATTGCGCGCGCCAGCCGAGCACGCTGGCGTTGTTCACGATCACGCCGCCGTGGCCCGCGTCGCGGAAGTAGCCGAGGGCGGCTCTGGTGCAGCGGAAAGTGCCGTTGAGGGTGATGTCGAGGACGCGGTCCCACTGCTCGTCGGTCATGTCGACCACGGGCGTCTCCCCGCCCAGCCCGGCGTTGTTGACCATGATGTCGATCCGGCCGACGGCTTCGGCGGCGCCGCGGACCAGTGCGTTCACCTGCTCGGTGCTCTGCACGTCGCACGGGATGGAGGCGACCCGCCGGTCCGGGAACTCGGCGGCCAGCTCGGTCGCGGTTTCGGCCAGACGCCGCTCGTGCCAGTCGGAGATCACCACGTTCGCGCCTTCGGCCAGCAGCCTGCGCGCGGTCGCCGAGCCGATGCCCGTGCCCGCCGCCGCGGTGATGACGGCCGAACGTCCGGTCAGCAGGCCGTGCCCCGGAACGGGCGCGGGGGCGACCGACAGCGGCCCCGTCACGGGCGGGCCTCGCGCGGCAGGCCGAGCACCCGCTCGGCGATGATGTTGCGCTGCACTTCGTTCGAACCTCCGTAGATGGTGTCGGCGCGGGTGAACAGATACAGCCGCTGCCATTCGTCGAGATCGTTCTCGCCCGCCACCAGGCCGCGGGCGCCGAGCACGGCCATCGCCAGCTCTCCCAGCCCGCGATGCCAGTTGGCCCAGAGCAGTTTCGCCACCGAAGCCTGGCCCGCGCCGTCGTCCACGCCCGCGCCCTCCATCGTGCGCATGGCGTGCGCGCGCAGCACCCGCAGGCCGACCCAGGCCCGGTCGATCCGATCCGCGATCAACGGGTCGTCGGCCGCGCCGGTGCGGCGGGCCAGAGCCTCGATGTCGGCCAGCTCGCGGGCGAACCGGATCTGCTGACCCAAAGTGGAGATGCCGCGCTCGAAGGTGAGCGTGCCCATGGCGATCCGCCAGCCGTCGCCCGGCTGGCCGACCACCAGGTCGGCCGCCGTGCGGGCGTTGTCGAAGAAGACTTCGTTGAATTCGGAGGTGCCGGTCAGCTGGATGATCGGGCGCACCTCGATGCCCGGCTGCTGCATCGGAACCAGCAGGTAGGACAGGCCCTTGTGCCTGGCGGAGCCGCGCTCGGTGCGGGCGACGACGAAGCACCAGTCCGCCACGTGGGCCAGCGAGGTCCAGATCTTCTGCCCGTTGATCGACCACTCGTCGCCGTCCAGGTGCGCCGCGGTGGTGATGGCGGCCAGGTCGGAGCCCGCGCCGGGTTCCGAATAGCCCTGACACCACAGTTCGCTGACGTTGCGGATGCCGGGCAGGAAGCGGTCCTTCTGGGCCTGGGTGCCGAACGCGAGCAAGGTCGGGCCGAGCAGTTCCTCGCCGACGTGCGACACCCGCGCGGGGGCGTTCGCCTTGGCGTATTCCTCGTGGAAGATCACCTGCTGGCGCACCGTGGCCTCGCGGCCGCCGTACTCCTTCGGCCAGCCGAGGCAGGTCCACCCGGCCGCGGCCAGGTGCCGGTCCCAGGCCAGGCGTTCGTCGAACGCCTCGTGTTCGCGGCCGGGACCGCCGAGGCCGCGCAGCGCGCGGAATTCGCCGTTGAGGTTCTCCTCCAGCCACTCGCGCACTTCGGCGGCGAAGCGTTCGTCCTGCGCGGCGGAAAACCGCCCGTCCGGAGCGGCGGTGTCGGATTCTGAGGTCTGGATCGCACCCACGCCGGTAGGATAACCTACCAAGCACTTGCTTTGTAGAGTGCACGCATAACTCGCTCGCGGACGGTAAGGACAACCGTGACAACCCCTGCACAGACGACACCGATGGCACTGCACCACGCCGCTCGGACCTTCGGCGACGCCCCCGCGATCGCCGACGGCTCGGTCCGGCTGGACTGGACCCGATTGCTCGAGGCGGTCCAGGAAGTGGCGCGGGCGCTCATCGCGCGCGGAGTGCGGACGGGCGACCGCGTGGCCATGTGGGCGCCCAATACCCACCACTGGGTGATCGCCGCGCTGGCCGCCCACTACGCGGGCGCGGCGCTGGTGCCGTTGAACACCCGATACGTCGCCGACGAGGCCGCCGACGTACTCGGACGGGTGGACGCCAAAGCCCTGTTCATCGCGGGACCGTTCCTCGGCCGCGACCGGCTCGTCGAACTGCGCACGTCCGCGCCCGACCTGGCCATCGACACGGTGGTGGTGATCCCGGTGGAGCCGGGCACCGAGAACACCGACATCGCCGCGCTGGACTGGTCGGAACTCTCGACCGTCGCCGCGCCGGTCACCGTGGCCGAAGCCGAAGAACGCGCCGAGTCGGTCCGCCCCGACGACATCTCCGACATCTTGTTCACCTCCGGCACCACCGGCCGCAGCAAGGGCACGCTGGTCGCGCACCGACAAGCGCTGTCGGTGGTGCGGGCCTGGGCCGAGTGCGCCACCCTGCGCGGCGACGACCGGTATCTGGTGGTGAACCCGTTCTTCCACAACTTCGGTTACAAGGCGGGCATTCTCGCCTGCCTGGTCACGGGAGCCACGATCATCCCGCAGGCCGTTTTCGACGTGCCGGAGACGATGCGGCTGATCGGCGCCGAGCGGGTCACCGTGCTGCCCGGCCCGCCGACGATCTACCAGACGATCCTGGATTTCCCGCGCCGCGCCGAATTCGACCTGAGTTCCCTGCGGGTGGCCGTCACCGGAGCGGCGACGGTGCCGGTGGTGCTGATCGAGCGGATGCGCTCGGAACTGGCCTTCGACGTCGTCATCACCGCCTACGGCCTGTCCGAGAGCGCGGGATTCGGCACCATGTGCCGCGTCGACGACGACGCCGAGACCATCGCGAACACCTGCGGCAGGCCGATCGCGGATTTCGAACTGCGCCTCGGCGAGGCGGGCGAGGTGCTGCTGCGCGGGCCGAACGTGATGCTCGGCTACCTGGACGATCCGGACAGCACCGCGGAGACGATCGACGCCGACGGCTGGCTGCACACCGGCGACATCGGCACGATCGACGACCGCGGGTACCTGAAGATCACCGACCGGCTCAAGGACATGTACATCTCCGGCGGCTTCAACGTCTACCCCGCCGAAGTGGAACAGGCGCTGGCCCGGCTGGACGGCGTGGCGGAGTCGGCGGTCGTCGGCGTGCCGGACACCAGGATGGGCGAGGTGGGCAAGGCGTATGTGGTGCGCAAGCCCGGCTCGGGCCTCACCGAGGATCAGGTGCTCGCCCACGCCACCACCGTGCTGGCCAATTTCAAGGTGCCGCGGTTCGTCGAATTCCGCGATCAGCTGCCCTACAGCGCCGCCGGGAAAGTGCTCAAGCGTCAACTACGTGAGGAGAAGTCGTAATGTCGGAACCGGCAACCCCGGACCAGGGTCCGGCGATCCCGGACGAGGGTGAGGTCGTCACCTACGAGCGGCGCGGGCGCGTCGCGATCGTCACGCTGAACCGGCCGGACTACCGCAATGCGCAGAACTCGGTGATGACCTACGCCCTCGACGCCGCGTTCGAGCGCGCCGTGGAGGACCCCGAGGTCGGGGTGATCGTGCTGGCGGGCAACGGCAAACACTTCAGCGCCGGGCACGACATCGGCACGCCAGGACGCGACCACCACGTGCGGTACCAGAACAAGGCCGCGCTGTGGTGGGACCACGTGGACCGGGCCGGCGGCGACCAGCGCTTCGCCCGCGAGCTCGAGGTCTACCTCGGCATGTGTCGGCGCTGGCGGGAGATCCCCAAGCCGACCATCGCCATGGTGCAGGGCGCCTGCATCGCGGGCGGACTCATGCTGGCCTGGGTGTGCGATCTGATCATCGCCTCCGACGACGCGTTCTTCTCCGATCCCGTTGTCCGCATGGGCATTCCGGGCGTGGAGTATTTCGCGCACCCGTGGGTGATGGGTCCGCGTGCGGCCAAGGAATTCCTGTTCACCGGCGACCGGTTCGGCGCCGCGCAGGCCAAGGAGTGGGGCATGGTCAACCGGGTGGTGCCGCGCGCCGAATTGGCGGCCGAGACCCTCGCGCTGGCCGAGAAGATCGCCACCATGCCGCAATTCGGTCTCGCGCTCACGAAGAAGGCGGTCAACCAGGCCGAGGATCTGATGGGCATGCGGTCGGGCATGGACTCGGTCTTCGGCCTGCACCACTTCGCGCACGCACACAACGCCGAGGTCGGCGCCGACTCACTGGGCGGCATGAACGCCAAGTCGATGAAGGCTTCCGCGAGCACCGCAGAACAGAACGGAACGACGTAGTGGATCTGGATCTCGACCAGGCGACCCAGGAATTCCAGCGGGAGGTCCGCGAATTCCTGGCCGCGAACAAACCCGCGAAACCGCTGCCCTCCATGGACACCAAAGCGGGATTCGAGGCGCACCGCGCGTGGGAGAGCACCCTCGCCGACGCCCGGCTCTCGGTGGTGGCCTGGCCGGAGGAGTTCGGCGGGCGCAATGCCTCGCTGCTGGAATGGGTGCTGTTCGAGCAGGAGTACTACGCGGCGGGCGCGCCGGGGCGGGTCAGCCAGAACGGCATCTTCCTGCTGGCGCCGACGCTTTTCGAACACGGCACCCCCGAGCAGCTGGAACGGATCATGCCGCGGATGGCGCGCGGCGACGACATCTGGGCGCAGGCGTGGTCGGAGCCCGAGGCGGGCAGCGACCTGGCCGGTATCCGCTCGACCGCCCGGCGCACCAACGGCGGCTGGCTGCTGAGCGGACAGAAGACGTGGAGTTCGCGGGCCGCCTTCGCGGACTGGGCGTTCGGGCTGTTCCGCAGCGACCCCGAGGCCGAGCGGCACAAGGGCCTCACCTACGTCATGTTCCCGCTGACCGCCGACGGGGTTTCGGTCCGACCGATCCCGCAACTGGACGGGGAACCCGGCTTCGCGGAGATCTTCCTCGACGACGTGTTCGTGCCGGACCGCGACGTCATCGGCGCGCCCGGCGCGGGCTGGCGCGTGGCGATGAGCACCTCGAGCAACGAACGCGGCCTCTCGCTGCGCAGCCCCGGCCGGTTCAGCGCCACCGCGCAGCGGCTGATCGATCTCTGGCGCGAGGCGGGCGACGAGGACAACACCGCGCAGCGCGACGCGGTGGTGGACGCCTGGATCGGCAGCGAGGCCTACCGATTGCACACGTTCGGCACGGTCACCCGGCTCAACGAAGGCGGCAAGCTCGGCGCGGAATCCTCGATCACCAAAGTGTTCTGGTCCGAGCTGGACATCGCCATGCACGAGACCGCGCTCGAGGTGCTCGGCCCGGCGGCGGAGCGTTCCGGGCCGTGGACCGACGGTTACCTGTTCGCGCTCTCGGGACCGATCTACGCGGGCACCAACGAGATCCAGCGCAACATCATCGCCGAGCGGCTGCTCGGACTACCGAGAGGAAGCAGCCGATGAGATTCGCGCTCAGCCCCGAACAACTCGATTTCGCCGCCAGTCTGCGCAAACTGCTGGAGGCGGGCCGCGCGCCCTCGGCCGTGCGCGCGTGGGCGTCCGGCGACAGCGGGCCCGGTCGCGCGCTGATCCGGCAACTGGCCGAGGCCGGTGTGCTGGGTCTGGCCATCGCGGAGGAGCACGGCGGCATCGGCGCCGAACCGATCGATCTGGTCGTGGCCTTCCAGGAGATCGGCCGGGCGGCCGTGCCGGGACCGCTGGTGGAGACCGCCGCGGCGATTCCGGCACTGCTGCAAGCGCTTCCGGACCAGAGCCCGGCCGCGCGCTGGCTGACCGACTTCGCGGAAGGCACGGCGCTCGGCACCGTCGCCTTCGCCGGACCCGGGCGCAGCGGTGTCGCGTTGGACGCCGACGCCGCCGAGGTGGTCCTGCTGGCGGGCGAGCGGCTGTCCATCGGGCACCGCACCGGCCTGGTGCGATCGGTCGATCCCGCCCGCCGCCTGTTCGCCGTCGCCGCGGACGAGACCGTCATCGAAGGCGAGCAGGTCGGCGCGGCCGTGGCCGCCGGGTTCGACACCGGCGCGCTGGCCTGTGCGGCCCAGCTGCTCGGCGCGGGCAAGGCCCTGCTGCACGCGTCCACCGAATACGCCAAGCAGCGCAAGCAATTCGGCAAACCGATCGGCGAGTTCCAGGCCGTCAAACAGAAGCTGGCCGATGTGCTCATCGCGCTGGACCTGGCCGAGCCGCTGCTCTACCGGGCCGCGCTGACCATGACCGGACCCACCCGCGGCCGGGACGTCTCGGCCGCCGTGATCGCCTGCGGCGACGCCGCCTACCGCGCGGCCCGCACCGCGCTCCAGGTGCACGGCGCGATCGGCTACACCGCCGAGTACGACCTCTCGCTGTGGCTGACCAAGGTGACCGCCCTGCGTTCGGCCTGGGGCACACCGGACCTGCATCGCGCCCGGATCGCCCACGCGCTGCGGGCGGACACCGACCAGGAACGCGCCGAGCGGGGCATCGCATGAGCGGTCAGGCCCGGAGGCGGCAGCGTAGCGTGACCACGCAGGGCCCCGCTCATGCGAGAAACACACACAGCATGAGCGGTCAGGCCCGGAGGCGGCAGCGAAGCGTAACCACGCAGCGCCGGCAGGAAGGACACCGATGAGCACCGCCGAACACCAGGAATTCCTCGCCTCGGTGCGGGCGCTGCTGACCAAGCACGCCGGGTCCGCGGCGGTGCGCGCCGCGATGGACACCGAACTCGGCTACGACCCGGCGCTGTGGCGGCTGCTGTGCGAGCAGATCGGCGTCGCGGCGCTGGCGATTCCCGAGGAGTACGGCGGCTTCGGTGCGAGTCTGGTCGAATCACTGCTGGTGGTGGGCGAATTGGGCCGCACGCTCGCCGGTGTGCCGATGCTCGGCTCTGCCGTCCTCGGCGGGCAGGCGGTGCTGCTGTCCGGCGATCGCGACGCATGCGCGCGGCTGCTGCCCGGAGTGGCGGAGGGCACCCGCACGATCGCGGTCTGCTGGGCGGACGAGCGCGGCTGGGACGCGCCGGGCGTACGGGAGGCGGACGGCGCCCTCACCGGGACCGCGCACTACGTGCTCGACGGCATGTCGGCGGACACCTTCGTCGTCGTCACGCCGACCGGTCTGTTCGAGATCGCGCCCGCCGCGCCGGGCGTCACCCGGCGATCCGCGCCCACCATGGACCCCACCCGCAAACTGGCCGAAGTCGATTTCGCCGACGCGCCCGCACGACGGCTCGGCTCGGGCGACCAGTCCGCGACGGTCACCCGGCTGCGGGAGATCGCGTGGGCCGCGCTGGCCGCGGAGCAGGTCGGAGCCGCCGACCGCTGCCTGGAGACGACGGTGGAATACGCCAAGTCCCGGGTGCAGTTCGGCCGGGTGATCGGCAGCTTCCAGGCGCTCAAGCACCGCATGGCCGAC
>NZ_BAFR01000013.1 GCF_000308435.1 Nocardia araoensis NBRC 100135 | reverse complement strand
CCTTTCCTCGGGTGCCGCGCCCGGTCCGGACGCCGGTCACCTATGAGCTGTCGAATCCGTCATCTCGATGACGGACCGCGGAGCGGAAAGGTGACCGATGCCCACCGAAGACGTCTCGGCGCGGGAATTCGAAGCCCAGCGCGACCACCTGCACGCGGTCGCCTACCGCATGCTCGGCTCACCGAGCGAGGCCGACGACGCGGTGCAGGAGACCTGGCTGCGGCTTTCCCGCCACGACGTCGAGGACGTGCGCAACCTCCCCGGCTGGCTCACCACCGTCGTGTCCCGGATCTGCCTGGACATGTTGCGCGCCAGGACGGCGCGGCGCGAGGAACCGCTGGATCACCCGCCGCTCGACAGCGGCGCCGAGGAGAACGAACCGGAGCGTGAAGCGGTCCTGGTCGAGTCCGTCGGCCGGGCGCTGCTGGTGGTGCTCGACCGGCTCGACCCCGACGAGCGAGTCGCGTTCGTCCTGCACGACCTGTTCGCGGTGCCGTTCGACGAAATCGCGCCGATCGTCGGCCGCACCACGCCGACCACCAAGAAGCTGGCCAGCCGCGCCCGGCAGCGCGTGCGGGGCGTGGAGGTCACGGAACAACTCACCGCGCAGCGACACGTCGTCGAGGCGTTTC
>NZ_BAFR01000014.1 GCF_000308435.1 Nocardia araoensis NBRC 100135 | reverse complement strand
GGCGAGTGCTCTACCACTGAGCTAAGGAGGCGGGAAAGCGGTTGTCATCATAGCCCGGCACGCCGTCCGTATCACAACGGAATCCGCGTTCGGCACCGAACGCGGTCATACCGGCCCGACAACCGCTTTCGAGCGAAGCGAGATCGAGCATGCGCCGTTCGCGGCCCGGCTCGTGACCGAGTGACCGCCGCGTCCGCGACGAAGTCGCGGGCGGCGGCCACTCGGACGCGAGCCATCAGTAGGCCGCGAACAACGCCGCGCCGAAGGCGCGGCAGATCAGACGCCGCGGATCAGGCAGAGCCCTGACGCGCCGCGTCGTCCGCGGCCATGGCGTCGCGCAAGCTCTTCGGACGCATGTCGGTCCAGTTCTTCTCCACGTACTCGACACAGGCGGCACGGCTGTCCTCGCCGAACACGACTCGCCATCCGGCTGGAACCTCTGCGAAGGCCGGCCACAGGGAATGCTGTTCCTCGTCGTTGACCAGGACGAAGAAGCGGCCGTCTTCATCATCGAAGGGGTTGGTGCTCAATTTCACCTCACTGGATACTGGCGCTATGTACGGGATCGCTCCTGGTTCGCACGGTGCCGGGTTGCTTGCAACCCCAGGCGCCGAGAGACCCCGAGCGTTGTTTCGACACTAGCAAGCAAGACGTTACGCCTGGGCGGTTACCTATGCCCGCACCTCGGCCGACTCGCTATCAGGCCGCAAAGAAGTCCAGGAGAATCTTGTTCACCGCCTCCGGCCGCTCCAAATATCCGAAATGCCCGGCGTCCGGTACCTCCTGGTACCGCGCACCAGGAATGACCTCGGCGATCTCCCTGGACAGATACGGCGGAATCATCCGGTCGTCGGCGAATCCGACCGAAAGACACGGCACCCGGATCGCCCGGTAGGCCTGCACCCGGTCGAAATCGTGATCCATCCTGCGCTGGGCGCGAATGCCGGGCGAGACCGGCCCGCCGGTGAACTCGAACAGGTCGAGCCAGTCGCGCGCTGCGTTCGGCTCGGCCATGGTCGCAGGCGAGAGATTCATGACCGCGGTGATCGCCGCCTCGTATTTCGGCGGCAGTGTCACCCCGCTCGCGTCGAGCTCGTGTTCGCCGAGCGAGAGCGTCTTCTGGAACTGGTCCAGCCGCCCGTGCCCGGCCATGAACACGGCCTTGCGGACCAGGTCGGGGCGGGCCAGCGCCAGTTCCTGCGCCACGCGCGCCCCCATCGAGGTGCCCACCACCAGCGCCGGGCCCTCGTCGAGGAACTCGATCAGGGCGGCGGTGTCGGCGACCAGCTCGTCGATGGTCATGCCGGAGGCGGCCTCGAAGGACGGCGCGATCCCCCGATTGTCGAACGTGCACACCCGGTAACCGGCCGCGACCAGGGCCGGAACCTGGTGCAGCTCCCACACCCGGCCGGGACTGCCGGTGCCCATGATCATGACCACCAGCGGCGCCGAGCCCTTGGCGCGGTCACCCTTCACCTGATAGTTGAGGGAAATCCCGTTCACCGTGGCCAGCGGCATGTCGACCCTTTCGTGGAGTTGGTGCTGCGCTCCCCACGGTATAGGGACCAGCGAGGAAGACGCATCGAGCGGGGTGTCCCGGCGGCGCCGACGGCCGTTGCGCAGCCGCCCCGGCGGGCGCGCTTCCCAGCGTCGCATACCATTGACTTTTCGCAGGGTAAGAGCGCACTGAGCCGGGAGGACTTGACGATGGCCGCGAAGGGCAGCGCCAGCGACATTGCGGACGACGATCTGGAACCACTCGCCGACGAAACGGCGCGTCAGGCGCAGCGGGTGGTCGCTGCCTACGCCGAGGATGCGGACGAATGCCGGATGTTGTTGTCCATGTTGGGTATTGGACCGAACGCTCGAGGCGAATAACCTCGTTCTCGACGCCAACGGCGACGTCGACTACACAACTCCAGCGGGATACAGCAACGCGCAAAGGATGCGTGAGTGGACCAGATGAATCCGTCCGACGACTCCGAGCACGCCAGAGACACCTCGACTGCTGACGCCGCGGCGGAGAACACGGGCGCGGGCTCCGGTTTCGTCGTCGTCGCCAATCGGCTCCCGGTCGACCTCGAACGACTGCCCGACGGCAGCACCCGGTGGAAGCGAAGCCCGGGCGGTCTGGTGACCGCGCTGGAATCGGTCCTGCGCAACAACAAGGGGGCGTGGGTCGGCTGGGCGGGCGTGCCCAACGTGGAAGTGGACCCGATCATCGAGGACGGCCTCGAACTGCATCCGGTCCCGTTGACCGCCGACGAGGTGGCCGACTACTACGAAGGCTTCTCCAACGGCACACTGTGGCCGCTCTATCACGACGTCATCGTGCGGCCGGTCTACGACCGCAGGTGGTGGAGCGCCTACGTCACCGTGAACCGGCGCTTCGCCGAGGCCACCGCCAAGGTCGCCGCCGAGGGCGCGACGGTGTGGGTGCAGGACTACCAGCTCCAGCTGGTGCCCAAGATGCTGCGCATGCTGCGCCCGGATCTCACCATCGGGTTCTTCCTGCACATCCCGTTCCCGCCGGTCGAGCTGTTCATGCAGATGCCGTGGCGCACGGAGATCGTCGAGGGCCTGCTCGGCGCCGACCTCATCGGCTTCCACCTGCCCGGCGGCGCGCAGAACTTCCTCTACCTGGCGCGCAGGCTGGCCGGTCAGCCGACCTCGCGCGGCTCGGTCGGCGTGCGCTCCAAGCTCGGCGTGGTGCAGGTCGGCTTCCGCACGGTGCGGGTCGGCGCGTTCCCGATCTCCATCGCCTCCGCCGAACTGGACGAACACTCCAGACGCAGGTCGGTGCGCGAGCGCGCCGCCAAGATCCGGGCCGAACTGGGCAACCCGAAGAACATCCTGCTCGGCGTGGACCGGCTCGACTACACCAAGGGCATCGACATCCGCCTCAACGCGCTCGAGGAGCTGCTCGTCGAGGGCCGGATCGATCCCGCCCACACGGTCATGATCCAGCTGGCCACCCCCAGCCGCGAGCGGGTGGAGAGCTACATCCAGATGCGCGGCGACATCGAACGTCAGGTCGGCCGGATCAACGGCGAGTTCGCCCGGGTCGGCTACCCGGTGGTGCACTACCTGCACCGCCCGATCCCGCGCGACGAGCTGGTCGCGTTCTTCGTCGCCGCCGACGTGATGCTGGTGACGCCGCTGCGCGACGGCATGAACCTCGTCGCCAAGGAGTACGTCGCGTGTCACAGCGGGCTCAACGGCGCCTTGGTGCTGAGCGAGTTCACCGGCGCCGCGGCCGAACTGCGGCAGGCATACCTGTGCAACCCGCACGACCTGGACGACGTGAAGGACGCCATCGTCGCGGCGCTGGAGGACGAGCGCGACGTCAAACGCAGGCGGATGCGCTCGCTGCGCAGGCAGGTGCTGGCCCACGACGTAGATCGCTGGGCGCGGGCCTTCCTCGACGCCCTGGCGCAGGACCAGGTCGCGGGCAGCGCGCTGCTGACCGACGACGACGTCTATCCCGAGGACCGCGAGCCGCGCTGACGTTCACAGGAAGCTCCCAGCTTCGGCCCAGCGACATCGCAGCCGACCACCGGACGATGAAGCCATGAGTGGCGCCCCTGTGCAGCAGACACCCGAGGCCAGGGTTCTGGTGGTCGACGACGAGCCGATGATCGTCGAACTGCTCGCGGTGAGTCTGCGCTATCAGGGCTTCGAAGTGGACACCGCGGCCGACGGCGCGCAGGCGCTGGACAAGGCGCGCGGCTTCCGTCCGCAGGCGCTCATCGTGGACGTGATGATGCCCGGCATGGACGGCTTCGGCCTGCTGCGCAGGTTGCGTGCCGACGGGATCGACGCGCCCGTGCTGTTCCTGACCGCGCGCGACGACGTGCAGGACAAGATCACCGGCCTCACCCTCGGCGCCGACGACTACGTCACCAAGCCGTTCAGCCTGGAGGAAGTGGTGGCCCGGCTGCGGGTCATCCTGCGCCGCGCGGGGCACGCCGCTCCCCAGCGGGAGAGTTCGCGCCTGCGCTTCGAGGACATCGAACTCGACGACGACACCCATGAGGTGTGGAAGGCGGGCGAGCCGGTCGCGCTCTCACCCACCGAGTTCACGCTGCTGCGCTATTTCATGGTCAACGCGGGCACCGTGCTGAGCAAACCGCGCATCCTCGACCACGTCTGGCGCTACGACTTCGGCGGCGAGGTCGGCGTCGTCGAAACCTACGTCTCCTACCTGCGCAAGAAGGTCGACACCGGCGATACGCGCCTGATCCACACGCTGCGCGGCGTCGGCTACGTGATGCGCGCCCCCCATCGCAAGAGCGGTTCATGAGCCGGATCGGCGGTGCGCGCGCGAAGGTCTCCGGCTGGCTGTCCGCCGTTCCGCTGCGCGTGACGCTGATGTTCCTGCTGGTGCTCACGGCGGGGCTGGGCTTGCTCGTCTCCGGCATGGTGGTCACCTCGGCCCTGGAACAACAGCTGACCGACCGCACCGACCAGCAATTGCGCGGGGGCGCGATGGAATGGTCCCGGCGCGGACCGCCGCCACCGGTGCCGCCGCCCGAACCGCGCCACACCCCGAGCCAGTTCTACGTGCGGTCGATGCGCACCGACGGGCGCGTGTTCCTCGTCCCCGCGTTCGCTGTCGACTCCGAGCCCGCGCTACCCGCGACGCCGCCATCGGGCCCGTACACCGTCGGCTCCGTGAACGGAGGACCGATCCAGTGGCGCGTGCTGACGCTGCGCACACCGGACGGCACGACGACGGTGGCGCTGCCGCTCACGCAGAACACCGACACGGTGCATCGGCTCGTCATGCTCGAGCTGATCGTCGGGGCGGTGGTCCTGGCCGTGCTGGCGGTCCTCGCGTACTTCGTGGTGCGGGGCAGTCTGCGGCCGCTGCGCCGGGTGGAGAGCACCGCCGCGGCCATCGCGCAGGGCGACCTGCACCGTCGGGTGCCGGTGCGCAACACCAACACCGAGGTCGACCGGCTGTCCAGATCGCTGAACGGGATGCTGGCGCAGATTCAGCGCGCGTTCACCGCGACCGCCGCGTCCGAGGAGGCGGCGCGCCGGTCGGAGGAGCGCATGCGCCGCTTCATCGCCGACGCCAGTCACGAGCTGCGCACCCCGTTGACCACCATCCGCGGCTTCGCCGAACTGTATCGGCAGGGCGCCACCAACGACCCCGCCGCGTTCATGGATCGCATCGAGCGCGAATCCCAGCGGATGGGCGTGCTCGTGGAGGACCTGCTGATGCTCGCGCGGCTGGACGCCCAGCGCCCGCTGGAACTCGGCCCCGTCGACCTCCTCGCCGTCGCCAGCGACGGCGTGCACAACGCGCGCGCCGTGGTCACCGCCGGGCACTCCGACGGGCCCGTCCGCACCATCGAGCTGAAGATCGAGCCCGGCGCGGGAACGCTCGAAGTGATCGGCGACGAGGCGAGACTGCGTCAGGTCCTGGGCAACCTGCTGAACAACGCCCTCACGCACACCGCACCCGACGCGAAGGTGACGGTGCTGCTGACTCCCGGCCCCGACGACGTGCTGCTCGAGGTCATCGACACCGGTCCCGGCCTGGCAGCGGAGGACGCCGAACGCGTCTTCGAGCGCTTCTACCGCACCGACAGCTCCCGCGCCCGCAGCAGCGGCGGCAGCGGGCTCGGCTTGTCCATCGTGCAGGCGCTGGTGACGGCGCACGGCGGCGAGGTCGGCGTGCGGAGTTCACCGGAGGCCGGGACGACGTTCACGGTGCGGCTGCCGCGCACACCGCCATCGCAGTCGTCCTAGCGCATCGGACCGGCGTCAGACCGGGGTTACCGCCGACACCAGCCAGCGCGAATCGGATTTCGTCAGGGAGACGCGGACCCGGCTGCCGGTCGTGGTGCCCTGCGGGGTGTCCTTGCTCGTCATCACCTGATTGAGGAAAAGCAGGACTTGTGCGTGCGAGCGGTCGGCGGAGATGACGCCTGCGGCCTGCGTGGTAGCGCTGACGGTGAGCTGCTTCTCCTTGGCGCCGGGCGCGATCTGCTTGTCGATCAGCGTCAGGTAGTCGGTACGGAAGTCGCCGCTGAGGTTGTCGGCGGACTTGCGCAGTTCGGTGTCCACGGTCTGCGGGTTGTAGGTGAACATGGCCTCGACGGTGCGCCCCGCCGTCGCGACCGCGTCCTTGCGCGACTGCTCGGCCTGGCGGTCGTCCCAGTAGCGGTAGCCGTTCACGCCGCCGACGACCGCGGCCGCCGCGACCACGACACCGAGCAGCGCGAGCAGGATCTTGGCTCGAATTCCGTTCATGCTGTGTCCTCTCCGGCATGAACGGGGCCCTCCGTGGTCACGCTGCGCTGCCGCCTCCGGGCCTGACCGTTCATGCCGTATCCGACTCCGGCATGAACGGGGCCCTCCGTGGTCACGCTGCGCTGCCGCCTCCGGGCCTGACCGTTCATGCCACGAACTCCACGTTGGAGACGGTCAGCCCCGAATCCCCGCGCGACACGGTGACCCGGAACCGGTAGTACCTGGTCTGCGGCTCGGCCTGACCCGCGTTGGTCAGCGTCTGCTTGGCGGCGACAAGTACGCGTCCGGAGCGATCGTCGTCGCTTTCCAGCGCGGCCTCGACGATCTCGCCGCTGGAAACCACTTTGGCCTGCTGCACG
The DNA here is from genome assembly GCF_000308435.1 of Nocardia araoensis NBRC 100135. GTDB lineage: Bacteria > Actinomycetota > Actinomycetes > Mycobacteriales > Mycobacteriaceae > Nocardia > Nocardia araoensis. The sequence continues at coordinate 39,397 of NZ_BAFR01000014.1, read as the reverse complement.
ATGCTGGTGAAGGGGTCGACCCGGCCGTCGAACTCGGTCTTGAATTCGCCCGAGGCCAGCGCGAGGATCCGGTCGATGTCCTGCTTGGCCGTGTCGGCGCGGATGGTGGTCAGATTGACGATCGCCTGCTTGGCGGTGTCCACGTATTCGGCACGGCGCTCGTCGCGTTCGTGCGCCGCGTGCATCGCGAACACCGACACGACCGCACCGGCCACGAGAGCGACGACCAGCAGGGCCGCGGCGGCCGCGGCGAGAATGCGCGGGACCCCGCGCCGCTCGCTCTCGGCGGGCTCGGCCGGTGTCGCCTCGGAGGACTTCTCGGCGTCGGCTTTCGGGACGGAGACTTTCGGCGCGTCGGCGTTCGGCTCGTCCGTGGCCGGTTGCTGGTCGGTCGAGGCGGACGAGGCCTTCGGTTCGGCCGCGACCGAACTCGGCTCGCCGACGCCGACTTCGGGCGCGGGGGCGGAAGCGTTCGCAACCACGCTCTGCACGCCGCCACCGGTCGCGTTCTCCTCGACCGGCGGCCCGGCCGAGCGCACCGCACGCCGTCGGGTGCGGTGACCTTCTCCGTTGCTCTCACTCATTGTTGCTGCTCCTCGAGCATCGCCTGCCAGCTCGACGGTACCGTGCCCGAACCGCTCGGTCCGATATCGCCCTGTCGGTAGGTACGCCCGTCGGGGCCGATGTAGACGCCCGTCGCCGGGTCGTACGACCGCGCCGCGGCTGGTGTGCCGCCGCCGTAACTCGCCGGTGCGACGACCGGAGGTTCACCCGCGGGCGCCGCGGCGGGCGCCACCGGATGCGGCGGCCCGAACGGCGGATTGTCGCCGATCGGAACGTACCCCGTGCGGCACAGTTCCGGCGTCGGGGCGCGCACACCGGGCACCTCGGCGCACGGCGTGTTGCGGATGCCGCGCACCGCCTCCGGGGCGTCTTGCGGCACCTTGCAGTACAGGCCCGGCGGCGTGTCGGGGGTGTCGAGTTCGCTGGGCGAGCGCCGCTGGTCGGGCGGCAGGAAGCCGGTTGTGCACGCGGGCGGGTCGTTGACCAGCGCCATGAAGTCGACCAGCGCGCCGTATTCGAGTGGACCGCGGACGGCGGTCAGCAGCGCGGCGACCAGCGGCGGATAGACCACCAGGATCTGCTCCAGCCCCGCGTGATACGTGACGGCGACCTGACCGACACTGACCAGATTCGACAGCAGCAGCGGCAGCGTCGGGCGCAGGTCCTCGAACAGGTTGGTCACCCGCTGCATCGAGGACGGGCCGTCGCGCAGGATGCCGCGCAGCGCGGGGTCGTGCCCGCGCAGTTGGTCGGTGACCGCGGCGAGATCGGCCGTCCAGGAACGGATCGCGGCGTCGGAGTCGGTCTGGGTGTCCAGCAGCGGCCCGATCTTGTCGAGCAGTTGTTTCGTCGGTTCCGCGTTGGCCTGCGCTTCCTGCACCAGCAGCGATGCGGAGTCGATGAACCGTTGCAGGTCCGGTCCCGCGCCGTTGAACGCGAGGAACGCCTCGTCGATGACCTGTTTCAGCCGGGTGTCCGCGACACTCGACAGCAGCCGGTCGGCCTGGTCGAGCAGCGCGCCGACGTCTTGCGGCAGCTTGGTGCGCTCCACCGGGATGACGCTGCCGTCGCGCAGGTTTCCGCCCGTGCGGTTCTGCGCGGGCACCAGGTCCACGTATTGCTCGCCGACCGCGGAGACGCTGCGCACCCACGCGTCGACGTCGGAGGGGATCTTGTAGTCGCTGGCGATCGAGAGCTTCGCGTCCACGCCGACCGGCGTCAACCGGACTTCCTTCACCACACCGACGTTCGTGCCGCGATAGGCGACGTTGGCCGTCGGGTAGAGGCCACCGGTCGCGGCCAGCTTCACGGTGACCTCGTAGCGCCCGATGCCGAACATCGCGGGCAGTTTGACGTAGGTGCCGCCCATGACGACCAGGCCGATCACCGTCAGCACGGAGAAGATGATCAGCTGGGTACGGACGAACCGGGTGAGCTTCACTGTCCCGGACCCCCTTGCGGCGCGGTGTTGCCCGGCATGGGCACGGTCAACCCGGGAATGGCGGGAATGCCCGGGATCGGCGGGAGTCCCGGGATGGTCGGGGCGGGCTGGCTCGCCGCGGGCGGCGGCGCCTGCAACGGACCCGTGGCCGGGTCGCCGTTCTGTGCGGCCGTGCCCGGCGCGAAGCTACCCAGCGCGCCTTCCACGCCGCCGAACCGCCCGCCCAGCGGGGTTCCGGTGAGGAAGTTCGAATCCAGCCGCTTGCCGGTGATGTCCACGGTCATGAACAGATTGAGGTAGTCACCCTTGATCGCGTGGTCCAGGTTCTTCATCGGGAACGGGAAGGTGGCCAGGATCTTCAGCGCTTCGGTCAGGTCGCTCCCGGTGTCCGACAGCGACTTCAGCACCGGCACGAGGCTGCGCAGGTTGGCCTTCAGGTCCTCGCCGCTGGCCGCGACGATGCGCCGCACGACGTCGCTCAGCTCGCCCAGCGCGGTGATCGCCCTGGTGATGTTCGCGCGGCGATCGGCAAGCACGGTCAACGCCGGATGGATCTGCTCGATGGCGGTCGCTACCACGTCGCGCTGCTCGGCGAGCTGACCGCCGAGGCGGTCCAGCCCGCTCATCGCGGCGATGATGTCGCCGGTCTGGCGGTCCAGGTTCGTGGTCAACTCGTTCAGCTGCGGCAGCAGGTCCCTGATGGCTTCCTCCCGCCCGGTGAGCGCGGCGTTGAGCTCGTGGGTGATGGTTTCCAACTGCGCGACGCCACCGCCGTTGAGCACCACCGACAGCGAGGACAGCACCTGCTCGGTGGTCGGATACGTTCCCGCACGCGCCAGCGGGATGACGTCACCCGCCTTCAGCTGGCCTTCGGGAGGCTGATCCGTCGGCTCGGCGAGCTCGAGATGGTTGGAGCCGAGCAAACTGGTCTGCCCGATCTTGGCGACGGCGTTCGCGGGCAGGTGCACGTCCGGGTTCAACGTGACGGTGACCAGTGCGTGCCAGTCCTCCACCTCGATCTTCGAGACGGTGCCGACCGCCACGTCGTGCACCCGCACCGGTGAATTCCGGGTCAGCGTGGTGACGTTGGGCATCTGGATACGCACCTCGTAGGAGCCGGGCCCGGTGCCCTCGGTGCCTGGCATCGGCAGCGAATTCAATCCGTCCCACTGACAGCCGGTGACGCCGAGCGCCACCGCCAGCCCCGCCGCGACGACGGCGGTGCGGCGCATCCGCCGCGTCGGCATCATCGCCCTCCTCCTGTCAGGCCGGGAATGGCCAGTCCGGCGAGACCGTCCGGGATGCTCACCGGAGCGGGCTGCGGCTGCGCCGAATTCTGGCTCGCCACCCGCCCGGCCAGACTGGGATCGGAGTACACGAGCTGGTCTGGGAACGCGGTCACGCCGCTGGCCGGGTTCGCCATGATCGGCACATAGTTCATGCTCAGGCTGTTGATCACGGGCGCCAGGTACTGCGCGCACAGGTCGGCGCTGCGATCGGAGTCGTTGGTCTCCAGCGCGCGCACCGAGCCGCACAGGAAGCCGAGCGGGTCTGCCGGGTTGTTCAGCGCGATCGCGCCGGTCAGGGTGCCTTGGGCCGGTTTGTAGATCTGGTAGAAGTTCACCAGCGCGGTCGGGCCGGAGTGCAGTACGCGTTCCAGTTCCGGCCGCTTGTCGACCAGTACCTGGGTGGCGTCGGCCAGCCGCTGCACGCCCTCGGTGAGTTCGGCGCCGCTGCCGTCGATGAACCGGCGCACATCGACGATCGCCGCGTCCAGGTTGTCCAGTCCGGCGCCGAGATCCGAGGAGACCCCGGCCAGCACCGAGGACACCGACGCGAGTCTGCCCTCGAACTGCACGATCTGGTCGTTGCTCGCCGACAGCACCTCGACGAACTTCTGCAAGTTGCGCACGGTGCCGAACAGGTCGGTGCGTCCGTCCGACAGCGTGCTCAAGGTGGCCGACAGCTCACGCAGGGTGTCGCGGAACCGCTGCCCGTTGCCGTCGAGGTTGTTCGCGGCGGTGTCGACGAAGCGGCCGAACGACCCCTGTTTGTCGTCACCGACCGGGCCGAGCGCGGTGGCCAGCTTGGACAGTTCGGCCTTGATGTCGTCCCACTCGACCGGCACCGCGGTGTGCTCGATCGGGATCACGCCGTTGTCCTTCAGCTTCGGGCCGCCGGTGTAGGCGGGGGCGATCTGGATGAAGCGCGCCGAGACAAGCGAAGGCGAGATGATCACCGCCTTCGGGTCGGCGGGGACATCGACCCCGCGATCCAGGGTCATGGTCACCTTGACCCGGTCCGCGCCGGGCTCGATCGCGTCGATGCGGCCGACCTTGACGCCGAGCACCCGCACGTCGTCGCCCGCGTACAGGCCGGACGTGGAGGGGAAATAGGCGGTGACCCTGGTGGTCCCGATCCGGGTTATGCCGTTCCACGCGACCGCGACCACGAGCGCCGCGACGACCACTCCGGCCAGCACCAGCGCCCAGCGGGGCAGTCTTCGTACGGCGTTCAGCGCGCTCATCCGTCCACCTCGCTGAGGGTCGGCTCCGGCAAGACCGCGCAGGCGGCCGTGTTGCGCTCACTCATCGCGGCGGCTCCTGTGTCGCGGGAACGATCGACGGGGCTGGCGTGAGATAGCTCTGCAAGTCGTTCGGCAGGTGCTGCGGCCACACCAGCGCGTCCACCAGCGGTTGCAACGTCTTGCTCGCGGCGTTGATCACGTACGCCTGGAAGTAGGGGCCGCTGCCGACCTGCTCACCCAGGGCCGCGGCGAACGGTCCGAGCCCGTCCAGCGCGTCGGCGAGGTTCTGCTTGTTGCGCTGCAACAGCGCCAGCACGGAATTCAATTTGTCGAGCGCCGGTTTGAGCTGTGCCTCGTTGTCGGCGACCAGGCCGGACAGCTGCTGGGCGAGTCCGTTGACGTACACGATCAGTTGCCCGAGCGCGGTGCGCCGCCGGTCCAGCTCGCCGAGCAACTCGTTGCCGTCCAGCAGCAGTGCATTGATCTGATTGCCGCGGTCGGCGAGGATCTTCGTCACGTTCTGCGCCCGCTTCAGCAGATCCGTCAGCGCCTGGTCGCGCGCGTTGATGCTGCGGGAGAGCGCGGTGACGCCGTCCAGCGCCGAACGCAGCGGCGCTGGCGTGTCGGCGAAGGTCGCCGAGAGCGCGTCGAGGGTCTGGTCGACGCGGTCCAGATCGAGGTCGTGCACCGTGCCGGCCAGATCGCTCAGCGCCTCGTTGAGCGAATACGGCGAGGTGGTGCGCTCGAGCGGAATGGTGTCGTCGGCGCGCAGCGCGCCGCTGCCCGAGGGCGTGATCTCCAGTGACTTGCGCCCGAGCACCGTGTTCGTCTTGATCGCCGCCGACGTCTTCTCGCCGAGCACGATCGACTCGGCGAGGGTGAACCGGACGAGCACTTTCGCGCCGTCCAGGCTGACGTCTTCCACCCGACCGGATCGAACGCCCGCCACCTGCACCTGGTCGCCGGGCAGCAGGCCGCCCGCGTCGGCGAAGTAGGCGGTGAACGTCGCGCCGGAGCGGATGAACGGCAGCCGGTCGAACTGCAAGGCCGACAGCGCCACCGCCACCGCGAGCACGAGGCCGACGATGCCGATGGTGATGGCGGGTGATCGCTGCTCTTTCATCGGTTGTCCGCACACCTTCCGGTCGTCTGCGCCCCGGGCATGTTGACCTTCATCGTCTGGCCGTTCGGGCCGTCCACCAGGAAGTTCGTCGAGCAGACGTAGAGCTGGAGGAAGGAGCCGTAGGAGCCGATGCGGATCAGCTGGCGATAGGTCTCCGGCAGCCGGTCCAGCACCCACTGCACCGTGTCCGACCCGGCGTCGAGGTTCGTGGCCAGGCGTCCGGTCTGCTCGATCGTGCCGTGCAGATCGGGGCGGGCCTGGGAGAGCAGATCGGTCAGATCGCCGGTGGCGCCGGCGATGCGCGGGATCGCGTCGCCGATCTGGTCCCTGTCGGCGGCCAATCCGCTGATCAGGCGCTGCAATTCGGCGATCGTGGTGGCGAACTGGTCGCCGCGCTCATCGACGGTCCGCAGTACCGTGTTGAGATTGTCGATCACGCTGCCGATCAGCGCGTCCCGGTCGGCTAGGGTCTTGGCGAACGAGCCGCCGCTGTTGAGCAGGGACACCAGCGTGCCGCCCTGGCCCTGGAAGATCTGCAGCAGCGCGTTGGTGAGGTCGTTGACCTGGCCCGGGTCGAGGCCGCGCAGCAGCGGCCGGAAACCGCCGAGCAGCATGTCCAGATCGAGGGCGGGTGCGGTCTGTTCCTTGACGATGGTGCCGCCGGGCTGCAAGACGCGGTTGGAGCCAGGTCCCTCCGACAGCTCGAGATAACGGTCACCGACCAGGTTCTCGTATTTGATCGCCGCACGGGTGCTGGTGAGCAGCCGGTATTTGCGATCGACGTCGAACTCGACGTGCGCGAGATAGTCCTTGCCGACTTTCACCGACGTGACCGAGCCGACCGGCACGCCCGCGATGCGCACCTTCGCACCCGGCAGCATGCCGGACGAACTGGTGAACACGGCGTGGTAACCGTTCTCCCGCGCGAAGCGCATCTGACTGAACACGACCGCCAGGCCGGCGAAGATCAGCGTCATCACCAGGGTGAAGATGGCCAGTTTGACGGTGGTCGCGGTGTTCTTCACGGGCGCGGCACCCCCGGTAGTCCGGCGAACAGAAGCTGGAAGACCTTCGGCGGGTTGACCGTCAGCATCGTCGACGGTGTGTACACATGCCCCTCCGAGGTGTCGGTGACGACATAGTTCGAGTGGCTCCCCGGCACCCGATCCAGGATGCCCCCGCACTGCGGGCCGCCGGTCGCGTTGACCTTGGGCAGATCCTCCGGGTAGGTGTACGGCTTCGCGCCGTACATGAAGCCGGTGTTCAGCGCGACACCTTCCTGCAGGCCGCCGAAGACCGCCTCACCCAGCGGCAGCGCCTTGCCCAGGCCGCCGATCAGGCAGTACAGCGCGGGCGCGTACTCGTCGAGCAAACCGGTGGTCGGGCGCAGCAGATCGAGCGCCGTGCCGAGCTGGTTCTCGTTGTCGCGCAGGACCGATCCGGTCGTGTCGGCCAAGCCGGTGACGTTCACCAGCAGGTTGTCCAGGCTGTCCTGCTCCTGGGCGAGGGTCTTGCTGGTGACCGTGAAGTTGTCCACGGTGCGCAGCAGGTCGTTCACCGTGTCCGCGTAGAGGTCGGTGACCTCGCCGGTCTTGGCCAGATCCTGTTGCAGCGTGGGCAGATACGGGTTGATGTCGCGCAGGTAGGCGTCGCTCTGCTCGAGCAGTGCGCCCAGCTTCTCCCCGCGGCCTTGCAGCGCGGTGCCCAGCGCCGACAGCGTCGCGTTCAGCTTCTCCGGCTCGATCTTGGCCAGCACGTCGGACAGGTGCTGGAACAGCGTGTTGAACTCGACGGTCACCCGCTGCGCGGTGACGACCGCGCCCGGTTGCAACGAAGTGTGCGCGGGTTGCTGCGGGACGGTGAAGTTGACGTATTTCGCGCCGAACACCGTGGTGGACCTGATGTCGACGTCGGCGTTGGACGGCACCAGCTTCAGCAGTTCCGGATCGACGGCCAGCTTCAGCCTGGCTCCCTCGTCGGTGTGGTCGACCGAGGCCACCCGACCGATCTCCACCCCGCGGACCTTCACCTTGGCGTCCGGGTCCAGCACCAAGCCGCTGCGCGGCGCGTCCACCGTCACGGTGGCCGTCGGCGTGAACCCGCCGACGAACATGATCAGCGCGACCGTCACGATCGCGACCAGCGCCAGCACCATCGCCGCCCCGGCCAGTTTCAGGCCGAGCCCGCCGCGCAGCGCCCGCACCAGGCGGCTTTCCGTTTGCTTCGATTCCGCCATGTCGCTTATCCGGAGAGATGGAAGTTGCCGGAGGTGCCGTAGATGGCCAGCGAGATCAGCAGGGTGACCGTGACCACCGCGACCAGCGAGGCGCGCACCGCGTTGCCCACCGCGACGCCGACCCCGACCGGCCCGCCCGCGGCGTTGTAGCCGTAGTAGGTGTGGATCAACATGACCGCCAAGGCCATGAAGATCGCCTGGGCGAAGGACCAGAGGATGTCGCTCGGGATGAGGAACGTGGAGAAGTAGTGGTCGTAGACGCCCGCCGACTGGCCGTAGATCACCACGGTGGCGAACCGGCTGGCCAGGAACGAGGCGATCACCGCGAGCGCGTAGAGCGGGACGATCGCGATCATCCCGGCCAGCACGCGGGTGCCGACCAGGTAGGGCACCGGACGGATCGCCATCGACTCCAGCGCGTCGATCTCCTCGGCGACCCGCATCGCGCCCAGTTGCGCGGTCGAACCGGCCCCGATGGTGGCCGCCAGGCCGATGCCGGAGATCACCGGCGCCGCGATCCTGACATTGATGAACGCCGCGAAGAAGCCGGTCAGCGCCTCGACGCCGATATTGCCCAGCGAGCTGTAGCCCTGCACGGCGATGGTGCCGCCCGCGAACAGCGTCAGGAACCCGACGATCACCACCGTGCCGCCGATCACCGCCAGCGCGCCGGAACCCATGCTGATCTCGGCGATCAACCGGATGGTCTCGGTGCGGTAGTGCAGCAGAGCCCGCGGAACGGAACCGAGCGCCTGGGCATAGAACACGGCATGCTTGCCCACCGAATCGAGCGAATCCGACATCCGGCGCACCCGTCGAACGGTACGGGGAAAGCGGGATTCGATTACGAAGGCCATCGGATCACCGCGCCGTGAACTTGATGCCGACGGCGGTGACCACCACGTTCACGACGAACAGGGCCATAAAAGCGAAGACTACGGTCTGATTCACCGCATCACCGACACTCTTGGGTCCACCTTTGACATTCAGGCCCAGATAGCAGGCGACCAGTCCGGCGATCAGCCCGAACAATCCGGCTTTCACCTCCGAAATGATCAACTCGGGCAGATGGGTGAGCAGCGTGATGCCATTGACGAACGCGCCGGGGTTCACGTCCTGCAGATACACCGAGAACAGGAATCCGCCGACGATGCCGATGGTGCACACCAGGCTGTTGAGCAACAGCGCGACGAACATCGAGGCGAGCACCCGTGGCACCACCAAGCGGTGCACCGGATTGATGCCCAGCACCCGCATCGCGTCGATTTCCTCGCGGATGGTGCGTGCGCCCAGGTCGGCGCAGATCGCGGTCGCGCCGGCCCCGGCGACGATGAGCACGGTGACGATCGGCCCCACCTGGGTGACCGCGCCGAACGCCGCACCCGCTCCGCTGAGGTCGGCCGCGCCGATCTCCCGCAGCAGAATGTTCAGCGTGAAGCTCACCAGAACGGTGAACGGAATGGCCACCAGCAATGTCGGCACGATCGATACCCGCGCGATGAACCACGACTGATCGATGAACTCTCGCCATTGAAAGGGTCTGCGCACGCTGGCGCGTGCGACATCGGCGGTGAGTTCGAAGAATCCGCCGACAGCCCGCAACGGCACGGCAAGGACCTCGTTCATCCGCGATCCTCCTTGCTCACCGGCGTACACAGCACACGGCGCGAATGTCACCGTGGCCGCACCGCCGGAACGATTAGAACATGTTCACCGTGTTGCCGGTAGCACTTTTCCCACATTTGAAGTGCAATTTTTCGAAAAATCGGCATATAAATTTGTAACCGGTGTCAGCGAGTGATGATCCCACCTTTGTGAGGTAGGACATAACCCGTCCCTATGTCTACCAAGCACCGATCACATGATCAACAGTTGGACAGCTGATCAGTAGCGCACCCGCGGCGTGCCGCCGCCGCTCACCCCAGCTCGGTCAGCGAAGACGCCGAGAAGGTCCGCCCATCGGGGCGATCGGCGAAGTAGCCGCCCAGCGTGTCGGCCAGATCTTGCGGCGACCACTCCCCCGCGGCCGCGTCGAACCGGCGCTCGACGACGGGCGCCGCCATCAGCGCGACCATCCCCCCATAGACGACGAACAGTTGCCCGTTGACCGCGTCGGCCGCGGGCGAAGCCAGATAGGCCACGAGCCGGGCCACGTAATCGGGCGACAGCGGATCGGGCTCCCCCTCCGGGGCGGGGCTGAACACCGCCTCGGTCATCGCCGTCCGCGCGCGCGGCGCGATGGCGTTCGCTCGCACGCCGTAGCGCGACAGCGCCCGCGCGGCCGACAAGGTCAGCGCGGTGATGCCCGCCTTCGCGGCGCCGTAGTTGGCCTGCCCCTCCGGGCCGAGCAACCCGGCCTCCGACGAGGTGTTGATCAGCCTGCCGTACACCGGCGCGCCCGCCTGCTTCGACTTGCCGCGCCAGTAGGCGGCGGCGTTGCGCGACAGCAGGAAATGACCGCGCAGGTGCACCGCGAGCACCGCGTCGAAGTCCTCGTCGGACATGTTGAACAGCATCCGGTCGCGGGTGATGCCCGCGTTGTTGACCACGATGTCGACCGAACCGAAGGACTCCTCGGCGGTGCGGATCAGCGCGTCGGCGGTGGCGCGCTCGGCGATGCTGCCCGCGACGAACTCCGCCTTGGCGCCGAGCGCCCGGATCGCGCCGAGCGTCTCGGCGACCACGTCGGACTCGGCGAGATCGTTGACCACCACGGACGCGCCCGCCCCGGCCAGCGCGAGCGCCTCTGCCCGCCCAAGTCCGGCGCCGCCGCCGGTCACGATCGCTACTCGGCCCGCCAGGCTCAGATCATTGCTCACGCGGCCGACTCTAGAACGTGTTCCAACTTACGGCAAGGGTGCTTCACTGCAACCGCAGCGCCGCCTTGGGGCACTGCGCGACAGCATCCTGGACATCGGCGAGCCGATCGGAGGGCACGTCGGCGTCCTGGATGTGCAGCACGTCCTCGTCATCGAGTTCGAACACGTCGGGGGCGATTCCGACGCATATTCCATTAGCTTCGCACTGGTCTGGATCGACACTGATCTTCATGGCAACTCCTTTACCACCACTCTGGCCGAAGCCTAACAAGCCGATCCGCTCCACCGGGGCGTCATCGGGGGGATTCAGTATCAATACTGGAACATGTTTCAGTCCATATGCAATGATCGGGGGAACCCGATCCGAACGAAGGCATGAGGTATCGCCATGCGCATTGCGTACACGCCGCAACAGGAGCAGCTGCGCGCGGAACTGCGCGACTACTTCGCGCGGCTCATCACCCCCGAGCGCCGGGAGGCCCTGAGCGCGCAGACCGGCGAGTACGGGCAGGGCAACGTCTACCGCGAGGTGGTCCAGCAGATGGGCCACGACGGCTGGCTGGCGCTGGGCTGGCCGAAGGAGTACGGCGGCCAGGATCGCCCGACCATGGACCAGCTGATCTTCACCGACGAGGCCGCGATCGCGGGCGCGCCGGTGCCGTTCCTGACCATCAACTCGGTGGCGCCCACGATCATGCACTACGGCAGCGAGGAGCAGAAGAAGTTCTTCCTGCCCAAGATCGCGGCCGGTGAACTGCACTTCTCCATCGGCTACTCGGAGCCGGGCGCGGGCACCGACCTGGCCGGCCTGCGCACCACCGCGGTGCGCGACGGCGACGACTACGTGATCAACGGCCAGAAGATGTGGACCAGCCTGATCGCCTACGCCGACTACGTTTGGCTGGCCGTGCGCACCGATCCGACGGCCAAGAAGCACAAGGGCATCAGCATGCTCATCGTGCCGACCACGGCCGAGGGCTTCTCCTGGACGCCCGTGCACACCATGGCGGGGCCGGACACCAGCGCCACCTACTACCAGGACGTGCGGGTCCCCGCGAGCGCGCTGGTCGGCCAGGAGAACGGCGGCTGGGCGCTGATCACCAACCAGCTCAACCACGAACGCGTCGCGCTCACCTCGGCCGCGCCGCTCGCGCTGGCCCTACGCCAGACCGTCGAGTGGGCGAGCAACACCAAGGCCGGCGACGGCTCCCGCGTGATCGATCGCGAATGGGTGCAGCTCAACCTGGCCAGAGTGCACGCCAAGGTCGAGTACCTCAAGCTGCTGAACTGGGAGATCGCCAGCCGGGCCGACGCGGGCGGCGACGCCGCTCCGCGCCCCTGGGACGCTTCGGCCTGCAAGGTGTACGGCACCGAACTGGCCACCGAGGCGTACCGGTTGCTCATGGAGGTACTCGGCCCGCAGGCCTACCTGCGCCAGGACTCCCCCGGCGCACAACTGCGCGGCCGCCTGGAGCGGATGCACCGTGCCGCGCTCATCCTGACCTTCGGCGGCGGCACCAACGAGGTGCAGCGCGACATCATCGCCATGACCGCCCTCAAGCAGCCTGCCGCGGCGCGCTGATCGAAAGCAGGGAGAACTTCCATGGATTTCACCCCCACCGAAGCCCAACTGGATCTCGGCCGGCTGACCGGCGAGGTGTGCGGCAAGCTGGTCACCGCCGACCGGCTGCGTGAACTCGACAGGGCCGATGAGCGGTTCGATCAGCAGCTGTGGAGCTCGCTGGCCGAGACCGGCGTGCTCGCGGCCGCGCTGCCCGAGTCGGCCGGCGGCAGCGACCTCGGCGCGCTCGAGCAGACCACGATCCTGCGGGAACTGGGCAAGCACCTCGCGGCCGTGCCGTACCTGTGGTCGATCGCGCTCGGCGCGGCCGCGCTGGCGCGATTCGGTTCCGCGGCGCAACAGGAGCTGGCCACACGGGCGGCCGCGGGCAGCGTCATCCTGACGGTGGCGCTGGCCGAGGAGCGCAACTGGGAACCCGCCGCGCCGACCACGACCGCCGTCGAGACCGCCGACGGCTGGCGGCTGACCGGGGCCAAGACCACCGTGCCCTTCGCGAATCGAGCCGAGCGGATTCTGGTGCCCGCCACGGCGTCCGGAACCACCGCGGTGTTCCTGGTCGATCCCGCGGCGGCGACCGTGACCGCGCAGCAGGTGGTCGACCGCAGCCCGGAGTTCGCGGTCGAACTCACCGATACCCCTGCCGAACTCGTCGGCACGGTGGCCGGCGGCGCGGAGATCCTGGACTGGATTCTCACCCGCGCCTGGCTCGGCCTGAGCGCCACGCAGCTCGGCACCCTGGAACGGGCGCTCGAGCTGGTCGCCGAATACGCCAGGGAGCGCGAGCAGTTCGGCAAGGCGGTCGGCAGCTTCCAGGCCGTGGCCCAGCGGCTCGCCGACGCCTACATCGACGTGCAGGGCCTGCGCCTGGCGGTGACCCAGGCGGCCTGGCTGCTGTCGGAGGACCTGCCCGCCGCCGAAGCGGTGCACACCGCCAAGTTCTGGGCCGCCGACGCGGGCCACCGCGTCGCGCACACCGTCGTCCACGTGCACGGCGGCGTCGGCATCGACCGCGACCACATCGTGCACAACTACTTCACCGCCGCCAAACACAACGAGTTCGCCCTCGGCGCGAGCACCGACCACCTCCGCGCCCTCGGCGCGCTGCTGGCCGGCTGAGAACGGCACGGCAGACCGATCGGCCCGCACGACAGCACGTCGTGCGGGCCGATTTCGTTATGTCGCGGAGCAGCAGGGATCGTCGGCCATCATTCGACCGTACAGCCCCGTACCAGCTGATTTCACTCAGTCGGGACGGACGTCAGGTAGCGCTGGAGGGTGGGTGCCACCTCCGCGATGATCTGGTCGCGGGTCAGGGCTACGACCGGGGGCAGGCACAGGACATAGCGGCACAGGGCGAGGCCGAGCATCTGCGTGACGATCAGACCTCCCCTGCGTGGAGCGTCGGCGGGATCGCCGAAACGCAGGACGGCGGGCAGTATCTGCTGGGTGAAGACGGCGCGGACGCGTTCGGCCACGGCCTCGTCGGTGATCGACGAGCGCAGCAGCGTCAGCAGCACCTCCCTGTTCGGCTGCTCTTCCCAGATTTCGAAGAAGCGGCGCACCAACTGCTCGCCCAGGGTGTCCGGGTCCGCGGAGCCGAGGTCGGGCAGATCGAGACGGACGTCGACCGCCGCCGCGAAGAGGCCGTCTTTGCTGCCGAAGTACCGCATGACCATGGACGGGTCGATGTCCGCGTCCGCGGCGATGGCGCGGATGGTCGCCTTGCGGAAACCTTCGGCGGCGAATCGGGCACGGGCCGCTTCCAGAATCGCCGCACGCGTCGCGTCCGAACGTCGAGCGGGGGCTTGATCAGGTTCTACGATCATGCCAACAAGTGTAGGCCAACAACTGTTGACTTCCTAGTGCGGGCCGCGCTACGGTTATGTCAACAAACGTTGGCCTACAAACGTTGACCTGAGGAGTTCCGATGAACGCCACCCCGAACCCACTGCCCGCCACCACCTCCGTCGTGATCGTCGGCGCGGGTCCCGCCGGACTCACCGCCGCCATCACCCTGGCCGACGCGGGGGTGGATTTCCTCCTGCTGGACCGGCTGAGCGAAGGCGCGAACACCTCGCGCGCCGCGGTCGTGCACGCCAGGACGCTGGAAGTGCTCGAGCAGCTCGGCATCGCGGACGAACTGGTCGCGACCGGCGACATCGTCGCGCGCTTCACCGTCCACGACGGCGGGCGCACGCTGGCGACCATCGGGTTCGACGGGCTGCCGACCCGCTACCCCTACACCTTGATGACTCCGCAGGACACCACCGAGGCGGTACTGCTGAAGCGACTGCGGCAAGCGGGCGGGGAGGTGCAGCGCCCGTACCAGGTCACCCGGGTGGCCGAGGAGAACGACGGCGTCACGGTCGAATACACCGACGAGGCGGGCGCGCCGGGCAGCATTCGCGCGGACTACGTCATCGGAACCGACGGCATGCACAGCATCGTCCGCGAGCAGGCCGGCATCGGATTCACCGGCGCCACCTACCCGGAATCCTTCGTCCTCGCCGACGTGCGGATGGACTGGCCGATCGCGCGCGACGAAGTGGCCCTGCACCTTTCACCGGAAGGCGTCATGGTGGTCGCGCCGCTGCCCGATGAGAAGGAACCGAATCGCTTCCGCGTGGTCGCCACCCTGGAAACGGCGCCCGAGCACTCGACCGCGGAGGACATCCAGAAGCTTCTGGACGCCCGCGGCCCCGGCGGCACGGTGCGCGTGCACGAAGTGCTGTGGAGCTCGCGCTTCCGCGTGCACCACCGCGTCGCCGACCACTACCGCAGCGGCCGCATCCTGCTCGCGGGCGACGCCGCCCACGTGCACAGCCCGGCGGGAGGCCAGGGCATGAACACCGGCATCCAGGACGCAGCCACCCTCGGCCCGCTCCTGGCCCGCGTGCTCGCGGGCGAGCCGGACACTCTCCTGAACGACTACGAAACCACCCGCCGCCCCGTCGCCCTCGGCGTCGTCTCGTTCACCGACCGCATGACCAAGATGGCGACCCTGCGCGCACGCCCCGCCCGCACCCTGCGCAACCTGACCCTCACCACCCTGGCCCGCATCCCCGCCTTCCGCCACCGCCTCGCCTACCAACTGGCCGAACTGGCCAATCGCTGACTCGGCAAAGAGCACAACGTGGTCGGCCACCGTCGAGAGGACGGTGGCCGACCACGTTGTGCACCGCTACTTCGCGCTCGCCACCGCGTTGTCGTCGGCGGGACGGGACCGGGTCTGTTCCTTGGCCCAGCGGTAGTCGGGTTTGCCCGCCGGGGAGCGCTTGATCTCGTCGACGAACCACAAGCTGCGGGGCAGTTTGTACGGCGCGATCTCCTGGGTGAGCATGGGGCGCAGCTCCTCGAGGGTGGGGCGGGACTCGCCGCGGCATTGCACCACCGCGACCACCCGCTGACCCCAGCGCTCGTCGTCGATGCCGACCACGAGCGCGTCGAAGATCTCCGGGTGCGTCTTGAGCGCGCCCTCGACCTCCTCGGGGTAGATCTTCTCGCCACCGCTGTTGATGCTGACCGAGCCGCGGCCGAGCATGGTGACCGTGCCGTCCTCCTCGACGCGAGCGAAGTCGCCGGGGATGGCGTAGCGAATGCCGTTGAACTCCTTGAAAGTCGCCGCGGTCTTCGCCTCGTCCTTGTAGTAGCCGAGCGGGATGTGCCCGCGCCTGGCCAGGATGCCGACCACGCCGGAGCCGGGCTGCACCGGATTGCCTTCTTCGTCGAGCACATCGGTGGAGGCGTCGATCTTCACGCGCGGCCCTCCGGTGTGCGTCGCGCCCTTGGCGACGATGGCGATGCCGCCGAAACCGGTCTCCGAGGAGCCGATCGAGTCGGAGATCATCCGGTTGGGCAGCAGTTCCAGGAACTGGTCCTTGAGTGCGGGCGAGAACAGCGCCGCGCTGCTGGCCATCACGTACAGACTCGAAAGATCGTAGGGCTGTCCGGTTTCCGGGTTGCCCTCGATCAGCGCGTCGAGCATCGGGCGCGCCATCGCGTCACCGGTGATGAAGATCAGGTTGATCTTGTGCTTGTCGATGGCCTGCCACACGCCGTGCCCGGAGAACTCGGGAAGCATCACCGCTTTGCCGCCGCCGAACAGGCTGTGGAACGTGGCCCACTGCGCCCCGCCGTGGATCATCGGCGGGATCGGGAACCGCACCATCGGCGGGCTGCCCGCGCCCACCTTGGCCAGTTCCCACTCGTCCTGGACATATTCGCCGGTGATGAAGTTGATGCCTGCGCCGAGCACGCGCCACACGTCCTCCTGGCGCCACATCACGCCCTTGGGCATGCCGGTGGTGCCGCCGGTGTAGACCATGTACAGGTCGTCCGGGGAGCGTTCGCCGAAGTCGCGTTCGCCCGAGGACTGCGCGATCACCGCCTCGTATTCCACCGAATCCGCTGCGGTGGCGATCGTGCCGGTCGTATCGTCGTCCACGACGATGACGGTGCGCAGCTGCGGGGTTTTCGGACGAACGGCGGCGACCCGGTCGCTGTAGCGCCGCTCGTGGATCAGCGCGACCATGTCCGAGTTGTCGAAGATGTACTGCAACTCGTTCTCGACATAACGGAAGTTCACGTTGATCATCACGGCCCGCGCCTTGAAGATCGCGACCATGGCCTCGACGGCCTCGATCGTGTTGCGTGAGTAGATCCCCACCTTGTCGCCCGGCTGGACTCCCTGTTCTTGCAGGTAGTGAGCGAGTTTGTTGGCCCGCTCCTCCAACTGGGCGTAGGTGACCTCGCGGCCGTCGTCGGCCAGCGCGACGCGGTCGGGCATCAGGTCGATGGCATGTTCGACAAGGTCCGCTATGTTGTAGCTCACAACCATAAAAATAGAACGTGTTACTGTTTCTGACAAGGCTCGAAGTCAGGAGAATCAGCGATGCCGCACTGCCTCGTCGAGAAGCGCGACCACGTCCTCATCGTCACCATGAACCGGCCCGAGGCGCGCAATGCGCTGTCGGGCGAAATGATGGCGATCATGAAAGACGCCTGGAACCAGGTGGACGACGATCCGGACATCCGGGTCGCGATCCTGACCGGCGCGGGCGGCGCGTTCTGCGCGGGCGCCGATCTCAAGGGCATGACCTCCGAGCACCCCGGCGACACCATCGACGGCGGCGGCTGGAATCCGGCCAAGCTGGAGGCGCTACTCAAAGGCCGCAGGCTGACCAAGCCGCTGATCGCGGCGGTCGAGGGCCCCGCCATCGCGGGCGGCACCGAGATCCTCCAGGGCACCGACATCCGCGTGGCCGGGGAGAGCGCGAAATTCGGCGTCTCCGAAGCGCGCTGGGGCCTGTTCCCGCTGGGCGGCTCGGCGGTGCGGCTGGTCCGCCAGATCCCCTACACCGTCGCCGCCGAAATCCTGCTCACCGGACGGCACCTCACCGCCGCCGAGGCCAAGGAGATCGGCCTGATCGGGCACGTGGTGCCGGACGGAACGGCGCTGGACAAAGCGCTGGAGATCGCAGCGCAGATCGCCGCCAACGGCCCGCTCGCGGTGCAGGCGATCCTGCGCACCATCCGCGAGACGGAGGCCATGCCGGAAGAGGACGCCTTCCAGATCGACGCCAAGCTCGGCATGTCGGTATTCCGCTCGGCCGATGCCAAGGAAGGGCCGCGCGCGTTCGCGGAGAAGCGCAAGCCCTCTTTCACTGGAAACTGAGTTTCCACCCGAGCCCAACGCCCCCGATGCGCAGGCATCGGGGGCGACCCCTCGCCGAGCTCAGTTCGCGCCCGGGTAATCCATCCAGAACGGCTCCCACTGGTGACCATCCGGGTCGATGAAGGTGCGGCCGTGCATGCCCACCTGCGCCTCCTGCGCCCGCTTGTCCTCGTTCACCTCTTCGGTCGCGCCCGCGGCCAGCGCGGCCTCGGTCAGGCTGTCGACCTCCTCGGCGCTGCCCAGCGCGAGCGCGTACGCGGCGTTGATCGCCGCCTTCGTGTCCGCCACCGGGCGCTTGCTGAACGTGGTGAAGAAATCCCTGGTGAGCAGCATCAGGCAGATGTTGTCGTCCACCACGATGCAGGCGGCGTTGTCGTCGGTGAACTCCTGGTTGACCTTCCAGCCCAGCGCCTCGTAGAACGCCATCGACCGGTGCAGATCCGCGACCGGGAGATTGACGAAGATCATCTTGCTGCTCATGGCCTCTTCCTCTCGAGCATGTCCGTTCGTGTCACTGGTTAGGACGGGCCGCGAATGATGAACTCATCGCCGCGGCGACCGTGACAGGTTCCACAGCCCATACAGGTTTAATGATCTTGATCGGCGCCGCTCTCGAGTTCGCGGGCCTGTTTCGTGTCGGTGGCCTGTGGCAGGGTGACACCCATGAACGACTCGCCAGGCGCCCCCGCCGGCCTCGCTCCCGAACTGCTCGCCGCGTTCGAGACCCATCGCAGGGAGCTGTGCGCGTACGCCTACCGCATGCTCGGCTCGTCCTTCGAAGCGGAGGACGCGGTACAGGAGACCCTGACCCGGGCGTGGAAGTCCTACGACTCCTTCGAGGGTCGCGCCAGTCTCCGCTCCTGGCTGTACAAGATCACCACCAATGTCTGCCTGGACATGCTCGACGGTCCGCAGCGCCGCGCCCGGCCGATGGACCTGTCCGGCCCGTCGCGGCCGGATTCGCCGTTGCCCGCGCCGCAGCCGGATTACGTCTGGATCGAGCCGATCCCGAACGCGCTCGCCTTCGGCGCCGATCCGGCCGACCACGCCAGCGCCAAGGACACGCTGCGCCTGGCCTTCGTCGCCGCCTGCCAGCACTTGCCCGCCACCCAGCGCGCGATCCTGATCATGCGCGAGGTGCTGCGTTTCTCCGCCAACGAGACCGCCGAGGCGCTCACCATGTCGCCCGCGTCGGTCAACAGCGCACTGCAACGAGCGCGCGCCACCATGTCCAAGGTCCAGCCCGCGGCCACCGACACCTACGACGAGACCGACGAGGACCAGCGCGTACTCGTGGACAATTTCGTCAAGGCGTTCGAGGCCTACGACATGGACACGCTCACCACTCTGCTGAAAGCGGATGTGGCCCTGTCCATGCCGCCGATCGAGCTGTGGATCTCCGGTCCGGAGAACGTGGCCGCGTTCATGCTCGGCCACGGAAGCGCCTGCCGCGATTCGCGACTGGTCCGGCTGGAAGGCGCGAACGGCCTGCCCGCCTTCGGCCACTACAAGCCGAGCGGCGAGCCGGGCGTGTGGGTCCCGTGGTCGATCACGGTGCTGGAACTCGACGGCGACACCATCGCCGGACTGAACTTCTTCCTCGACACCGAGAAGTTGTTCCCGCTGTTCGGCCTCGCGCCTGAACTGCGCGAAAGCGTCTGACCCGAACGCGCGAATGCGCCCTCCGTGGCATAGGAAGCTTCGGTCCCCCCAACACTTGCCATTCCCCCGGTGACAAGCCAGCGCCCGCCGCAAACAAGCGGCCAGCGAACGACACAGTGAGGCTGTAACGCACAATGCCGTGCACGCGCTGCGGCTGATCATGCCTGGCGTCGTCGCGCGGGAACATCTGGTCTACCTCGCCGCCAAGGGCACGGGAGCGCTCGCGCCCGGCAGCGGCCCCATACAACCAGCTCACCGCCACATGGACATAACCACTCGCGCTGACGCATCCGATCAGGGACCATTGCCATGGGGATGCAAGACCAAACCTATTACCGCACAGGGGGAATCGTGCACACTACAACCCTCGCTGTCGCCGCCGCGTTTGCCGCACTCGCTGTCGGCGCCGCCCCGGCCCACGCCAGCGCGGAGAAACAAGACGGCCCGGTCAGCCTCACAGTGATCGGCGAGGGTCTGGTTGTCGGCAAGACCGTCACCACCTACGCCAGCCCCGGAGGTGAAGGCCAAGTGCAGGCGTACTACATCGTGGTGAGCCCGGACGGTAAAGCCAAAAGAATCAACTCCGAAGTAACCCAGCCGGGGGCGAAAGGCTCCGGTGTCTACCGTGACAGCTACGGCCCGACCGGAGGATTCCTCGATGGCACGCGAATCTGTGCTGGCTGGTGGGACCCCACCGGACGGGTCTCGATCTCCGGCTACCCGTGTGTGACAATCCATAAATGACCCTCCGCGATCAAGGTTGGGAGCCGGTCACGCCGGTTGGTTCCCGCGGTGAATTCACATGGCGCGTCTGGTGCGACGCACGACGGCCACCGGAAGCCGATCTCATGGGCTGGCCGGAGGATGCAGATTTCCTGGCGACCTTCGTGGAAGTCGCGAACGGCGAGGGCCGCCTGGATTCCGGCGGCATCGGTGGTGTTCGCGAGCCCGGCGAGCAACTGCGGTACTGCATCGGCGGTCGTGACGGTTTCCCTGAAATCGTTGCCGTCCGGGTGGCGCAGGATCGGCCGGGCATCGTGGTCGAGACGACGCGGCGGTCCATCGAAATCGATGCCGCTGAGCTCGGCGAACCACACTACGGAATGCGATTTTTCGCGATGCCGCTCGATGACCAGGAGCGTCTCGTCGCCGTCGCCAGTGGCGACATGCGGCAGGAACATAACGCGCTGTCGGCCCGCTAACCCGACTCGCGAACCACGAAACCCCCGGACCGAGAAGGTCCGGGGGTTTCGTCGTTGCAGACCCGATAACCCTGCTTGCGTGGGGGAGCCTGAACTGCGGCTACTCCAACGGTCCCGGTGCCGTGCGCTGTGATCGCCGGTGTGATCCACGTCGAGGTGCATCTCTGCGCCCCGACCGAAGTTGACGCTGTGGGGGGCGGTGGCCCCTCCCGCACGCCGACCGGTGAGCGTCGGAGGACGCGAACTGCGTGCGAGATGCTCAAAGCGCTGCTCAGTGCATGCGTGGCGAGTCCGGATACAGACGCGCGGTATCCGGCACCATCCGTCCGGCGTCGATCAAGGTTTGCCGTGCGGCTGCCTTCCGGGGGCAGCCATCGGCGCGGCATCCGCGATGGCGCTGCATCGTTGCGTGCGCTTCGGGCACGCTCAGCGGGTGCTCTGGTGCCTCATGCGGCCAGCCTGTCGGCCATAGGCCCATGTCGGCGGATTCGGCGGCCTGGGCGGCGCGGATACGGTCATGTCGCCGTTCGGCTCGCCACTCGGCCTGTACGCGATCGATGATCGCCTGCGGCGATGTCTCGTCCGGTTCGGCTTCCCTCCACCAGTTGAACCCCACCACTTCACCCCTGTCTGTCGGCTTTTGCTGGTGAGCACCCGACGCCGGGGAGTCGATGTAGGCACCGCATCAACCCGGCGGCGGGGCTGGTCATCAGCGTGGCGTCACCCTTGACGTTGTTGCAGTCACACGGTGCATACGGAGCGCTTACGCTTCCTATACGCGAACAACAGACACGGAGGGGCGTACGCGATGTTCGTGGTGACCCGTTGGACCGGCTTGGAAGTCCGAGCGTTGCGCCGGGTAGCTCTGCGAGTCAGTCAGTCTCGGTTCGCCGAGATGACTGGTTTCTCCGAAGCGGTTGTAAGCAAGTGGGAAAGACGTGGCGAGACGATCACTCTGTCTGGTGACTTCGCCGCTGCCATGGACATCATGCTGAAGCGACTGGACGATGACCAGTCGGCACGGTTCCAGGCCGAACTGGCTGTTTCGGTGCGGCCGATTGCACCCAGCGAAGGTCCGGAAGATCGTCCTATCATCGCGGCCGAAGGCAGTAGCGATCTTCGCATACCTGACGCGGAAGCTGAGGACGACGTGAACCGCAATGAATTCCTACGCGGATTGTTGGCTCTCCCCGCCGCTACCCTTGCGAACGATCTCATTACGGTGGCCAGCGCTCCTATGGAGCCATCCGCCCCGGCCAAGGTGGGGATGGATCACGTCGACCAGGTTCGGGCGTGGGCGGGACTGTTCCGTGCAGCGGACGATGCGGGACTGCGGGTGGGTGACGCCATGACCACCCAACTACGGACAGCAGTCTTATTCCTCCGCGCCGACATGCCATCACACGTTCGCACCGCGATGCAATCGGCGGTCGGAACGTTCTTCAGGGTCGTCGGATGGGCCTATTTCGATCGCGGGCAGCACGATCCGGCCAGAGCTCACTTTCATATGGGTTGGCAATGCGCGGAACAGGCTGGTGAATGGTGGCTACGCGCCGCAATCCTGACCTGCATGGCGCGTCAGGCAGTATTCCTCGGCAATGCCGACGATGCACTCACCATGCTCGGCCTTGCCTCGGTGCGGTCCGATCGTATTTCGCTGCTGCGCCGCGCAGATATTGCCGCAGTGCAGGCCCGCGCCTTCGGCAAGCTAGGCAACGATATCGAATGCATTCGAGCTGTACGCCAAGCCGAGCAGCTCTTTGCGGAGGCCGCCGGGCAAGAACACCCCGATACGGAGTACGAAGGCTTCAAAGGCTATTACAACGAGCAACTGATGAATAGTGACGCCACACATGGATTATTCGAGCTCGCATATCAGCGAAACATCCGGATAGCCAACACGGTTGAACGTCTCCACGCCGCGTTGAAGCTGTCGGACGACCACGCTCGCTCGCGGCAATTGAACACCGCGCGCCTTGCTGCGCTGCAGCTCCGACACGGAGACTTGGACGAGGGGGTCGCCCTGGGAACCACAGCCGTCCAAGGCGCTTTGGGCACAACGTCGGCGCGAGTGCTGAACGAGCTGGCAAAGATCTATCAGGTGACGGGCGAAGACCGCATCAGGAATGCATCAGGCGTGCCCGAATTACGGCGGGGCATTTTAGATATTCTAACAAAGGAGTCATAGTGATCATCGCCTTCTCGGTAACACCGGTTGGAGTAGGCGAAAGCGTCGGTGCCGCAGTGGCCGAAGCGGTGCGTATTATACGCGCCAGCGGATTGCCGAATGAGACGAACGCCCTGTTCACAACCATCGAAGGTGAATGGGATGAGGTAATGGCGGTGATCAAGCAAGCGGTAGATGCCGTAATGGAAGTCGCGCCACGATGCAGCATCGTTCTCAAGGGCGATGTCCGACCTGGATCAACAAACGCGATCACATCGAAAGTCGAATCGGTGGAGCGTCATTTGAGGCAACCTCGTTAGCCGCGCATCCGTGGGCTACGGTCCCCGGTTTCGATCTTCGACACCACCGACTCATGCCAACCGCGAGAGAGGAAAGCTGACGGCCGGACAGCCCGGCATCACGACGAAGCCCCCGGAGAGTTGCCCCAAGGGCTTGTCGCGCTTTATGAACGGAGTTGGTCACCGCTGAACATACTCCGCATAAGGGATAGCCAGCTTCCAGAGCCGCCCCCGTATCTCTTGGCAGTACGCCACGATTCCGGGGTCTGTGGTCACTGCCAGACCGGCCGGCGCCCCGGCCGGATCGGTGAGGTTGTAAACAACCCTCTCGCCATCCATCAACCACCAGTCGTCTGGTGGCACCGTTCCCGCGATATTTCTCGGCACATAACGGATGTCGTCCCCAGCTTCCACGTTGTACCCGGTGACCGACAACAACCATCGCTGATAGTCCGACAGTGGTTCTGTGACCACCCGAACACGGGTCACCGATACGCCCCGGCTAGTGGTTTCCAGCATGAGGTCTTGCCACGGCGTCCGGGTGTACGGGGCTGGTTCGCCAGCGAGGAAGGCACGTATCCGGGTGTCCTCGTCGGCTACGTGATATTCGTCCCGCACTTCGAGATGGAACGCATCCCGTCTCAGCTCACGGAACAGATTCGGCCACAGGTCCGGTTCATCGTTGGGCCGCAGCAGCATTGCAGTAGAACGTCCTTCCTAGCTTCGGGACCTCGATAGCGGTTTCGTCCTCTGCCAAGGTCAACATGCCCAACACATCCGGCGCGGTGGAGGTCCCGACCTCCAAGTGCCCTAACCGGTTCTGACCAGAGGAGCGGTATGTCTACCACGGAACCCCCCGGCGCACTCGACAAGGAAACCTCGGTGCGGCTACGTGACCAGCTCCAACAGATCACAGAGGAAGCGGGCCGGTACCTCGGTCCGGAGCACCGGGCCATAGCCGCACTGACCCAAGCTGCACGGGAGTTGGCCCTAGCCACCTGGCCCAAGTCGGGGCAGTACGCCGAGTACACGCCGGACGAGTGAGCCGGAGCGGAATCGAGGACGCTGCTCCCAGTGTCCGATCTGGGGCACCGGTAACACTCCCAGACCCCTTTCGCGGGGACGCGAATGCGCCCTTCACGGTAATCGTGAAGGGCGCATTCGCTTTTCGGCGTCGTCGCGTGGCCGGGTCACAGCCCCAGCGGCCCGGCTATACGGCGAGCCTCGCCTCCGCCGGACCTGGGGCGGGCGTCGCGCCGTCCGTCCGTCGGGCGGCGGATCTCAGGACGCGGGGATGTACCGCTCCCGCAGCTTGCGCTTGTATAGCTTGCCGTTCGGATCGCGCGGCAGTTCGGGCAGATAGTCGATCGACTTGGGCATCTTGTACTTCGCCAATTGGGTGGCGGCGAAAGCGAGCAGCTCCTCGGTGAGCGCGTCGTCGCCCTCGGTTCCGTCGGCGGGCTGTACGACCGCCTTCACTTCCTGGCCCCAATCCGGGTGCGGGATGCCGAACACCGCGACGTCGGCGACCTTCGGGTGGGTGATCAGGACGTTCTCGACCTCCGCCGGGTAGATGTTCACCCCGCCGGACAGGATCAGATCCGAGCGCCGGTCGTGCAGGTAGAGGTAACCGTCCTCGTCGAGGTGGCCGATGTCGCCGACGGTGAACAGGTCGCCGACGCGCGAGTCCTCGGTCTTGGCCTTGTCGTGGTGGTACTCGAAACTCGAAGCGCCCATGCGCATGTAGACCAGGCCGGTCTCGCCTGCGGGCACCTCGGAGCCGTCCTCCTCGCTGAGCACCTTGATCACCGACCACGGCCACGCCTTGCCGACCGAGCCCGGTTTGCGCAGCCAGTCGGTGCCGTTGATCACCGTGCCGCCGCCCTCGGTGGCCGCGTAGTACTCGGTGACCGTCGGGCCCCACCACTCGAGCATCTTCCGCTTGGTCTCCTGCGGGCAGGGCGCCGCGCCGTGCACCATGCTGCGCAGCGAGGACACGTCGTACTTGGCGCGCACCTCCTCCGGCAGCGCGAGCAGCCGGTGGAACTGGGTCGGCACCATGTGGCTGTGCGTCACCCGGTGCTTGTCGATCAGCCGCAGCATCTCCTCGGCGTCCCAGCGATCCATCAGAACCAGCTTGTGACCCAGATTGATCGAGATGGTCGCGAAGTTCAGCACCGCCGTGTGGTACAGCGGCGAGCCGCAGATGTGCACGTGGTCGTCGTACGGCGCGAGTTCGAACAGGCCGAAGAACGCGGTGGTGTGCGGCGGGACGACATCCGGGTCGGCGCCGGTGAGCGGCCGCCGAACGCCCTTGGGCCGCCCGGTGGTTCCCGACGTGTAGAGCATCGGCGCGCCGGTGCTGCGGTCGGACGGACGGCCGGTGTCGGCGGCGCCGAGCCAGGCCACCGACTTGAAGCCCTCGATCTCGCCCACCGCGAAGCGCGCCGTCGCGGGCAGGCCCGCCTCGTCGGCGGCGGCCTTCGCGGCGGCGGCGAAACGATCGCTGGCGATGAACGCCTTCGCCTCGCTGTCGGCCAGGATGTAGGCGACTTCCGGACCGGTGAGATGCCAGTTCACCGCGACGATGTACAACCCCGATTGGTAGGCCGCGAAATACGCCGCGATCGCCTCCACGCAGTTGTGCACCATGCTCACCAGCACGTCACCGGTTTTCAGGCCGAGCCCGCGCAGGCCGGTGGCGTAACGATTGGCGAGGGTGGCCAATTCGCGATACGTCACCTCCCGCCCCGAAGGATCGACCATCGCGATCCGATCGGATTCGGCTTCGGCGATGTTCCACAGACCGAGAACTTTTTCTGACTCCTGCGCAGGAGGCGGAGCCGACGGGGCGGGTGAGGCAGTCACGCCATTGAATTTAGAACGTGTTCTACTGTTCGACAAGGGGTGCCAGCCGACGCAGTTGCGCGACATCGGGAACCGACACCAGCATCATGGTGACGCCGGCGGCCTCCCAGACCCGCAGCTGTTTGCGCACATGCTCCTCGTCTCCGATGATCGCGGTGTCCAGAATCAGCTCGTCCGGCACCGCCGCGGCGGCCTCGGCCTTCTTGCCCGACTGGAACAACTTGCCGATCTCGTCGACCTCGCGGTCGTAGCCCATCCGCCGGTACACCTGGGCGTGGAAGTTCAGCTCCGGCGCGCCCATGCCGCCGATGTAGAGCGCCATGATCCAGCGCATCCGCTCCAGCTCGCTCGCCGGGTCGTCGGTGATCACCACCTGGCAACTCGCGGCGATCTCGAAATCCGCCCTGCTGCGCCGCGCACCGGCCCGCGCGAAGCCCTCGTCCAGCCACTCGTCGTACATCCCGGCCAGCCGGGGCGCGTAGTAGATGGCCAGCCAGCCGTCGGCGATCTCGGCGGTGAGCGCCACGTTCTTCGGCCCTTCCGCGCCCAGCCAGATCGGCAAATCCGCACGTAGCGGATGCACGATCGGCTTCAGCGGCTTGCCGAGCCCGATCGAGCCCGGCCCGGTGTAGGGCAGCGGGTAGTGCGGCCCCGCGCTGGTGACCGGAGCCTGCCTCGCCAGCACCTGGCGCACGATCCCGACGTACTCGCGGGTGCGCTGCAACGGCTTGGCGAACGGCTGGCCGTACCACCCCTCCACCACCTGCGGACCGGAGACGCCAAGGCCGAGAATGGCGCGGCCACCGCTGAGGTGGTCGAGGGTGAGCGCGTGCATGGCGGTCGCCGCGGGCGTGCGCGCCGACATCTGCACCACCGACGTGCCCAGGCGCACCCGCCGCGTGGCCGAGCCCCACCAGGTGAGCGGGCCGAAGGCGTCCGACCCCCACGACTCGGCGGCGAACACGGCGTCGAACCCGGCTTCCTCGGCCGCCACCACCAGCTCCCCCGCGTTCGCGGGCGGCTGGGCCATCCAGTACCCGAGTTGCAATCCGAACTTCACGCCGGACCCCTTTCCGATCAACTGCTTGCCACCAGAGTTAGAACCTGTTCTACTCGATATCGTGACTCAGGGGAATACTGCATCCACGGCAATCGCTGGTGGTAGCGGCACGGCATTGAACACGGACGCCGTGCCCGAGGTACTCAGCGCGCCCCTGCGGGTGCGTTTCGATTACACCCGCTCCGTCGGCTCCACCATCGGCGCCTTTCTGACCCGGTTACGCGACCACAAGATCGTGGGCGCGCGGGGCTCGGACGGCCGCGTGATCGTGCCGCCGCCGGAATACGATCCGATCACCGCCGAACCGCTCACCGAGTTCGTCGACGTCGCCGACACCGGCACCGTCGAATCGTGGACCTGGGTGCGCGAACCGCTGCCCGGCCAGCCGTTCGACCGCCCGTTCGCCTGGGCGCTGATCCGGCTGGACGGCGCGGACACGACGCTGCTGCACGCCGTCGACGTCGCCGCGCCCGAGGACATCCGCAAGGGCTTGCGGGTGACCGCCCGCTGGGCCGAGCAGACCGAGGGCAGCATTCGCGACATCCTCTGCTTCGAGCCCGGCGAGAAGTCGTCCGCACCTGTGGAGTCCGCCGCTTCGGCCGACCCGGTCACCATGATCACCACGCCGGTAGACCTGTCCTACAAGCACACCGCCTCGCCGCAGGAGACCGTCTACCTGCGCGGGCTCGCCGAAGGCAAGCTGATCGGCGCGCGCACCGACGCCGCGGGCAAGGTGTACTTCCCGCCGCGCGGCGCGAATCCGACCGACGGCAGGCCGACCGACGAGTTCATCGAACTGTCCGATCACGGCACCGTGACCACCTTCTGCATCGTCAACGTGCCGTTCATGGGCCAGCGGATCAAGCCGCCCTACGTCGCGGCCTACGTGCTGCTGGACGGCGCGGACATCCCGGTGCTGCACCTGGTGCTCGGCTGCGACGCGAGTGAGGTGCGCATGGGCATGCGGGTGCAGGCGGTGTGGAAGCCGCGCGAGGAGTGGGGCTACGGCTTGGAGAACGTGGACCACTTCCGCCCCTCCGGCGAGCCGGACGCCGACTACGAGACCTATAAGCACCACCTCTGAGAGAGGCGCACGTTGACTGACAACGCCACCGACATCGCGGTCGTGGGCTTCGCCCACGCACCGCACGTGCCGGAGACCTTCGGCACCACCAACGGTGTCGAGATGCTGGTGCCCTGCTTCCAGCAGCTCTACGACCGACTCGGCATCACCAAGTCCGACATCGACTTCTGGTGCTCCGGCTCGTCCGATTACCTTGCCGGACGCGCTTTCTCGTTCATCTCCGCGATCGACGCCATCGGCGCGGTACCGCCGATCAACGAATCGCACGTGGAGATGGACGCCGCGTGGGCGCTGTACGAGGCGTGGGTGAAACTGCGCTCCGGGCAGGCGACGACGGCCCTGGTGTACGGCTTCGGCAAGTCCTCCGCGGGCACGCTGCGCCAGGTGCTCACCATGCAGCTGGATCCCTACCTGGTCGCGCCGCTGTGGCCGGACGCCTGGTCCATCGCGGGCCTGCAGGCGCGCGCCGGTCTGGACGCGGGCCGCTGGACCGAGCGCGACATGGCGGCCGTCGCGGCCGGCGACGGTGACGTCGACAGCCTGCTCGACCAGCCCTACGTCGCCGATCCGCTGCGCGCGCACGACATCGCGCCGATCACCGACGGCGCGGCCGCGATCGTGCTCGCCGTAGGCGACCGCGCGCGTGAGCTGTGCGAACGTCCCGCCTGGATCACCGGCATGGCGCATCGGATCGACACTCCCGTACTCGGTGCACGCGACCTCACCGTCTCGCCCTCGACGGCCGCCGCCGCCAAGGCGGTCACCGGCGGCGACGTGAGCGATTTCGACATCGCCGAACTGCACGCGCCGTTCAGCCATCAGCAGCTGATCCTCGCCGAGGCGATCGGGCTGAAGAACGGCACGAAGGTGAATCCGTCCGGCGGCGCGCTCGCGGCTCATCCGATGTTCGCCGCGGGCCTGGAACGCATCGGCTTCGCGGCCGAGGCGATCATGGGCGGCTCGGCGAATCGGGCGCTGGCCCACGCCACCAGCGGCCCCGCGCTCCAGCAGAACCTTGTGACCGTCTTGGAATCGGAGAACCGATGAGCTTGCCAGCTGCGGTGCTCGGCACCGGACAAACCCATCACGTGACGAAACGGACCGACGTCTCCATGCCGGGGATGTGTCGCGAGGCCATCGATCGCGCCCTCGCCGACGCCGGTCTCACCATCGCCGACATCGATGCGGTCGTGGTCGGCAAGGCGCCCGACGGATTCGAGGGCGTCATGATGCCCGAGCTGTTCATGGCGGACGCGCTCGGAGCTACCGGCAAGCCATTGCTGAGGGTGCACACCGCCGGTTCGGTCGGCGGCTCCACCGGCATCGTCGCGACCAACCTGGTGCAGGCGGGCGTGCACAAGCGCGTGCTCGCGGTGGCCTGGGAGAAGCAGTCGGAGTCGAACGCCATGTGGGCGCTGTCGATTCCGGTGCCGTTCACCATGCCGGTCGGCGCGGGCGCGGGCGGATACTTCGCGCCGCATGTGCGCTCCTACATCCGGCGCTCCAACGCCCCGGGTCACATCGGCGCCATGGTGGCGGTGAAGGATCGCCGCAACGGCGCCAAGAACCCGCTGGCGCACCTGAAGCAGCCCGACATCACGCTGGAATCGGTGCTCGCCTCGCAGATGCTCTGGGACCCGATCCGTTTCGATGAGACCTGCCCCTCCTCCGACGGCGCGTGCGCCATCGTGCTCGGCGATGCCGAGGCCGCCGAGGCGGTCGAGGCCACCGGCCGGAAGGTCGCCTGGGTGCACGGCACCGCGATGCGCACCGAGCCGACCACCTTCGCCGGGCGCGACCAGGTCAACCCGCAGGCGGGCCGGGACGCCGCCGCGGCGCTGTGGCAGGCCGCGGGCATCACCAACCCGCTCGAGGAGATCGACGTGGCCGAGATCTACGTCCCGTTCTCCTGGTTCGAACCGATGTGGCTGGAGAACCTCGGCTTCGTGCCCCAAGGCGACGGGTGGAAGCTCACCGACAAGGGCGAGACCGAGATCGGCGGCACCCTTCCGGTAAATCCGTCCGGCGGCGTGCTGTCGTCCAACCCGATCGGCGCCTCCGGGCTCATCCGGTTCGCCGAAGCCGCCAAGCAGGTCATGCAGCGGGCCGGGGACTATCAGGTCGAGGGCGCGCGCAAGGCGCTGGGCCACGCGTACGGCGGCGGTTCCCAGTACTTCTCGATGTGGGTGGTCGGATCGGAGCGGCGGTGACTGCGCTGAAGTTCACCGTCGGCATCGCGCTGAGTCCGCTGGACCAGCTGCCTGCACTCGCGAAAACCGCCGAAGAGTGCGGTTTCTCGTCCATCGCGCTGCCGGACTCGCTGTTCTACATGAAGTCGGCGTCGGCGAAGTACCCCTACACCGCCGACGGCAGCCGGTTCTGGGGGCCGGAGACCCCGTGGGTCGACCCGCTCATCGGCGCGACCGCCATGGCGGCCGTCACCAGCCGCATCCGCTTCTACACGAACGTGCTGAAGCTGGGTTCGCGCAATCCACTGCTGCTGGCGCGGCAGGTCGGCTCGGTGGCCAACCTGTCGGGTAACCGCTTCGGTTTCGGCGTCGGAATCGGCTGGGCGCCGGAGGAGTTCGAGTGGTGCGGCGTGCCGTTCGCGCGCCGCGGCGCGCGGGTGGACGAGATGATCGAGGTGATCAAACTGGTGCTCGCCGGCGGCATGGTCGAGTACCACGGCGAGTTCTTCGATTTCGATCCACTGCAGATCAGCCCGGCTCCGAGCGAGCCGGTGCCGTTCTACATCGGCGGGCACACCGACGCGGCACTGCGCCGCGCCGCGCGCGTCGGCGACGGCTGGACCTCGGCCATGATGACCTACGACGAACTGCGGAGCACCATCGCCGAGCTCGACGCGCTGCGCGCCGAGTACGGCCGCGCCGACGATCCATTCGAGATCCAGGCGGTGTGCGTCGACCGCTTCGGCCGGTCCGGCTATCAGGACCTCGCGGACGCGGGCGTCACCGACGCGATCGTGGTGCCCTGGCTGGCCGACGGCATCGGATTCGACGGTGAACTGGCCGCCAAGCAGGATTCGCTGCGCAAGTTCGCGCAGCAGTACATCGCCGAACCCGTGCTCGCCGCGCGATGAGGCACGTCAACCGGTCGAGGGAGGCCGTATGACCACCACCGAGCATCCGGCCAGGGCCGCGGGCCTGGCCTCGCAGGCCGCCGTGCGGGCGCGGGACAAGCAGGCCTGGGTCGCGCTGTTCGCCGAGGACGGCATCGTGGAGGACCCCATCGGCCCGTCGGGCTTCGACCCGGAGGGCAAGGGCCACCGCGGCGCCGAGGCCATCGCCGCGTTCTGGGACAAGGCGATCGCCAAGACCGATCTGATCGAGTTCCTGTTCGGCGACTCGTTCGCCTGCGGCAACGAGGTGGCCTTCACCGGCACGATCCGCAGCACCATCGGCGGGCACCGGATCGACGCCGACGGCGTGTTCACCTACCGGGTGGACGAGGACGGCAAGATCGCCGCCCTCCGCGCGTTCTGGGAGGTCGATCGCGCCATGAAGACCGCGCGTCCGGTCGACTGACTCGGTATCGGGACGAAAAGGCCCTCGCACCGAAGTGCGAGGGCCTTTCTACGTCTCAGTGCGCGACCGGGCAGGTCTTGTAGGCGACCGGGAACTCTTTGATGCCGTTGAGCCAGCCCGAACGCAGCCGCTTGGGGTCGGCGACCTTGGTGATGTCGGGCAGGTGGTCGGCGATGGCGTTGAAGATCAGGTCGATCTCCAGCCGGGCCAGGTTCGCCCCGATGCAGAAGTGCGCACCGGTGCCGCCGAACGCCAGGTGCGGGTTGTCCTTGCGCATGATGTCGAACTTCTCCGGCTGATCGAAGACGTCCTCGTCGAAGTTGGCCGAGCGGTACAGCATGACCACCCGCTGGCCCTTCTTGATCTGCACGCCGCCCAGTTCGGTGTCCTCCAGCGCGGTGCGCTGGAACGAGGTGACCGGAGTCGCCCACCGGATGATCTCGTCGGCGGCCGTGGCGGGGCGTTCCTTCTTGAACAGCTCCCACTGGTCCGGGTTCTCCAGGAACGCGATCATGCCGTGCGAGATGGCGTTGCGCGTGGTCTCGTTGCCCGCGACGGCGAGCATGATCACGAAGAAGCCGAACTCCTCCTCGGTGAGCTTGTCACCGTCGACATCGGCCTCGATCAGCGTGGTGACGATGTCGTCGGCCGGGCACTGCTTGCGGGAGGCCGCCATCTGGTAGGCGTAGCCCAGGATCTCGGCCGAAGCCGCGACCGGATCCGCGGTGCTCTCCGGGTCGTCGTAGCCGGTCATGTCGTTGGACCAGGAGAAGACCTTCATCCGGTCCTCCTGCGGGACGCCGATCAGCTCGGCGATGGCCTGCAGCGGCAGTTCGCACGCGACCTGGGTGACGAAGTCGCCGGAACCCGACTCGGCCGCCGCCTTCACGATGGACTCCGCGCGGGCCGACAGCTCCGCGCGCAGGCCGTTGATGGCGCGCGGGGTGAAGCCGCGCGCGATGATCTTGCGCAGCTTGGTGTGCTCGGGCGCGTCCATGTTCAGCAGGACGATCCGCTGCAGCTCGATCTGCTCCCGGGCGATGTCGTCGTTGAACCGCGGGATGGCGGTGTTCTCGTAACTGGAGAACACATCGCTGCGCCGCGAGACCTCTTTGACGTCGGCGTGCTTGCTCACCACCCAGAAGCCGTCGTCGTGGAAGCCGCTGACGTCCGGCGACTGCGGGTTCCACCAGATCGGCGCCGTCCGGCGCAGTTCGGCGAACTCTTCGACCGGAACACGCTCGGCGTAGATGTCCGGGTCCGTGACGTCGAACCCGTCCGGAAGATTCGGCCGGGCATTCCGAGTGTCTACCACCAGATGTCTCCTTCGACAAACTGAAACACGTTCTATAATCATTGAAGCACAGGCGGGAGAACGAGGAAAGAAACCGGACAGATCCGCCCCTGGCAAGTGCTATGAACGCGTTTCAGTTTTCTGTCCCATAAGGAAAGGTTGGACATGGGCACACCCGTCATCGTCGAGGCCGCACGGACCCCGATCGGCAAGCGCGGCGGCTGGCTGTCAGGCCTGCACGCGGCCGAACTGCTCGGCGCGGCCCAGCGCGGGCTGCTCGAGCGCGCGCACCTGGATCCCGCGCAGGTCGAGCAGGTCATCGGCGGCTGCGTCACCCAGGCGGGCGAGCAGTCCAACAACGTCACCCGGGTCGCGTGGCTGCACGCGGGCCTGCCGTGGCAGGTGGGCGCCACCACGATCGACACCCAGTGCGGTTCCGCGCAGCAGGCCAACCATCTGATCGCGGGCCTGATCGCGGCCGGCGCCATCGATATCGGCATGGCCTGCGGCGTGGAGGCGATGAGCCGGGTTCCGCTCGGCGCCAATGTGGGTGAGAACGCCGGGCCGCGCAGGCCCGCGTCGTGGAACATCGACCTGCCCAACCAGTTCGAGGCGGCCGAGCGAATCGCCAAGCGGCGCGGCATCACTCGCGCGGACGTGGACGCGTTCGGCGCACGCTCGCAGCGGCTGGCCGGACAGGCGTGGGCGGAGGGCCGTTTCGATCGCGAGGTGCTCACCGTCACCGCACCCGCGGTCGACAAGGAGGGCAACCTCACCGGCGAAAAGCTCGATGTCGCAAGGGATCAGGGCTTGCGTGAGACCACGGTCGAGGGCCTGGCGAAACTGAAGCCGGTCCTGGAGGGCGGCGTGCACACCGCCGGATCCTCCTCGCAGATCTCCGATGGCGCCGCCGCGGTGCTGCTGATGGACGAGAAGGCCGCCCAGCGAGCGGGCTTGCGGCCGCGGGCACGGATCGTCACACAGGCGGTGGTCGGCGCGGAGCCGGAGTTCCACCTCGACGGCCCCGTGCAGGCGTGCACGAGGCTGTTGGAGCGGTCCGGGATGAATATCGGCGACATCGACCTTTTCGAGATCAATGAAGCGTTCGCGTCGGTGGCACTTTCCTGGGCCTCTGTACACCAGCCGGACATGGATCGGGTTAATGTCAACGGTGGCGCCATCGCCCTCGGACATCCGGTCGGCTCCACCGGATCACGCCTCATCACAACGGCTTTGCACGAGCTGGAGCGCTCCGACCGCAGTACCGCAATGGTTCTCATGTGCGCCGGTGGCGCACTCGCGACAGGAACTATCATCGAACGTTTGTGACTTCAACCATTTCGCGTGCGTTTGTTGAACGTTCATCCCCCACGGCCGCAAACGTGTCGTACGCCACACAAACCCATGTACCGCCGAGTCCATGAGATGTCAGCTATCTTGCGGCTATCAAGACCCCTTGCGCCGAGACCCCAGGGACGGGCCAGAACCGGTTCGTACCGGGGCTTCTCGAGAGGCCTTGGGGTGACCCGCAAACGCGACCGTCCCAGCCCCTTCGCCGCCATCCGACCTAGAAGCTTCAAGGAAATCCGGAATCAGGCGTAGGTTTTCAGTTACTGAGCCGCTAATATCAATGATACGTATCCGAGATAACGACTGTTAGTACAGCGAAGGGAATTGGGCGGCTCACAATGGCTGATTTCGCGGCGCGGCTGAACAAGCTGTTCGAAACCGTGCATCCCCCGGGGCGTAAGCCGCACACCAACGCGGAGGTTGCGGCGGCGCTGACGGCCTCCGGACATCCGATCTCGAAACCGTACCTGTCGCAGTTGCGGTCGGGACAACGGACGAACCCGTCGGATGAGACGGTGGCCGCCCTGGCGAAGTTCTTCAAAGTCAAGCCGGACTACTTCTTCAACGACATCTATGCCGCCAAGATCGATCACGATCTGGAGCTGCTGTCCCAGCTGCAGGGCTATGGGCTGCGACGGCTGTCGAGTAGAGCGTTCGACTTGTCCGAAGAATCACAGAACCTGCTCACCTCCATGGCGGAGAAGTTGCGGGCGAGCGAGGGCTTGCCCGAAATTCCTCCGGATGGAACCGAATAGGTTCTCCTGCACGGCAGCACAGTGCGGCCCACCGGGTCGCACTGTGCTGTGTTATAAGGGCGAAGTACACAACCGGCGTGGGGTCGTGCCCCGAGAAAATGGGGCGCGGCCGCAGGCCGGTTAGTGCTGTGCGCCCGATAGTGTGCTTACATATGCACTTTCGGCGTGGTTCGCCGATGGTCGTTCCCGCCGAAGAGGATTCCCGGTCCAACCGGTCTGTCCGAATAGTCCGATCGATCGGCTATTGCGCCCGATTGATCGCATTCGCGCGAAGTCGATCAATTTCGAGCGGACCCGGGCGCGGTGGTCCGATAGACGCGTCCGACCGCCTGCACCCGGCCACACGCACTATTGCCTGCGGGCGAAGCAATCCACCGCGACCGCCCCAACCCGGTCCGCGCACCCACCGGGCCACCAGCCGGCCACCGAGACAGGCGGCGCGAGTTCCGTCGGCACGAGGCCGCCGCCGGACTGCGGATTCAGCGCGTCGATGATCTGCGCCATCTGCTCGAAAGTCTCATACTTCGTGGAGAACCGGCTCTCTGCGTGCGCGACCATCTCGGGTGAACGACCGACCATGATCCGATGCAACGAGCGGATCCGGCGCGGTAGCAGCACCCGCGCGCCCCCAGATCCACCACGATCCGTACCGCGCCGAGCGCGATGAGCAGGTTCGCGCCCCCTCGAGCAGGCAGTGGATTCCCGGACCTGACGGCCGCCGAACTCGAAGCTGCGGAACCCACCGCAGCCGAGCTCCTGTGGCCGAATCCACGGCAGCCGAATCCACGGCAGCCGAACCCGCCGCAGCCGAACCCGCCGC
Organism: Nocardia araoensis NBRC 100135; assembly: GCF_000308435.1. Classification (GTDB taxonomy): domain Bacteria; phylum Actinomycetota; class Actinomycetes; order Mycobacteriales; family Mycobacteriaceae; genus Nocardia; species Nocardia araoensis. The sequence goes on along the minus strand of NZ_BAFR01000014.1, from coordinate 3,325 downwards.
GACCGAACCCGCCGCAGCCGAACCCGCCGCGACCGAACCCGCCGCAGCCGAACCCGCCGCAGCCGAACCCGCTGCGGCGGAACCCGTTGCGACCGACCCGAGCGCCACCGGCCCGTTGCCTGTCGGGCCGACCCCCGCGGAAGCGGTGCCGCCGCCCAAGACGACGGAGCCAGTACCCAACTCGGTGGGCTCCATCGCCAGCCCGACCGAACCCGAATTCGAACTGAGGACAGTAGAGCCGGTACTCGCGGCGTCGGGTCGCCGGGGCGGGCCCGCCGACAACGGCCGGTCCGGACGCGCCTGGTTCGGGGGCAGTTTCGTACCCGTCACCCGCAGCACCCGCCGACCACAGCAAGGACCCCGACGCCGCCGTGCCCATTCCGGTGAGCGCGAACCGGCGGCCGCGGAATCCGCTGCGGCCGATGCCGTCCCGGCGGTCGGCCGGGCCTGCACCGCACCGACCTCCGAGGGCTGTCCCAGCACGGTCAGTGGAAGCCAGGAATCGCCGGTGTCATAGTGCGGAGCGGGAGTTGCCACACACGTTGGGCAAAACGATGGCGCGTCGGCGCAAGCGGGGCCGCCGAGCAGCGCGGAACCGCCGGGTGCGGACAGCACACCGAACGCGCGACCTACTCCCATGCGCCGAGCCTTCCCCTCGTCAGTCGAAGCGCAGTTCAGTGCCCGGTCGCCACTCTCACACGGGACTTCCCAACGGATGGGTGCCCATACTAAACCCCCGTCCGCGTACACGCCCCCCGAAGGGGTCGGGGCCGATCAGGCCCCGTACACCGGCTCCGGCGGAGTCGCTTTGGCGATCAGATCGGCCACGACGGGTCCGAGCTCGGCCGGATCCCAGCGGGCGCCGCGGTCGACGGGCACACCGTGCCGCCATCCGTCGGCCAGCGCCACCTTGCCGCCCTCCACCTCGAACACCCGCCCGGTCACCGCCGCCGACTGCGCGCTGCCCAGCCACACGACCAGCGGTGACACGTTCTCCGGCGCCATCGCGTCGAAGCCGCTCTCCGGCGCGGCCATCATGTCGGCGAACACCGTCTCGGTCATCCTGGTCCGCGCGGACGGGGCGATCGCGTTCACCGTCACGCCGTAGCGGGCGAATTCGGCGGCGGCGGTCAGCGTCAGGCCCGCGATGCCCGCCTTGGCCGCGCCGTAATTGCTCTGGCCGACGCTGCCCTGCAGACCGGCGCCGGAACTGGTGTTGATGATCCGTCCGTCGACCGGACGGCCCGCCTTGGTCTCCGCACGCCAGTATTCGATCGCGTGCCGCATGGTGGCGAAGTGGCCCTTCAGGTGCACGCGGACCACCGCGTCCCACTCGTCCTCGCTGAGGTTGACCAGCATCCGGTCACGCACGAAACCGGCGTTGTTGACCAGTACGTCCAGCTTGCCGAAGGTGTCGACGGCCTGGTGGACGAGCCTGCGGGCGCCTTCCCAGTCGGCGACGTCGTCGCCGTTGGCCACCGCTCGGCCGCCCGACGCCTCGATCTCGGCAACCACCTGCGCGGCGGGCGTTTCCGCGGTGGCCGCGCCGTCGAGCGTCGAACCGATGTCGTTGACCACAACGCTCGCGCCCGCCGCGGCGAAGGCGAGGGCGTGCGCGCGGCCGATGCCCCGGCCCGCGCCGGTGACGATGACGACGCGCCCGGCGCAGATCTGCTCGGTGTCCATATGTGTCCTTCTTCGTGTCCGGTCTTGTTCAGGACTGCTGGTCGGCGTTGGAGGCGGCGAGGAAGGCGGGCCGTTCGCCGCCGCCGTGCACCAGCAGGGTCGCGCCGCTGACGTAGGCGGCCAGCGGCGAGGCCAGGAAGACGGCGCAGCGGCCGACGTCCTCGGGACGGGCCATGCGACCGAGCGGAATGGTCCGGCCCACCGCGTCGACGCCGTCCTGATCGCCGTAGTGCAGTCGGCTCAGCTCGGTGTCGACCGGTCCCACCACCAGCGAGTTCACCCGTACCTTGGGCGCCCACTCGACGGCGAGCGAGCCGGTGAGACTGTCCATGCCCGCTTTCGCCGCGCCGTAGGCGGCGGTACCCGGCGACGGACGATGCCCGCTGACGCTGGAGATGTTCACGATCGAGCCGCCCTCGTCCTGCCGCTGCATCACCGCGTTGGCGACCTGCGCCAGCAGCAGCGGAGCGAGCAGGTTCAGCTCGACGATCTTGGTGTGGAAGTTCTTGCTCGCGTCGGCGGCGAGTGCGAACGGAGCGCCGCCCGCGTTGTTGACCAGATGGTCGAGGCGGCCGTGGCGCTCGGTGATCGTGTCGACCAGCGCGTGCACCGCGTCCTCGTCCCGCACATCGCACGGCACGTAGTCGATCGCGCGGCCGTCGACTTCGACGGGCGCGTCGGCCGGTCGCCGCGCGCATGCCACCACGGTCGCACCCGCGGCCAGGAACGCCTTGCTCACGCCCGCGCCGACACCGCGAACACCGCCCGTCACCAGAACGACGCGGCCGGACAGATCGATTTCGAGTGGCACCGTGCTAACCTACCAAGCAACTGCTTGCTTTGCCAATGCGCACACGATGGGACTTGCCATGGGGATCAACCGCCACTCCGAATCGACCGGCATCAGCGTGGTCACGGTCGACTATCCGCCGGTCAACGCCATCCCTACCGACGGTTGGTTCGCCATCGCCGACGAAGTGCGCGCCGCGGGCCGCGACCCGGACACCAAGGTGGTGGTGCTGCGGGCGGAGAACCGCGGCTTCAACGCGGGCGTGGATATCAAGGAGATCCAGAGCAAGCCGGGCCATCAGGCGCTGATCGACGCCAATCACGGCTGCTTCGAGGCGTTCGCGGCGGTGTACGAGTGCCAGGTGCCGGTGATCGCGGTGGTGCAGGGCTTCTGCCTGGGCGGCGGCATCGGCCTGGTGGGCAACGCGGATGTCGTGATCGCCTCCGACGACGCCACCTTCGGGCTGCCCGAGGTCGATCGCGGCGCGCTCGGCGCGGCCACCCACCTCGCCCGGCTGGTGCCCCAGCACCTGATGCGCGCGCTGTTCTACACCGCGAGCACCATCACCGCCCAGCAGCTGCACCACTACGGCTCGGTGTACCAGGTGGTGCCGCGCGCCGAACTCGACGCCGCCGCCTTGGAGCTGGCCAAGAACATTGCGGCCAAGGACGGCCGGGTGATCCGGGCGGCCAAACGTGCGCTGAACGGCATCGACGTGCAGGACGTGCACCGCAGCTACCGGTACGAGCAGGGATTCACCTTCGAACTCAACCTCGCCGGAGTCGCCGACGAGATCCGCGCCCGGTTCGACGACGATCTCGCGGCGCGCAAGAGCGGGCAGTAGAGAGG